>DAOLDD010000004.1:0-66259 GCA_035327585.1 Kiritimatiellia bacterium | reverse complement strand
GGGACTCGGCGTGCCCCGCGCGCTCGCCACCGTCACCGTGTAGTGCGGCGTCGCGGCGAAGGAATACGTTTTTGCGCCCGCCTCGAACTGGTAGGCCCACGTTTGCACGCCCACGGAGCCGCCTTCGGTCAGAAACTGGAGCCGCGCCATCGTTGCACCGCCCAGCGCGGAGCGGGGAATCGACCATTCGATGACATCATCGTTGTAGGCATAGCCGATCGCGCCCTCATAGTTCCACGCCCACGCCGACTGGGCGTCGCCGCCGGTGAAGGAATAGACGCTGTACACGCCGCCCCCGCCGCCATACTGCACGAGGCGGTCGTAGCCTCCGCTCATCCAGCCGGAATTAAAACCCGTGCCGCCGTCGCCATCGATGTCGAGATAGAGGCTGTGCGTCCAATCGGAAAAGATCGAGCTGTTGCCCTTCAGCTTCAGCCCGATGTACAGGTTATCCGCGTCGTTCGCCACATAGACGTCCGAATACGTGGACGCGTCCGGCACGCCGTCGGTGATTTCGGAGTCGTCATAGAGCCGGTCCCCGGCCTGCCACTCGGCGAGCGACCCGTCCATCGTGACGTCCAGGAACCGTCCCGCCCAGCCGGCGGCGGGCATGGCCAGCGCGACCCCCATCGCCACGAGCAGCACCCGCGAGCTTCGATTTGCGTTATTTGACATACTCCCCCCAACCGGAGATCAATATATTTGATATAACATATTTATGCAACAAGAATTTGTTAAGTGGGGCGGCGATGTTTTTTGGGGCGCATTTCCTTAACCGGCGGCGGCCCGGACCAAAAGTGCAAATATTAGCTTATTATTCAGGATTTTCCGGCGTCATCGGCATTCTGGTGGCCGACCACGCGGCCATCGTCCAGCACGTTCCGCCGCATTTCGGCGAGGCGTCGAAACAATCGGCGCAAATCGCGGATGCCGCCCCAACTGAACCAGATGCTGGTCACCGCCCCCATGCCGAGCGGAATCCAGATGCCCACCACGTGGAAATAGGCCGCCCAGCCCTCGCCGGTCCAGCGCGTGCGCGGCGACAGATTGAGCAGCGTGGCGGCCAGCCAGATGGCGAAGGTGAGCATGGTCCAGGCGAATACGCTGTAGGACAGGATGCGGTCGCCGCGGCTGAACTCCCGGTCCACGCCGAGGTAGCGGTCGAGCCAGTGGCGCGCCGCCGGCGTCGCGGTCGCGGGACGATCCTCGGCGCGCGCGTAGGCCCCGCGATGCAGCATCCGCTCCATGTTGAAAGGCGCGCGGCAGGTCAACAGCGAGACCACCACATACGCGGCAATCGCGGCGCAGAACGCGTAGAGCCACATCCACTGCCCGTTGACGGGAAACCGCTCGCCGTGGGCGGCCAGCCATTCCCCGCCCACACCCAGCCCCGACAGGACGCCGACCACCGAAGGCCAGAACTGCTGCAGCAGCAGGCCGCCGCCGCCCAGCACCGCCCCCGCGATCATCGCCGCCCACGCGCCCGCGCTCGTGCCGCGGCTCCAATACAACCCGCCGACGATCACGGAACCCGCACCGCCCAGGTAGATCGCGCCCGTGATGCTGAAGAACATCAGGATGTAGTCGTTCTGCCGGAACAACAGGCTGAAGAGAAACGCGAAGATCGCCACCGCCGCGATGGACCAGCGCAGCCAGCGGATGTGTTCCTCCGGCGTAAACGGGGTTTTGCGCAGCGGCAACACGACGTCCTGGATGAGAATGCTGCCCCACGAATGCAGGTAGGTCGTGTCCGTGGAGATCATGAGGAACAACATCACGGCGGCGAAGGCGCCGATGAGGCCGATGGGCAGGAAATGCGAGACGACCACCGGCACCGTCGCCTGCGTACGCAACGTGGCGTCGCCGATCGCCGCCAGCTCGGCGCTCGCCGCGGCCGCCTGCGGCGCGAAGTCGGGATGGTGCATGAAGGTGTACGCGGCTGCGGCGATCAGCGCCAGCATCACGTAGAGCGCGCCGGCCCGCCAGGTCCCCAGGATGCGGCCCATCTTCGCCTCGTGCGGGCTCACCGCGGCGCAGTTAAACCCCTGGTTGCCCTGCCACGCCATGTAGGCATAGACCGACCCGACGATGCTGATCAGCACGTACGCGAGATTAAAATCCTGCAGCCCGCCGGTATCGAACGGATTGAGCAGCGACTGGCCCGCCGGCCGGTCGAGCAGCGCCGTCGCGATCTGTTCCCAGCGGAAGAGGACGAGAATCGCGACGGCGATTGCGAAGTAGATCACGTAGCCGAACAGCGCCTGCACACAGTCGGTCACCATGCTGGTCAGATGCCCGCCGCCGAGCACGATGAACAACGCGAGCCCGAGGAATACCGCCATCAGCGCGGCGAACGTCGGGATCTCCACGCCAAAGAGATCGAGGTTCGCGGGCAAACCGCAGTAGTGGATGAAGAACCGCGCGGCGACGGCGGGAAAGATGCCGTAGTTGACGATGCCCGACACGTAGCACAACACGCCGGTGAAGACGCGGAAGCGCTTGCTGTAGCGCACCTCGAAAAATTGCGCCATCGTCATCGCGCGGGTTTCGCGGAAGCGATAGACGATGTAGCCGGTCAGATTGATGAACAGCCAGATCGGCACCGCGAGGTTGTTCCAGTGCCCGATGGCGAACCCGGATTTGTAGTAGAACTCGAACAGCGCGACGACGGTGATCAGGCCCATCGCGGCCATGCCGTCCGACACGGCGACGAGGTAGCGCCCCGCCACGCGCCCGCCCGCCATAAAATCCGCCACGCTGCGCATGTGGCGGCGCGCCTTCAGCCCGATGAAGAGCACGGCGGCCAGCGGCAGCGCCAGCATCAACCAGTCGAGCAGCGCCAGCTTCATCGCACCTCCAGCTCCACCACCCACAACAAGTCCGGCCGCGCGGCCGAACCGCCGGACGACGGTTGCCGCCACTCCAGCGCACCGACCGACACCGGCGCGAACGAGACGCGCGTGGACGAGCCGGCGGATGCGCCGTCAAACGCGCCGAGCTTCACGCGACGTCCGTCGGACAATTGGCCCCAGACCTCGCCGCGGCGCGACGCGTACAACACGCCGCCCTCCGCGTTCCAGTGCGCGGTGACGGAGGACACCGTTTCGGGCGCGGGGAACTGAATGCGAATCCAATGGGGCTCGGACGTTTCGGCGCTGGCGAACGCCGCGTCGTGCCAGATCAGCCCGGCGGTTTCGAGCACGCCGTCGTGGATCGGCGCCGTCGTGTACCCGGAATAAGCGCTGTCCGCGGTGACGCGCACGCCAGCCTTCGTCGCGAGATGATCCAGCGGCGGCGCGAAGATCACAAACACCTCGTGCTCGCGTTCGGTGCGCCCGTCCAGTTCCCACCGCGTCACGACCCGGCGCATGCGGGCGTCGTGCGCCTCCACGCGGACAAGCGCCTGCGTGGAGCCACCCGGCGGCAGACTCCACTCGAGCCGCGCGCCGGGAAGATCGCCCGTCGCATGCAGCGTGATGGTCCGCGCGCGCGCGCCGCGATTCGTCACGGAGAAGACCAGCAGCGCCTCGTCGTCGCCCGCAACGAAGCGCCCATCGGGTCCATCAAACAGGATGTCCGGCCGTGTCGGCGGCAGGACGATGCGCTCATAGACCTGGGGACGCCCGTCGACCTGCATCTGCCAGCGAACCCGCGCCCAGCGGCCCGCCCGCGCGTCGAGCGCATTCGGCATCGACACCTCCAGGCGTTCGCGCGCCACGAGGTCGCGCGCCACGCCGACGCCGGCGTTGTCGCCGCTGATGTGCAGGAATTGCATCGGCCACGCGCCGTCCGCCTCCAACAGCAACGCGAGGTCAACCTGCTCATCCATCGGCGCCACGGTGCGCGCCACGACATCCGCGCGCAACCCCCGCTCATGCTCGCGCGCGAACGATTCGAGATTCGCGGCGGCCGCGCGATACTGCGCGTGGTGCGCGGCGTGACGGCGGAACCAGGCCGCCTCCGGCCGCAACGCCCCGGGCGCAAGCAGCGCCCAAACGGCGACCGCGCCGGGCTCCAATTCGATTTCCGGCGCATCCGCGAGCGTCGGATACACATGCCCCGAATCCACCGCGTACGCGATGCGCTCCCCGGCGCCGTCCCGCGCGCGAAGGACGCCCGTCGCCGGGCGCGCACCCGTGTTCCGCAGCGTGATCCAGCGAACATCGTCCGTCGATTTCCCGAACTGCTCCACCTGCACCTCGGGCGCGCTGAATACGGCGTCGGCCACCGGGACCCAGCCGGCCTCGGACAGGCGGATCGTCAAGGGCAGATAGCGCCGGAACAGGGGCCGGTCCCGCTCATACAGCGAAGCGTCCACCCAGTAGGGATCGTTCGCGCCGTCGTGGCTGAAGAAACTCGGCAGCAGTCCGAGCGCGAGGCAATCGCGGAAATATTTCTCCATGTCGTCCAGCGAGAGCTCCGTGAAATGCGTGGCCTGGAGGAAACCGAACGGTTTCGCGCCGGAAATCGCGCGGCGGTAGTTGCGCTCGCGCTCGCTCATCGGCGTGTACTGCCGGCCCGTGTACCAGGTGGTTTCCTCGCCGGGGATGTCGATGTACGGCATGAAGAACGGAAAACGCCAGCACGGGAAATTCGCCATCAGGTACTGGCCGCGCGACCGCAAATAGCCCGCGAGCGCGGCGGTGAACTCCACCGCCTGGATCGGCGTGGCGACGCCGGGCTTGAGATCGGCCAGCACGAACGTCGGGGGATGATCCGCCACCGAGAGCGCGGCCGGATTGTAGTCGATCGTTTCCATCGCCGACAGCGAGTCGAGATAGATCCCGTCCGCCCGCGGGTCCTCCAGCGATTCGCGGATGAAGCGCCACTCCGCCATCGCGCGGTTGACCGTGGCGTTCGACGTCACCGGCAGTTCCGGGTCCGTGATGACCTCCATCCGCGCGCCGGTGCTCCACGGGGTGGCGAGGAACTGGATGCGCGGCTGCTGCGCCGCGTCGCGCGTCGCGCCCAGCAGCCCGGCGGACGCGAATTCGCGCTCCTTGCCGACCGCGTTGCGGGCGAGTTCCTCCATGCGCCGCACCGCCGCGGCGCGGTTCCACTCGGAGGTGTTCGCGAGCGGCAGCCAATAGAGCCACGGCTCCGTGTAGATCAGGTTGTACGCGCCCACCGCGCGCGCGTTGTCGAGGTCCGCGCCGTGCGGTCCGACCTTTTCAAAAAACGCGAAGCCGAAATCCGACGCGTTGGAAACCGCGCCGATGTCGGTGAACGGCATCCACAAGCCGTGCCGCGGCGTGCGCGCGACCCACCACGCGGGATCGCGTTCGTACAGCGTGCGCAACGCCGCGCGGAACGGCTGGACGTCCGTCCGGGGCTCCGCGCGAAAGTGCGCGCGCACGGCGGCGCGGCCGGGGAAATGGCCGGTCAACGGCGTCGCCGCCAGGTCGTAGTGAATCCACAACACCCGTTCGTCGGTGGCCGCCTCAATCTGGAAATGCCGGGGTTCGCGGCCATCGGTTTCCGCGATCAGCACCGCCTGCTCCGTCGCGATCACGCCGAAGGGATAATGCGAACGCCGCTGCAAAAGGCCGTACGGCGACGGGCCGTCCACCCCGTGGCGCTGCCCGGGTTTGAGCGCGACGGCGGCATGCATGTCGTCAAACCAGGTCCACTCCCCGTCCGGGAATCGCGCGCCGAGCGAGAGCCGGAACACGCGCTCGCGCTCCGCCTGCACCCACGCGACGACCTCCATCGCGTCCGGCGCAGCGGAGTCCGCCACGAGAAACCATGCGTCGCCGTCCGGCGTCGCACCGCGCCAGCGCGTGCGGGCGCCGTCCGTCCCGGCGCTTTGCGGCGACAGGGAAACCGTCCGGCCACTCCGCGGGTCCGTCCACGCGAGCACCAGTTCCGCCCGCGCTTCGACGCCGGGCAACGCGAGGGAGGGCAGCGCGGGCATGGGATCGACCGTGCGCCATGTCCCATCGATGTAGTCGCGCTGCAACCGGCGCGACAGCGAGGTCGGTGAAAAGCGGATCAGCTCCGCGATGTCCGGCATCCGCGGGTCGAACCATGCCGGGGCCGGCGGCAGGGCGTCCGCGTCGTTCGTCGCGATGCCTTCGGCCGGGTAACGGCGGCTCACCTGCCATTGGTCGTCGTACCACTCCGCGATCCAGCGAAAACGGCCCTGCGCCGGGATATTCGGCAAGACCATCGCCATCACGTTGGACTGCACGACGAACGTCACGCTGCCCTCATTCTCCCAGCGCCACGCCTGCTCGCCATCCGGATAGCGGTACACCGACGCCCCTTCCGACATGCGATCAATTCCCCACGGCGCGAACCCGCCCGGCGCATCGGCTTCATCCACCAGGACGCGGAGGCCCTCCGGCGAAACCGCGCCCGGAACCAGGAAGCCCAACCGCCCACCGGCCGTCTTGAACGGCTGCAACGGCGCCTCCGCGACGACGGGCGCCGCCGCAAGGGAGAAAATAAGACAGGCCACACCGTGGAAGGCTCGATTCATGAATCGTCCCCGCGCGAAGTCCGCATGCGTGGCCATCGGTCAGGCCGTCCGCGCGCGGCGGCGCATCATGCCCAGCGCCGCCAGCCCGCCCCCGATTAACAGCGCCGTGCCCGGCTCCGGAACCACCGCCACCGTGTAGGTTTCCACGGACGCCTCGGATTGGTGCGCCCACGTTTCCGTGTTCACGCCGGCGCCCGTCACATGGAATTCAATGCGCGCCGAATCGCCGCCGGAGAGGCCCACCTGCGCGAGCGGAATCGCGAGTTCAATCGCGCTGTCGCCATACGAATAGGCAATCGTATCGACGAAATTCCAGCTCCAGGCGGTCTGGTCGCCGCCGGTAAACGCGAAGACCGAATACACGCCGCCGCCCGCGCCATATTGCACGAGATAGTCGTACCCGCCCGTCATCCACCCGGAATCAAAACCCGTGTCGCCGTCCATATCCGCGTCGATGTAGATGTTCCGCGTGTAGGTGTTAAAAATATCGCCGCCGCCCGAACCCTTCGTTTCCAATCCAATAAAGAGATTCACGTCATTGTTCGCCACGTAGACGTTCGCGTACGATGAATTCTCCGGGTCGCCGTCCGCGATCTCGGCATCGTCATACAACACGTCGCCCGAATCCCAATCCGCCAGGCTCCCGTCGAGCGTGATGGTCTTGTAGGTCCCCTCCAGATCGGCCCGCGCAACGCCCGCAAATCCGAGCGCCATCATCAAAACCCAACGCCATGTGTTCATCGTTCGCTCCACTGGTTTCCAAGGTTGACAGGGTTATTTATATGATGTATCAAAATAATTGTCAAACGGAAATCTTTGGGAGACGAAACATGAAACGGCTGGCGGGGATTTGCATGGCGGGCATCGGATTGACGATAGCGGTCGCAACGGCGCGGGGCGAGGTGAAAACCGGCGGCGGCGGGACGCCGCTCGAGCGCGACCGCGTCGAGGGCGTGAGCCCCTGCGACTGGACGGCGTTTTACGCCGCGCCGGCGAAGGACGGGCTGCGCCTCGCCTACCGCTGCGCCGGGCCCATCGACTTCAACCGCGGCGCGGCCTACTGCGTCTATCTCGACGCCGACGGCAGGCGCGACACCGGATTTCGCGGCGGCGAGGACAACTTCCCCATCGGGGCCGACTACCTGCTGCAAGGCATCACGCTCTACCGCTACACCGGCGACGACGGACCCGGCCGCGGCGTCACCTGGTCCTGGAGCGCCGTTGGCGAAGTCCCGTTTCGCGTGGATGGCGCCTACGCGGAATTCACGCTCAGCCCCGCCCTGCTGGAACTCCACGGCGCAACCCTCCACGCCTTTCTCATCGCCGACAACACCGCCGACGGCGTCGGCGGTTCCACCAACGACGAAATGCCCGACGGCGCGCTGCGCCGCGGCGGCGGCGGCAAATTCATCCGCATCAAATTGCGCTGACGCCCATTCCATCCGCGCGACCCGCGGTTCTCGCCGGCCCTCAAATCTACAACGTCTGTAATTTCTTTTTCCGGCGCTTACAACGTCTGTAATTTTTCCGCCACGCGGCTATTCGCCGTGGATGGCGAATTCGCGGAGCCACAGCAGGTTTGCGCGGGACGCGTGCCCGCCGCCCGCCTCCTGCCACATGCGGACGCCGTCCGTGGTGACGGGCCCAAACGTGTGCCGCGTAAGGCCGCGAGCCGCGTCGTCCTCGCGCGTATCGGCCAGGTCCATCCAGCGGCCATCCCTCCGGACTTGAAGGCGGTAGCGGGCGGAGCGGAAATACGTGCCGCCGTCGTTCGCCCAATACACGGAGGCCCCCTGGATGCGGCGCGGCGACGGCCAGCGCGCCTCGACCCAGTGCGGCACGTGCAGATCGGCGGACGCCCACGCCGATTCGGACCAGTCCAGTCCCTCTATCTCGATGATGCCGTCCCGCAACGCCCCGATGGAATAGCCCGCGAAGGTGGAGTCCACACGGACCTCGACGTTCGCATCGGCCAGCAGATTGGAGGAAGCCGGAAAGCGGACGAGCGCGCCGGTCGCCGCGCCCCACGCGGAGGAAACGACCACGGCATAGTCCGCGCGGCGCTCCGGATGCGGCGTCGAAAGGCGGAGCGGCAGCGCGAGCGTGCGGCCGGCTTCGACGCGCACCTGCGATTGCGTCCACGACAGGGCGACGGGGCCCGGCCCCTCCACGCGGGCATGCAGCGCCACGTCCCTTGCCTCGGCGTGATGATTGGCCAGCATCACGGTCCATTCCGCCTCGGGCTGGACCGACAACACACGGCCGGGCGCGAGGCGCAGATCGAAGCCGGACACGACGCGGGCGCGCACCGTCCGCGCGAGCGTGAAGGGCTGCGCCGCAACGACGCCTTCCACGGAAATGCGCATCGCGCATTCCGCATCGGGGGCGGCGCCCGCCGGAACCGAAAACGAAATCGCGCGCCGCATGGATTCGCCCGGCGCCGCCACGCCGCCCGGCGCGGACGCGGCATCCGCACGCGCGCGATCCGACAGGTCAAACGCGAGGCGGATCGACCGGATCTCCACCGCGTCGGAACACCGGTTTTCCAGTTCCACGACGCAGGAGGATTCCGAGGGCGAGACCAGTGCATCGGGCGTCGTCACCGAAAACGACAGGCCCAGCGCCATGGCCGCCGCATCCGACAGCGCATTTTCAGCGGCTGCAACGGCCCGGGCAAAATCGTTGCGCGCATACGCCGCGGTCAGGCCGCGCAACCGCTGAACCCGGCGCAGCGCCCGCAACAGGCCGTCGCGTTCGCCCGTCGCGGATTCCTCCGCCACGCGGCCCAACAGCCCGCGCAGCTCGCCGGCCGCCGCGGCCGCCAGTTTGCCTTGCGCCTCGTGGCGGACGACGACGGCGCGCAGGGCGCCCACGTGTTCCGCGGCGAATGCGCCGAGCGCGGCCGGGGTGTCTTCGATGAGCCGGATCACGCGGGTGCCGTAGCCGCCGAGCCGTGTGCTGAAGTCCAGCGGTTCGCCCGGATTCCCCAGCGCGACCACGCCGCCGTCGGTGACGTCGAGGAGCCGGACGCGGTTGGTTATCTCCAGCGCGCCGGCTTCGATGCGGATGTCCGCGCCGGCCCAGCCGTCGCCGTCGTGATGAAACGTGAAATACAGGCCGTCGTCCGGCCGACGGCCGTAGCGTTCTACCAGGATTTCGGGATGACTGCTTGCGGCGCGCGTGACGGGTTCCCAACCGGCGGCGGACAGGGCGCGCACCATGGGGATGTACTTCAAGAAGAGGTCGCGATCCCGATCATAGAGGGCGGGATCCTCAAAATAGGGATTCGTCGCGGCGTCGTGTGAAAACATGCCCGGATAGAAGGCGTAGAACAGGGAGCGCTCGAAGAATTTTCGCATCATCGCGGGCGTGAAGTGTTCGAACGTCACGTTGAGCAGCAGCGGATAGGGCTTCGTGCCGCTCAAGGTGCGGCGGTACAGCATTGTTTCATCCGAATCCGGAGCAAACGCGTGCTGCGCGTCGAGCCAATGCACCTCCTTGCCCGGCACGTCGAGCAGCGCGCCGAGAAAAGGAAAGTCAATGAGCACCCAGTTGCCCATCAGCAGCCGGTCGTGCGCGTGCAGGGATTCGGCCATGGCCCGGGTGAATTCGAAGATGGAAAACAGATTGAAGATGGCCGTGCGCCCGCTGCCGGTTTCGTACGCGAGCGGCACATCGACCGCCGCGAAGTGATCCGCGCGAAAGTTCAAGCGGTTGGCCCAGCCTTCGAGGGAGTCGAGGTACATGCCATCCGCCCTCAATTCAACGGGCGCGCCGCCGAACGTCCCGTCGCGCAGCCGGTTGGGCAACGCCGCCAGGTCTTCCGCCGCGACGCCGGAGCCGTTGCGCGCATCGGGAATTTCCTTCAACGCCAATTGGTCAAACCACGCGCGGCCCGTGCGATCGCCGCGGAACAGGGCGTGCAGGCTGACGGTTTTGACCGGCGCCGCGGGCGTGATCAGCAACTCGCGTTGCTGCCAGGCATGCGTGCCGTCGTCAAAACCCACCGCATGCCCCCAGGAATTGGAGCCATCCTGATACGTGAGGTCCGCGTACAGCGAGTAGTTGATCGCTGCGCCGGGCGACACATTTTCGGCGCGGCTCCAGCCGCTGATCCGAATTGGCGTGGCCGTCCGCTGGTCCAGCGTTACGAATTGCACGGCGCCGCGGTCCCCCTGCCCTGGCGCCCGTTCCAGCAACAGGCTGCGGGTGCCGGAATCGTGCGACTGTTCGTTGTCCACCCGATACCCCTCCGCATACGGATCCCAGCCCGGCAGGACGACGCGTTCGCGCTCCAGGACCTCGCGCCGCGCGATATCCAGGTTCAACGCCCCGGCGCTGAATCCTTCGCCGCCCGGCGCCGCCAGGTCCGGATCGCTGTTATTGAAAAACAACGTGCCGCTGCACCACGGCTGGTCCACGAATTGGTGCATGGGGTCGCCGGACGCATCGTGCATGGCGCTGATGCGCGTCGCGACGGCCATCGGACGATTCCACGCGTCGCCCTCCGCCGCGTTTTTGTCCAGCAAGCGCATCGCCTCGCCGGTCTCGCGGGGTTGCTCCGGCGGCATCGCCATCCAATAGGTCCAGGGTTCGACGTAGAGAAACGAATGGATGCCGTGCCGCCGGTTATATTCCAGATCCACCGCGCCGTATTCGTGGAATCCAAAATGAAAGCCCTCCGCGTCGCGGACATCGTTGATCCGCGTGAAGGGCATCCACACGCCCTCCCATGCAACGCGCTTCACAAACGCTTCGGGATGGATGCGCCCGTAGCGCTCGATGACGCCGCGGAACCCTTCCGCGGGGTCCGACGCGAACAACGAAAAGAAGAACGTCGCCTCGTTGGGGAATTTTGCGGTGGCGGGTGAGAGCGTCACGTCGACCGCGAGCCGGTATTCCGTCGATGCCGCGTCGTACACGAGTTGGAACACGCGCGGGCGCAGCAGCGGCACCGCCAGCGCAAGCGCCTCGCGGTCCGACGCGAGGCAGGCATACGGATAGCGCGACATGTGTCCGTCGTATCCCGCGAGCACGCGCGTCAGATTCGCGTACACGCCGGCGCCGGTCACCGCGCGCCAGCGCCGTCCATCGTCCCACCAGCGCCAATCCTTGCCCGGCGCATCCAGCGCCACCTCGACGCGCAGCGGGGCGTCGTTTGTCGTCAACCCACGCAGCCGCGCCGCGCCCTCCACGTGCGTACCCCGCGCGGCCAGCACCAGCTCCACCTCGACGCCCCAGGCGTCGAGGCGCTGGTCCAGCCGAAGCCGGCTTCCCGCCTGCGTCACACGCGGCGTCAATTCCACCTCCCGTTCCGAACCGGCGCGCGCATCGCGCAACCGCACACGCACGGCGCGTTCAACCGGGCCGGATGACGCCGGCCACACCACGTGCGGACGCCCGTCGCTCACCGCCCACCCCATCGCTCCCGGGTCCCCATCGGATCGCGAGTCGCCCGGGACCGATTGCCAGGCGCCGGAGGCGATGGCATGAAAATATTCCGCATCCGAAGGGAGCGCCGATGCACCACACGCAAGCCACCGCAGCGCGATGCCGCACAGCAGGAGCATTGAAGGCCATCTGACGCTGCGTCCGATATTCATTTCCATGGGCCTCCCTCACGGCACGTAGACGGTGGCGCGATAGATGGCGCCGGGACCGGCGGCGGGATCGGGCAGGGAAACGGTGGCGCCGGTGCCGTCGAAGTCCGCGCCGACGGGATTCCACTCCGCGTCCGCGGACCATGCGGCGCGCTGCACGGCGTAGCGGCGGTTGGTGACGGTCGCGAGGCGTACCACGGGCGTTGCATCCAGCGCGATTTGCCCGAGGACGAATACGGACGCGGCGTTGGTGGGGTTGGTGCCGCTCACGTAATGCTCCCAGTTCAACTGGCCGTCGCCGTCCGGGTCGGCGTACGGCTGCGCGTTGGTGAAGCCGCCGAAATGCTGGAATTCCCAGCCATCCGGCAGCCCGTCGCCGTCGCTGTCCATCTGCCACGGGTCCTGCAGGGTGACGGCGCCGATGACGATGCGGCGGTTCGCGTCCTCGCCCGCGGATTGGATGCGCACGCCGGGTTCGCCGGTGCGCGGGTCGAGGATGCCGACGCGCAGCGAGTAGGTCCCCGCCGCCAGATTGGTGGGCCACGCGTTTACGGTCCACTCCAGGTGCTGGCCGGGCACGAGCGCCCGCAGGTTGTTCGTGAGCGCGTGACGCCAGAGGGGCGCGCCGTTGGTGGCGCAAAGCGCGACCTCGACGCGGAACGGGTGATAGCACGGGGCGGCGCCGCTGTTCGTTAAGGCAAGGGTGACGGGAAATGGATGGCCGAGCGGCGCGGCGTCGGGCCAGTCGACGCGCACGAGGTGATAGTTGTAGCCGAGCAGGCGTTTCATCGGATTCAAGTTCGCCTGGTTTCCGTTCCACTGGTGGCCGCCCGCCGGGCCGAGGAACGAAAAATGGTAGTCGCGCAGCACCGTCATCACGTCGGCGACATCGTTCGACCACGTGCGTTTCTGGGCGGTGTTGGGGCTTTCCCCGGAAATGGGGTTCACGCGCCAGTTGGTCGCGGCGGCGGGATTTACGTTCTGGAAGCCGTAGTGCAGGCTCCAGTCGCCGTTGTCGCTGCACGTGGGAAAACCGTAGATGCACGGCGCGGTGAACGACGGGAAATAATCCTCGTGGAACCCGAAGGACACGCCGATGGAGTCGGGGTCGCGCGGATAGCGGGTCTGCAACGGCGTGTTCGTGAAGGACGTTTTGTACGCTTCGCGCACGGCGACTTTCACGGCGTTCGACGGCATGCGGTTGTCGCACCCGGACTGGTGCCACTCGCCCCAGAGCCCGAGCAAACCGACCTGCACCGCAGTGATGCGCGTATCGCCGTCGTAGCGCGCGCCGAACGCCTGCACGAACTGGACCAGTTGCGTGATCATCGCGGCCCGGTTCCAGTCCGGCGTGATGCCCGGCCCATCGCCGTCGCAACTCGTATAGGGATATGCGGGAATCGAGAGCGGAGCGTTGGTGAGAAACGAGGGGAAATCGCGCGTCAGCTCGCCGCCCGTGTAGAACAGCGTGATCCCGCTGTTCTGGCCGTCGGGGTAGTCGGCGACCGGACGCAGCACGAATGTCGCATTGCTGTTCGCGGCGAGGATCGGCAGCAGGTGATTGGTTTCGAAGCGGCCCCAGTCGAACACCTGGTCCGCGGTCTCAATTTCCCGCCACGGCACGTAGATGTGATAGATCGTCGCGCCGTAGTGGTTCACCGGCGCGCCGTCGGCAAAATCGGTGCCCCACAACATGAACCCCTTGTGCGGATTGTTCAGATCGTTCGTCGTCGGCGCGGGACTGAACGTGGCGGCTTCCGCGCCGCACGCGACGGCCAGCGTGAGCAGGTTGAGCGCCGTGCGGGTCATGACGGCAGCGGGGGCACATCCATGACGCGGCCTTCCCGCAGCGATGCCGTCGCCGCGCAACCGACGGCGACGCTCATGCGCCCGTCCTCCGGCGAGGTGTTGGGCGGCACGCCCTCGCGCAGATAGCGGAGAAAGCCCGCCGCGATCTGTTCATCCGCCCCGCCGTGTCCCTCGTCGCCCGCCTTCGCGCCCGCGAGCGGAATCGCCTCGCGCGGCGGCGGCGTCGGCCAGTCGCGCGTTTTGGCGGGACGCGGATACAGCCAGATTTCGTTGCGTTCGAGATTAAACTCAATGCGCCCGTCCGTGCCGATGAGGGTGTAGTTGCGCAGGTATTCGGGCGTGAAGTGGCACTGCGCATACGACGCCTTCACGCCGTTGGCGAGCTGGAGGATCACGACCTGGTTGTCCTCCACATCCACCGACCGGCGGAACACGCACTGCTGGCGCGGATTGTCCGGCGCCTGCTCCTCGCGGCACGCCGCGCGATCCGGGCATGGCTGGCACGTGAGGTCGTCCGCGTGCGAACCGCCGAAGTAATCGAGGTCGCCGAACGCCGCCGCGCGAGTGCCGTACGCGCCGCCCAGCCAGTGGATCACGTCGAAATCGTGCGAGGCCTTCTGCAGCAACAGCGAATGGACGCCGGTCCGGTTCGCGTGCCAGTCGTGGTAGTAGAAATCGCCACCCGCGCCGATGAAGTGGCGGACCCAGATCGCCTTCACCGCGCCGATGCGTCCCGCGCCGATCGCCTCGCGCGCCGCGAGCACCACCGGGTGATAGCGCAGGTTGAAGCCCATCATGAGCGGCGTGCCGGCCTTGCGCCGCGCCGCGAGGATCCGGTCGCACGCCTCGGTGGAAAGCGCCATCGGTTTTTCAAGGTACAGCGCCTTCCCCGCGGCCAGCACCGCGAGGGCATGCTCCTCGTGAAAGCGGTCGGGCGTGAATACCGCGACCGCGTCCAGGTCCGGGTGCGCCAGCAGCTCGCGGTAGTCCGTCATCGTCGCCGCATCGGGCGCCCACGCGCGCAAATCCGCGAGCGAGCGCTCCGCCACATCCGCGGCCGCGACCACCTCCGAAACGGCGCTGTGCGGCGGATGCCAGTGCTTCGCGAGAATGGCGCGCCCGGAGGCGCCGATCAGCCCAATGCGGATGTTTTTCATAAATCGACGATACCTCACGGCCCTACGGGCGCGGCGCGATTTTTCGCACGGACCCGTCCTGCATGACCGCCAGCGTGCCGGGCACGGAGAGACTATGCTCCACATCCGGCGGGGCGTGAAACTGCCAGTCCTGCGGAAGCGCCCAATACTGTCGGTCCCGGAAATGGTCGGTCATGAGGACCAGTTGCCCCAACTGACTGTTCCACCCCTGCGTCAACCACACATTCGACGATGCGCCCAATCCCATGGGCTGCACGCCGCTGCCGCCCCCACCGGGAATCCACGCCCAGTAGAAATAGCCGATGCGTCCCGCTGCGAGCTCGGTGTCGATATCGAGTTGCTCCAACTTCACCGAACGTGGACAGAACAGGATGTTCGAGGCGCCGCGCAGGGATTCGCCCAGCGCGGCCAGCAGCGGGGTCTGCGCGCCGAAATAACTCTCCGCGATGCTGGTCGCGGGCGGAAAGTAGTCGCGGTCATGCAGATGGCCCATGAGCAGGATGGCGATCTGCCGCAGGTTGTTCTGGCAGGTGGTCTCCAGCGCGCGGGCGCGGGCGTGCACGATCGGCCCGGTCAGCAGCGCGGAGAGGATGCCGATGATGGCGATGACGACGAGCAGCTCAATCAGCGTGAATGCCCGGCGAACCGTCGTCCTGGAAAAGGGGGCCATCATCGATCCACAGCTTGTTGCAGCTGCTCCATCGCGCGCGCGACCTCCCGCCGCATCCCGGCCTCCTGCTCCTCGATCGACGCCACCAGGCGGCACTGGGTACGGCACCGGTCCAGGTTGTGGCCCGGGCGCGCGGTTTTGAAATAGACATCCCCGTTCAAATGGTCCGTCAGAAAACGGATGCCGGTTTCCAGGGTGATCAGTTTTCCGGCAAAGGGAAGCTGGTCGATTTCCTCCGGCGTGAGGATTGCCCCCGCGCCGGACAGGAAACCCTCCAGCAGCGCCCGGAACATCGGCATCTGCATCCGGACGCGCGCCAGGTCGCGCTCATCCTCCGCGGCCGGGCTCGTGGCGGTGCGCACCATGTCGCCAAAATCGTATAGCGAGAGGCCGGGCATCACGGTATCGAGATCGATCACGCAGATCCCCTCGCCGCTCATATCGTCGATCATCACGTTGTTCAGCTTGCAGTCGTTGTGCGTGACCCGGAGCGGCAGGCGGCCTTCGCGATGCAGCGCCAGCAGCCGGTGCACATCGGCCTCGCGTTCCATCAGGAGGGCGATCTCCGCCTTCGCGCCCGCCGCGCGGTTGCACCGGTCCTCCTCAATCGCCCGCACCAGCGCGGCGAAACGGGCGGGCGTGTGGTGAAATTCCGGGATCGTCTCGTGGAGCTCGCGCGCGGGAAACGCCTCCAATTGCCGCATGAAGGCCCCGAACGCCCGCGCCGCGGAGGCCGCCTGGCCCGGCCCGTCGATCACGTCGTAGGTCCGCGCCTTTTCGATGAAGAGATAAATCCGCCAATAGTCGCCCTCCGCGTCGAGCGCATAGGGCAGCCCGTCCCGGGTGGAGACGACGGTGAGCACGCGGCGCGACGCGTCGAGATGCGCGGCCAGCCGTTCCGCGATCCAGGCCGTCACCCGGCTGATGTTCGACATCAACCGCGGCGGATCCTTGAAAATGCGCTTGTTGATGCGTTGGAGGATGTACCGCAACGGGCCGCCCGCCTGGTCGACGATCAGCGACAACGTGTCGTTGATGTGCCCGCTGCCATACGGTTCCGCGACCAGCAGGGTCCCGCGCAGGTCAAACTGCCGCAGCACCTCCTCCACCCGTTCGCGCGCTATCGCCCTCGACTTGCCCATGTTCCACTCCCGGCGATCAACCTGGTTCCGCCTGCTGGGCACGAGATGTACGCCAATAGTTTTGATGTGTCAAATATAAATCGCCGCGCCGGCGAATTCGCCTGGATTGTTTGCCGCGGTGACGCGGTATTCGCATCTCGGTCCGCGCGTTTACGCGTGACGTTCGAGCGATTCCGGAGTTTGGAGCAGCAGGCCGTATTCGTCCGGGTGCGTGAACAGGCGGCGCGCGAGGCGGTGTGCGCCGCGCAGGAAGCGTTCCTCGCGCACGGGACTCGCGGAGGGATTCAGGCGCTTGACCTCCTCCTGCGTAAGCAGTTCGGACAGGCCACGAACGAAAGCATCGTGCACCCGCTCGAACACCGGCGTCATCGGGCCGCACACGCGAATGCAGTCGGTGCCCATGACCTGGATGGCCCAGGCGAGATGCCGCCCGAGCAGTTCCGCCGCCCCGCGGGCGAGCCGCAGCGCCTCGCCGTCGCCATGCTCGACCAGCCGGATCAGGTCACCCAACCGGTGCGCGGATTTCCGCTTCAGCATGTCCATCAGAGCCCAGCCTCCGGTGTACGCCTCCAGGCAGCCCTGGCGTCCGCAATGGCAGCGGCGTCCATTTTTTTCGATGCGTACATGGCCGAGTTCCGGCAGCGTCGGTTTGCCATCCTCCCGGTTCACGCCCAGCGAACAAATGTGGTCCCCGTGTCCGAACGCGACGCCGACGCCAAGATCCCAATAAATGATCATCGTGTTCGCATCGCGCGGCAGCGACTCGCTTTCGCCAAAATAGTACGCAAGACCGAGCGGCGCGGTGCGGCAGGAGAGCTCGGCGGAGGCGGCGATCAGGGGACGAAAATCAATCCCCTCGAGCAGCGGAAAGTTGGCCGCCTTGCGCACCGCCCCCGTCACCGGGTCCAGCAGGCCGGGCAGATAGACCATCGCCTGACGCAGGCGGGCGCCCCGCTGGGCCGCCATGTCGCGCGCCCGCGCGGAAAAATCCTCCACCAATTTCGATAATTCCTCGCGGGACTCGACTCCGGTGAGGTCGCGCACCTCGCGCAGGATGGGATTCAACCCGAAGTCCGCCACGCTCGCGTGCAGGAACGGCACGTCGAACACCAGCGACAGCGTGAGGTTGTTCGGCTCGTCCCAGCCCCAGATCACGGTCGGACGCCCGGCCCCGCGGCGCTTCGACTCGAAGCGCCGGATGTATTGTTCGTGTTCGAGCCGCTGCAGATGCAGGTTGCACGTGCCGCGCGAGAGGTTCAGCGCGCCGGCGATTTGTGAAAGCGAAACGTGGCCGCGGTCCGCAAGGTACTCCAGAACAGGCCGGGAACTTTCAAGGCTGTTCAGGTTGATGCGGGTGGCGATGTATTGGGCGAGTTGCTTTCGGGGCGATTTCATCGTGGCGGACAACACCGGCGCATGTACGCGCGGCGTTTGTAGCACGACCACAACGACGGAGGGAATAAAGAAGTAGGACCCAAATCATTACGACACGCGGGATCGGCGAAGGATTCCGCGCCGCCACGAGGCCGGCATCGCGCGCAAAAGCGGTTTTCGCTCAGGCGTGGAGGTTCTCATGCATGAGCAGCTCCCGCAGCCCGGCCTCCAGGTCGAACGCCGGCGTATAGCCGAGGATGGCGCGGGCGCGGTCGATCGCGGCGGCGGAGTGCCGGATGTCGCCGGGACGCGCCGCTTCACAGACCGGGTTCATTTCACGGCCCGCCAGCCGGGCCAGCGCGGCGAGCAGGTCGCGCAGCGTCGCGGTGCGGCCCGAGGCGACGTTAAACACCTCGCCGTGCCCGCCCCCGGGAACCTGCATCGCCCGCAGGTTGGCCTGCACCACGTCACGCACGAAGACGAAATCGCGCGATTGCAGCCCATCCCCGAAAATCACCGGCGGGGCGCCGGAACGAAGGCAATCGACGAACCGCGAGACGACGCCCGAATAGGGCGACCGCGGGTCTTGGCGCGGCCCGAACACATTGAAGTAGCGCAGCGCCACCGTTTCGAGCCCGTACAGCGAGCGCGCGATGCGCAGGTAGTGTTCGCCGCTCAGCTTCGCCACGGCGTAGGGCGATTCGGGGCACGGCCGCATCGTCTCGCGCTTCGGCAGTTCCGGGTCGTTGCCGTACACCGCCGCCGTGCTCGCGAAGACGATCCGCCCCACGCCCTCCTCGCGCGCCGCAAGCACGACGTTCAGCGTGCCGGTTCCGTTGATGTCATGGTTGTCCCGCGGGCGCGCCACCGAATCGAAAACCGACACCAACGCCGCCTCGTGGAATATGCCGTCCATACCCGACGCCGCGCGCCGCACGGCGTCCGCGTCCCGGACATCCGCTTCAATCAACTCCACGTCCGCGGACACGGCGGCGATATTCTCGCGGCGCCCGCTGGACAGATTGTCCAGCACGCGCACCACCGCGCCCGCCCCCACCAGGGCCTCCGCGAGATGCGATCCGATGAAGCCGCACCCGCCCGTAATCAGATACCTTCCCGCCATGCCCGCCTCCTGAATAAAAACGACCCCTTGACATCACCGCGACAATTCGCATAGATTTGTTGCTTCAAATTTATATGTCAAGCACGCCCTTTCGAGGAGAGCGCCATGAACCAACCCGCCCTGAATGACGCACCGCCGCACGTCCGCTTGCCCCTGGACGCGCGATTCCAGCCGCTCGGCAAACTCCGGCTCGACTATGAACTGCGCGCCGCACGGGATCCCCGCGCGGTTGCCGTCGGATTCGCCATTGAACGCACGGAAGGGGAAATCAGCCGCTGGGAAGGCCGCATCCTCGGGCCGGGAAACGGTCATGAGGCGGAATCCGCCGCCTATCTCCGGCATACGTTGAAGTTCCTGCTCTGGGCGCGCGGCGGCGCGACGGTGCACGTTGCGGCGCCGGAAACGATCCAACGGCTCCTCGCACAGGCTTTCGAGCCGGGCGGCTCCATGCACTTCGACGCCGGACTGATGGCCCGCGCGTTCGATCGCCCGCTCGCCGTGAAGGCGGTGGATCTGGCCGGCCTGCCCGCGGCATCGGAGGGCGGACAGGCGCTCGGCGGCCATCGCGACGGCTGCCGCATCGGGTTCGACCTCGGCGCGAGCGACTACAAAATCGCCGCGGTGCGCGATGGGGAACCCGTCTTCAGCGCGGAGTTCCCCTGGCACCCGGTGGTCGAACCGGACCCGGCCTATCACTACCAGCGCCTCAACGACGGCCTCCGGCAGGCCGCCGCCCACCTGCCCCGCGTGGATGCCATCGGCGGCAGTTCCGCCGGCATCATTGTGGACAACAAGATCATGGTGGCCTCCCTCTTCCGCGCCGTCGCCCCCGATCGTTTTGAACGCGACGTGAAAACGCTGTTCCACCGGCTCCAGGCCGAGTGGGGTGTGCCGCTGGCGGTGGCGAACGACGGCGACGTCACGGCGCTCGCCGGCGCGATGGCGTGGAACCGGCCGGGCATTCTCGGCATCGCGATGGGATCGAGCGAGGCGGCGGGCTATATTGATCCCAACGGCCGCATTCTCGGCTGGCTCAACGAGCTCGCGTTCGCGCCGGTGGACGCACGGCCTGACGCGCCGCGCGACGAGTGGTCGGGCGCGGCAGGCGTCGGCGCGCAGTATTTTTCCCAGCAAGCCGTCAGCCGGCTGCTGCCCGCGGCGGGCATCGAGCTCGCGCCGGAGATGCCGCTGCCGGAGCGCCTCCTTCACGTGCAGAAGCTCGCGGCGGAGGGCGATCACCGCGCGGAACGGATTTTTGAAACGATTGGCGGCTACCTCGGCCACACGCTGCCGCTCTATCACCAGTTCTATCCCTTCTCCGACGTGCTGATTCTCGGCCGCGTGACCTCGGGGCGCGGCGGCGAGATCCTGATGGCCTCGGCGAGCTGCGTGCTGCAGGAACTGTACGGCGAGGTCGGCGCACCGTTTCGCGTGCGGGTGCCCGATGAGAAATCGCGGCGCGTCGGACAGGCCGTGGCCGCCGCCAGCCTGCCGCCCCTGGCCACGACATGACGACGCTGACGGCACAAACCAGTCCGTGGAGCGGCATCCGTCTGCCGACGGAACGCTGCGTCTATCGGGCGGACGAGGACGTCGACCCGGCGACCGACCGCGCGCTGCGCCGGCTGCTGTCGGCCGCATTTTGTAGGCCGGAACACGCGCGGTTTCGCGCACAACGCTATTTTTACGAGCCGTATCCACACCGCTGGCTCATTCACGCGCCGGATGGAAGACTCGCGGCGCACGCGGGCGTCCACGACCGAATGCTTCATGCCGCCGGGCGCGCATGGGCCTGCGCGGGCCTGGCCGACGTGTGCGTGCATCCGGACTATCGCGGGCGCGGTTTGATGCGCTGGTTGTTTTCGGAAATCCACGGCTGGCTTCGCAACCGGGGCGTCCCCTTTGCGCTGCTATTCGGCGATCCGGCGATCTACCACTCGAGCGGTTACCGCCCGGTTCGCATTCATCTGGAACACCCGCCCGCCGACCTGCCCCAGCCGCTCGACGCGCTGGCGGCCTCCCTGAATGGGCTGGCATGGCCCGCGGAACCGCCTACCCTGTCCGGCGGATTGTTTTGAACGTTCACTGCTCAATGGCACACCCATGAAAAACCCGTATCGTTCGCTGTTGAACCGCCTGCTGGCCCTGCAAACACGGGGGCGCACACTGCCTCTGGGCGGACTGGCCGCGCCGCGACGCCGCGCGCCGGCTGCGCGCGCACCGCGCGTCCTCGTCTTCTCCCCGCACCCGGACGACGAGTGCATCATCGGCGGCCTCGCGCTGCGCCTGCAGCGGGAATGCCGCTGGCGCGTGGTCAACGTCGCCGTTACGCAGGGCAGCCGGAAGGATCGCCAGGCGGCGCGCTGGAAGGAATTGGCGGACGCCTGCGCGTATCTCGGATTCGACCTGGTCGCCACCGGGCCGCACGGCCTCGAAGGCGTCAACAGGGAAACGCGCGAACGGGAACCCGCCCGCTGGGCCGCCATGGTGGAGACCATCGCCGCGCTCCTGCGCGAACAGCGGCCGCGCGCGATCCTCGTGCCGCACGACGCGGACTGGAACAGCACGCACATCGGGACGCACCTGCTCGTGTTGGACGCCCTCGCGGCCTGCCCGCAACTCCGCTGCTTCGTGGTGGAAACGGAGTTCTGGGGCGCGATGGCGACGCCGAACCTGATGGTCGAAATTCCGCCGCGCGACCTGGCGGACCTGATGGCCGCGCTCTCCTTCCATGTCGGCGAGGTGCAGCGCAACCCCTACCACCTGACCCTGCCGGCCTGGATGCAGGACAACGTGCGGCGCGGCGGGGAAGTCGTCGGCGGCCAGGGCGGCGCGGCGCCTGATTTCGCGTTCGCCACACTCTACCGCCTGCGCGCGTGGAACGGCCAGGCGCTGGTCCCGGTCCACGAAGGCGGAAAACTCATCGGCGCGGGCGACGATCTCGCCGCGCTCTTCAAGGAATAACACTCATGGAAGTCATCATTCTCCCCGACGCGGACCGCGCGGCCCTGCTCGGCGCGTGGCTCATTGGCCGCCAACTGCGCGACGTGCCGGACAGCGTGCTCGGTCTCGCGACCGGTCGCACGATGGAGCGCGTCTATGCCCGGCTCGCGCGCATGCACCGCGAGGAGGGCCTCGACTTCTCCCGCTGCCGCACGTTCAACCTCGACGAATACATCGGCCTGCCGCCCGACGACCCGAATTCGTATCGCCACTACATGAACACGCAGCTCTTCACGCGCGTGAACATCGATCCGCGAAATACGTATCTGCCCGACGGCATGGCGGCGGACCTCAAGGCCGCGTGCCGCGCGTACGAGGACACGATCAAACGCTGCGGCGGCATCGACCTGCAACTGCTCGGGATCGGCGTGTCCGGCCACATTGGCTTCAACGAACCGCTGTCCGCCCTGCGTTCGCGCACGCGCGACAAGGCGCTCACCCCGGCGACGCTCCAGCAAAACGCGGGCTTGTTCGGCGGCGATCCCAACCGCGTGCCGCGCCGCGCGCTGACGATGGGCGTCGGCACGATCCTTGAAGCGCGCAAGCTGGTCGTGGTCGTCACCGGCGCGGAAAAGGCCGAAATCCTCGCGCAGGCGGTCGAAGGTCCCGTCACCTCCATGGTGTCCGCCACCGCGATCCAGTTGCACGAGGACTGCAAAGTCATCGTGGACGAGGAAGCCGCGTCGCGCCTGAAGGGCGGCGAGTACTACCGCTGGATCTTCGCGACCGAACCGGACTGGGCCGACGCGCGCCGCGTTATTGGCGATCCGCGCTGAAGGTGCCGGAATAGGCGACGGGGCCGGCGGCGGACGTTGCGCTGCCGGTGATCTGCCCGACGACGCTGTTGTTCACCCAGGTGCCGTTGTAGTTGATGGTCCCGTTGGTGCCGCCGCTGTTGACGATGGCGGTCAGCGTGAACTTGTTGTTGACCAACTGGCCGGTGAGCTGCTGGCCGGGTCGGATGCTCTCGCTGAACACGACGTTGCGCGAATCGATCAGGATGCTGAAGCTGCGCGACTCGCAGGTGGTCGCTTCGCCCGATGGGGTTGTGCAGGTCGTCACGGCGCCGACATAGGTGCCCGGCGCGTTGGTGGACGAATCGCCGCCGCCGCCGCCACCACCACCACCGCCGCCGCCGCTGTCCGAAATCGCGTAGGCGCCGCCGAGCACGATGGCCGCGCCTCCGACGATCAGCGCGGGCGTTTTCCAACTGCTTTCGCTCTCCACCGGCATGGGCACGGCCGGAGCGGGCCCCGCCGGCGCGGGGGCGGGCGGATTCGCGGAAGCGGGCCGCTCGGACGGGCGCGGGTCGCGGAACTTCACGTCATACCACGGCGTCTCGGCCAGCGCGCCATTCTCGTCCTGCGCCTCGATGTAGTAGGAAACGCTGTCCACGCCGCCCAGCAAATTGGCCTCGATGGCGCCGACATAGTAGCCAAGCCCCGTGCCCTTCATCGCGACGCGGAACGGCGCCGCATCCCGGAACAGCGCGTAGTACAAGGTTACCGACTGGGGCGACGCGCCATCGACCTTCGCCTTGAGCGTCAGGGGCTGGCCGCGTACGGCGAACGGGACCGGGTCGTGCACGATGGTGAGCGCCTGGGCCCACGAGGAAACCGCAATCCCGACAACGATCAGAAAAGAGAACAATGCGCGCATGGGAACACAAATCCTTTCAGGCACGCGCTAATCTGTACGGAATGCCCACACGATGCCAGCGCATTATTCTCGCCGAATCAACCGCGAGGGGGTCGGTTTTCGCGAAGCCGGGGACGGGCGGGCATGATTTATGCTTCATAACACCTGCTCGGACGCCGGGATGGCGTCCTCGGAACCCGCGGGAGACCCTAGGTATGAAAATTAATGCATTATGGGCGGTTTTCGCCCTTTTGTTCGCGGCGGTCTTCGCCGCGCAAGCGAGCGTGCACCACATCCCCACGGCGCTCAAAATTGATCCGCGCTTCCCATTTGTGTACATCGCGGGCAGCACCACGGGCGATTCGGGCGGCGAAAATGCCGGGCACACGGACATCTGGCTGGCCAAATATACGACCGCGGGCCAGCGCCTCTGGCTCCGACAGTTCGGCTCCGACAGCAGCGAAACCCCGTCCGGCCTGGCCGTCGATGGCAGCGGGTTCGTCTATCTCGCCGGGCACACCATGGGTTCGCTGGACGGACAAAACCTGGGCGGGCACGATGCCTGGGTGGCGCGGTTCAGCCCCACCGGACAGCGGCTGTGGACGCGGCACATCGGCAGCGGCATTGGCGACGGCGCGGAAGCCATCGCGGCGGACGCGGCGGGCAACACCTATGTCGTCGGGCACACCGTCGGCGCCATTCGCAAGAGCGCGGGCGGCCAGGACGCCTGGCTTGCGCGGCTCAACAAGAACGGCGCCGTGCTGTGGGTGCGCCAGTTCGGGACCAAGGGCGACGACATGGCGTACGGCGTGGCGATCGCGCCGGACGGTTCCGCCGTCGTCACCGGCTACACCGAGGGGCCGCTCGCGGGCGCGCACGCGGGCGGGCGCGACATCTGGGTCGCCCGGTTCAACGCGCTCGGGCTTCCGCTCTGGGCGCGCCAGTACGGCAGCGCGGGCGAGGACATCGCGACGGATGTCAGCGTCGACGACCGCGGCGGCATCGGCGTCGTCGGCTACACGGACGGCGCGCTCGCGGGGCCGCGCACCCGCATCGAAATTGAATCGTGGATGGCCCGGCACACCCTGAACGGCAATCGCGACTGGATCCAGCAGTTCGGCACCGCGCAGGACGAACTCGCCCTGGCCGTGGCGGCCACGCGGCTCGGCATCTTCACCGGCGGCTATGGCTATCAGGCCAACGGCCACACCGACGCGTGGATCGCGCGCTGGTCGCCCAGCGGCGCGCTCGCGGGCGCGCTCACCCTCGCCTCCGGCGAGTCGGAAATCCTGACCGCCCTCGACGCCGACGCGAACGGCAACGTATACGCCGCGCTGGAAATTTCCGAAAGCGACGTGGACGGCGTGCACTTCGAGCGCCAGGCCCTGTTGACCAAGTTCGGCCCCACCGGGTCGATCCTCTGGTCCCGCGCCATCGACTCCGTGCCGGCCGCGAAACCACTCGCGCGCACCGCGCTCGCGGTGCCCGATCCGGCCTTCAGCTACTCCGTAACGCCGTCCAGCACCGACGGCGCGATCAACAAGTGGAACAGCGCCCACCTGGTGTTCGGCAACAGCAACAACTCGAAGCAGGGACGGCTCGTCGTGTTCTTCGCCGGCTCGTACGCCTCGCCCGCGGACTACACGCAGTTCCTCAAGGTGTCCGCGCTGCAGGGCTACCACACCATCGGGCTCTCCTACCCCAACGCGTGGACGGTAAACCAGCTCTGCCAGTCGCGAGGCGACAGCGACCCCGGCTGCTTCGATGCCATCCGCGGCGAAATTTTTACCGGCGACGACCTCACCTCGCTCATCGACGTCAACGCGGCGAACTCGATCAGCAACCGCCTGTACAAACTGCTGGTGCACCTGCACGCGCAGCATCCGGCGCAGGGCTGGGACACCTGGTTCGACGCCGGCACGCACTCGATCGACTGGTCGGCCCTCATCCTCGGCGGCCACTCGCAGGGCGGCGGCCACGCGGGCTACATCGCGAAGCAGCACGCCGTGGCGCGCGCGATCATGGTGGCCGCGCCGGAGGACCAGTTCAACAACGGCCTCATCCCGGGCTGGCTGCAAGCGCCCAGCGAGACCGATCCGTCGCACTACTTCGGTTTCAACCACATCAACGACTCGTTCTATGCCCGCAACAAGGCGAACTGGCAGGTCATGGGCATGAATGCATACGGCGGGTTGACCAACGTCGACACGGTGGCGGCGCCCTTTGGCCACTCGCACCAACTGATCACGAGCGCCCCGCCCGCGGGAGGCCTGAACACCGGCATCAAATGCCACAACAGTCCCATCGTGGACCAGTCCACCCCGATGCAGGGCGACAACCCGTTCTACGGCGTGCGCCAGGCGTGGCAGTATCTCGTGAACACCCCGTAGCATTTTTCGCGTGAATGGAACTTCGGGGCCTTTACGCGAGATCGCGACCCCACCGGGAAAAGTCCTGATCGGACCCGGCTTGATTGCGGACCCCCGGCGTGGTTCAATGCGAATCTCACGTCGAGGGGACTACCAATGCGATTGATTTTCGGCGCGCTGCTGGGGTGGGCACTGGCCGCGGGCACATTGACCGCCCAGGAACCGCCGCTTTCGCCGGACGTCCGACTCATCCCGGGCGAACGGCCCACCCGCTGGCTGCGCTACGTCCACACCACCGGGACCCAGGTCGAAATCTCCGGCACCTGGAACCAGTGGGCCCGCGCATTCCCCCTGGTGCGCACGAACCAACAGCTCTTCGTGATCGACATCACCAAGCTCCCGCTGGAAAAACCGGGGCGCTACGAATTCAAATTCATCGTCGACGGCCAGTGGGAGCCGGGCGAAAACCGCGCGCTCGTCGTCAACGACAACCGGCAGCTGGAGCGGCCGCCGGACGTCGTGCTCGCCGCGCGGCTCGACGCTCGCGACGAAATCACCGTGTACCTCAAGCGCCCGGTCGCCAACCCCGAGGCGATTCGCGCGTCGCTCGAACCGGCGGTCCCCGTCCGCGGCGTGCGCTTCGCGCCCGGCAGCCCCGAGGTGATGGCGCGCGGCTACCTGATCGCGGGGCCGACGCTGAAATTCCAATTCGACGAAAAACTCTACGGCGTCAACATCCCGCCCTCCGCTCTCGTCACCGTCGCCGGCAACTTCAACTGGTGGAACCCCGACGGCGGGCGCGGCGGCGTCTGGCAGTTGCACGACGAGGACGATGACGGCGTCTGGGAACTCGCCCTGCCGCTGGAGGGCCTGCCCTACCCGGAAAGCGATCCGTTCCCGATGTTCCGCTTCGTCATCAACGGCGACCAGTGGATGACCGCGCCCGGACAGGCCCCGAACCGCATCCGCGATCCCAACGGGAACATCAACCTCAAACTCGACCCCAACGACGGCGGCGTGCCGACGATCAAGATTCTCACCGCCGAACCGATGAGCCTCTCCACCAGCTACAACGTCGTGCTCGACGGCGTGGCCGACCGGCGCGTGCGGCAAATCCTCTCCGTGGGCCGCCTGCTCGACTCCATCACCACGACGAAGGAACTCGGCGCGCACCTCAACAAGGCGCGCGGCATCACGACCTATCGCCTGTTCGCGCCGCGCGCCACCGCCGTACACCTCAACCTCTTCACCACGCCCGGGTTCGAGGTCCACACGCCCACGCACCGCAGACTCCCGCCCGCTGAACGCTATCCGATGATCAAGGACGAAACGGATGGCGTCTGGGAGATCAACCTGCTCGGCCTCGACACGGGGAAATACTATTCGTTCAACGTGGACGGGCCGCAGGGCGACGGCGAGGCCTTCAACGCCCAGGCGTACATCAGCGACCCCTACTCCTTCGCGTCCGCGCATTCGATGAACAACTCGATCGTCGTCGACCGCGAAGCGACGAACCAGTGGTTCGGCGGCTGGACCGCGACGAATTGGAAGACGCCGCGCCTCGAAGACCTCGTCATCTACGAAGCGCACGTCCGCGATCTCACCATCCACCCCTCCGCCGGCGTTCAGCCAAACCTGCGCGGCACCTACGAGGGCGTGCTCGCGACGCTCGGCACCGGCGCGGGCCTCGACCACATCCGCGACATGGGCTTCAACGCGATTGAATTCCTGCCCACCTGCGAATTCGAAAACAACACGCGCGACTACGGCTGGGGCTACAACACCGTCCACTTCTTCGCGCCCGAAGCCTCCTACGGACGCCAGCCGCTGCGCGCCTCGCAATACTACGAATTCAAACGCATGGTCGACGGCCTGCACCGCGCCGGCTTCGCCGTGCTCAAGGACGTCGTCTACAACCACGTCGGCGGGCCGAACCTGTTCGCGATGATCGACAAGAAGTATTTCTTCCGCCTCACGCCCGACTACCGCTTCATCAACTTCAGCGCCTGCGGCAACGACGTGCGCACCGAGGCGCCGATGATGCGCCGCTTCATCGTGGACAACATCCTCTACTGGATGCGCGAGCACAAGGTGGACGGCTTCCGCTTCGACCTCGCGGAGCTCATCGACATGGAAACCATGCGCCAGATCGAGCGCGAGGCGCGCGCGTTGAATCCGGATGTGATCCTCATCTCCGAACCGTGGTCCATCCGCGGCCAGAACAAGGAAAAGCTGCGCGGCACGACCTGGTCCGCCTGGAACAACGACTTCCGGTACGCGGCGAAGGATTTCGCGCGCGGCAAGGCCGACCGCGAGTGGATGAAGAAGGTCATCACCGGGTCCACCGAGATCTGGGCCGCGAACCCGTTGCAGGCCGTCAACTACGTCGAGAGCCACGACGACATGGCCCTCGCGGACGAATTGAGCCTCCGCCCCGACCGCAACGGGAAATACGCGACCGCCTACGAGGCCGGCATGAACAAGCTCGCCGTGACGGTGCTCTTCACTTCGCTCGGCATCCCGATGGTCAACGAGGGCCAGGAATTCCTGAGGAGCAAATACGGCATCAGCAACACCTACAACAAGGGCGACGCCGTCAACGCGATCCGCTGGGACGACCGCGACGAACCGCTCGCGAAGGCCGTGATGGCCTACTACCGGGACCTCATTTCCCTGCGCCGCAGCGACGCCGGGCGCGCGTTCCGCGTCACGCAAACGCCGCCGCCCGGCTACTATGAATGGCTCACGCCGCCGGACGAGCCGCGCGCGATGGGCTACATCGTCAACGGGCGGGCCCAGCACCCGGGCCGCGGCTTCGTCGTCCTCCTCAACGGCGGCGACAATCCGGTCACCTTCAACGTCCCGCTCCCCCCGGGCCGCTGGCGCGTGGTCGGCAACCACGACGTCGTCCAGCTCGACGGCCTTTCCGCATACCCCCAGCTTGTCGGCGGCCAGTCGCACAATTTGCTCGTCGGCGGCATCAAATCGTTGATCCTGATGAACGGCTTCTGACGTGATCTACCGCCTCATATTCCTGAACGGCCCGCGCACCGGCGAACGCATTACGACGTCGGAACACCCGCTTTGCTTCGGGTCCGACCCGGACTGCGCCGTGCGCGTGGAAGACCCGGAGATGGCGCTCCGGCACGCCGAGGTATTCCAAAAGGGCGACGAGCTCTTCATCCGCGACCTCGGCACGATGAACAAGATCCTCGTCAACAAACGCGAGGTCCAGGAATCGCGCCTCAAGCACGGCGACGAATTTGAGCTTGGGCGCACGCGCTTCGTCGTCCAGGCGCTCGTACAGGCCGAAGTCGCGGGCCAGCGCGCGCTGCGCCGGCGACGCCAGGCCGCCTGGGCCGTCACGGCCTCCCTCATGCTGGTTCTCGCCCTCGCGCTCTCCGCCCGCTACGTGCCGCGCGGGCCGGATGCGGAAATCGAAACCTCCGGCCTCGCGCCGATATCCGCGGACTCCGCCGCCGCGCCGCGCGCCGCGGGCCCGGTCCCGCCCGCCCTCACGGAGGATCTGCGCCTGCTGCGCGAAGACCTGCGCGCCATCCAGGACAAGGTCAAGACGCTCGGCGCCACCCAGGCCCCGCCCAAACTCACCTCACTGCCCACCCTCAAACCGCCGCGCTCCCCCCGCACCCCGCGCGAGGAAGCCGAGGAGCTGATCGGCCCCGCGCGAGGCGCCGTGAAGGCGGGCCACCACGCCGAAGCCGACCGGCTGCTCGCGCACATCCAGCACATCGACCCCGACTTCCTGCCCGCCTATGAAGTCCGCGCCGACCTCTTCGAAAAAGAAGGGCGCACCGGGGACGCCGCCGGACAGTGGTCCGAAATCCTGCGCCGCAGCATCGAATCGCCGCTCTACCAGCGCGCCGTCGCCGAACGCATCCGCCTGAGCCGCGTCGTCCCGCCCGGGACGGACGACGCGCCCGCCCTGCGCATCACCGCGGTGGAGCACAGCCGCTTCCCGAACAGCGCCGACTACGACGAAATGCGCGTCCTCAAAATTGTCCTCGCCGACGAGGGAAAATCCGCCCGGCCGAACCCCGACGACATCCGCATCGACGTCACCTTCTACGACCGCGACACGGAAACCGGCGACATCGAACCGACACGCGGCCGCGTGGACCTCAAGGACAACGACTCCTCCCCCACCTGGGGCCGCACCGCCGAACGCATTCACACCGCCACCTGCCTGATCCCCAAGGGCCTTCGCGACGAACAGCGCGCCGGCGGCAGCCCGCGCACCTACCACGGCTACCACCTCCGCCTCTACTACCGGGACCAACTGCTCGACGAAGCCGCACAACCCCGCCAGTTGCTCGCCGCCGCCTCGACCACCAACGCAACGCGCGTCGCCTTGGACGCCACTTCATCGCCGTGACACGCTGATTCACGGAAAGTAAACGCAGCGCGGAGGTCCGCATAAAGACCACTCCCGTTTGATGGACGCCGGACGGAATCAGCGTCGGAACGCGTTATGGCGTGGGTCTGGAACGATTTGTCCCGAACCGTTTGCGACGGCTTGGCACGCCCGCAGAATCAGATTGGCGGGACACAACCCAGACGCGACAGGTCAGGAGGTTTGAGAAATGCGTTATTTCTGGGATTCGCTGTAGCCTACGAGCCGCTCGGGGAAAAGGGCGAGGCTCGCGCCGAGCTCCCTTACGTCGTCATAGCGCGACATCGCCGTGATGACGTGCGCATTTTCATGCGCCAGAACCTCGAACCAGAGGTAATGAACTCCGCGTTCGTAGATCAATGCGATCCAGTATAGCGAGACGCTCGGCGCCAGCGACGCGCTCGCCACGTTTTCGACGCGGTTGAGGGGGCCCTTCGCGACCGGTTCCACGCCGAGCACCATTGTCGTGCTCTTGATGAACTCCTGCTGATTCGTCCAGCTGCTGCCCTTGCTCCAAGCCTGGACGGCCTCCTTCACCCTGCCCTGCTGCAACAGCGCAAGGCCGTTCACGATCGGCTCGGGCCAGTCGAGCGGAGCCGCCGGCAGGGTGGACGCCATCGCGGCCCAGATAATTGCGGGTGCAAGCACGCTGCGGACATTCATCATCGGTTCTCCTCTTTGAGTTTTACGGGTTCCCCCGGTATCGGAAATACGCCTTTTGAATCACCTGGAATTCGGATTGAAAATACGCCTCCACATCGTCGAGACGCATGAGAATCCAAGGCTGCAGAACCGAAAAACCGTTTTTGGTGAACACGAGGTTGTCCGCGATGAAATTGCATAGATGCAGCACGCGATACCTGCGATCAAGAAAGGCCACGATGTCCCCGAACTGCGTCGGGGCATCAATCGTATCGTAATGGTCAAGGAGAAAGTCGCGGCGCAGTGGCGCGGAATTTACAGAGTAGTCCGGTTCCGCGCGAAAGAAATTGTAGGTGCTCCAGTTGCAGTCGAGTTCAAAGGGCGCCGACGCGCCCTGCTGGTAGGTGTAAATATGGGACCGTGGAATGGGCGGAAACAACAGTTCCAAGGGAACGCCCCACGGCGAACGGGAACGCGAAGCGAGTTCGATTATTGGGCGAATGCGTTCGCGCCGGCCAAACACCCCCCAATACTCCGTCAGCGCCTCAATGTCGTCACCGGGGTTGACGAACAGCGCCGCCAGCAGGGTGCGTTTGGACGCGATCATGCGCTTGAAGCGCGCAACATCGTTCGGATCACGCAGCAGCGCGGGTATGACATCCATATCCGCGAATTTGACGACGTCCTCATGACGGTAGAACAAGTTGCTGAGCGCCGCGCGGGATTCCGATGGAAAGCCGTCGAAGTTGACCCATTCCACCCCTGGTCGCACCGCGAAGCGAAAAGGCTGGCGCTGGTTGATGTTTTGCGGCCACAACATCAGCAGGTCATACCAGCACTCGCGCGTGTCCGCCGGGATCGCGATCACGTCTTCAAGCGCCGGACGCACGACCCACAGGTCGGCTTCCGCACCCCGCGCCGCTCCAAGGACCCATCGGGCGCGAAGAGCCGGATCAAGGCCGCAGGACGCCATCAGGCTTTCGATTTCCTCTTTCTCGCGAGCCCTCAAATGCCATCGGATGTGATCCGGCTCCGGACGAATCGTCTCGAACAATTCCGGCGGAGGGCTAATCATTGACTCAACGATGCGAACGTCTCCCCATGGCCCCGCCGCAAGGCGCTGCGGCACCGCGATGGCGGCCCGTTCTTGCGCGGCGATCGGCTGAACGCACGTGGAAACGGCGGCGGCCAGCCCGGCGGCGGCAGAGCGCGCGACCCCGGCGAAACGGCGACAGAATGGAACCGTCTTCACGGCGAACCAATGTGAAGACCGGCCAATCCAAATCAATGCAAATCGCCCACTCATGCGCCGTGCGCCCACCAATCGATTCGCGGCGGGCGGACACCGCCAGTCGTCGGCATGCCCATCCGGCGCGCTTATGACTTCATGATGAAGGCGAGCAGCACGGTGGCCGGGCGGTTGTCAACGGCCTCGCCACCGCCCGCGGATTGTATGGTCAAGGCATGCGAATGCGCGCCGCCCGAGTTTATGGTGACGGAGTGCGTGTGCGCGCCACCGCTGTTGATGGTGCGTGAATGCGTGTGGTTGCCGCTTGAGCTGGTGCCGATGGTGGTCGTGCTGCCGCTGCCATGTGTGGCGAACGAATCCTGCGGGTAACTGCCGTTGTAGCTCCGCTGCCGGTGATTGTGCGTGTGGCTCACGGAGTTGAGCGCCGTGGAGTGGGTGTGCGAGCCGGCGCTCGCCGTGGAGGCGGTGTGCGTATGGGCGCCCGTCGTGCTGCAACTTCCCGCGTGCGTGTGCGCGGGAAGCTGGGCTGCGGTCAGGTAATACGCGTTGGCTCCGCCCGTCGTGCCCGGCGTGACGGCGTCGGAAGAGCCATAGACGAATTTTGTTCTCAAATCCGGGGTGCCGTTGGATCCGTCGCAGAGCAGCCAGCCGTCCGGGATGTTGTCCAACGATCCGGCCCACATGACTACCAGGCCGCTGGGGACCGAGGCCACGGCCACCTCCACCTCATCGGCCACGTCAACCCGCAGCGCGTACGGAACGGAAACCAGGCGCTGGCGGGGGGTGAACGTCTCGCCGCCCAGCGTGAGCTCAAGCCAGCAGGTTTCGTTGGTCAGCACCTCAACCAGCCCCGTGTCGCCAAAGGTGAAGTCGTAGAGTCCGTTCATCACCATCACATTGGAAACGGCCTGCTGCCAGAGATGCGACCCCCCCGTCTCGTCCTGGTAGACCCGGACCTGCGCGGACACAATGGCGTCGACCGGATTGCCTACCGCATCCAGGAGCCGGCCTTGATAATTGACGAGGGCGGGGGGCGACGCCGCCTCCACGGCGGCGGCTCCAAGGCCAGCCAGCAAGAACACACAAAGCAATTTATTCATGTCGCGCCCTCCCTTTATTCCGTTTTCATGATGAAGGCGACCGCGTAAAACGCGGGCCGGTTGTCTATCGCGGCGCTCCCGCCGGTTTCGTTCAACGTCACGGTATGCGTGTGATCGCCGGCTGAATTGACCGTCACGGCATGCGTGTGAGCCCCACCCGAATTAACGGTATAGGTGTGCGTGTGACTGCCCCCGTTGTAGAGCGATACGCTGAACTGCGTGTAATTACCGAACTGTCCGCCCGGTCGCCCCCGGGTTTCACCATACCCGCCGTAGGTGACGGAATGGGTGTGGCTCCCGCCGCTGCTGATGTCGCCGCCGCTGTGCGTGTGGCTCCCGCCGGAAGCGGTGGAGGCCGAATGGGTGTGCGCCCCCCCTTCCGCCAGTTCCCCCGTATGGGAATGAGCGGGCAATTGATTGGAGGAGAGCACCAGGGAATTGGCGCCAACCACCGTTCGCATTTCGTTGGAATTCGACGCGCCGGCGACAAACCGGGACCTCAAGTCGGGCGTCCCGTTGGCCCCATCGCACAAGGCCCAGCCGGACGGGATATTTGAGATCGCGCCGCTCCACAGGATCACCACGCCGGCGGGCACGCCTGAATAGTCGACGCTAAGCCGCGTCGTCACCGCCGCCCGCCGGGCGTAGGGAACCGAAACCAGCCGCTGCCGGGGCCCGTGAAGCTCGTCGTCCACTTCCAGTTCCAGCCAGCACATGGCATTGGTCAGCGCGTCGGCCAGCGCGGCGTCGCCGAAGTGAATCTCGTAAACCCCATCCGCCACATCCACGCCATTGATGGTTTGCTGCCAGACCGGGCTGCCTCCAGTTTCCTGCGCATACAGCAGGATGTCGATGTTCACGGTGTCGTTGATGGGCTCGCCGGTGTGATCCAGCATGCGGCCCTGAAACAGGACGAGCGGGGGTTGCGCCTGAACCGTGGCGCCGCAGAGCAGAACGAGGAGGGCTGCAAATCGAATTATTTTTTTCATGCGCTTGGCTCTCCACATTTTACAGTTTGAATATAAACGCCATCGCGTAAAACGCCGGCCGGTTGTCAATGGCTGCGCCGTCGCCGGTGGAATCCACGCTGACCGTGTGGGTGTGGTTCCCGGCGGAATTGATCGTCACGGTGTGCGTATGCGCGCCGCCCGAACTGATGCTGCTGCGGGAGTGGGTGTGGCTCACCGAATTGACGGAACCGCCCTGGCTGGTCTGTGAGCCCCCCACGCCGCCGCCCGGACGGGTGAGGCTGCTGCCGTAGGAATTGTCCGACGAAACGGTGTGGGAGTGATTCCCCGCGCTGCCGGTGGAGGCGCTGTGGGAGTGATTCCCCGCGCTGCCGGTGGAGGCGCTGTGCGTGTGCGCCCCCGCCGTCGCGGCCGTCGCGCCATGCGTATGCGCGGGCATCTGGCTCGCCGTCAGCGTCAGCGAATGAGCGCCGCCTGTGGCCCCGGGATCCTGGCCCGCCGGCGCGCCCATGACGAATCGATCCCGAAGGTCGGGGGATCCGTTGGAACCGTCGCACAGCGCCCAGCCTTCCGGAATGCTGGCTATCGATCCGCTCCACAGGGCGATGCCGCCGCTCGGGAATCCGGCCAGCGCGCCTTCCAGTTCATCCGCCACCGCCGCCCGCAGCGCATAGGGCACCGAAACAAGCAGGCGCCGCGGCGAAAGGGTTTCTCCATCGACCTCAACTTCAAGCCACACCGCGGAATTGGTCAGCACGTCCGACAGGGCGGCATCGCCATATTGCACGCTGTACAGCCCCCTATAGACCTGCACGTCCACGAGTTCCTGTTCCCACACGTGCGTGCCGCCGGTCTCCACGGTGAACAGGCGGATGGCCATGGGCACGGACGTGCTCAACGGATCGCCCAGGGAATCCAACAGCCGCCCCTGGTGGTTCAGCAGCACGGGCGGCGCCGCCTGCGCGCAGCATGCCGCGAGGCCCAACAACGCGAGCAGTATTCGCATCTGTTTCATGACTCGTTCTCCACTGTGGGTGCGCTCATTTCGGGCTGGTGGGGCTTGGGATTCACCACGCTCCGGTCAAACAGCACCACCACCATGAACTGATGCCGCACCTTCACGCCGCCAAGCTTTCCGCCGGCGTTGATGAGCAGGGAATAGGTCCACCGGTGCTCCACGGCATCGTGGTACACCCGGCTGAGCGAAATATTTTCCGGCTCAAACTCCGTAAACCCTTCAAACGTTTCCCTCAACCAGTGGGTGGCCGCCTCGACGGCCGCCGCGATTCCCAGAGGCGGATCGCCCCGCCCATTCCATTCCGGCGTCGCCGCAATCTGTTCGGGGGTCACCGCCAGCTCAAACACGTCGCCGTCCGGGTCCGTGTATATGCTGAGCACGATGGGGTCGTGATCCTCCCCGTGAACATGCCCATCGTGCCCCTCGTGCGCATGGGCGGACAGGCACAGCGTCAGCCCGGCAATCGTTATCCATTTCTTCATTATTTGCTCCCGTTCATGTGCATTTATATCGCCGGTTTCATGGCACGAGGCGGACCCCGTAGAAATAATCCTGGCCAAACGGCACATCGATGAATTCGGTTTCGCTCTCGTTGAAAAATCCGGTCCCGGGCGCGCCTTCCGTGCCGTCGATGGGCGCCTCCTGGTACAGGGCGCCGATCGTTTGGGCGCGAAACAATTCGTATTGCCGGCCGCCCACGCTGCGAAACCGGATGCGGACGTCCGTGGCCGAGTTGTAGATGACGCGTGTGATGCGGAATTGGCTATCCGCATCGGTGGGGTTCGTTCCGGCCATCCATTCCTCATGGTCGCTGCTTCCATTGCCATCGGTGTCGGCGCGGCGCGGGTCGGTGGCCAGCCCGCCAAACCAGATGCCCAGCAGTTCGTCCACGTTGGAGATGCCGTCGCCGTCCATATCCGGATCGACCGCGTCGGGGATCCCGTTTCCCGAGGTATCCATGGCGAGGTCATCGTCGCCGGGATGGAAGAAGCCCGCGAAATTGAAGATGTTTCGGGTCCACACATTGGTCGTGTCGGCCAGCAATCCGATGGGCTGTCCCTGCGCGCCCGCCGTTTCGCTGGTGTACGACGCGCTGGAGAGGCGTCCGCCGAAAGCGGTGGCGGCCTGGTGAGACATGGTGGCCGCCAGCGCGCAGAAGGGCGCCGCGGACAACAGGACCACGCCCACCGCACCGCGCACGCGCAGCGGAACGTGATACAGGCGGATGATACGAAGCATGTACGTCCCCTTACTCATGCGGTTCGTCCAGTTGCAGGAAATAGAAGACAGGGCTGGCCGCATCGGTCCATTGATGCGTGATCGAATGGGCGCCGGGCTCGCGAGGCGCCTGGGGTACGGGATGGAAGGGCCCCCACAGGTTCGTCCCAAACAACAACGTGGCCCGGCGGCCGGGCTCGACGTTCCACTGAAGGACGGGACCCGCCGGGAAGGCCTCGCCGGGCACGTTGAGCTGGAACACGCTCTTCGCGTCCCACGGATCGGTACCGGTCCAGAACTCATCCCGATTTTTCATGCCGTCGCCGTCCGCATCGCCGTCCGGATCAACGGGGCCTCCGAAATGCGCGACTTCCCACCAATCCGGCACCCCCGTGCCCGTCACGTCCATGCGCGCGACCTTGTCCGGCGCCGTATCGCGCCAGCGTGCAATGGCCTCGGCACGCGACCCGGCGACGACAATCCGCCAGATGCCCGTCACCGTCGCGCCGGGCTCCAATACGCCATAATTCATCACCATCTTGAGCGAGAAATTCGCTTCCTGGCCGCTGGGGCGATTGGGCGCGCCCAAGACCGTGTACGGGTTTTGCCGGCTCAGGAAGGAGGCGTCCGGAACGGCGTACGGGCTTTCCGAGGCCAGCGCCATGGTGAGTCCGCACTGCAGCGCCTCGGCCAGCGCCATTTCCTGGCGCTCGAACAGGGCGAGCACATAATTCCGGGTGTTCACCACGCCCTCGCTGAAATCGGGATTCGGATCGAAGGCATCCATCGTCACCAGTTGTTGAAGGACGGAGACCCCTTCATTCCTGAACTGATCCTCAATGGTGATCACGTGTTCGTGATCCAGAAACCGTACGTCCCGCCGGTGGTACAGGCCCGTGGCGGGCCATCCGCTGATCCTCGCGTGATTGGCGCTGCCGAGGCTCAGTTTTTCGACCGTCGGGCCCACCGCCCATTGTTTTCCGTTGGTGACCACCGCAGCGCCATTCCACCCGATGTAGTGCGCGGCCGGGAGCGTCAGTTGGCGCCAGATATCCACCCCGCGCCCGCCATCCTTCCCCGGTTGGTCATAGCGAAGGCCTGCCGTTTGGTCGGGAGCGAGGAAGCGGCCCGGCTCCCCGACAACGCGAATGGGCAGGAAAATGTAGTGCCCGTAAAGGTGAATCACCTCGGCAGCCGGACTGGTCGCCGCAGGTTCACCGCTCCAGTGAAGGTCGTACGGGTTGCACGTCGCGCCGCCCGCGGGCGGAACCACGCGCAGGTGGTACGGCCCCTCGCGCGGCACCGTGAATACCAGGACCTCCTCGTCCGCGGACGTATCGACCGCGTGCAGAAGCTGGCCGTCCGCGGCATACAGTTCCAGCGCCAGATCGCCGTGGGCGGCGTGGTGAACGCAGGTGATCGTCAGGCGGACCCGTTCCGGGGTCACATCCAGCTCATACCAGTCCTCATCGCCCGCCGACAGCATGGCCCCGGCCTGTAGCGCCGCCCAGGCGTCGGGCAGCAGTGCGCGGGCGTTTGTGCCGCTGTTGTTGGGTTCAAACGGATCGTCGGACGCCCCTCCGCAGCCAGCCCAGGACGAAGTGGCGCTCCAGTGCAGATCGTACACCTGCCCGGCATCGTCGCCGCTCACCTTCAGCGCCAACACGCCGTGCGCGGGTGCGACGCAGGAGAGCACCGCGCCTTCGACCGAGGTGGTGGAGGTGCACAGCAACCATCCATCGGCCGTGTACAGGCTCATGGACATGCCGCCGCGGGCCGGGTCAAATTTCAGGCGCGCCTGCACGTCCTGCACGCCAATCGGCACCTGCAAGGCGTACCAGTCGTCATTGGCCTGAATGGCCCGAATCCATTCGCCGGCGCGCGCGCGCAAATCGGCGGCAGACCCGGCCTCGTCGTTCGGTTCAAACAAGTCGTCGGCCCACTCCTCGCGCATGACCGCGCGCTGGAAATGATCCGCCGCGGCGGACGAATCCCCGGCAAAAACGAGATACCACCTCGCCTCGCGGCTTTGCCCCGGAGCCAGGGTCCCGTGGTTCAGCAGCAGCTTGAGCGAAAGATTCGCCACGGCGCCATTCGGATCACCGGGCGAGGTCAGGACCGTGTAGGGATTTAACCGGCTCAAGAAGGATGCGTCCAGCACCGCCGCCGGATCGGCGGACCCAAGCGCCATCGTTTGTCCGTCGCGCGTCGACGAGGCCATCACGAGATCGGCGCCTCCGAAAACGGACGTGACGTCGTTGCTCGTCCGCAATTCGGCGAACGGATAGTCCGGGGTCGGGTTGAGGCTCTCCATGCTCAACACGGCCAGCGCCTCCGCGGCGGTCCGGTTCTCCACGCGATCCCGCACCACGACAACCGTGTCGCCGTCTTCAAGTTCCAGTTCGCGGCGAAATTGCAGCCCCTCCACCGGTTCGCCCTCAACGGCGAGGCGCCGCATCGTCCCTTCGTTCATGCGGGTGACGACCGGCCCGGTGAACCATTGGATGCCGTTGGTGCGGATCACGGCGCCATTGACGCCGATCACCTGGTTGGCCAGCGCCGGTACGTTGCCCCACACGTCGGCGCCCGCACGGCCGCCCGTGCCGTCCGGATTGAACCGTGCGCCTTCCGAAGGATCCGGCGCGAGCCAGCGGCCCGGCTGGCCGGCCGCCGCAACCGGCAGCCGCACATAGCGGCCGGACAGGAACTCCACCGCCTGGTTCGTTCGTTCCGCCGCCACCGCGATCAGGTCATACGGGATGCACGCCGGCTCGTCCACGGCGGCGACACGCACCGCATACGTGCCTGGCATTTCCAGCGCGCCGCTCCACGCCACAACCCCGTTCACACCCGTAGCGAGTCCGATCCGCGCACCGTGCGGATCGTACACCTCCAGGTGCAACGGATGCGACACCTGGCCGTAGCGGCCGGTTATGCTCAACGCTTCCTCGCCAGGCGGAATATCGACGGCGAACCAATCGGGCTCGCCAGCCAGCCCAATGCCCAGTTGGGCGGACAGCCATTGCCCCGCCTCCACGGCGGCTGCGGTCGCAAGGCTGTGGTTCGGCGCATACACGTCATCCGCCCCGGTGCAGCCGTCCCACGAATCCGCATGATCCCAGGTCAACGCGTAGCCGCGGCCCTTGTCGTCGCCCTGCACAAGCAGGTAGTGCCGGCCGAAGAACGGGCTGTCCAACTGCAACGCCGCGCTGGAATCCGCCCCCGTGCTCTGACCCACGGTCGCGCCCTGTTCATTAATCAACAGCAGGCGCAGCGCCTCAGCGTCCGGCGCGAATTGCAGGGCCGCGCTGATCCGCTGGCGCCCGAACGGAAGATCAATGAAGTACCAATCGTCGTCGGCCTGCTTGGCCGGTCGGTACAGCCCGCGGAACGCATTGAAGTCGACCGCCTGTTCGCGCAGATCGTTCTGCTCGTACATGTCGTCGTCGAGCACCTGGATGGTCACCTCTCGCGTGGCGGCGCCATCGAGACCGTCGCTGGCCGTAACGACCACGGTGTAGGTCTGATCCCCCTGAAAAGCCGCCGGGGTAAACTGCACCGCTCCGGTGTTGCCGTTCACCACGAACTCCGCGTTTGGCGGCAACGGGCTCGCCGTCAGCGTCAGCGGATCGTCGTTGGCGTCCGACGCCTGCACGCCGAATTCCAGCGTGTTGTATTTCGCCACGCTCAGCGACGACGGCGCCGACAGCTCCGGTGGAACGCCCACGAGAATGGGCACCTCCAATTCGCCCACCCCATCGGCGGCCGCGGCATAAAAACGCGCCGTATAGTTGTTCGCTCCCTCCTCCGGCGTGGGGGTGTAGCGGAACACGCCTCCCGACTCGCCAGGCTCGAACACGGCGCCGGGCGGCGCATTGCTCATGGAAAAACTCATGGCGTCGCCATCCGGGTCCACCGCCTGCACCACCAACTCCAACAGATTCGTCACGGCGATGCGCTGCGGCGGAATGGCGGTGAATTCGGGCGGGCCCTGGACGCGCAACGTCATGCTGCGGCTGTGCGAGCCGTCAATTTCCGACACCTCGAAGGTGATGAGGAACTGCCTTCCCTTTTCGGACACCAGCGCTGTGTGGGAAAATTCGCGCGTGTCGCCGGTCCCGGCCAGTGTGGCGTCGGGCGGCGCACCCGACATGACGAACGTCTTGGGATCGCCATTGGGATCGCTCGCTGCGACCGTGAAGGACGCCGTCTGGCCGGCCAGTACGGCGACATCCGCCAGCGGCTCCATCACCGGCGGCGCGCCGACGATCAGGGGGACCACGGACGTGTGGACGCCATCCGCGTCCGACGCCGTGAAAACAAGATCGTGCAATTCGCCGCCCTGCGCCACGTCCGGCGTAAACTGGAACAGCCCGCTGCGCCCATCCCCCGGATCGAAGACCGCGCCTGCCGGCCCCTGCTGGAGGCTCAACGCGACGGCATCGCCGTTCGGTTCGCTGACCAGCACGCTGAACGCGAGCAGTTCGCCGACCCGGGCGCGCACCGGCGCCAGGGGCTGGATCTGCGGCGGCGTCCCGACATGAATCGCAATCACAAGGCTGCCCGTCGCGCCCAAGGCGTCCACCGCCCGGAGGGTGGGCGCATACACCGCGCCGGCCTGGTTCGGGCCCGGCGTGAACCGCACCGCACCCACGGCGCCCGTCGCCGCCAGCGTGGCCCCGGAGGGCGCGCCGACCAGGCTCAAGGTGGCGGCATCCGCGTCCGCGTCGCTCGCGGTCACCGGAATCGTCAGCAGGGACCCCACATGCACGAAGTTGCTGCCTGGTGCAACCAGGGTCGGCGGGCGGTTGTAGCGCACCGATGGCGACGTGCTCGCGCCCTTGGAAATCGTAACGCCCAGGTTGGCGGGCTTGAGCCACGGGCTCGCCAGCGCGCTGAACTCAACCGTATACGAGCCGGTGTTCAACCCCGATTCCGTATAGCCGCTGTTCCGCCATGTCGTCGTTCCCGTGCGCCGCCATTGCGCCCCGGCCGTGCGGGCATCGGCCGGATTGATCGTAACCGACAGCGATCCGGTGTGCCGCACGTAGGATTTGGTCATCGTGGCGGTCTGGCCCGCACCAACCGTGATACTGGCATTCGCGGGCTTGTCCCAGTTGGAGATCGCCTTGAATTCCACCGTCTTGCTGCCGGTGGACAAGCCGGTCTCCGTATAGCCGCTGTTCCGCCATGTCGTTGTTCCCGTGCGCCGCCATTGCGCCCCCGCGGTCCGCGCCTCCGCCGGGTTGATCGTCACCTTGAGGTTCCCGGTGGTGGGCTCGCAGGTGTCGTTCTTGAAATAAATGTAGCCGAGGTCCCAATAACTCTTGTGTCGCTTTACGTACGTGACCCCGGAGTATCCCCAGCACGCCTGTTCGCGCGTCCAGACGTAATCGCCCTCAATGGCATCGACGTAGCCGACGTGCTGCCCCGAATACACGCCGATCGCGCCCACCTTGGGCTTGTCGCAGACCGGCCAGCCGCGCGAGCGCGCATCCGCGGCCCACTTGTGCGCGTCCGTGCACCACGTCAATTTCTCGCCGGCCTGACACCGACGATTCCACGTGTACCACACGCAGTTGCCGCCATTCACCACGCCGACGGGATCGCAGCAATAACAGAAATTTCCACTGCACGCGGCCACGCCGCCGCAGGAGGACACGCTGTAGCCCGCGCCCGCGACTTCGCGCACGACGCCGGTCCACAAGCCGCACATCATCGCGAGTGCGGCCATCCAAATCCGGCAATGCGGCGCCCGGTTCATCCTCATGTCATGGTGCTCCGGTGAAGGACGACACAAAATGTTCGAACAGCGGGCGCGAGGCGCCTTCGTCGCAGTTGCGATACAGCAGCATGTAAACCCAGTCCTGATACTGGAACATCGTGATTTCCATCGCGCAGGTCGTCATTTGCCGGTTCACGAACCGCACGGCCGGCCGGCCCAGGATCTCGGCATTGACTTCCGTGGGCGCCTCTTCCGGATAGGACATCAAGTCCAGATAATTGGCGCGGAACCACGAAATCAAATCGAGTTCCTCGCGGTTGCTCCACACGAAGATCATGAAGGTGGCGGGCCCATGCGATTTATAATAAATGCTGCGCTTCATGACGTAATCGGGAACAGCGTCCCCGTTCTCGTCGGCGATCTCCGCGTGCCAGCCGCCGGGGTATTCGATCGTGAACGAGAACCGGTCGTCGAAGTACTGCTGGGATTCCGGCGGGGCCTCGACCGCGCCGGCTCCGCACAAACCCAGGCTCAGGCTCCAGGCCGCGAGCAGAACATGGCGCGGCGCTCGCTTCACGCACGCCGCCCGACCGGCGCGATTCCGATTTTCGACAACACTCATCTTCATCCGTCCCCCGTTGTCCGCGCTTCAGTCCGTCGTTCCTTCAATGCGTTGGAAAACCAGCGGGTCATCGCCAACCTCGAGCAGGGCCGATGCGTCCGTCGCCTGGAACGCGTGCGCCGGAACCCATGCGCCGTTCACCAGATCCGTCGACACCAGCACCGTATAAGCGCGATTCGAGCGAAGCGGTCCCCATGCGAGGCGAGGCCCTTCCGGCGTGGCCTGCCAGCGGGCGGCGGGCGCGGAATCGAGATACACGTTGTCAATCCGGTAGCTGCGCGCGGCCGCGTCGGGCCGATCGACCTTGATCGAGACCGATTCGACGGACGCCAGGGCGTTCGCAAACGCCTCCTCATCGCCCGGTCCCACCCATGCGCCGCGATCTTTTCCAGTCACGCTGACCGCAAGCGTGTACCAACGGCCCGGCTCCGATACCAGGGGCGTCAAAGCGCGCTGAAACGTCATGCCCGCGCCGCGAAACGCCAGGTTCAGCACCGCCGGCTCCCGCGAGTCCGCGCGGAAATCAAAGCCAATGATGTGCGCGCCCCCCGCGGAATAGTTGCCCCGAAACGCACCGCTGGACCCGTTTGAACACACAAGAATCGCCGCCTGCGGTAGCGGCGGACCGGGCAGCGCGGAAAAGGCCAGCCGGGCCTCGCCGTCCGCGAAAGCCACGTCGCCGGCCGCCCCACCCCAACCCGCGGAGCCGGCGGTAAACGTCTCGGTGAAGGACTCCGCCGTCGCTCTCGGGGGGATGACGAATGCACCCCAGGCAAAACCGGCCACGCACGCGGCCACCAGCGGCGCAGAGGCTGAAAAAAAGAGGCGACGCCGCTTCATCCACGTTCCTCCAATGCGGGGGAAACGCCGCGCCGCACACGCCACAACAGCGCTCCCGCCAGTCCCAACAGGGCGATCGTATTCGGCTCGGGAATGGCGGAGGCGCCGTTGTTCCCCGCGCCCATCAACTCGAAGTTGTCGATATAATAACTTTGCCCGCCGATGCCACTCCGCGAAATTTGAATGTCGATGTAGCCCACGTCGGCCAACCCATCGGCAAACGCCAGTGCGGTGCCGCCGAGCCAATCCGCGTCGTAAATCAGCGGCACCGAAATCGTGTACCATTGCCCGACGCCGCCCACCTGCGCGGTCACCAACCGGTTGAACAACGTGCCGCCGGCGTCGAACGAAACCATGAGCAGCGAGGGCAGTACATGCTCGGCATAGAACGAAAATTCCCATGCGAGAAACCCGGGCGCGCCGTCGTAATAATCGCCGGTGAATGCACCGCCGGATGAAGCCGGCACAATGCGAAACGCGTCCAGCTCCGGCACCGGCACATCCTGTTCCGCAAAGGTTCCGCCCAGGGAGCCCGGCCCCAAGCCCGTGCCCGGCGCATGGCTGGCAAGCATCGCGCCCGCGTCGCGGTCCAACCACCCCGCATCGTCCATATCAAAGGTTTCCACATAAAAAACCGCCGCCTGAAGCGCGGCGCCCCACGCCAGACCAAACAAGGCGAACAGCCAGAGCGCGCCGGTGTGAGCGGTTGCTTTCATTAGAAATTCACGTCCATGCTGCCCGCCTGACGGTAGTAGTAGTAGGCTTGGCCCGGCATCAACCGGTTCGTGTAAATCTGGAACGTGTTCAGATTGAGCCAGTTCCCGTCCCACGGCGCGCCCCAGCCCTGAATGTGCATGAGCGTGGTCCAGGATCCGTTGCTGTTGAGCAAATGCAGTTGATCCGCGGTACTGAGAGAAGCCCCGCCAATCGGCCCGCCGTCCGCGAAGGTGGATTGGATCGGCAGCGCCTTTCCTTCGGAAAGGGAAATAAGGTTCCATCCGGGGGCCATGGCGAGCGAATTGGTGGCTTCATTCCCCACCCGCCCCGCCAACATCAGGGTCGCCGGCGCCAGCGAAGGGCGCTCCAGGATAAAACCGCGCCCGACCGGCAGCGTGTAACTGCTGAATCCGTTGTCGGCGGCCTCGCGCCACCGCCGATTTTCGTCCAGCCAGAGAATCCGCCAGGTTCCATTGGGCTGCAGGATGTGTATGCGATCGCCCAGCGCGGAGGCGTCCCCCGTCAGGTTGACGGCCAGATTGCTGCCCATGGCGCCGCCGAAATTGCGGTCGCTTGTGACGGCGGGCCCGACCAGCGTGAAACGCTGCGCCGTCAACGCGCTCTTGTTGCCGCGCCACGCGCCGCCCGCCAGCGGCTCATAATCGCCAAACCCGATGGTGTAGGTCCGCCCGGGCGACCCGCCAAATCCAGCGTCCACAACGCTCCCCACGGATCCGGTCGCCACCACGGTGGCCAGCAGCGACCACGTCATGTTCGAGCTGACGGCATGGTCGCTGTAATAGATTTTGTAGGGAATTCCGGGCGCCGCTGCCCATTGCACCGTCGCGTTGCCGCTGGAAACCGCGATCAAGTTGGTCAACGGGTTGTAGTTGAGCAGCGAATCCGGCATGCCGCCCGCGTTGTTCGTGCCGTCGCCAGCGGCGCCGACGTAAATCAGCACCAATTCGTCGTTCGTGAACTGGGCGTCGAAGGCGGAAAAGCGAACCGGATGCACCCCGACGTGCTCCTCGGTCGGCGTCCATGAAAATTGCCCGGTCCGACTGCTCCCGCTCTGCCCGGTTTCAAACAATACGCCAGGCGGAAGGGGCTCGGCGACCAGCCCCGGCAGCGTGCCGTTTGGATCGCTCGCGTATACGGTAAAGTCCAGCCACTGATCCACCAGCACGGTCCTGTGTCCAATCGCCTCCAGGATCGGGGCGAAATCCTGGCTGCTTGAAGGCCAGTGGAAGTGCGCAAGAAATCCGGTGATGTTCGTGTGCGCATCGGATACGGCGCGCCCCAGGGACTGACCCTGGCCGACCGCGCTCACGGATTGGTACGTCGCGCCCTCCATCCAGCCGCCCGCAGCATCGCCGACGGACGCCGAATGCACCAGCGCGCGCGCCGACCCGGCGCCCAGCGGCACAAACGCGCACACAAAGAGCGCGATTCTGAAAATTAGATATCTGCCTGCATCAATCACGGCCCCACCGTTCAGAAAACTATGTTGATTAGTCCCTCTACCCGCCGAGCAGTCAATCATCCCATGGTTAGATAATTGTGATCAGTGTTCATTGAATTCATTTAGCCTCGGCCCCATCAGCTTGGGCATCATTTCACACCACTCTTCGCGGGCTCGTAAATCAGGACACTTCCTGATTTTTCGTTAGTTTGTTGTTGGCGGCTTCGAATCGCGGCCTCCATCAAGTCGTTGGTGGAGCGAAGCTGTAGTTTTCGCTTCAGGTTTTCCTTGTGCGTTTCGACGGTTTTTACGCTGATGCCCAATTGGCGCGCGAGCGGGCGGTTCCAGAGCCCGCGTCCCAGCAATCCAAAGACCTCGCGCTCACGCGCCGTCAACGCGGCCAGCCCGGACGGGGCGGAGGCCGCGGAGGAGGACATCAGCGGCTCGTTGAACGGAACGCCGGCCAGCGCTTCCCGCACCGCAGCAAGCAGTTCCTCCGCCGGCGCGTCGCCAGTGATCAGACCGATTTCATCCTGGAACAAGCCCGCAGTGCCTGCGGACGAATGTCCATGATTGTCAAATCCCAACCAGAGGCAGCGGTCCTTGTAGCGTTGCAGCAGGGACGGCAGCACCGATTCCAGGCTCTTGCGCGAAGTCAGATCCACCACCATCACATCCGGCGTCTCGGCACAATCGCCGACGGAGGCGTCACCATCGCACAACACGGCCCGCCAGCCGGATTGTGAAAAAACCGTCCGCAAGCCTTCGCGTACAATCGTGTTTCGGCTCACGATCCACGCCGTGAACGCCGAGCCGCTTCGTTTATGTGTTCGCGCATCCAAACCCGTTGCTCCACTCCCGGTATCTCACGATACGCAACGTCCGGCGCCCGCTTGCACGGGCCCGAATTTTTTACGGCGCCGCCGATGTTTACAGTCGGAGGCATTCGTGCTATCGGGAAAGGATCATGCACGCGCCGGGACAGGAACAACCGTTTCCGGACACACGCTGGACGCTCGTCGGGCGTGCGGCCGACCGCTCCACACGCGAATCGGGGCGGGCGCTGGAAGAATTGCTCGAACGCTACTGGCCCGCGCTGCGCACGCATCTGGTCCGGGCGAAGCATCTGCCCGCCGACCAGGCCGAGGATCTGGTTCAGAGCTTCATCGCGGATAAAATTCTGCTCGGCGACCTGCTGGCCCGCGCAGATCGCGACCGCGGGAAGTTTCGAACCCTGCTGTTGACCGCGCTCGACCGCTATGCCATCAGTGTTTTCCGCAAGGACCATGCGGAGCGACGCTCGCCCGGGCCAGGCCGGCTGATCTCGTTCGAGGCGGCGCCGGGCGCGGCCGATCACGCAGCGCCAGGCCGCCCCGGGTCCACGGCCTTCGACATGGCGTGGATACAGGAGCTCATTCACGAAACGTTGCGCCGGGTCGAACGCGACTGCGCCGCCGCGGGACGCCACGCCTTTTGGGCGCTCTTCGAGGACCGGGTGGTTAACCCCATCCTTAATGGACAGCTACCGGACGCCTACGGCCCGCTCGTCGCCCGCCTCGGCTTCACCTCTCCCATGAAGGCTTCCAACGCCCTGGTTACGGTCAAACGGATGTTCGAACGCACTTTTCGCGCCGTGGTTCGGGAATATGCCGGTGACGAAGACAACGTTAAGCGGGAAATTCAGGAGCTGCGCTCAATTTTGGCCGACGCCAGCGCGTATCTATAATCAAACCAGCCAGCACGCATGCCCTCCCCTCCACACCAGCAGATCCTGCGCGATGATGCCCGGAAATTGAACGGGTTGATCAACAAAACGACCTATGTGCGAACCGCTTGGTCCGAACAGGATTTCAGCCCCATGCTCCGCCACCAACTCGATGCGTCGCTGCACGAGGATCTGTCCCTCGTGTTCCGTTCCGCACGCGCGGCGCTGGCGGACGTATCCATCCGGACCTTCGGCGAGCTGCTGCATCACCCCGCTCCCCCCGTCGAGGCGCTGCGCATGGTCAAGGATTTCGCCAAACAACTGCACAGCCAGGCCCGGCACGCCTATCCGGAGGACGTGGCCACCGTGCTGTATTTCGCCAGCATCGCTGCCGCGGCGCTGCGCGCCGGCGCCGCGATCAGCAACCTGCCCGCGTCGAAACGTCACGAAGGCTATGCGTGGGCGCGGTCGCGCACATGGCTGCCGACGGAGTTGAAGCCGCTCTTTGACGAAGCCCTTAAGAAAGCGTAAACATCCGCCGACGGGAGCCTCACCGCATGGCGGATGATAAACCGATGTTAAGCCGGGCGGAAACCGGCGGCGGCTCCCCGGGCGCCGCCCAAGCCCCGCGCATTGCCGGCTATGAAATCGTCCGCCTGCTCGGTGAAGGCGGCATGGGATCGGTGTACGAGGCCATGCAGGCGAAACCGCGTCGCCGCGTCGCCCTGAAGGTATTGCGGCCCGGACTGATGACGCCAGCCCTGCTGAGAAGGTTCAGCCTGGAGGTTGAACTTCTGGGTCGCCTGGAACATCCCGCCATCGCCCGCATCTACGAAGCCGGCTCCACCGGGACGGACGGCGTGAGCCAGCCCTATTTCGCCATGGAATTCATCGAGGGTCTCCCCCTTTCCCGGCATGTCGTCCGGCATGCACTGCCCATCCGCGAGCGAGTAGCCTTGCTTCATCAGGTTGCAAGCGGCGTGCATCACGCCCATCAGAAGGGCGTGATTCATCGCGACCTCAAGCCGGCCAACATCCTGGTGGACGCGGAGGGACAGCCGAAAATTCTGGATTTTGGCGTCGCCCGGGCCACGGAAGCGGATGTCCAACTGACCGTGCTGCCGCTGGACGCCGACGTCCTGCTCGGCACCCTGTCCTATATGTCGCCCGAACAGGCCTCCGGCCAGGCGGCCGACGTGGACATTCGCTCCGATGTCTACGCGCTGGGCATGATCGCCTACGAACTGCTGGCCGGGCAGCCGCCCATCCATCTGGAGCATAAACCACTGCACGAAGCACTTCGCGCGATCCATGAAAACGAGCCGCGGAGAATGGGTGAATGGGATCGCGCGTTGAAGGGTGATCTGGAAATCATCGTCCACAAGGCCATTGAGAAGGACAAGGAGCGGCGCTACGCCGCCGCCGCCGCGCTCGCCGACGATTTCCGGCGCTACCTGCGGAACGAACCCATCGCCGCACGACCGCCCTCGGTTTGGTATCAGGCGGGCAAATTCGCGCGACGGCACAAATCACTAGCCATCGCCGGGGCCGCGGTCCTGTCCGCGCTCGCGCTGGGCCTGGCGCTTGCAAGCACCGGCCTCGTGCGGGCCCGCGTGGCGGAGCGCGAGGCGCGCCGGGCGGAAGCGGAGGCGGTGCGCGAACGCGAACGCGCGGAAAGCAACCTGAAAAAAGCCCTGGACACCGTGGACCAGTTCATGACGCACGCCTCGCGCCGGCAATTGGCCGGCATCCCGGAGGCCGCCCCGGTGCGCGATCAAATGCTCCGCGACGCCCTGGCGTTTTATGAACAACTGGCCGCTGACAACACGGACAACACCCGGCTGCGCGAAGAATTGAGCCGGGCCCTGATGCGGGCGGCCGAACATAGCCAGACCGCCGGAAGCTTTGAAGACTCCCAGGCGCTCTGGCAGCAACGCATCGACCAACTAACACTCCTGCTCGAATCCGATCCTGGAAATCGCGGGTACCGGCGCGACCTCGCCCGCAGTTGGAGCAACTTCGGCGCCGCGCGGAAACTGGCCGGCCAGTGGCCCGGGGCGCAATCGGCATATGAACACGCCGTTGCCATCCTGCGCCTCCTCACCGAGGAAGCACCCGAGGAACCCGCCTACCGTCGCGATCTCGCCCGCAGTCTGGAGGAATTAAGCCTCTTGCTCGCCGGCGGTGGAAACCACGCGGAGGCACGGCCACTCCTTGAAGAAACCGTTCGGATCCAAACCCAGATGGTTGAACAACATCCCGGCGCCGTGGAGTATCGGCGCGACCTTGCGCGCAGCTGGATGGAACTCGGCAACATGCAGTTGCGCGCACACGAAAGCGCTGGGGCGCTCGCAACCCTGCGGTACGCGCACGAATTATACCGCCGGGTCTTCGACGAAGCACCAGACAACCCGGAACACCGGATGGATCTGGCGCGCAGCCTAAGCGAGTGGGGCCGCGCCCTCGCGGTGGCGGAGGACAAGACGGGCGCCCGGACGCAGTTCGAACAAGCCCATGTCCACTTTCTCGCGCTGGCCCAAAGCCATCCCCGGCACCTTGAGTACCAGCGGGCACTCGCGCGCAGCTCGGACGAGCTGGGCCGGATCCACCGCCAACTGGGCGATGCAGCCGCGGCCCGCGACGCGCACGCCGCGGCCGCCGCCTTGCTGCGCCGGTTGAACGCGCAGCACCCCGAACATTTCTCGCTGGAACGAGACCTCGCGCGCAGCCTGGCGGATTGGGGCCATGCAACGGGGGAAGCCGGCGATCCGGCACGGGCCCGCGAGATTTTTGCCGAAGCCGTCGAGCACTACAATCGCTTGTTCGCCGCCAATCCCGGCAGCCGAGAACTGCGCATCGACCTCGCGTATGCCCTGGGCAACTGGTCGCGCGTGCTCGCCAACGAGGATGCCCTCGCACGACTCGAACAAGCCGGACGGCTGTGGGACGAACTGGCCACCGCATACCCGGACGACGATTCCATACGCCGCGCAGGCGTCTGGACCCGGCAGCAGATCGCCCGCCTGAACCGCACCGCCACCGCACGGCGCACACCGCGCATGCAGCCGGAAACGCAACGCCCCCTCGCGGGGGAGGTGTCGGCGCCGCACCACGACCCGGCGCGGAGCGAAGCGCATCTGCATCTGGAAGCGACCGAGGCCGCCCGGCTGCGCGACGCCGTCGGCCGCTACGCCGTCGTGCGGGGGCGCATTCTCTCCATCGAACGCGAGGTCGGGCGCGACCAATTGACGTTCGTTCGCTTCGGGGCCGCTCGCCTGCAATTCAACGCCCTGATCCACCGTAATGTGCTGCCCGCATTTCTCACGGCATACGGCGAACAACTGGAGCAGCTTCCCGGCCGCGAAGTGGAAATAGAGGGCGTGCTCAGCCTCTTTCGGGATACGCCCCAGATGGTCCTGAACAGGCCCGTCCAGATCCGCTTTATGGAGGTCGGGACGGACGAAAAAATCGACGCGCCGCTCTTTCCTTCGCATGCCGTCGAAAATATCCGCGCAAACGCGGGTAAAATGATCGTGGTTGAAGGCCGGATCAGCCAGGTCAATGCAACGCCCAGCGGATCGATCACCTTCCTGGAGTTTGAGCACAAAATCGGGCACAAATTCACGGTCGTCGTCCGCGGCGAACGACTACCAGCGCTGCGCGCCGCACTGGGCGGCGATCCCGCCGCGGTCCTGCCCGGTCGCCGCGTGCGGGTCAGCGGAACGCCCTATCTGCATCAAGACAACCCGAACATGGAAATCCGCACACCGGACCAACTCGAACTCCTGCCGCCCTGATCCCGCCGACGCCTGCACCGCGACCCGGCGAACGGAACCTTCTTTATTGATGGACGAACGCGCGCAACGTCCGATAATCGTAGCCAGCCCGCACGGTCGGCCCCGCCCGACCAGGCGCCGGCGGCCCGCATGATGCATCGCCCCAACATCCCGAATGGCGCCCGCGCGACGGATGATCCCCGCCGACGCCCCGCCCCTTCACCGTGACCCCGACTGCTCCAACCCGCGAACGCATCTCCGCGTGCGTCATCGTCTTTAATGAGGAAAAGAAAATCCGGCGCTGCCTCGAAAGCCTCACCTGGTGCGACGAGATCGTCGTGCTCGACAGCTTCAGCACCGACCGCACCCTCGACATCTGCCGCGAATATACCGACCGCGTCTTCCAGCACGTCTGGCTCGGCTACGTCGGCCAGCGCAACAAAATCCGCACCCTCGCCCGCTACAACTGGATCCTCAACATCGACTCCGACGAGGAGGTCTCCCCGCGCCTGCGCGACGAAATCCTCGAGGAATTCGAACCCGCCACGCCCGCCCACCTCGGCTACGAATTCCCGCGCCAGGTCTACTACCTCGGCAAATGGATCCGGCACGGCGAGTGGTATCCCGACGTAAAACTCCGCCTCTTCCACAAGGACTTCGGCCGCTCCGAAGGCGAGGAACCGCACGACAAGGTCGTCGTCAACGGCTCCGTCAAACGCCTCCAGTTTCCGCTCTGGCACTACACCTACGACGATTTGCGCGACCACCTCGACACGCTCGACCGCTTCTCCACCATCTCCGCGCGCCAGAAATTCGTGCAGGACCCGCGCTTCCATCCGCTCGACCTGCTCACGCGCCCGCCCCTGCGCTTCCTCAAGGGCTATTTTCTCAAGCACGGCTTCCTCGACGGCTGGCACGGCCTCGTCATCGCCTGCATCAGCTCCTTCGGCGTCTTCATGAAATACGCCAAGCTGTGGGAGCTCGCGCGCCGCGGGAAAACCAACTTCACCCACTTCCCCGAACCCGGAACCGGACCAGGAGCCTGACGCGATGAAAAAAGAAATTTCCGCCCATGGCGAAACAGACGTTGCAGGTCGCGAAAAAAGTTTTTGCAGACGTTGCAAATTTTGGGCCGCCTGCATGGCGCTGGCCATTCCCGCACTCGCGCGCGGGGGCGAATTCGAGGCCTATCTGCGCGCGGAACGTTTCGCGTGGGAGGAGTTCGTCGATGGCGCGCGCATCTTGAAGGAGGACGGCCCGCGCATCGGCGGCGGGATTCGCGGCACGCTGCTGGAGTTTGAACGCTGGCGCCTCGCGGCGCGCGCGGAAGCAACCCTGGGGCGGGTCGACTACGACGGGCAGACCTTTGGCGGCGAGCCGGCCACCGCGAATTCGGACTACTTCGGCATGCGCGGCGAACTGGATGCGGTGTTGCGCCCGGAGGCGGAAGGACTGCGCTTTCATCCGCGGCTCGGCATCGGCGCGCGCTACTGGCTTCGCCGGATCGCCGAGGGCGACGCGGATGAAGGCGGCTACGACGAAAACTGGTTCACGCTGTACGCGAAATTCGGCGGGCAGTTGGTGTGGACGCTCGACGGGAACACACGCATTTATCTCGGCGTGGCGCGCCGGCCGGCGCTCGCCAACCGCACCTACTACAACATCGAACTGGCGGATGATGATACGTTCTCGCTTGAACCGGGGCGCGATTCGACATGGGACGTCGAGGCGGGATTGCAGCACGGGCGGGTGCGAATCGCGGCATTCTACGAAACGCTGTCGTTCAAGGAATCGAACCGAAAATCCTTTCCGCCGATCGAAGTTTTCCAGCCGAAATCGGAAGGCTCCATCGCGGGCGTGCAGGTCGGGCTCGTCTGGTAAAAAAACGGGCGCCCCGGATTCGGGACGCCCGTTTCACCATCATTGACGCTCGCGTTATTCCTGGACCGGCATTTCCGGCGCGTCCACGCTCTCCATGGCTTCCTCGACGGACTCGACGGCTTCTTCGGCCGTTTCGCCGACGTCTTCAACGGAAGCCTCGACGGGCGCCGTCGCTTCGGCCACCGCTTCCGCGGCGGAGTGTACGGCCTGCTTCGCGGCTTCCGCCGCTGCCTTGGCGGTTTCCTCGGCCTTCGCGGCCGCTTCACGCGCGGCTTCAGCGCCGGCATCCACCGCGGCCTGCGCGGCCTTCACCGCGGAATCCGCGGCCGATTTCGCCGCCTCGGTCGCTTCCTGGAGCGGTTTTTCGTAGGCGCTCGGGTCGTCCTTTTTCTGACCGCAGGCCGACAGGGCCATCGCGCACGCCGCCGCCACCGGAACCAGCATCCACTTCATTTTCTGCATTTCGTTTTTCCTTTGTTGTATTGAATCAACTGCCGCGATAGGTCGAATAGCCGTACGGCGACAGCAGCAACGGGACGTGATAATGCGCGGAAGGGTCCCGGATTTCAAACACGATTGGCACGGTCGGGAAGAAGCTGGACAGGTGGAGCCGCTCGAAATAGCCGCGCGTATCGAACATCAGTCGGTATACGCCCGGCGTCAGCGTCGCGCCGGCGGGCATCCAGTCGAGGATGCGTCCGTCGGCGTTGGTCAGCCCCTCGGCGATCTGCTGCCAGTCGCGCCCGGCCTGCCAGAATTGCAGCACCACATGCACGCCCGCCGCCGGCTTGCCGCAGGACGTATCGAGCACATGCGTCGTGATCGGACTCTTCATTTTTCCGTCTTCCGTTTTCCGTTTTCCGTCTTCCCCCGCCTCGCATCCAATATTTTGACAAAGGACCTTCCGTGCAGCTCGTCGATGGTGAGCCCGGTGGCCTGCGCCTCGGCCTCGGTGATCGCGCCGCAGTTGATGCCGCGCAGGAAGTAGTTGAGCAGACCCTGGCCCGTCGCCGCGTCATCAAATACATCGCCGATCAACGTCGCCTGCGCCGCCTTTTCGACGAAGGTCTTGAGACGCAACGAGGCGGCTTCCAATCCTTCGAGGAAGAATTTGTACACCGTCGCGTAGCGGATCGGAAATTGCGCGGGGTGCAGGTCCCAGCCCTGGTAGTAGCCGGTGTAGAGCGAGTGCTGCACGTGCGCGTGCATCAGCCGCCACGCGCGGTGCACGACGGCCTGATTTTCCTTCTTCTGTTTCGCGGAAAGCGGCTTGCCGCCCGCCGGGCGGTGCGGGCCGACGGGCATGATGTTGGTCGCGCCGTCGGAAATCCAGATGCCGGTGCCCATCAGCGACACCCGCTGCATCTCGCGCGCGAAGTCGCACACGGGGTGCATCATGTCCTGGTGCGCGGCGGTGATGTTGTTCGACGCCGTGTAGTCGTACACGCCGAAGTGCGCGCCGCGGCAACGCCCGTCCGCGGCCTCGACGAAGTGCGAGAGATTCGACGCGCCGTCGGGCCCGATGATGGACTGCGGCGTTTCGACCATCAACTCGATCAGCAGCGAGCGCTCGGGCAGGCCGAGCCGTTTTTCGAGCACGGCGAACAGCTTCACCATCGCGCTCACCTGCTCCGCCATCACCGGCTTCGGGATCGTAATGATGAAGTTGTCCGGCAAAACGCCGTCCGTCGCCTTCACCAGCGCCGTGACGAAGAGGTCGAGTGTTCGGATCGCGCGGTGCTTCAGCTCCTGCGAGAGCGGCTTGGTGCGGATGCCGATGAACGGGGGCAACGTGCCCTCCTTCATGCCGCGCGCGACCTCCTGCGCGGTGAACACCGCGTGGTGGTCCTCCTCCGCGTCCGGACGGTTGCCGTAGCCGTCCTCGAAATCGATGCGGAAATCCTCAACGGGTTCACGCTTCAGTTTCTCGATCACCCGGGCGTAGATCGTGTGGTGCAGCTTCGCGGGCCCCGTCCAGCCCAGGGCCTTCGCGAAAGACGCGGCGTTGGGAGCGTTCTCCTCCAGCGCGCGCAGGGCGACTGCGCCCAGCTTCACCGCCGTGTCGGCCTTGAAAATCTGCGCGCCGCCGTACAACGTCTGGATCGGCTGCCGCGCGGGCGACTCGCCTGGGAACTGGCGGTTGAACCGCGCGATCGCCGCGCCCAGCTCACGCTCGATGGGTTTGAGTACATCAGGAGTCAGGGTGGTTTTCATGCGGAATCTCCCAGCACTTCTTCGTGGAACAGTTTGCCGAGGCGGATGCGGGTGATTTTGGCCTGTTCGCCGGCGGCGACGCGCAGCTCGACTTCGGAGCGGTTGCGCACGCGCTCCTCCAGCAGGGCGAGCATTTCCGGCGCAGTCTTGCCGGTGGCGCAGACGATGAAAATATAGCCGAACCGCTTTTCGTAAAGCTCGTTGCCGTCGGCCAGCCGCTTCAGAATGTCATCGTCCGCCGCCTGCACGCCGGACTGCTCGCCCGACGCCCACTGGCTGGTGGACGCGAACTTCGTGCGCAGGCTCGCGACGTCGCCGATCTTCGGGTGATGGCTGAACGCCTCCAACAGGTCGGCCCGATCCATCTTCGCCCACACGTCGTCCGCCATTTTCATGACGGACTCCACCGCGTTGTACGGCCGGCGCGCCGCCACCTGCGCAGCCCAGCGCCGCGCGCCGCAACAGCGCATCAGGTCCTTGACGGCTTCGTCGGTGGAGAGGGCATTGAATTCAGTGAGTTTCATGACAATTCACCGCGGAGGTGCAGAGGACACGGAGGGCATCCTTCCAGCTCAGCGCACTCGGCGTCTCTGCGGTGATTATTCTCCATATACGCGGAACCGGCTCACGCCGCCGTCGGGATAAATGTTCAGGCGCACATGGGAGACGGGCCCGATGTCGACCAGTTCGGCCTCGAAAACGTGCACGGCGTCGGCGCGCAGTTTCTGGCGGGGCAAGACCTCCCGCCACGTATAATTTGGCCACGTCAGCCCATCCACCGGCTGGCCCGGGGCGTGGCAAGCGTCCACGGACGCGGTGTCGGGAAAGTTGCCCTTGAAGTGCGCCGTGTCGATTTCGAGCTTTTTCACCGCGCCCACGCGCGCGAGTTGCAGGATGACCCAGTCGTGGCCGGGCCCACGCCGCCGCTTCGTCTCCCAGCCGTCGCCCATGTTCACGCCGCGGCCGGGCATGATCAGGTTGGTCATGGAGCTGAAAAACATGTCGCTGCACGCGACCGCGCGTCCGCCATTCGTCAGCGCGGCAAGGTCCGCCAGCGCGCCGGCGGCGGTGGCCGCCGGTTGCACGTCGCCGTACACGCGGAAGCGCGCAACGCCGCCGTCGGGATAAATGTTGAGCCGCACGTGCGTCCAGACGGCTCCGCTCGCGACGCCGAACAAATTTTGCGCCCCAGGATTCACCGGGCTGCGCGGCAGGATTTCGGTCCACGGGCCATCGGGCGACGTGGCCGCGTCAAGCGAGACAAACGAAGGCGCGTTGCCGAGGAAATGGTTGGTATCCACATCCACGCCGCGGATCGTTCCGGGGAGACCGAGTTGGATGACGCACCAGTCGTGGCCCGGCGTGCGTTTACGGCGCGACTCCCAACCGTCCATCCACTTGCCGCGGTCCGTGTATTTGTCCTCAATAAAAATGCCGCGTCCGGGTTTGAGGAGATTTTCCTTCTCCGCGAAAAAGTCGTCGCTCGCCGCAAGCGCTTTTCCGCCCAGGCGTTCCGACGCAAGGTCCACCAGGCCGGCAAATGCGGCCGCCGTAGAAATCGGTGCTGCCATCTTCAATTCCCCCTTCCGCGCATCAACTGGCCGTGCGCTCCCGCCTGCACGACGCCGCGATGTGCGACCAGACGGCCCCGAAGATAGGTTCTTTCGACCACGCCGTAAAGCCTGCGGCCCATGTAGGGCGAAACCTTGTGGCGATGGTAGGTGGATTCCGGCTGCACGGTGAACGCGGCGTCCGGCTCCCAGACGACGAGGTCCGCGTCCGCGCCCGGGACGATGGCGCCCTTGCGGCCCCGCAAGCCGGCGAGCCGGGCGGGGGCCTCGCACATCCAGCGAGCAAGCTGATCGAACGTGACGCCGATCTCGCGGCCCGCGGTCCAGACGATCGGCAGGCTCCACTGCAAGGATGCTATGCCGCCCCAAGAGCGAAAGAAGTCGCCGCTGTCCAGCGCCTTCATCGCCGGCGGACAGGGCGAATGATCGGTCGCCAGCAGGTCGATCGTGCCCTGCAGCAGCGCGCCCCAGAGCTGTTCGTTGTTGAGTCGCTCGCGAATCGGCGGCGCGCATTTGTACCGCGTGTCGCCTTCGGGAATATCCTCCGCATTGAAGAAGAGGTAGTGCGGGCACGTCTCCACGGTGACGGGCAGTTTCTCCACCTTCGCACGGATCAGCATCGGCACCGCGCCCGCCGCCGACAGGTGGACGATGTGGATGGGCGCGCGCGTTTCGCGGCAAAGCCGCAGGACCAGTTCAATCGCGTCGATCTCCCAAGCCGGCGGTCGCGAGGCGAGCCAGGCCTGCGGGGAGCGCGCGTCGCCGCGCGGCGGCGGTTTCGCGGATTCGACTTCGGCGTGAACCAGCAACGGCACGCCGTGATTCGCGAGCAGCGGCATCGCGGCGCGCAGTTCGGCTTCGGTCGCCGCGGGAAAGTCGTCGATGCCGGAATGCACGAGGAATGCCTTTACGCCCAGCACGCCCGCGCGGATCAGCGCGTCGAGGTCGCCGACGTGGCCGGGGACGAGGCCCGCGTGGAAACCGACGTCTACCCAGCGTTTGCCTTCGGAGGCGGCGATCTTCTGTTCGAGCGCGGACGCGGTGACCGTCACCGGCGAACTGTTGAGCGGCATGTCGACCAGCGTCGTTACGCCGCCCGCCGCCGCGGCCTGTGTCGCGGTCTCGAAGCCCTCCCACGCCGTGCGGCCCGGCTCGTTAATGTGGACGTGCGGATCGACGAGACCCGGCATGACCACACGCGCGCCGACGTCCTCGACGCGCACGCTCTGAGGAATCTCCCCATGGGGAAACACCGCGGCGATGCGCCCGTCCTCGATCAGGACGGCGGCGGGCCGCGTACCATCAGTCATCACCACACGCGTGCTTTGGAGTGCGAATTTCATGAATCTTGAAAGGCCTTCATAAAAGATTCTCTGGATATGCCGGACTGGAGACAAATGGCGCGCAGCGTTGAGGACTTCAACACGCGGTGATTGGGCATGGTCAGCGGCGTTCGAGAACCATCCGGATTAGGACGCACCATCGCAATGTGCTCCCTCTCGCGTACCATTTGGAATCCGAGAGATTCCAGCGCACGCACGACACGCCGTTTGGGCGCATCTGTCGGAAATCTGCTCATCAAACAGCGAATGCAGTTTCGGCGACAAAGGCTTCCAGAACGGAAGTGCTCTCGCTCAGCACTTCCTTGCCAAATGTTTCAACATGGAAACGGATGGCCGATTTTACCGACTCGAGCGCTTCTTCATAACTGTCGCCTTGCGCCACGCATACGCCCTTGAGCCCAAGCGGATAGGCTACATATCCATCGCGATGCTTCTCGACAATGACGCGACAGGACAACGGTTTAGCTTTGGCACGCATGCTGATCTCCCTCGGGTGGCAGCAATGCCGCCGCAACCCAACGATACTCCGAACAAATGCTATCCACAACACCGCCCGCGCGCAACTCCGGCGGGAGCACGTCGAATGTGTAGGTTTCGATTTCCTGGTGCGCGCACGACCCGTCGCGCAGACAGGCCCGAAAGGGATCGTCCAGCGTGTGGGTGGTGGGCTGCAACGCCCCGTCACCCGACCAGAACAGCGGCACATGAAAATGGACGCGCGTCGTATCCGCGTCATCGGGCCACGCCGCGAGGGCGTCGGGCAGGTCCAGCCACGCCGCCGCCGCGCCGCCGCGGCGGCGCATGCGCACCTGGTGCAGGTACACCGGCTCGACGAAGGCGGCCAGCGCCGCGGGCGCGGGACCGCGTACCTCGAGCGCGGCGCTCAACTGCACCTTGGAGATCCGGATGCCGGCGGCGCGATAGCGCCGCCATGTCGTGGCAAGCTCCTCAAACGCGAGTGCCACATGGCAGGTGTCGAAACAGATGCCGACGTGCCGGCGCACGAGTTCCGCATCGCGTCCCGCGCGATCCTGCAACAGCGCAAAGAATCCGAGCGCATCGTCGCAGGTCTCCAGCACGCAGGCCGGTTCCGGTTCCAGGCCGAGGTGGAGCAGGCGACCGGTTCGCGCCTCGATCGCCGCCAGATGCCGCGCGGCGTCGACCAAGCGATCCGCCGCCTGTGCGCGCGCTGCGGCGTCCGCGAAATCAGCGCCAAACCCCACCGGCACCGTGCTGATGCTCCCCTCCACGCCGTCGGGCAGCAATGCCGCCAGCACATCGGCCATTTGGCAGGTGTACGCGAGCCGCTCCGCCGTGCGCCAATCAGGGCGATACACCGCCTCCTTCACGCGCGTGGCATGGAATGCGCCGTAGGGAAATCCATTGATCGTGAAGGCATACAACCCCTCGCGGTCCAACAACGCGCGAAACGCCGCAAGAACCGCGGGCTCCGACAGCGTGCGCACTGATGCCGCGCTCAGGCGCAACCCGAGTCCAAACGGGCGCCCACCCGCCACCCGGTCCCGGACCGCACACGCATGCCGGCGAATGGCGGCCTCTTGCTCCACCCACGACTCGCCGGGATGAATGTTGAGGCAATACGTGAGATGGGACGAGGCATCGATCATGCGTGTGCGAGCGACTTCAACCGGGCAACGGCGTGGGCGATCAGCGCGTGGTCCACCTCGCCGACTTCGTGCGACGCGCCGAGGCCCTTCGGCATGGTGAGTGAAAGCTCGCCGCCGAGGTGTTCACGGAATTCGTGCAGGCCGCGCAGGAGGTCCAGTTCGCCGCCGCGACTCCGCTCCAGCAGCTCGTGCCAGAGGGTGAAGCCGCAGGTGACGAGCCCCTCGTAGAGCGCATCGAACTCCGCCGCGTCCAGCCAGCCCTGCGCGACGGCGTACGCGGCGTCGAGCGCGAGTCCGATCGCGACCGCGTGGCCGTGGCTGACCTTGTAGTTCGACATCGCCTCCAGCCGGTGCGCGGACCAGTGTCCGAAATCGAGCGGGCGCGCCGTACCGAATTCAAACGGGTCGCCGTGCGCGCGGATGTGCTCCATGTGCAGCTCGGCGCAGCGGCGGACGAGATGCTCCATCGCAGCCTCGTCGCGGGCGCGCAGAGCGGGCGCGTTCGTTTTGAGCCAATCGAAGAACTCGCGGTCCTTGATCACCGCCACCTTAAACGCCTCGGCGATGCCGTCCGTCCAGCCACGTTCCGGCAGGGTGCGCAGGAAGTCGTAGTCGTTCAGCACGGCGAATGGCGGCGCGAACGTGCCGACGAGGTTCTTCACCCCGTTGAGATTGATCGCGTTTTTCACCCCCACCCCACTGTCGCACTGCGCGAGCACGGTGGTCGGGACGCGGATCAGCCGCAACCCGCGATGCACCAGCGCGGAGGCAAACCCAATCGCATCGAGCACCGCGCCGCCGCCGATCACGAGGACGTACGAGTGGCGGCACAGCCGGCGCTCCACCATCGTATTGATGAGGCCCGCCAGCCCCATGAGATCATTCTTCACGCTTTCGCCGCCGGACACGACGCGCGGCGGCTGGACCAGTTCGATGTACTCCGCATGTGCGGCGGCATACGCCTGAATTTCCGCCGACAACCCGGGTCGCGCCTTCGCCACCCCGCCATCGATCAGCGCCAGCACGCGATGCCGTCGCGGCTCGCCCTTGCGCCGGATGACATCGACGAGAATCGGATTGCCCGGATCGAACAGCGCGCGCGTGAACACCACCGGATACTCGAACGGCACGGAAATCTGTTGGAGCAGTTGGTCAGTCGTTGTCATGACAGCGTGGAATTGTACCATGCCCGGAACGAATTGCACCAAGGAGCAAATGAAACGCACCGTTGAACCGGAGTTGATGGAGGAAGCCGGGCAGGCAGCGGCCTACGCGCTGGCGGATTTTGCCGCGCCGCACAGCCGGCTCGTGGATTTGTTCCGCGAGCGGTTTCCGGACGCGCCAACAAATGCGCGCGTCCTGGATCTCGGCTGCGGGCCGGGCGATGTCGCGCTCCGGTTCGCCGCGGCGTATCCCGGCTGGCGAATCGACGGCGTGGATGGATCCGAGGCGATGCTGGCGGCGGCGGACATCTGTCATCACCGTCATCCCGGCCTGCGCGACCGCGTTCGGTTGCTGCACGGAATGCTGCCCGACTGCGCCCTGCCCGAGGCCCGGTACGACATCGTGATCAGCAATTCGCTGCTGCACCACCTGCACGACCCGAACGTGCTTTGGCGCAGCGTGCGGAAATGGGCCGCGCCCGGCGCACCGGTTTTTATCGCCGACCTGCGCCGCCCCGCGACGGCGGAGGAGGCGCGGCGGCTCACGGAATTCCACACCGCCGGCGAAGCGGCGGAGCTACGGCGCGATTTCCATCACTCACTGCACGCGGCGTTTGAGCCGGATGAGATCCGCCAACAACTCCGCGACACGGGACTCGCCCACTTCTCCATCGACCTCCCCAGCGACCGCCACGTCCTCGTGTGGGGCCACGCCCCCTGAACCGCGGCAACGCGCCTCCCTCCCACGCATGGAAGCGCCCACCGGCGCCACCTCTTGTAATTTCCTCCCAACCTCATATCCAGACAGGGCAACACCCTCTTGATCAAAAGACACTTATGCGCATATGCGCATAAGTGTCTTTTGATCAGCCTACCATTGAACGGACTGATGTCGACGGGAGGGGAGGGCGGAACGCGGGGCGGGTTCGGTTGACGCGGGGCGCAAGTTGTCGTACCTCTCGCCGTCATGCACCAACCGCATCCCCTTCGCGCCTGTCTTTTCGACTTGGACGGAACACTGCTCGATACGCTGCGCGACCTCGGCGAATCCATGAACGCCGTCCTCGCGGCCCGCGACTATCCGACGCATCCGATCGACGCCTACCGCTATTTCGTCGGCGAAGGCGCTTCGCTGCTGGTGGAACGTTCGTTCCCGGAAGACCGGCGCGCCCCGGACGACATCCGCGCCGGGCTCGCCGAGTACCGCGCGGTGTACGAGCGCTGCTGGAACGTGCACACCCGCCCGTACGACGGCATTCCTGAAATGCTTGATGTGCTGGCCGCGCGCAAGCTCACCCTTGGCATTCTCTCCAATAAACCGCATCGCATGACGATCCGGTGCGTCGAGGGTTATCTCGCCGCGTGGCCGTTCGCCTGCGTGCTCGGCCAGCGGGATGACGTGGGGCGGAAACCCAATCCGGCCGGCGCATTTGAGGCCGCGCACCTGATGCACGTCCCGCCAGCGGAAGTTCTCTACCTCGGCGACACCGCGACCGACATGGAAACCGCGCGCGCCGCCGGCATGTTCGCCGTCGGCGCCACCTGGGGCTTCCGCCCCGAAGCCGAACTCTGCGCAGCCGGCGCCCAAGCCATCGTCCACAACCCGCGCGAGGTCGTCTCGCTGCTCGCACATCCCTGAAGCGGCGCGGCGGACCAGCACACGCAGGCATCGCCCAGTCCTTGCAGGACCACCGACGCCCCGCGCGGTACACAGACTTCTTCACCTGCGGAAAGCAGCACGTCCCCGGCCAGGCGCTCGCCGGTGGCCCAGACCCGGCCGCGCGCCACCCGCAACCGCATCGGCGCATCCACGGCATACAGCGTCATCGCCCGGTCCCGCGCCAGGTCATAGGCCGCCTCGCGCAGCGATATCCCGCGCACCCGCGCCCACAGCGCCTTCCATGTCGTTTTCATGCCTCCATCCTGCACGAAGCAACAGACAGGAACAGATTCAGAAAAGAACGATTGCGACCGGTACAGAATGAGCATACGATCATCTGTACCGATTGAGGAGATTCGCCGCTGTGCCTGTCTCCCGGCGGAGGAAGGACGGAGGATTTCGACATGAGTTCAACCACCGAACTTCGCTATGAACAAATTGCCGGGGCGCTGCAGCAGGCAATGGCCTCGGGCGTGTTGCGGCCCGGCGATCGCGCTCCATCCGTCCGCTCCCTCCGTCAACAGCACCAGGTGAGCGCGAGCACGGCGATCAGCGCGCTGATGTTGCTGGAGAACCAGGGCTGGCTGGAGGCCCGACCGCGTTCCGGCTTCTACGTGCGGCCCCGGCGTTCCGAGGAACTGCCGGAGCCGGATGCGCCGCGCATGTCCGGCGCCGCCACGCCGATCGGCCTGTCCGGCGCAAGCGCGCGGATTTTCACGGATTCTTCGCGGGAGGATGTGGTGCATCTGGGCGCGGCCATCCCGTCGCCCGCGCTGCTGCCGTGGGAAAAGCTGAACCGGCTCGCCGCCACGGAGGCGCGTCGCCTCGGCCCGCGCGCCATCGCCTACGACATGGCGCCCGGCGCGGAGTCCCTGCGCCGCGCGATTGCCCGGCGCTACCTGCATGCGGGTTGCCCGATGGCGGCCGACGACCTGGTCATCACCACCGGTGGCCAGGAGGCGGTCACCCTCGCCCTGCGCGCGGTGTGCAAGGCCGGCGACGTGGTGGCCATCGAGTCGCCGATGTTTTTCGGGATCCTACAGGTGCTGGAGGTGCTCGGCCTCAAGGCGGTCGAGATTCCCTGCCACGCCCGAACAGGCATGGATTTGCAGGCGCTGGAACGCGCCATCCGCCGCCATCGCATCGCCGCATGCGTCGCCATTCCCCAATTTAACAACCCGCAAGGCAGCCTCATGCCCGAGGAGCACAAGAAGGCGCTGCTGGCGATGCTCGGCAAGCGGGATATCCCGCTCATCGAGGACGACATTTACGGCGAATTATATTTTGGCCCCACCCGCCCGCGCCCGGCCCGGACCTTCGACACCAAGGGCCTTGTGCTGATGTGCGCATCCGTATCGAAGACGCTTGCGATGGGCCTGCGCGTGGGCTGGATCGCCCCGGGCCGCTACCGTGAAGCGGTCCTGCGCGTGAAACGAAGCACAAGCGTCGCGTCCGCCACGCTGCCCGCCTATGTCGTCGCCGAATTCCTGCAGAACGGCGGCTATGACCACCACCTGCGCGGTCTCCGCACGACCCTGCAGCGGCAGGTCAGCCGGCTCAGTGAAGCCGTCGCCCAGACCTTTCCCAAGGGCGTTCGCATCACGCGGCCCCAGGGCGGCCTCGTCCTCTGGGTGGAACTTCCGCGCGGCGTGGACGCCGTGCGGCTGCACGAAGAAGCCTCCGCCGAGCGCATCAGCATCGCGCCCGGTCCGCTCTTCTCCGCGCGCGGAAATTTCCGCAACTTCATCCGCCTCAACTGCGGCGAACCGTGGTCGCCCCGCCACGACCGCGCCCTCACGATCCTCGGCCACCTGACACAGAAACAATTGAAACGAGCAACGCCATGAGAGACCTCCTGATCACTCACGCGCGCTATCACCACTGGGCCACGGATCGTGTGCTAAAGTCCGTGGAGCCGATTCCGGATGTGGATCGCAAAGCGGATGCCGGGCTCTATTTCCGAAGCATCCACGGAACGCTTAATCACTTGCTACTCGTGGATCGCCTGTGGCGCGCCCGGTTCCTGCGGACCACCTACGCGGTCCGCCATCTCTCGGATGAACTGGAATCCGAGTTCGCTCCGCTCGCGGAATCGCTCCGCCGCGACACCGCAACGTGGGAATCGCTCGTGGGATCGTTTTCAGAAGCCGAACTGGACGCGCCCTTCACGTACGCCACCTTGAGCGGCGCGCCGACCACGGTCCGGCTGGCCGATGCGTTGCTGCACGTGTTCAACCACGGCACCCACCATCGCGGCCAGATTTCCGCCATCGTTACGCGGCTCGGATTTCCCACCCCGGAAACCGACCTCGTGGATTTGGCGCGCATGTGATTGCCGTTCATCGGGCTCGCGCCAAGCGCGTAGGCGGGCCATTTTTGTATCGGCCCCGACCTGCAGGCGTGACAGAATTGCCGCGATGAACTTGTTTCCCCTGATCGCCGCCAAACTGCAGCGCGATCCGAGCCTGCTCCACGAGGCGCTCAACACCGCGCACCGATGGATTGAGGACCAGCGCGCGCCCGTTCATCGCGTGGAAACATGGCGCGACCTGATTCTAAACGCCATGACATCGAAGGCCGCGTTCGAGCAGCTGCTGAACCTGCTGCGCGATGAAAGCGAGGAGGCGCGCAGACTCAAGGATTTTGCACCCTTCGCCGGTCTGCTCACCCGCGAGGAGCGTCGCGAGGTTATTCTCTCATGCGGCTACGATCACTAAAGGACATCCTGCGCGCGGTTCAGGCGCTGGTCGCCGGCGAGCTGCAACAGCGATTCCAGCGCCTCGCCTGGACCGAACATCGCCTGCGCGAAACCGGGGTCAGACTGCGCAGCCTTCTCTCAGATAGTTCCGAGCAACGATAGATCCGCCGAGAACCATGCGGTCAAAGGGGACGAATCCAGAATACATCGCGAGCGAGAGCGATCTCTCCTGACTTCAACTTTGAATTGCACGAATAGTTAGAAACACGCCGTGCGTCGAAG
>DAOLDD010000003.1:0-163531 GCA_035327585.1 Kiritimatiellia bacterium | reverse complement strand
AACGTCTGTAAAAACGATTTTGATTTCCGCCGGCGGAGCGGCGGAACTACAGGTGACCGATGCGGCGTCGGGGGTTGGCTTCAAACAATCGTAGATGGCGCAGAGTTTACGGATGGGGAGGCCGGCTTTCTGTTAATCCGCTTAATCCGTGGTTAAGTCCGGGACGAGGAAGATGAGGAGGGGGACTCCATCTGGCCGAGTATGGTGGTCCAGCGCGCGGCGTTGAGGGCGTGATTGCGCTGTTCGAAGGTGATGCTGCCGGGGTAGCCGACGTCGGCGAGCGCGCGGATGACGGAGGGCCAGTCGATGGTGCCATCGCCGATGGGGTTGTGCTCGTCGCGCGCGCCGTGGTTGTCGTGAAAATGCGTCTCGGCCAGCAGGTCGCCGCAGGCGGTGATGACGCTCGCCACATTGAGCCCGTTGAGATGGCAGTGGCCGGAGTCGATGCAGATGGCGAGATTGGGCGCGCCGACTTCGCCGATGAACGCACGCATGCGCTCCGGATGCAGGGTGAGGTCGTACCACTCGGAGATGGCGGTCTCGAGGGTCACGGTGACATCAATCCGCGCGGCGCGCGCGCACAGGCGTCGGTACACGGCGACGCTGTCGCGCCAGAGCGCCGCGTCCCCACCGTAAACGAGCTGGGCGCGGCGGTTCAGTTCGGTGAGGTCGATCTCGCGGGCGGCGAACACGCGGGCGGCGTCGCCGGTGCAGCGCTCTTCCGCGGAGCCGAACATCCACCCGGGATGCGTGGTGACGCGGCGGAGACCAAGCACCTCGGCGCGGTCGAGCATGGCGTCGTGGTAGGCGTCGAGCCACGCGCAGGGAAATTCGCCGGGCGGCGGGAGCACCTGGTTGTAGTGCGCGCCGTCGAGCGCGAGGCCCGCGGCGTGGACAATGTCGCGCACGGCGGCGAGTTCCGATTCACTCCGCAGCACGAGCGCGCCGGCGGATTCCACGAACACCGCGTCCGCCGCATCGCGCGGGGCGAAGGCGAGGAACGGATCGCCGAGGTACGCCTCGTGGAAGCCAGCGTCGCGCAGCGCCCGGCAATCGGCGCGGAGTTGTTCGGCCGTACGCCCGCCGATTTCGAGCAGGCCGCCGAGCCGGCGGAAGTTGGCGGGCAGTTTCATGCGCGGGCCCCCGGTACGCTTTCGCCGGGCGCATGGTCGAGGGGCAGCCGCAGCGAGGCGGCGGAACGCGGGTTCTCGATGCGCGCGAGCAGGCGTTCCACCGCGCGGCGGCCCATTTCGTGCATGGGCACGATCCAGGTGTCGAGCGCGATGCCGTTGAGCGTCACGGGTGCGTCGCCGAACGTGCTCACCGCGAGGTCGCGGCCGATGACGCGGCCCTGTTGCGCGGCGGCGTGGCAGAGCGGCAGCGCGGTGGAGGCGGCGACGCAGAGCACGCCGAGGGGCCGCGGCTGGCGCGGCAGCCAGTGCGCGAGCCACGGGAGGCGGTCCTCGCGTTCGAGGCGCGTCGCGAGGCCCATCCGCAGCGGGCGGCGTCCGGCTTCGCGGACGGCCTGCGCGTAACCGGCGTAGCGGGCCCGCGCGGAAAAATGCGCGTCGGGCGCGCGCGCGCCGTAGGTGAAGTCGCCGTAATACACCGGGCCCGGCTGCGCCTGCAGCAGACGCCGCGTCGCGAGGAAGGCGGCGCGTTTCTCGTCGGGATACACGCTGTCGCGCGGCAGGTCGGCGTTGACCCAGACGGCGGGGATACGGAAGCGCCGGACCAGCTCGATCAGGCGCGCGGGCATCTTGGCCGTGTAGAGAATCAGCAGGCCGTCGCCCATCCACGTTCGCAGGACGCCGGGCAGCGTGCGCTCGTCGGTGAGTTGCGCGTCCGGCAGGCGCGAGATGGTCAGGCGCAGCGCCTGCGCGTCCAGCGCGTCGAGCATGCCGTGGGCGAGGGCGGGGAAAAGGCCGCTGCGCCCCGGGTCGCTGCTCATCAGGAGAATCACGTTGCCGAAGCGTCCCGCGCGGACGGCGCGCGCGGAGGCGTTGGGCCGGTAGCCGAGCGCGGACGCCGCGGCGAGCACGCGGTTGCGCGTCTCCTCGCGATAGGCGCCGCCGCGCGCGCTGAGGATGTGGCTGACCGTCGGGAGCGAGAGGCCGGTGCGGGCGGCGATATCCTTTAGTGTGGTCGCCATGGATGTCAGCGCGCGGGCGCGGTGCTTTGCTCAAAGTCCAGCTGCAGGAGCGGCGCGGCCGGCAGCGTGAGGCCGCGGTACATTTGCTGCACGTCCTTTTCGTTCAACACCCGGCGGTGGAGCCGCACGTTGTCGAGCACGCCGGGGAAGCGCGGGTTGCGCGCGCTGGCGCTGTCGCAGCCGATGGCGATGCGGCCGACTTCGCGGAACGGCAGGAACTGCGCGTCCCCGCGTTGCGCGAGCGGGCGGCCATCGAGGAACAACCGGACCGTGGCCGGGCGGCCCGGCGGTGCATCCCATGTGGCGACGACGTGCTGCCAGGCGCCGGTCGTCCAGCCGGGCAGCGGCGCGTTGACCTTGCACCACGCGGCGTAGCCCGCGCCGCCGTCGTCGCGCGCCTGCTGCCGGTAGAACACGAGTTCGCCATCGCGCACCGCGAGCACGGTATAGTCGGGCTGGCGCGAGCCCGCGCTCATGAGGATGCCGTCGGCGACGTTGGTCGGCGCGCGGTCGAGCCGCATCCACGCTTCGAACGCGCCGGCCCGCCAGAACGCGTCGTCCGGCACGTCATACACGAGCATGCGCGTGTCGCGCACGCGGATGCCCGCGCCCTGGCGACCCGGTACGAACTCGACGTGGGCATCCTGGCTTTCCGCCGCCGCGGTCCGCGGTTTCAGGCGTACGACTTCGTCCGGCGCCTCGGCCCAGTCCGCGACCGCGCGATAACGGTGTTCGAAGGCGAGCGTCTCGCCGGGGGCGAGCGTGGCGGCGGGTCCGAACAGTTCGAGGTTGAGGCTCTCGTGCGCGCGGTCGGGGTGCAGGTGCGTGGTGGCCGTGCCGGCGGCGAAGGTGTTGATGAGGCCGCGCCCGGAACTGGCGTCGACCACGCCCCACCACCCGTCGGGCTGGTGGTCATCCATCGACGCGACCTCGGGCACCGGGATGGCCTTCAGCCCGCCGTCGCCGCCCCGCACGAGCAGCAGTGTCTGGTCGAGCGTGCGCGCGACCTGCAATTCGGGATGTACGCGGATCATGGCCGGACGCGGCTGCGCGGTCCCGTTCTCGAGTTCCGTGCGGAAGGCGAGGTCGGGCGAAGCGCCGCGCGGGAGCGTGAGCGTGCGGCGGATGCGCAGGCCGTCGGGCGTGACGCCGGTGAGCACCAGCCCGAGGGCCGTGTCCGTGTCGCGCCGTTCGGCCTCCAGCGCGAGTTCCCAGCCGGGCGACGCGAATTCCTTGCGCGTGTATTCCTCGTAGCCGCCGTAGCGGAAATAGCCCGCGCCGGGGTCGGCCAGCGCGGTGACGCTCATCGGTTCATAGAGCAGGTTCCGGCCGGTCCGCCGGTCGATGAGGCGGATGAGCCGTCCGCCGACGCCGGGCAGGACGCCGACGCGCAGGCGGTCGTTTTCCAGCCACACAATCGGCTCGCTGCGCGGGGTGCAGCGGAAGAGCACGCGCAGCAGCGATTCGTCGAGCAGGCCGCGCGCCTCCGCGTCGCCGCGCACGCGCTCGATTTCCTCGCGCGAGGTCGCCGCGCCGCCGACGTTAAAGACGTAGGCGTCCTCGCCGCGCTCAATGCGCCACACGCCGTCGGCCGAGGCGACGAGTTGTTTCGGGCGGACGGCGGACTCGACATAGGCGAGGGAGGTTTCGAGGTCCGCGAGCAGCGCGTCCGCGCGCGCGTCGTCCGCGGGCAGGCTGGCGCGCGCCGCGACGAGCGCCGCGCGCAGGTCGCCCAGCGCGGCCGGCGTGAAGACGCGGGGCGAGGGCACGGTGATCTCGCGCCAGATCGGCGGGTTCCAATCCGTCGCCGCCGTGTAGGCGTCGTCGAGGCGGGTGAGGTAGCGCGCGACCGCGGGGCCCGCGGGGCCGAACAGCGCGTCCGCGTAGCCGGCCCGCAATTCCGCGAGGTCCGCGGCGGGATTCCACGCGAAGCGCGCGATGGCGTGGTAGAGGAACGCGTTGTAGCGGTGCAGCTCGCTGCCGGCCTGGGTGAAGTAGACCTTGTAGGGATTGGGGAATTCCGCGAGGAACCGGGCCATGTCGCGCGCGACCGCGCCGAAGCCGAGCGGCGTCATCGGCGACCCGCTTTGGTCGGGCACATGCAGGATGAAGTAGTCCCACACGCCGATGCCCGCGGGGCTGGCTTCCGCCCATTGGCGGAAGATCTCGCGCGCCTCCGCGTTGCGCGGGCCGAGGATCGATTCAACCATGACGCCGTTGCCTGCGTAGCCGTGCGCGACCTGCGTGACGACGTTGGAGGCGAGGCGCAGGCCGGGGTAGGGCCAGACGTAGCGCGAGTAGGCGAGGTTGAGGATGTACTTGTCCGGGTGCCGCGCGGCAACGAGCGGGGCGATGGCGTTGATGAACTCGACCTGGCGGCGCGTCATGTGGCCGTCTTCGCCCGGCGCGAAATTCCGGCCGCCGAGCGCGAGGCAGCGTTCGCACTCGCACCACTTCACGTCGCCGTCGGGCGGGGAGATGGGGACGACGCTGGATTCCGGGTGCGCGTCGAACCAGCGGTTGATGAAATCCGCCGCGAGCTGGTGCACGGCGGGTTCCGTGGTGCACAGGTAGCCGCCCTCCTTGCCGGTGCGGATGCGGCGTCCGTTGTAGAGCGCGAAATATTCCGGGTGCGTGTCGAAATATTTTTCGTTCGGCACCACCCACGGCGTGTTGTGGCAGACGTGTTGCCAGAGCACCTGTCCGCCGCGTTCGGCCCAGCCGGGGTGCTGGCGCAGCGCGTACATCCGGTTGAGCCGGTTTTTCGCGCCCCAGTCGACGAGGGCCAGCGTCTCCTCCGGCGTCGCGCCCGGGCCGCGGCCGATGTCGCGCACGGCGAAGCCGGGTCGTTCGAGGAGGCGTTCCGTCGGCAGGTCCAGCGCGGCGCGGCGCGGCACGACCTCGCCCGCGGGCCCGGGCGCGTACCACCGGCAACCCTGCCGTTCGAGGAAGGCGTAGACCGCGTAGAGCGTGCCGCGGTCGCCGCCGCCGAGCAGGCGGAGTCCGTCCGCGCCCGGCGCCATGATGAACGAGTCTGCGCGCAGGTCCGCGATCGGGTGTGCGAGTTCGTCCAGCAGCGGCAGCGAGTCCGCGCAGCGGCCGACGAAAATCGTGTCCGCCGGGCCGGGCAGGGGATTGAAAGGTTCTTCGCCATTCGGTCGCCCGGCAATCTTCGGCTCCGGCGGGGCAAGCCCGCCGGGGGCCGGATCGCCTGCGGATTCCGTGACGACGGCGACGTCCGCGCCGAGCACGCGGCCGAGGTAGCGCTGAAGTTCGGCGGCGGCGAACTTCTCCGTGGGCGTCGATGCCTGCGGCAGCACGATGCGCGGCGCGGCGGTGGCGTTGTGCACCAACAGGGCGGCGAGGAGCAGGGCGGGTTTAAGGTGCATACATGGAATCCACATTGGGCGCGGGCCGTTGCGCGACAATTTCGGCGGCGCTGAAGGCACGCACATGGCCGTCGACGAACAGGTGGTTGCGCGACCCGTTGTGGCGCGGCGGCGTCTCCATGTGCAGGAGTCCGTCGAGTGTCGGCGTCACGACATCGGGGTTAAAATAGGCGCGGTTCCACAGCGTGTCGCTGATCCAGACAACGCGCTCGGGGCTGCGCATCAGGTCCACCGTGCGTGAGCGGAGGCGGCTGTTCGGCGCGAAGTCGGACATCTGGTAGGGGTTCGCGTCGCCGTCGTGCCGCCCGTAGGCGGGGCAGTGGATGATGCCCGGCGACCTGAACGCCACGCGCTGGCCGGTCGCGTTCACGTTTGTCACGCCGCCGAGCAACTGGCTCGTGGCGAGGACGGAGTACCAGCGCGGGTTGTAGCCCTGGTCGATGCCGCCGCCGGTGTAGGGGAACGGCAGCACACCGTCGCGCTCGCTGTGGTAGGAGATGGTGGCGATGCCGATCTGGCGGAGGTTGCTGCCGCAGGCGGAGCGCAGGCTGTTCGCGCGCGCGCCGGTCATCGCGGGGAGCAGCAGCGCGGCCAGGATCGCGATGATCGCGATGACGACCAGCAATTCGATCAGGGTGAAGCCGTGCTTCTCCGCGCGGCCGTCGTCTTCCGGGTCCGGCGTTTCGCGGCGCAGCGCGCGCAGCAGGTGCGCGAGGTCGAAGGCGCCGCCGATGGTGATCACGAGGAAAAATAGCACATAGGCCGCGGCGGCGGTCGACACGAGGATGTAGGTCGCGATCACCATCGCGCTCATGACGCCTCCTCCGCGTGGCCCGCCTTCAGGCGGCGCAGGACTGCGCCGTAGTCCACCCAGCCCGCCGCGGGGCCGCGCCCGGTGAGCAGCGACACGGCGATGATGACGATGAGGGAGAGGACGAGCGCGAGCAGGCCCGACTGCTGGGTCGTGAGCGGGAACCGGTCGCCGATCCACTGGCGGCCAAACAGGTCGGCGAGCGGGATTGCGGCGCAGGTGATGATGGCCGCCAGCGCGCCCGCCGTCGTAGCGCGCGGCCAGTACAGGCCGGCGAAGACGGAGATGCCGATGCCGCCGAGCAGCGTGCCGGTCAGGTACATATAATTGAGGATACTCTCCTTCGGGTCGTACGTCAGCCCGAAGGCGATGATGAAGAGTCCCATGAGCAGGATGACGAGGCGCATGAGCAGGATGTGCGCGCGGGGGGAGAACGGGGTGCGGCGCAGCGGCTGCACGATGTCGTTGACGATGACGGCGGACCAGGCGAGCAGATAGCTGTCGTCCGTGCTGATCGCCGCGAAGAGCATCGCCGCGAAGACCATGCCCATAACGAGGACCGGCAGCGTCTCGCGCAGGTAGATCGCGCCGGCGAAGCGGAAATAAGTGTCCGCCGTCTGCCCGTCCGGCGGGGTGGGGCCGAGGACCGCGAGCGCGCCGATGCCCATCAGCAGCATGAATGTCCGCATGCCCATGCCAAAGATGTTCTGGAACAGCTCCATTTTGCGCGCGGTTTCGGGCGATTCGGCGGAGGCGACCTTCTGCACGGCGGGCGCGAAGGCCAGCTTGTTGCAGGTGGTCAGCAACAGGACCCACGCGATCCATGTGAGGCCGTAGCTGCCCACGCTGAAGGGGTTGAATGCGGCGTCGCCCAGGTGGGTGGTGAGCGTGTCGTGGATCGCGGCGGGGCCGACCTGCGTCAGGGTGAGCGCGCCGGCGAGCACCAGCGCGCCGATCATGATCGTCGCCTGGATGTAGTCCGTGACGACGACGGTGACCATGCCGCCGAGGAAGGTGAAGAGGATCGCGAGCAGTACGAGCGAGATCATGAACGTGGACACCGTCGGCAGCGCGAGGCCGCCCACCGACAGGGTCTCCGGCAGGCCGCTGAAGGCGACGAGGAACTGGCTGCCCACGAGCGGGAAGATCGCCATGTTGAGGATGCCGGAGATCGCGAGGATCGCGCCCACCAGCAGGCGCAGCCGCTTGTCGAAGCGCTGCTCAAGGAATTGCGGGATGGTCATGCAGCGCGTCGCGCGGAACCGCTGGATGCCGAAGCCGATCACACCGAACACCGGGATCGTATAGGCCATCAGGATCACGCTGATCCAAATCAGCGCGAAGCCGTGCTGCATGCCCTGCTGCATGCTCGCCGCGATGCCCGCGAGGCCCAGGTTCTCCGCCGCGCCCGCGCTCATGCCAAGGAACTTGCGCACCTTGCGGCCCGCGAGAATGAAATCCGCGACGCTGCGGTTCAGGCGGCCCAGCCAGACCGCCACACCGATCAGGCCGGCCAGCATCACGGCGGCCAGCCCCCAGTCCAGCGGGCTCACGCGACCGGCTCCGGCGGCTGGAATTTCCCATTGCGCATGCCCGAGGAATACCCTAATCATAGCGTTGTGATAAAGGAAAATGTCGAGCCATTCGCGTGCCCGGTGCTCATCGACATCGACGGCACGCTGACGGACGACCGGGCGGTCCCGCAGATTGATCCCCGGCATCCGCTGGGCAATGCGCTGTTTGCGATCCTGGTGGATGAGCTGCAGGCGGGCGGGCGGCGGGCGGAGGACGCCGTGCGCGACCTGCACGCGTTCACCGTCGAGCACGTCTTTTGGGACTACGGGGATTATATTCCGCACTTCGGCCTCGACGCCGCGCGCGTGTGGGCGCGGTTCCGCGCCTGGCACGCGGAGCATATTCACGCCTGGCCCGATGGCGTGGCGATGGTGCGCGCGCTGCATCGACGCGGGCATCCGCTGCACGTCATCAGCAACAATCCGCTGACGGGCTGTCTGTTGAAGCTGGAGGTGGCGGGTTTGGGTTCGCTCACGGGTTCGCCGTGGTTCGGACGCATCTTCGCCTCGAACCTGGCGCGCGGGCAGAAGGGCCGTCCCGAATTCTGGGCGCGCGCGCTGGCGGGCGCGGATCTGTCGCCGGACCGCGTGGTGGTGGTGGGCAACGACCGGCGCGAGGACTATGAGGTGCCCCGCACGCTCGGTGTGGGCCGGGTGTTCCTGGTGGACCGCGCGACGCCGGCGCCTGCGCGTCCGGCGGACGGGCTGACAGTGGTGCCGTCGCTGGAGCAGGTTCCCGCGCTGCTGGCAGCGGAGGAAAGGATCACGGCATGAAATCAATTCTGGAGGCGATGTTTCGCGTGCGGGACCCGGCGTTCCGCGTGGACCCGAAATTATCCGGCCACGCCCTCTGGGCGGCGCTGCGGCAGGGCTGGACGCGCTGCCTGCGCGGCCGCCGCGTATGGCTGCACGGCAAGCAGCCGCGCGGGTTGATGCTGGGGCGCGCGGTGCAGTTTTTTAATCCGCGCGACATAACGTGGGGGCGCAATAACGTGGTCGGCGACTATTCGTACATCCACGCGCTGGGGCCGGACAGCCTGGTCTTCGGCGACGGCGCGGGCGTGGGCTGTTTCTGCACGGTGGTGACGTCGGTGCAGTTCAACGACGTGTCGGGTTTCATCCGGCTGGGCCGCAATGCGTGGATTGGCGACGGCTCGAACCTGGGCGGCGCGGGCGGGCTGGAGATTGGCGACGATACGTTCACCGGGCAGTATGTGACGTTCCACCCGGAGAATCACCGCTTCGACAATCCGCACCAGTTGATGCGCCTGCAGGGCGTCACGCGCAAGGGCATCAAAGTGGGCCGCAACTGCTGGATCGGCGCGAAGGTCACAATCACGGACGGCGTGACGATCGGCGACCACTGCGTCATCGCCGCCGGCGCGGTGGTCACCCGCGACATCCCGTCGAACAGCGTGGCGGCGGGCGTGCCCGCGAAGGTCATCCGGACGCTGGAGGCCTCCACTGTATGAACCGCCGCGACGAGGCGATGGCGCTGAAGGCGGTCGCCCGCGCGCGCGCGGCGGCGATGTTCCGCGAGCCGGCGGGGCTGCTGCGCCACCCGTACGTCGATCCGGGCGGCCCGTATGGCGACAACTTGTGGGACTGGGATTCGTTCTGGAGTCTGCGCGCGGCGGCGGCGATGACGGGCGACCCGGATTTCGCTGGCGACGCGGCGGCGTGGCGCGCGCGCGTACTGCGCCACGGCGGCGGCGTGCTCGACAACTGGATCGACCATCAGGGTGCGGACGGCAGCGTGCCGATCCTCGCGACGCCGAAGGATGTGGACTGGTTCGACAGCCGGTGCGACCCGCGCCGCAACATGGCGAAGCCGGTGCTGGGCCAGCTCGCCGCCGCGCTGGCCGCGCTCGATCCGCCCGCGGAGGACCTGCGCCGCTGGTGCCGGGGCATCGATCGCTACCATCGTTGTTTCGAGCAGCGCTATCTCGACCCGTCCGGCCTGTACGTGTGGGCGAGCGATGTCGCGATCGGAGTGGACGACGATCCCACGGTGTGGGGGCGTCCGCCGTTTTCCTCTGCGTCGATTTTCCTGAACGCGCTGCTTCACGCCGACCTGCGCGCGGTATCCGCCGTGGCTGGACGTGCGGGCGAGTCCGCGCTGGCGGAGCGCGCCGCGGGACAGGCAGCGCGTCTCGCTGAGGCCGTGCAACGCCACCTGTGGGACGAGCGCGACGGATTCTTCTACACGCTGGATGTGCAGAGCCGGCAGCGCACCGAGCCGCACCGCTACTTCGGCACGCTGCACGCGAACCTGACGCCGACGTGGCCGGGGCTGCTGCTCAAGGTGCTGACGTGGAGCGGCTTCCTCGCATTGTGGGCGGGGCTTGCGACGCCCGCGCAGGCGGAGCGCATGGTGCGCGAACACCTGATGAATCCCGTGCGGTTCTGGAGTCCGCACGGGCCGCGCACGCTGTCGCGCGATGAACGCATGTACGATCCCGCGACGCACCGCGGCAACCCGAGCAACTGGCTCGGCCCGGTGTGGATCGTCAGCAGCTATACGATCTGGGAGGGCCTGCGCCGCTACGGGTTCCACGACGAGGCCGGGCGGGTGGCGGAGCGCACCATCGCACTGCTCGCTCGGGCGGAACGCGAGCACGGCGCGTGGCATGAGAATTACAACCCCGAAACCGGCGAGGGCATCGCCGCGCCGGGCTTCGTGAGTTGGAACCTGCTGGTTCACTTCATGCTGGACGACGCACTGCGCGGCGCGGGGGGAGGGGCGACATGACGGCGGACTATCGCGATCGCGTGGCGGGCTGCTGGCTCGGCAAGAGTCTCGGCGGCACGCTCGGCATGCCGTACGAGGGATGTCAGGACGCGGTGGACGCGCGCTTCGAGGACCTCTCGGGCAAGCCGCTGCCGAACGACGACCTCGAGTTGCAACTGCTGTGGCTGTGGGTGCTGGAGCAGCGCGGTGCGCCAACCCGCGCGGCCGACCTCGCACGCGCGGCGGCGGACCACTACATCTGCTATCCGGATGAATACGGCGTCGCGCGCTGGAACACCTGGCGCGGTTTCGTGCCGCCGATGACCGGCTTCCACAACAACTGGTTCGGCGACGGCATGGGTGCGGCGATCCGCTCCGAAATCTGGGCGTGCCTGTTTCCCGGGCGTCCCGCGCTCGCCGCGGCGTATGCGCGCGAGGATGCGCTGGTCGACCACCACGGAAACGGCGTCTGGGCTGAGATGTTCCTGGCCGCCGCGGAGAGCGCGGCGTTCGCGACGCGCGACCTGTCCGCGATCCTCGCCTCCGGGTTGTCCGTCATTCCCGCCGATAGCCGGCTCGCCCGCGCGTTGCGCAGCGTGATCGCGTGGCATACCGACGGCGTGCCGTGGGCCGAGGCGCGGGCGCGGGTGCACCGCGAGTTTGGCCACCACAACTTCACCGACGTGACGGTAAATCTCTCCTTCATCCTGATCGGCCTGCTGTATGGCGGCGGCGATTTCGAGCGTTCCGTCGTGCTCGCGGTCAATTGCGGGATGGACACCGACTGCACCGGTGCGACGTGCGGCAGCCTGATGGGCATCCTGCTCGGCGCGTCGGGCCTGCCCGCGAAGTGGCGTGCGGCGGGCGGGGACGAGGTGGCGATGAGCCCCTCGCTGCGCGCGCTGCCGCTGCCGGCGACGCTGACCGACCTGACGCGCCGCACCGTCGCGCTGGCGGACGCCTTCGACGCGCTGCCCGACGGCCCGCTGCCCGATGCGACGCCGGAGACCGCGCCGCCGGTGGACGATCCGCGGCACTGGCTGGTCTTCCCCGTGCCGGTCGAAGAGAGCATGGACGGCGAGCCCGCGTCCGTGTCGAAGGCGGCGCGCGATCCGGCGTCGGCGCAGGCGCAGCATGCGGTTTTCCACAGCATCCACCTCGACCTCGCGCCGTACGTGCGGCGGCCGGGGGACATGCTGTATCTGCTCACGTGGCTGCGTGTGGAGCGGACGATGGACGCGCAGTTGATGTTGTGCGCCGACACCGGCATCACCGCGTGGCTCGACGGGCGGCAGATCCTCAACTACCACGGCCGCCGCAAGGCCCTGCCCGCGTTCCACCGCACGGAAGGCGGTGCGACGGTGCCCGTGCGGCTGGAGACCGGCCGTGACCATCTGCTGAAGGTCCGCCTGCTCGGCTGCAACCGCCCGCTCGGCTTCACCGTGGCGCTGGGGGATGACGAGGGGCGCCACCTGCAGCCCGTGCGCTACGGCCTGCCCGGCGTCGCCGGGCAGGCTTGACGGAAATGGTATATCTGATACTATTTCAAAACATATACATTCCTGACATTTCACCGGGCATAACAGGAAGGCGCGTGGCGTTCGGCATCGCCGTCGACACGGCCGACGAGAGGGAGCGGACAGCATGAACACGAAGCGAATCCTTGCAGTCGGGGTGGCGGCGTCGCTGCTCGGAACGGGTGCGACGTTTGCGGCGATCCTGAGTTGGACCAACGATGCGGGCGGCCTCTTCAGTGACGGCGCCAACTGGGCCGGTGGCGTCGCGCCGGGGCTGGAGGATCAAGCCGTCTTCACCAACGGCGGAACGTATACGGTCACGCTCGACCAGTCGGTTACGAATGAGCGGGCGTGGTTCAATTCCACAAGCGGCGTGATCACCGTGGATTTGGATGCCAATGCCTGGACGCTCACCAATTCCGTGAACGTGGGATACGCGCAGACGAACCGACCCGAGGTGGTTATTTCCAGCGGTGCGCTGACCACGCGCTCACTTCCGGTGAGCATCTCGAATGGCTCCTGGTCCGTGCTCACCCTGCAGGGTGTGACCGGCGCGGTGTCGGACGCGAGCGGCTTTAATGTCGGTTGGCGCGGTGGCACAGGCGCGGTGGTTGTGGCCGGTGGCGGGAGTTCGCTGCGGATGCCGGGCGGCGGGACGCACTCCGTCGGCAACGGCGCGGGGTCGGTGGGCGCAGTGTCGGTGATCGACGGTTTTCTCGGTGTCACCGGTACGTTGGAGTTTGGCCGGAGCGCAGGTTTCGGAAGGCTGGACCTCGCGGGCGGGACGAACGTGGTCAGCGGCGCCTTGTACCTCGGGCGTGATGCGGGGAGCCGCGGCGTGTTGACGATGACGGGGCCGGGTGCATATCTCACTGCCGGGCTGAACATGGGCGACGCTTCCAACTCGGTGGGAGAATTGTATCTCACCAACGGGCTGCTCTTCGCCCGGGGCGAAACCAAGCTCGCGGTGTATGGCCAATCCCTGCTGGTGCTGGCCGGCGGTTCCTTTACGAATGACACCGGCAACACCTACCTGCCGCAGTTCACGGGCACCGGCACCCTGGTGCTTGCCTCGCCGGAGTCGACCTTCTACCTCGGCGGCGCGCTGACGATTGGTCATCTGGCCACCGGGCGGGGCGACATCATCGTGAGCAACGGCACGTTCAACGCCGCGAGCCTGACGCTCGGTCGTTCGGGGTCCTCGGTCGGTTCTCTGTATCTCTATAACGGCACCGCAGTGGTGCGGAACACGAGCGCCAACCCGATGCTCGTCGCCGACGGTGCGGCGACGACGGGAGTGGTCGTGCTGGCGGATGCGGGCGCGCTGTTGAATTTGCCCGGCAACAATCTGGCGGTGGGCTGGTCGGGCAACGGACAGTTGATCGTCAGCAATGGTAAAGTCAACGTGAAGGGCCTGACCATTGCCTCGCAGACCGGCTCTTTCGGGCGGGTTGTTGTGGAACAGGGGCAACTGCTCGTTCCCACCAATGGGTTGACCATCGGCTCGTCCAGTGTGGGCAGCCTGACGCTGGCCCATCCCGATGCCTATCTCGAAAATATCTACGCGACGCCCAACACGGTTATCGGTGGGAGTGTTGGTGGACAGGGGTTCTTCTATCTGAGCAATGGCCTGGCCCGTTTGCGCGCGATGCAGGTGGGCGGCAATGGGGTGGGCTACGTCGAGGTTGGGGCGGCGACACTCCTCGTTGATGACAACCTGTTTGTGCCCAGCAGCACCTTTATCCAGCAGTACGGGAATAGTGCGGATGCGGATATTTCCTTCAATGGAAGCGACTATGCCGTTTCCGATGTCGCGTTAACGAATGCCTGGATCGGAAACGTGGGCGGCGCGCAGACCCGGAATGTGGCCCTGGTCTTCCAGTTGCCGGCCAATCGTCCGCCCGGGTCCACCGTAAATGCATCGCTGTCCTTCCGCTTGAGCACCACCTCCAGCACGCCGCGCAACTTCAGCGTGGATCTCTACGGCATACGCAGCAGCAACGTGGTTGCCGTGCTGACCAATGACTACACCGGTGGAGAATTGCTGCAGGAGGACATCCTGGTTCCGTCCGTCACCAACGGAACCTTGCTCTCGACCAGCCTGGACGGCTCCGCCGCCTTGTCCGCCTGGATCGATGGGCTGTATGACAATGGCGCCGCAGCCAACGACTTCATTTTCCTGGGTCTCCGTTTTGATGACACGCCGGACGAGTCAGCCTTCTATCAGATTCATACCGTCAACAGTGGGGCCCAGGCCAACCGGCCCTTCGTTAATATCGGTTTCAGCTTCGGAGCCACCGGGCTCCTGGCCATGGCTTCGGAAGCGGCCACTGTTTTCGTGAGCAACACGGTACGGGTGGGTTCAACCACCGTGCCCGCCAGCGGGACCATCCTCGCATCCAAGGGTTCGCTGACGGCCGGTTCGCTGGAGGTGGGGGCGCTGGGCAACGACACGTTGGAGATCGGTGCGGCCACCGTGACCGTGTTCAAAACCGGCGGTAATGCCGTGAAGATCGCCCAAGGCACAGGCGCGGGCCGGATCGTCATGAACCATGGCAATGCCCGGCTGAACCTGCCTGCCGGCGAATTGTGGGTCGGTGGCCAGGGAGTCAACGGATCAGGTGCGTTGATTGTTTCAAATGGCCAGGTGAATGCAGGGTTTCTTCAAGTGGCCCGTGCGAATGGATCTCAAGGGCGCGTGGAAATCCATGACGGCAGCATCGTTGTCCTGACCAACGCCTTTATCGGCAACAGCGCCAACTCGACCTCGCTGGTGCTGCTGGCCCATGCGAACAGCCTGCTTACGGTGAGCAATGGAGCCATCAATGTGGGCGTGTATTCCAATTCCCTGGCGACGATGATTCTCTCGAATGGAATGGTGCGCGCGCTGGAAATCGGCGTGGCCTCGAGCACGCTGGGCGGCACGGGTATGGTGGGGCAGCTCTTCATCCATAATGCGACGTACGACTTGTTCGCGACCAACGTGGCGGGCAACGCGATGAACGTAGGCGGGCGCAACGGCTCCACGGGCACCGTCGTGCTCGCCCATCCCGGCGCGCGTATTTCGGCGGCGGGTGGCGGGCGGCTCTACATCGGCAATGGCGGCGTAGGGCGGCTGGTGATCTCCAATGGCGCGGTCGAAATCGCGGGCTCGCTGACGGCGGCGGATTCGCAGCCCGGCACGGCGGAAATCACGGTGGAGGACGGGCGTCTGACTATTGGCAATCGCCTGATCCTTGCGCGTTTCGGCACGGGCACGCTGAATGTCGCGCATGCCAATGCGCTCGTTCAAATCGGCACCGGCGGCTTGTGGATGGCGGACGCGAACGGCTCGACGACGGGCGCCTTGTCGACAATCAATCTCTCCGCCGGAACCATCTCCGGCGCGGTGAATTCCGTGGATCACCTGATCGGCGGCACGACGGGCGGCGCCGTGCCCGCGACGGCGATCATTAATGTCTCCGGCGGCGTGCTCGACCTCCGGCACGGCAATCTCTTCCTCGGGAATCGCTCATCAACGGTCGGCGAACTCAAGCTGAGTGGCGGCACGGTGTTGGTGTCGCGCCTCCGGCTTCCCGCGGGCGGTACCGGCGAATCCTCCACAGGCGCGGTGGTGTTGAGCGGCGGCACGCTCGCGGTGTCGGGCATCGAATCCGCAGTGAAAACGAATAGCGTGGCGGCGCGGTCGAACCTGCTCTTCTCCGGCGGCACGCTGCTCGCGCGCGCCAACTTCACGAACAACCTGGATATCTCGCTCGAGGTGGCCCCCGGTCCAGGCCTCGTTGCCTTCGATACGGAAAACTTCGAAGTCATCCAGAACGGCGTCCTCTCCGGCGCGGGCGGCCTCGCGAAGCGCGGGAGCGGCGACCTCGCGCTCTCCGCGGCGAATCCCTACACCGGTGAAACGCTCGTCCAGCAGGGCACGCTGGCGCTGCTGGGTTCCGGCGATATCGCGGCCAGCACCTCCATCACCCTTTCCGTCGGCGCGATCCTCGACGCGCAGCTCCGCGGCGACGGGACCCTGACCATCGGCGCCGGCCAGCGTGTGCGGGGCAACGGCATCATCGCCGGCGCCACGGTGAACAACGGTGTCGTCGCGCCCGGCCTCTCCGCGGGCACGCTCGGCGCGGGTGGACCCTACAGCCAGGCCGGCACGCTCGAAATCGAGTTGGCTGGCACCGTTCCCGGCACAGGTCACGACCAGCTCGAAGCGCTTGGCGCCGCGACGCTGGGCGGCACGCTGGATGTCAAACTTATCAACGCCTTCACCCCGTCCGCGGGCCAGACCTTCACCGTGCTCACGGCCTCCGCGGTGTCGGGAACCTTCGCGACGACCAACCTGCCCGCGTTGGGCGGCGGGCTGGAGTGGGACGTGAACTACGAGCCCACGGCCGTCGTGCTTGAAGTCAGCGGCACGGGCCCCGTTCCAACGCCATACGAGGATTGGGCCGACCTGTTCGGGCTCAGCGGCACGAACCGCAATTTCGACGCCGACCCCGACGGCGACGGCTACGTGAACCTGCTGGAATACTCCCAGGGCAGCAATCCGACCTCCGGCGTGTCGACCGCGCAGCTTCGCATGACGATGACCAACGGCGCCGCGCGCCTCCTGCTGAACCGCGTCAACACCGCGACCGACATCGTCTATCACGTCGAGGCCTCCTACCTCGTCACGAACGCCATCTGGGCGGGCATCGCCTCGAACGTGCTGGGCGTATGGTCGGGTCCCGCGATCGTGGATGACAACAACACGGGCCTTGTGCACGAGGTTCGCGTGGTCGATCCCGTGGCCGGCGCGACGAACCGTTTCCTGCGCTTGCGCGTCCACACGGATGAGCCGTAGCCCGGTGCGCAACTGGTTTACCATATAGCACTTCACAGCGCCCGCCCGCGGGGCTATCCTGCCACCCATGTTGCCCGGACATGCCTTTCTCCAACTGCTGCCCGCCCGCGTGCCGCCCGCCCTCCAGCGGGTCCGCGACTTGATCTGGACCCCGCTGCCGGGCCGCATCGCCATTGAGGCAACCGCGCCCGCGCCGCTGCACGTGGACTGGAACACCGCGCGGCGGCTGCCCCGCCGTCCGGTCGCGGGGCCGCACCCCTATGGCCAGTTGTGGGACCAGCGCTGGTTCCGCCTGCGCCTGCCGGCCGAATCCCGCGGGGCCGCGCCCCGGTATCTCAAGTGGATGGACCAGGCCGAGGCGACGCTGTTTGTCGACGGCGTGCCGCACTACGGATTTGACGTCGCGCACCGCATCGCCCCGCTGCCGCGCGGCGCGCGCGAGGTGTGGGTGGAATCCGTCGTCAGCCAGACGGCGATCTGGCATCCGGATGCGACCGGCCTCGATCCCGCGGGCAGCCGGTTTGAGGGCGCGACGCTGCTCGCGCGCGATGAGCTGGCCTGGCAGGTCTGGCATGATCTCGCGGTGCTCGACGATTTGATGCGCGTGGAACTCAAGGCCGTGTTTCCCGACAGCGAGGCGGCGTTTGGGTCCATCGGCGCGAAGCCGCCCCTGGAGCGGATTCCGCCGCTGCTCCGCCGCCTGCTCCGCCATCTGGATGACGCGTTGAACGCGCTGGAGGTCGGCGGGCTCCCCGCGGCGCGGCGCGCGCTGGGCGCGGCCTATCGCGACCTGCCCGGCCACAACGCGCCCCCGGCCGCGGTCCTCACCGGCCACGCGCACATCGACCTCGTCTGGCTCTGGCCCGAGCGGGTGGGCGAGTTCAAGGCCGTCCACACCTTCGCCACGGCGAACCGCCTGCTGGAGGCCTATCCCGAATTCCGCTTCGGCTACTCGCAGCCCGCGAGCTACGCCGCCGTCGCACGGCGCGCGCCCGCGCTGGACCGCGCGGTGCGGCGGCGCATCCGCCAGCGCCGGTGGGAGCCGGTCGGCGCGACCGAGGTGGAGAGCGACACGCTGATCGCCTGCGGCGAGGCGCTGCTCCGCAGTTTCCTGCTGGGGCAGGAGGGTTTCCGCTCGCTCACGGGCAAGCCGTCGCCGGTGTTGTGGCTGCCGGACGTGTTCGGCTATGCGGGCTGCCTGCCGCAGCTCATGCGCGAGTGCGATGTCCGCGCGTTTTTCACCACCAAGCTGACGTGGAACGCGGTCAACCGCTTCCCGTATTCCAGTTTTGTCTGGGCCGGGTTCGACGGCAGCGAGGTCGTGGCGCACCTCTGCCACGATAACGGCTACAACCAGAACGTGGCCGTCGCCGAATTGCGGCGCGGCGCGGAGACGCACCGCCAGTGCGACGTCCATCCGGAATTCCTCGCACCCACCGGGTTTGGCGATGGCGGCGGCGGCGTGACCGAGGAGATGTGCGAGCGCGTGCGTCGCGTGGCGAACCTGTCCGGCCTGCCGCCGTCGCGCTGGGGGCGGATCGACGAATTTTTTGAACGGTTGGAATCGCGGCGCGACCGGCTGCCCGTCCACCGCGGCGAGTTGTACCTCGAATACCATCGCGGCACGTTCACCACGCACGGCAATGTGAAAGCCGCGTTCCGCGACCTGGAGCGCGCGTTGCAACTCCACGAGGCCGCGCGGTGCGCGCGTGGGCGCGGGCCGATCGACCCCGCCCCGTGGCGGCGCTTGGTCTTCGCGCAGTTCCACGACTATATCCCGGGCAGTTCCATCCACGAGGTGTATGCCGAGGGTCTTGCCGAACACGCCGCGCTGGCCGCGTCCGCGCGTGTATCCGCCGCGCGTGAACTCGGCGCGAAATCGGGCGGCGAGGCGCTGTTCAATCCGCTGCCGCACCCGCGCCGCGTCCTGCACGCCGGGCGTCTCGTTGACCTGCCTCCGCTGGGCGGCGGCCCGGTGCGCGACCTGCCGTCCATCGCCGCGCCCGCCGTTGCCGCGACGCGCTCGCGCCTGCAGGGCGACCGGGTGGACGCGCGGTTCGACGCGCGCGGCCGGCTCACGGCGCTGCGGGTGGACGGCGTCGCCATTCCCTTCACCGCGCCGGCCAACGACTTGTGGGTCTATCCCGACCAACCGCACCGGTTCGAGGCCTGGGACATTGACCGGCACACGCTTTCGTGCGGCCGCGCGGACAGCCGCCGCGCGGACGCGCGCGTCGAGGACGCCGGTCCCGGTCGCGCCACCGTCGCGTTCACACGCCCCATTGGAACCCGCAGCACGGTCACCGTCCGCTATACCGTCGAGGCAGGCTGCCCGGCGTTGCGCATCGCCTACGACCTGGACTGGCACGAGGAGGCCGCGCTCCTGAAGGCGGTATTCCCCACGGCGTTCGCAGGCAGCCACGCGCGGTTTGGCGCGCCGTTTGCGAGCGTGCGCCGGCCGCAGACCGGCGGCTCCATGACGGCGGAAGCGATGTGGGAAGTCCCGATGAGCCGCTGGTGCGCGGTGACGGACGACGCGGAAACCGAGGGGTTCTCCGTGGTCGCCGAGGCGAAGTATGGCGTCACCTGCCGCGCCGGCGCGCTGGGCGTCAGCCTGTTGCGCAGCGCGCTCATCACCAACGAGGATCGCGGCGCCCGCGCGGGCTCGCACCCGGAATCCATCCGCCGCACGCTCGCACCGAGCCGTTTTTCGGACCAGGGCCCGCAGCGGATTCAACTCGCCGTGGGCCGTTTTGATTCCGTCGCGCCGCGCGTGGAACAGCCTGCCGCGCTGGCGGAGCTGCTGTTCACGCCGCCGCTGTCGTATCGCGGCGGTCCGGTGAGTTGCGGGTTCTCCGGGCTCGAGGGTGGGGAATCCCTTCAGCCGGTGTGGGCGAAGCCGGAGAAGGACGGCGCGTGGGTCCTGCGCCTGCACGAAACGCTCGGTCGCCGGGGCCGGGCTCGCGTGTATGCGGACGACGAGCGCGAATTGATGCGGGTGGATCTGTCCGGCCGCAAGATTTCCGAATTGCGTGGCGGCCGCCTCGATTTCCGCCCCTACGAAATCCTCAGCGTTCGATTTGGCCGTCCGGCCTGATTCGCGCTATTTCGTTGCGCTGTGTATGCCGCGTTCGACCGCTGTACGCACGGTGCGCCGCAGGCCGCTCGACAGGAACATCAGACCCAGCAGAAGAAATTGCGTTGTGCCCGGTTCTGGCACCGCGTCGCCGGGTCCGCCGCCGCCTGGATCGTCGAGGTTGTAGTTGAGGGAGAAGTTGTCGACGTAGAACGACTGGGCGTCCGAGCCGCTGCGCGCGATTTGGATGTCGATGAAGGTGACGGATGTAAAGAGGTTGGAGAACTGTGCATCGCTGCCGCCGAGCCAGCCGGCGTACCCGAGGTCGACGGTAATCTGCTGCCAGGAGCCGATGAGCGAAGCCTGCGCGGTGAGGGATCGTGAAAAGAGGTCGGTTCCGTTACCGATGCGGAAGCGGAGGTCGGAGGGCAGGACATCCTCGGAGAAGAAATAGAAGGTGAAGGAAGCCGTGTCGGGCTCGAATCCGGGATACGAGGTATAATAGTTGCCCGCATAGTCGCCGCCCGAGGAGGCGCCGGTAATGCGCATGGCATCGGTTTCGGGCGAGGGGATGACCTGGAGGGGGAACGTGCCTTCGAGAGAGCCGCTGCTGAGGTAGCCGAACGTATTGTTCCAGACGACGTTCATCTCGGCGGGATCGCGATCCACCCAGTTGGGATCCGCTTCGAAGTCCTCCACGACATACACGGCGGCCTGCGCGGAAAAAGCGACAAACCCGGCCAGCAAAGCTGCCGTCCAAAACCCGCCACTTCGTTGACCCCACCACATCATCCCAAATTATCCTTCGCACCCACCGCGCGATTGTTTGGCTTTGAATAGTATAACTAAAACTACTTGAACTGTATATACCAGCGGGTTTGTTCAAGGCAAGCTTGGTGTCTGCGGAATATCACCCCCCGGAAAGCCTCCCCCCCGATACCACCTAATCGGCCGGGGATAACCCCCTTCAGAGCCGAGGGATGTGAAACAACGTGGAGCCGGCGATCGGATTTGAACCGATGACCTGCTGATTGCAAATAATCCAGTAAATGGCCATATTTACTGAATAATCATGGGAAAAATGAAGTTGCCACGAGATTCTCCCGGGTTGGGCGCGTTATCGAGGTCAAAATGGGCAGGGTGGACTGGTCGAAAATCAAGCGGCTAAAGACGGGATGGCGGGTGGATTCCAGACGGATTCCGCCGGTCCGGACGCGCAGGCGCGTACCGAACAGGGAGGCGATGGATGTGCCGGGTGGACGGGGCCGTCACGCGATGGCGGCTCGTTATTTCATCCAGCACCACGCGCCCGCCAGGGCGGCGCCGGTCCCTGGATTGCCCGCCACATGCATCGGGAGCCTGCGGGCGGCAATCGTCGACCGCGCACGATTCGCGACGTGCAGAACAAAATGGGCGCCATTGCGACGAAGTTGAGGCGACGCACGGTCCAGCCCCCAGTGCCAAGAAGCGGCGCCTGCGCTACGTGGACCTGTCCGATAACGCAATCGCCTCCCTTGCGCCGTATGCAGCGGAGGAGCGGACGCTCTACTTCAGTCGCTACAAATTCCGTCTGGCTATCCGGCGCGCGAAACTCAAATGGACTCGCGACATCATGCGCCACACCTACGCCAGCTACCACCTCGCCCGTCATCAGAATGCCGCCGCCACCGCGCTGCAACTCGGCCATCACGGCGACACCACGGTCCTGTTTGCGCACTACCGCAACGTCATCCGCCGCGAACACGCCGCCACCTTCTGGCAACTCCGCCCCCTGTCCGCCAAGGTCATCCCTCTGCCGCGCGTCGCTACGACCGGCTCGGATTGATCGTCCGGTTGCGTGCCAGTTGCGGGTGGGTGCCGATGGCTTGGGCCCACTGCGCGGCTTGCTTCGCGTCCATGAACAGCTCGAACCCCAGCCGCAGTATGCGGGTGTTGGGGATGGCCTGGGGCCGCAGCGTGAGCAATTGGTCGATCGACTGCTCCATGCACTGTTCGTTGCCCAGCGCGAAATGGCCGCGGACGATCATCAAGAGCGCCGCCGCCGCGCTGCGCGAGATGCCTGCCCGGCAGTGGAACAGCACCGGCTCGCGCGGCAGGCCATACACAAAATCAAAAATGGCCTTGATGTCCTCCCGTTCCGGCAGGCGCAGGTCGGGATCATCCTGGAATACGATGTCCTCCACGTCGTGGAAGATCGCGCGATGCACCTTCAGCGCCCCCTGTAGCGGAGGTGTAAGCGTCGATGGCTCAAGAATGGAGACCACGTTCCAGAACTTCACATCCCGCCGCAACAACGGCTGCACCTCATCCAACCCACACACCGCGATATGCCGCTGCAATTCAGGAATCAACATACTTCGTTCCTCCTTTCACTCCCGAAGGGGCGTTGATGGTTTCCGCTGCTGCGAGATTTTCACGAGAAGTTTCGAATGCCACGCTTCGAGCGAATGGGTTGCGCGGAGTTGGTCCAGACAGTACCGCAGCGCCGTAAAGACGCCCTCCAACTGACCGGACAATTCGTGCGTGCGCGAAAGACTGAGCCACGCATGGGCATAAATCGGTTCCAAGGCGATGGCCCGGCACATGAAGGGACCGCCCTCCGCAGCGGCGCCCCGGTCCATGCAGAGTCGTCCCCGCAACCACCACGCGCAGGCATAGTCCGGCTCGCGGACCAACGCCTCCATGACCGCCGCCTCCGCCTGTTCATGAAGTCCCTGACATCTGCGGGCGAGAGCGAGCCAATAGAGCAGCTCCACCGGCGCGCCCGGCAGGCACAACAGATCCTGACAGAGCCGGGCCGCCCGTTCCGAATCCCGTCGATTACTGGAAATCGACAGGACCACCGCCGCGAACTCCGGAACCAGGCACTCCTCCGGCGGGCGATGGGCATACGGCTTGGCGACCAGCGGACGGATGGCGCTTGTTGTCCCCTTCATGTCGGCTGTAGACGGTATTACCGGCAAAATCTTGCACATCCAACAATTATCCGGCACGAGTTGATCGCCGGTTATGGGGTAAACAGTGCCTTCCGGCGGCTAAGGACCGTCGGGGCTCGCTTGTCGATTGCTCCGGGCGATTGCCTCGGCCAGCCGCGATATGCGCTGATTCCATGCCGGACTCGCCTTCGCGCGCAACGCATTGGCCCATCGCAGGGAGGAGAGCGCGGCTTCGAGGTGACCGGCCTCTTCGTAGGCCGTGGAAAGCGCGCGCCAGCGACCGGCGGAATCGGGCTCCAGGGCGATGGCGCGGCGGTAGTGCGCGATGGCCTTATCCGGGCGTTTCCGGTCCTGCTCAATCGTCCCGTAGATCCACCAGGCATAGGAACAGTCGGGCTCCCTGCGGAGCGCCGCCACGATTGCGGTTTCAGCTTGTTCAAATTGCCGCTGACAGCGGCGGGCTATGGCCAGCCAGTACCCGAGCTCCACCGGTGCATATGGTAAGCACATCAGGTTCTGGCAGAGCCGGGCGAGCCGCTCCCAATCCCCCGTCGCAGGCGCGTCGTGGATGACCTGTGCCATCTCAGGACAAAGACAATCCATTGGCAACCGAAAGCGGTACGGCGTGCGCAGGCGGCGATTCGCGGATGTGGGTTCGAATGACATGGCGTGCTGGCGCGAGCATGCCTCCTTCACGGTTGCTTCTCGTGCAGGTTTAAAGACGCCACACAAGCGCGATTCTTGCAGCGTCGCCCGAAGAATGCCTATCTGGACGCGCTAGCAGGCCTCAACGCAGAACGACATCACGGCCCTCGCGCGGATGGTGCGGGGCGAAATGAGGGTGGATTGGAGCTAAGCGCAATCCCCGCAGTCCCGGTGCAGGGCTTGAACGCCTCAAGGATATGGGAGAAACCAACCGCGGATGACGCAGATAGCGCAGGTGAATTCGTACTCATTCGTGTCGATTCGTGGTTGAAATTCCGGAGGAGGGAAGCGCGGATTGTGCGGATGGGCCGCATCCAAACGTACACGCCCACGAGGCCCCCCGTGTTCGTGAAGAAGACGTTAGTCGGGATTCCATTTGATTTGCTCTGCAAGGGGAGGTACACTGTACTTGCCTCTTATGAAGTCGATGGTATCCAATAGAGCTTCATTGGCTTCAGGAATAGCGTTTACCGCGATCAAGTCCGCAACAAACTCCCTAGTCTGAATAAGCATCGTCTTGCGCTTCTCAAGCTCGGATCTTGCCATTAGGAGCTTAAGTCGCGCCTCAATCAAGCTTTTGATCGACTTGGCAATCGAATCCGCGAGTTTCCCGTACTTCTCGCGAATTCGAGCCTCAATGGCTTGGTCCGCCATTTTCTCCTTGTACTTCGCCTGCAATTTTTCGGAATTCGCTAACGCGTTTTTGAATTCGATGTCAACGGGACCATCCTCGCCGATTTCTGCGATTTTGTCGCTGAGTGCTTCAAGGACATGGTCCAGCCGTGCCAGCCGCTCCTGTGCGGTAACATCGGCTTCTTGAACCGCGGCAACTGCGATCCGGAACCTCTCCTGCGCTGATTTCAGGCGTGCTTCGTCTTGCTTCATATCCCCCGCTTGCGCAACCAGATTGGAAGCGATGGACGCGCTGGTCGATTCCTGCGCAGAGGTCTTTGTGGAGGCCATGACAGACGTTGCGAGGAGAAGGGCTACAGCAATAGCCCTGTTGTTGCTGATGGGAAGTTTCATGATTTTCACCGTACTTCTTTTGATGAACAATGCGCAGCCAATTTTAGACCAATTTTCCCGTTATGACGAGCAGACGCAAGCTGGAATTGGACCAAACTTGGAAAAGTCATAACGCTGTCCGGATTAGCTCGGTCTTCTGACCCCCACCCCAAACCGGTTGTTGATTTGCAACGAGTTGCGAGTGGATTTCAGAGAACCTCCCTCTCCATAGCCGTCTTGGAGGGCATTTCAACAAGGTTCTTGGAAGTTATGACTTTTGGGCGACGATTGGTCGGAGAATCCATTGGTCAATCCGGGGTTGCTTGGATGGGTTCGTCCTTCGTATCTACAGGAGGGGCGTGCTGGGGCTGCTCGACGGTAATGCCGCTATCGTTTTGGACCACGGATATGAGCTTTTCTTCAATGGTGGTGAGGTTGCAGGTGGTCATGGAAAATAGCGACGAGAGGTGTGCGCAGGCGGAATCCGCGACGTCTGTCAACACCATGAAGGAATGCGCCGCGTCCAGTCCGAGGAGGCGCGAAATGCGGGAGTACTTGCTCACATGCTGTTGATAGTCGCCCGATTTCGCTTCGATCCAGTACAAGGCGTCGCCGATCACCGCCAGGATGTCGAACTCAAAGTCGTCGCCGTTGGGCAACGAAATTTGCGGGTTCACCAGCGCTTCAAAATACAACGGTTTGCCCGACGCCGATGAGAGGCGTTGATGAATTGCCCTGACCGATTGAACAATATAGCGCTCAAGCCACTGGCCGGAGAAGAAGCGCTGCGCCTTCGGCAGTTTGGTTGTTTTAATTTTCAAAACATAGTGCGGAGCCTTGAGATATCGGTACTGCTCAAAAAAGGCAATTTGATGCAACCGCGAGCAGAACTGACAGATCGTGGAGACGTCAGCCTGCGGCGCCTTGGACAGGTTGTGTGTGATGGACCCGCCATCCTGCATGGCCGACTTGATCTGGGCGAGAAGCCGGGTCAACTGCTGGTATCGGTTCCCCAAGTAGAGCGACAAGCTATCAATGAGTTCGTCGGCAGGGTCTTCCGGTGGGCGCGATTTGATGGTGATGCCGCGCTCGTTGAGATAGCGTTCAATGAGCCCGGACGTTTCGCTTGCTGGTGCGGGCGATAGAGCAAGCGGCTTTCGGCTCGCAGCAGATATTGGTTTCGGTGCCGCCCCGGCTGTGTCATGGGCTAGATGGCCCGCGATGGCTTCCAGCGCGACCGCGATGCGCTCGAGCAGCTTTTCCATGGGCTCCGTCACGGGTCCACTGGCCTCCGCTTTCAGGTGATGGGGGGCGACTTTATCGGCATCCATAATGATTCTCTAGTATCAATGTCCAGACTGCTCTTCTCGCGCAGTGTTTCCTTCAGGCGTGTTTATTTTCGGCCACCGGTATCTCGGTTCCGGTCGTGCGATGGAGTATCCAGCGACCAGCCCATTCGCCCCCACGGTCGCCTGCGTAGCCGGCGCCGACGCCTCCGACGATCCCACCTACGATGTCGCCGGGTGGGCCGGCGAGCAGGAGTCCCACCCCCGCGCCTGCGGCTGCGCCACCCATGCCGCCTCCAATGTCTCCCACGATAACAACATGGTCCACAGCCTTTGGCGTGAACGACAGAAGCCGGAACAAAACGCGTCCGTCTGGAATGGACATCCCAACCTGTTGGCCAAGGAGCAGTGACATGGATCCTTTTGCGTCGAGCCCCAACCTGCCAGCCAAAGCCCACACGCTGCAATCATAGACGTGCGCCACGCCGCATTCTTGCATCCGAAAGCTGATCCCGTCGCGCAATCGCCCAGCACCCCCCCCAAAAAAAATCCGGAAAGATTGTATCGAGTCGGACGTCCTAGAGTGAAACAGTGCATGCCAATGAATGGTGATTGCCAAGGCAATTATTTCTCGGTAGATCGAATGCATCTGATTTGAGGGAACCGCATTATGGTCGATCCACAAAGACCCGGCTCGACGACGTTTGTACCGGTTGTCGGTGATCCAATGGAGCACCGGGCCAGTTTTACACGTTTCATCATGCCGTTTGCATGGTCTATTGACTTCTGCCAGATGCCTGACCCCGGGACCCCCAGCTATCGGAGGGCTGACTCGGCATCCGACTGGATTCATCCAGCCTTCGTGTCCACAGATGGAGATCTGCCCGGCGATTTCACCTTCACGAGCTTGAACATTGATCGGCAGCGCTATTTCACACGTGAAACCAACGAGCTGTTGTATAAGCGGGCGGCGTGGTATGTCCTCGATCGAAATGCTGATGGCAAGGACTCGGAGTCCGGTAAAAACGTGTGGAAAACGGCGACCGTCCAGTCGTGCGTCAGTCCGGATAAACGCTCGTTTGAAGTCGCTTTGCGACCGCCAGCCCTGATTCTGCTTGAGTGGGAAGGCGCGAAGGGGCATCTGGGCAAAGACGATATTCTGGCGAATGGGCTTCTGGTTCAGGAGGTTTTCTTTCCGAATAAGGATTCCGCGCCAGCCTTTGCCGACCTATTGGCATTAAACGAGGTCTTTCGTTGCTGGCGCATGCCGTATCGAAAGCATCTAAAAGACTGCGCGAATCTTCTTCATGGACTCAATAATCTCGTTGGCGATGGTCTGTCGGGTGACGAAGAGGACAACCGGCCGTACGCCACCCAGTGGTTGCCTTTTCTCCGCCACCCAATTCACCTGTCGAATAATCGGTATGCAAAACTTTGCGTGCCGGAATACCAGCACTTGTCCAAGTATCCGTTTCCGAAATGGGTGGTTTACCCGGATGATCGAGCTTTTGCGGTGACCTTTGCCTGCGTCGAACAGCGTTCAGGACGGCAAGAGGATTCACTCCTGGCGTCCGCCGCGACGGATATAGAAAATAAAACACGCACCGCGATCAAGTCGTGTATTCCCGGCCAGTCCACAGACAGTCTATGGCTTCAATTACTTAATGTGGATCGCCCTGGTGAGGATGCGTCGCCACGGATGGTTAACGAAGCTGATTACAACTGGTTGAAGCGACGCACCTATGAGCGGTGGGCGGATTATGGGACGTTATATGGCTTCAGCGAGCATAGTTTTTCCACATTATGCGAGCCGGGGTGGAGCGAGGGGGATGATAAGTACGTCGATTTGCGTGAGCGGTCGCAGGGCGAGCCGGAGCTGGGCCGACATGTAGCCGGGTTGTATTTTGATACCAGCATGTTGTTGTTATACTTGCGGACCACCATTTTCCGGATCAGCGCCGAACTGCACAAAAAGAGCTGCGAAGCGCGAGACGGGTGCGCGCACGCCAGAAATCCACAGGATTGGCTGGCCAAGTTCAAGCATCTGCGCTGGCAGTATTTCTACCTCGAGAACTTGTACCAGTTCCCTATTCTTTCCAATCAGCAACAGCATCTTGAAATGTATGATTTGCAGCGAAAGATACTCGATGTGCATGAACTATACGGGGAGGTGGCCAAGGAAATACGTACCGGTGACGAGTTGTTTGAAAACTTGTTGATGGAAAAACGCAATCGACTGGCGGTGATGTTCAACGTGATAGGTTTCTTCGGTTTGACTCTCGCGCTTGCGCTTGGATGGATGGATGCGCGCTCGAGTCAATATGAAGGCTCGGTTTACTCGGCTTTGTTGGGTTTTGTGGGAATCTATCTCGTATTCTTCGGCGTACTGACGCTTATCGTAACCGGAGTTCAATTCTGGCTGCGCGATGGATTGCTTCGCCGCATCTTGCTGGAATGCACTTGGACCGGGAAAGCCGCCAAGGGTGTGGATCGGGTAATTGCCCGCTGGCAGAATAATTAGAGAGGGGATTTGATTATGGCGCGTGTATTTGTCCGGGTCGAGGGGGTGAACATGGATGCGTTCATCTTCAGTACCCGCAGTTTAAGCGTTATTCGAGGGGCAGGATTGACCCTGCTCGACGCGGCGAAGAAGGTGGCGGAGTCACCCGGTCCTTTGTGCAGCTATAGGGTCGATGTTATCAGCAAGGGGGCCTCGATGGGGTTATTCCGCATTGAAGCCGACAAGAACCTTGAGACGTTGCGCAAGGACGTTCAGGACTGGCTCGTGGGGAGGTATCCCCACGCCACATTCGTAGTCGATGCCGCGCCAGTGGATGACAACGCCTCGTTCCGGGTGCAGCAGGAATCCCTGCTTGCCGCGAATCGATGGCGGCAGGCCATGGGAGGCTCTTTTTCTTTTCCAGAGCAGAATACTTCCGAGGCAACCAAGGGCTACTTTGCCGATGCCCTGGAGGGGTTGCAGCCTGCAGACGAATCGATTCCCGCACCTAAAGACAAGGGGGGCTATCTATCGCGGCCAGTCAAATCCCTGCTGGAAAAGGGGAGAATGGATCGGCAGTGGTTTTATGCAGATTGTTCTGGTGCGCAGCAAGAGATTCTGCCCCTGTTTACCGATAATTTCGAGGAAATTGCCGAGGCGGAAAATCCGCTCAAGAACAAGATGGCGGTGTTCTATGCCGATGGCAATGGGTTCGGCAAGATTCAGCGCAGACACTGCCAGACCGTTGATGCCCAGAAGGATTGGGATAAGCAGGTTCAAGCGCATCGCAGGGCGTTTCTCACGGATTTCATCAATGAGCAGTTGATCGGTAGGAAAGACGATTGGCAACGTGACGGGAAAGCTCGGTTCGAGACTCTGATGTGGGGTGGGGATGAGATGATCTTCGTGATGCCAGCGACCTTGGGTTGGCGGTTTGCCTCGTTTTTCTTCAAGGAGTTTGAAAACAAGAAATTCGAAGGCAGTCCACTGACCTACACCGCCGCGCTGGTATTTTGCCATCATCATGCCCCGATCGAGCGGATCAAGGATCTGTCCAAAAATGGGCTGGCCGAGTTCGCCAAGGGAGTTGACCGGGGGCGACACCAACTCATCACGCTGGCCCTAGAGTCCTACGATTCCCTTGGGGAGGACGCGGAAGCTGGATTGCAGCGGCGATACCAAACGCATTTTGACCTCAAGCATCTGATCCTGCATGCCCCGCCCAATGTACCCAATCTGCATGCGATGCTCGCCAGCATGGCTGCGCTGAGGTCCGGGCTGCGTGATGAAGGCAGTGGTTTCGCCCGCAGCCAGTTGCGTGCATTGGTCCATCGCCTGCTTGGCATGAAGACCGGCGATGCCGCCCGCATGGCTGCGTTGGCGGTTACCGAACCCGGCGCGGCCGGTTATGCCTTTCGAAATTGCCGACAGCAAGATTCATTGAAGCAATGGGCAGACCTGTTCCCTGCTTCGCCGCTCGCGGCCTGGATTCACCTCGAAGAACTGTGGGACTATGCCCTGTCATGAAGCCTATACCCCTCGACATCACGATCACGGTCACCGGCCCGGTGCTGGTGCACAGTTCGGCTTCAAGCGCCTTTGGCCTCGATGCGGCCGTCATCCGGATGCCCGCCGGACCCCAAAAAAACAAACCCTACCTGCCCTTTTCCCTGATCAAGGGTAAAGTCCTCGACGGATGGCGGGAGTTGCGCGCATCGGATGCAACGTTTACCGAAAAGGAAGAGGTACGACTCTTCGGCAAGGGAGAGCGGCGGGACTTTTCAAATGCCGGTGCCGACATCAGCGCTGGGGTTTTTCTGCCCGGTGATTTGATCTCTGTGACGCCTGAAAAAACGCCCGAGCCCGATGATTCTTGGTCGCCGACCCGTCCGGCCACCGCCGTGGATGATACCTTTGGCGGCGCGAAGGCAGGCTCCCTGCGGGTAACCGAAACACCCTATCGTGCAGGGGAGTCGGTCACGTTTGAGGGCTGGGGCTTTCTCGTTGTTCCGGAAAATGAAGCGCCAGGCCTGATTGCCAAGCTTAATCAGGCGTTAGCATGGACCGCCCAGGTTGGGGCCTTCCGGACCACGGGTTTCGGAGAGGTTACAGCTGCCGGGATTGCTCCGGCGGGAGGTGTCGAAGCCGGTCTGGCCGACGAGTTGTTGACGGCGGAATGCCTGGAGGTCCGGCTTTCGCCGCATGTCCCGCTGTGCATCGGGCGCCACCATGTCGGCGACAACCTGTTTCCGACCGATACGGTGATTCCCGGCAACATGATCGCCGGTGCCGTGGCGCAAACGATCAAGATGCTCAAGGCATCGCTTCCCGACGGATTCGACGATGTACGTTTCTTCCATGCACGTCCTGTCCTGGCGGATGAGCCTTGGGGCACGAGGCCGGAAGTGCCGCCCCTGTCCCTCGGCGCAACCTCGGCCGGGTTGGTGGATCTGGTGGATCAGCGAGACCCAGTGTTGTTGAAAGACGAGCATGGCCATTGGACGGCGCCCGCCTTCAGCACGGATTGGAAGGGTGCGGATTGGGACAAGTTGGGAAACGGCTATCCATGGGTTCATCCGGTGCAGGAAACGCGGGTGCGAACCAAAATCGATCCCGACAAGCGAACCGCCCATAAAGGCACCGGCAACCGCGACGGCCAATTGTTCGCCCTTGATGTCGTGCATCCGTTCGACAGCCATGATCGGGCGATTGCCTGGACGACCCGGATTGACTTCGGGTTGGTTGATGCCCGGGGAAGGGGGGGGGTCGTCAAGGCGGTGGCCCATGCGCTGCAACGCCTCGCCTTTGTCGGTAAAACCAAGGCAGTGTGCCGGGGTGATGTCCGGGCGGTACCCCCGCCCAAAGAGCGTGATGTGCAGGTCGGGCAAACCCTTCGCCTCACCCTGCAGGCCCCCGCCTTGCTGGTTGATCCTCGGTTTCAGAACATACAAAACGTTCCCAAGGATGGTCCGATTGATCCCGAGGGCATGCACGCGCTCTACAAGGCGGCTTGGGATGACGTATTTGGGGTCGGTGCGGTCGATTACTCCCATGGATTCGCCGACCAGGCCATGGTCGGGGGGGATATCCTTGCCTATGTTTTCCAGAAAAACCGGGCCTACAACCCGTGGATTCACACCAAGGCGGGGAGCGTGTTCGTTTTCACCGTCAAGGATGCCGATAAAGTGAAGAAAAAATTAAACCATTGGCTCCGCTACGGAGTTGATCTGCCCGTGTGGGCGAAATCAACGTGGGGAAGCACGTGGAAGCACCACCCCTTCCTGCCCCAGAACGGATTTGGCGAAGTGGCTGTGCATTCGTTCCGGTTTCCCGCCGTTGATGTTCTAAAAACCGATGGGACGACGATTCCCTTGCCGAGGACCGCGCCATGACCGAACCGAGTAAACCAATCAACCGTTGGCTGATCACCGGCACCCTCACCACGCTGAACGAACTGCGCATCGGCGACGGCGGGGCGGGGGAGTTGGATGACCGGGCCAAACTGGCGAACAAGGGCAATGAGCAAAACGAGCACGATGCGTCCACCGTCATGGTCGATGCGAGGGGCAAAGCGACGATCCCAGGATCGTCGTTGAAGGGGCCGATCCGGGCGCTGGTGAAAGAACGGGGGTTGTGGGGCGGCAATCCCGATGTGTGGAAGAACGTGCTTGGCGACGATGTGGACGGGGACGACCTCGGTGGCAAGGTGCGGTTTATGGATGCCTTGTGGGCCGATGGCTGCCCGGACGAAAAAGTCGCTAATCCCCAATCTGTAGCTGACTTGAACAAGGATCGCGCCCGCCCCTGGTGGGATCATACCCGTCGCACCTGCGTACAGGTCGGCCATGCCCGCGATGCGGAAACGAACGCCGTGGACGACCAGAAACTCTATCACCGGGAATACGTTCCGCCCGGCGAGACCTTCACCCTGCGCCTGCTCGCGGAAAACCTCACGGATGTAGAAGCCGGGGCCTTGGTTGGGTTGGTGCTTGCATTGAAAGAAGCGGGCGATAAACCGCCGGTGGCCTTCGGCGCGGTGGCGAGCAAACATTGGGGACGAATGCAGTGGGACAATATCTCGGTCAAGTGCGTTGGCGACGCCGAAATTAAAAAGTGGTTGGCGGCCCAGGATGGAGTAGCTGGAAGTGAGATCATCGAGCATTACGGGGTAAAGCGCACGGGTGACTTCAGGGCTCTCACGCTGCCGCAAGCCGATGAACTCATCATTGAGCTTAATCTTGTCCTCGACTCGCCCTGGCTTGTCGGCGATCCGAAACAAGGAAAGCGGTGCGGGTTTTACAAGGACAAGACGAAGAAGAAGGAGTGGAAGCCAGAAACTCACGGCGACAAGCCACCGGATGAGATCGGCGCGATCGACAAGGATGGCAAACCGTTCGACCCCGCCACCAGCCTCGCGGGAGCATTGCGGGCGCAAGCGGGGTGTATTGTGCGAATGTATGATAAAAAAGTTTGCTCGCCTGAGCCCGCGTTGAAAGGAAAGGACGAAATCGAATGCGCGAAGGATCTGGAATCACGCGATCCGGTTTCGCAATTGTTCGGGTTTACCGGATGGAAGTCGCCCTTGGAATGCACGCGGGCAGATATTGTTGATCAGAATCTTCCGAAAGCGCGGCGCGAGGAGCGGATCGCGATTGATCGGTTGTTCAGCGACAGCAGCGATGGCGCCAAATTTGATCTGGAACCAACTGCGTCGTCACGGCTTAAGGCAACGCTCGTGGTGAATATGACTAGACTCGGTCTAACCGGGCGGGCCGATGTCTGTGTGGCCTTGTTGATGTTTATGCTGCGCGATCTGCTGGAAGGCGATGTGTTTCTTGGCGCGGATAGCGGGATCGGTCTGGGTTGGGTAGGAAAAACCAGCTCGTTAACCGTTCGGCGTGGAGATCAAAACGCCGAAACTTTCGCCGCATGGGCGAGTTGGCCCGAATCCTCCAGGGTGCTAACCGCTTGGGACACGTTCATTAATGAGGGTCAATCAAATGAATGAGTTTCATAACGTCTATCACGGGGTCCCCCTGGCGGAACGCAAGCCCGTCGATACCCCGTTCGCCTTGCCAGAACACGTTACCCATGACCGTTATGTCCCAGGTGCGTTTTCCGGTGAGTTGAGCTGCAAGATTACGGTCGAAACCCCGACGCTTTGTGGCAACCGGATTGAAGATCGACGCGAATGGACCAAGCTAATCCATCCTAGCGAACACAATGGAAAGCCCATCATCCGGGGCAGTGCCTTGCGCGGCATGATCTCCTCCGTTGCCGAGGCGGCGAGCAACTCCGCGTTGCGGGTCTTGAAGGACGACCGTGTTTTCTCTTATAGGCGCACCCTTGAGGAGGGGTTGACCGCCCTTGGAGTCATCGTCGAGCGAAACAAGTCGTTGTGTCTGTACCCGTTGACATCACCGCATCGTCGGGCCGAGGCGGGCACGGATATTGATAAAATGGAAAAATGGCAGCGCCTGCCGGTCAAGAAGGGAGGCGACTACAACAAGATGTTCCATGGAGAGCGTCTCAAAGTTAGCTTCGGCGATCAAAATGGCATTAAGGATGATGGCTTTCTCGACACATACAAGTCGTTCTCATCGCTCGATAAGGGGCCATTCTACGCACTTCGGCGAAACGTGCGGCTCGCGAATCATATTAAGACCCGCGACGGCATGTGTGTGTTTCTTGGATCGCTTGCCGGCGAGGGTGAGATTCAACCATGGGATGATAACCTTCACAACGAGAACACGCATATTCACGGTGTATTGCGTGTATTTGGCGCTGCGGATCGTCGACTCCCCAACAAGAAGCACGAATATTTCCTCCCCATCTCCAGGAACGAGATAAAAGCATTGCTTGACGAAACGGCGATAGTTTTTCCCATTCAAGGGGTGGCCATAGAGCGATTCAACGAATTGGCCCACGAGCGCGCGGAAGACAACAACGACAAAGATTCGAAAGTCCGGCATCTGTTGCCGTACGGACTGGAAGGGGTTGCGAGAGGCAAGGCCGAAGACCGATCTTGGAAGCTGAAGCACGGCGACTTGGTGTATTTCCGCCCGTCGGAAGATGGAAACGAAGTTGCCGAGGTGTCGATTTCATCGGTCTGGCGGGATCGGGTGGAGGAGAATGCCTCGCATCCCTCCGCGAAAGCTGATGTCCGTACATTTCTGGAAAAACAAGGGATGGCGGAATTGCTTCCGTGGCAAAAGGGCCGCACCACTCTGACGCCAGCGGAGTTGCTATTCGGCGTCGTGAGCAGGAACAAACAGCCGGATGGGGGGCTGGCTGCGCTCGCGGGCCGGGTGTATATTTCGACGGCAACCATGGTGGAGAAAACCGGACACCAGCCTTGGATCAAACCCGACGACCTGCTAACCGCCGACCAAAAAGTTGCGAAACAACGATCAGGCAAGCCGGATGTGCCGTTTCAGAACCTTGCGTCGCCCAAGCCCCCTTGTCCCGCATTCTATTTCAGGCCAATCGGCGACCACGGCTATATTCCAAAAGGCGAGCTCGACCCGATAAAGCACACTTTTCAGGGGCGGAAGTTCTATCTGCGTCGTCCGTGCGACGATGCGAGAGACAAAGGACATATTCATTATGTGGGTGGCGAAAACGCTTTTGTTATCCCCGCCAAAATGGCTGATGATCGAAACTATCGCGCCATCGCCAAGCAACATCAAACGCCGGCAAAGTTCATCAACTACGATACGGATCTGCGGTTTCATATCCGGTTCAAGAACCTTTCCCCGGAAGAAATGAACTTGTTGGTGTATGCCTTGACGCCAACCGATGCCTTTCGTCACCAGATCGGTCATGCCAAACCCTTCGGTTTCGGGCAGATTCGCGTGGAAATAGAGTCGGTTCAACTGGTTGATCGGCGTATGCGTTATACCAAGAATGGTGTTACGGCTGATCGCGGTAATCAAGCGTTGTCTGAAACGTCTATCAAGGTCTGGGTCGAGAGCCGTCGCAGCCAGCATCGCGACTGGGCGGAGGCGAATGGCTTTGAGGTTATTACCAAAGCGTTAGAATGCATCGGCGACCCGGCACAGGTCATGCATGCGGTTCATTATCCTCGTATGCAGGGACAACCTCCAGACGACCGAAGTTTTAAGTGGTTTGTTGAAAACCAGCAGAGACGGAAGTTTCTGGCGCCGCTGGTTTACCCAAGGGGTCAGCGTGTGGCTGTTCCAGCCCTGCCGCTGTTCGAGGGGCCGCCCCCTCGTGACGGGGGGGCGGCCCCTCGCGGGCGGGATTTTGGTCAGCGTCGCGGAATACACAGTAATCGTGAGCGCGAGGCTCGACAGGAAAACCCGAGTAGGCATGGTCATCAACTATGGGATACGGTGACGGGTACCTTCCAGCCGTCGGATCGACCGGATTTCGGCGGAGTCGTCTTGGAAAACGGAGAGCGTGTTTTTCTCCATGTGTCGAATACGCCAGCGTCGCGATTGCCCAGCCCGAATGCCAATGTCAGGATCAAACTGATCCCGCCGAAAGATCCCAGGAAACATCCCTATCAGGCCACCATGAAAGACGTTCCCCAGCCATGACGGCGCCTGCCTTTGTCTTCGATGTCGAATCCATTGGTCTCCATGGCGAGGCGTTTGGGGTCGCGGGAGCGGTGTCTGGGGCGGACGGTGTGACCCGGGAGCCTTTTATGTTCGGCATTCCCCGGGCCGCGGCATGTGGCTCGGAGACAGACCGGGCATGGGTGGATCAACACGTACCGCCGATCCCGGTGACCCATACCTCCGGCCGGGCGATGCGGGATGCATTCTGGGCGCGCTGGCTGGCCGCGAAGGCGCAGGGAGCGATCATGGTGGCCTGGTGCGCGTGGCCGGTGGAGGCGCGTTTCCTGGCCGCTTGTGTGGACGACGATCCTGCCGGTCGGGCTTGGGATGGACCGTTCCCCCTTCACGATCTGGCGACCCTGTTTTTGGCTCGCAATATACACCCCACCGAGCCCTCGTATGAGCGCGGGCCAAATGAACGGATACATGACCCGATGGGGGATGTGCGCTATACCGCCCGCTTGTGGTTCATGCACGCAAATGGATAAAGATACCGCATGACCGAGTTCTGTTAGATCGCATCGTTCAATGTAACCAGTGAACATGTTCCCCTGCTTTGAATATGCCCTGCCGCTGTTGGAGTTATTGCGCCCGCTTCATTGGAAGCGAGTTCGCATAATGTTTCGCAATGTGAAAGTGTTGGATCGACATAAAGGGCCTGCGCCAAAAATCGCAATTGAGCGGGACGGAAGCCATCCCTTTTTTATATTTCACAGCATGCTTATTAAGGTTAAACGATTATGCCAGAATGATGCACTCGATATATTTTTTCACCCAGTTGGGCGGGAGCTTCCTCCAGTCATTCGTCTAAATGAGGTGTACGAGTTGGAACTTGTATTTCCATGCGCGAAGTCTCGGGACGTGTTGGGATTTATGGCCTGCATGAAGGCGCATGTATTCCAAAATTTTGTGTTGGAACGGGTTGGCCCGCTCGAGGTGCGCTCGGTGGATATTGTTGCCGATGACGCATGTTTATTTGATGCATCGAATGGCATTACAATGAACTTTCTGACCCCGCTAACATTTACTCGTGGCAGCCATGAGCGTGAGCCCTGCATTACTTCGGCGCAGTTGATGCTGAACGCCTATCTTCATCTTGCGCATTTTTATGCGCTGCCCTGGCCGTGGTTGCCGCCTGCCGTCACCATTATGACCGACACGGATGACATGCGCTATTTTCAAATAGAGACAAAATCCAAGAGTTGTGGCAAAAGACGACGGATCGCCGGGTGGGTGGGGCCACTCCATTTAACTGGTGATTGCAGGCCTTGTCTCCCGCTGCTTCTAGCGGCGTCGGAGCTCCATATGAATTTCGGCAAGGGCGATCCGGGTGCGATGTTGGCGCAAAGAAATAATCGTCACCAAATTATTAATGGATTGGGCGCGTTTGAACTTGTTGCGATAAACGGTAAAGAGTCCGCATCTATTGAAGCATGAACTCGTCTTATAGCCGTCCTTGCGAAGGGTCCTTGTACTGCAACCTGCAGGTGCCGCTTCGTGCCCGTATGGATCCACTCGCGGTCAACATGGTCGATGTTGTAACCCTTGAAGCGCAAGATTGTGTGCGCCGGGGCGAGTGCCCTCGGCGATTGACCGGACCTGGTTTCGTCAAAGTGCTGCGTGCATTCGGTCGCGAAGAGAGTGTGCGCTTGTCGAGGGACCCTTCGACACTCGGCCAATTGATGGTTGCCCAAACCCAAGCCGTAAAGCAGTGGGTCGAGGATGACCGCAACGAACTGCGAATCTATGTCGCCAGAGATCCCCGGCGGGAAAGCCTCCAGACCCAAGAGTCGGCGGAACCTGCTTCGCAATGAGTGTGTTTTTCAAGGTGACGGGTGGGGTTTTGGTTTTTACCCTCCTATCTTGTTCATTGACAATGATATAAAAGTGGGAGACTGTGATCCTTGCTTCCGGACGGAGCACGTTTTGACTGTTCTGTAAATCCAATCAGCGATTTCTTTTTTCTGTGATCCTTGCTTCCGGACGGAGCACGTTTTGACCCTCTGCATACAACATACAACTCCCTTCATCTGTGATCCTTGCTTCCGGACGGAGCACGTTTTGACCACGAGCTCGGTGCATAAACCGTTCTCCTTTCTCTGTGATCCTTGCTTCCGGACGGAGCACGTTTTGACATCCAGATTGCTGTCATCATGGTTATTTTTCTCCCTGTGATCCTTGCTTCCGGACGGAGCACGTTTTGACTGTCATACATCCCTTTCTTTTGAATTTTGCCTGTGATCCTTGCTTCCGGACGGAGCACGTTTTGACTTTGGTTTAAATGAAACAACTCAACGAACAAACTGTGATCCTTGCTTCCGGACGGAGCACGTTTTGACCCTTAACTCCTCCTTTGTTTTTTCACCTTACTTCTGTGATCCTTGCTTCCGGACGGAGCACGTTTTGACTCAAAAGCAAAGACCCAACGCGTCCGTCCGTCTGTGATCCTTGCTTCCGGACGGAGCACGTTTTGACGGCATCGACATTATGCGATCGTAATCTTCCTCTGTGATCCTTGCTTCCGGACGGAGCACGTTTTGACTAGACCGCGACGGTCGAGTTCCTGACGAATTCTGTGATCCTTGCTTCCGGACGGAGCACGTTTTGACGAAATCTCTTGCAAAAGACCGTAAGAATTCTGTGATCCTTGCTTCCGGACGGAGCACGTTTTGACGGGACGCCTTTATTCAAGTCATTGGTGTAGCTGTGATCCTTGCTTCCGGACGGAGCACGTTTTGACCGATCAAATCGATCATCTCCTCGTGGTATTGCTGTGATCCTTGCTTCCGGACGGAGCACGTTTGGGCCGGGAGCGATTGCGGGCACGTTGATTTGATTCAAACAATCTTCGAATGTTTCCGGTGCACGATGGTGCAATCCCCTGGCATTGTCGCGGCGGAGGGGGGGGCGGATATCTTGATCCCTCAGGAATGGCCAATACGCAGGCCAAGCTCCCCGGGAATTGCCGGAATATTACCGGCACTACGGGGAGTCGTTCTCACGAGATTATTATTAGCGTCTCTATTAGCGCATCCCGGTCCGATGGGATGCGTTCTAATATTGATGGGTATGAACGAAGATACTAACGACTCTCAATAATCACCCGCTCCGGCTCGCCGGGGAGGGGTTTGTAGCGGATGTGGATGGCGGAGTCGTTGAGGTAGGCGTTGAAGGGGAGGCGGAAGGAGGAGACGGGGGTGGTGGAGCCGCGGTCCCAGCCGGTGTTGACGAGGGTGAGGATCTGGTGGTTGAGGCCGCCTTCGTTCAGGATGACGGTGTTCCCGTCGAGGCTGAAGCGGGCGTCCACGTTCTCGATGTAGTTGAAGTTGCGATCCGTGCCGCGGAGTTGCACGGACTTGGCTTCGCCGCGGATCAGGTCGAATGAGACGGGCTGCAGGCGGTAGCGCTTGTCGCCATTGATCAGATACCCGTGCGGGATGGTCACGGTGACGACGTCCCGGTAGCGGGCCTGCTGGTACAGGGCGGCGATCCGGGCCTGTTCGGCGCGTTGGGCTTCCTCAAGCTGGCGCTGGCGCTCCGCGCGCGCGGCGGCGGCTTGCTGGCGGCGCTGTTCTTCCATGCGGTACTGCTCCGCCCGGTATTCGGCCTGTTTCTCCGGGGGCAGGGCCTCCCACTGCTCCCGGTTCATGCCCATGGGGTAGGTGGCGCAGCCCGCCCAAAGCGCGGAAAGCGCCAGCAGTCCCATCGTGTGTCCCGCCCGCTGGAATAGTCGTTTCATGCCGTTTCTCCGGGGATCCCGCCGTGATTGGAGCCGGCGCGATCTTCACTGTTCTAGACGATTTATGCAGCAACATCTTGCTGGCGAGTTGCAAGTTTTGCTAGACGAATGGCGTGAGTCCACAGACGAATATCTCCCCGCAGCAATGGGATGAGCTGCATGCGGGTTATTTGCGCGGGGATGATGCCCGCGCCGCCGAACTGTTTGAGCATATCACCAAGCTCCAGTTGCCCCGGATTCTCCGGAATGTCGACAGCAACCTGAAACCCGAACAAATCGCGGAACTGGTGGCTCGGCTCAATTACAAGCTGCACCACGAGGGCAAGATCCGCCAGTACAAGGGGCCGCTGAAGTTTCTTCCGTGGTTGCGGATGCTGGCGGTCCGGGAGCGCGCGAATTTCTTCCGGGAAAAGCAACGTGACGAGAAGGTGATCCGCGGCTCCTCGGATGATGAAGCGTCCGATCTGCCGGAAGCGGACGGAACGGGCATGGCGCCCTCGTCCCATCAGCGTCCGGATCAAGTCCTTGTATCGGCCGAAATCCTTGGCGCGATTGCAGCCTGCCTGGAGCGGTTGCCGCCCAAGGACCGGCAAATCATCGAATACCGCTCGGTTGACGGGTATGATGCTGAACAGATTGCAGCCGCGTTGCGTACGAAAACGGAAAACGCCTATTTGCTTTTGCATCGTGCGCGGGAGAAGTTGATGGCGTGCTTGGAAAAGTCGGGTGTCCGGGTGCCGGTGTCGCGAAAATCCGTGAAAGATAAACGCGGGAAGGACGTCTCCCCATGAAGAGGCCAGAGACCAGCCCATCGGCGTTGCAACGTTTCTCGGAACGATTGCGCGAGTGTGACGGAGACCTCTCCGTGCTGATGCAGAAGCTGCGCCAGTTGCTGGCCGGGTCGGTTGGAATGCAACCACGGGAGACAGCGGCATGGATGGAAGATTTCGACGCGGCGGTGGCGGAGGCGCTGCGGTTGCGCCGCGGCAGGCCTTTGCGCGCGCCCGCGGCGAAGCCGAAATCGAAGCGCGAGGCCGACGAGGAGTGGAAGAAGCTGGAGGCCGAGCTCGAGCAGGAGTTGATCCGCAAGTTCAATTTATGAGGTCCGACCGGCCCCACTTCCGGCCCTTGATTCAACCGCAGTCGAGCGGTGCATCGAATGGCACCGGGTTTGAGGTCACGCTCCGCTGGGTCTATCGGGCCGCGGGCCACGAGCCGGCGCTACACCCTTTCGAACTGTCGCTGATCATCCACCGCAGTTCCTACGACCGCGCTTCCAATGAATTGGCCTTTGCCCCGTGGGTGCCAGCGCATTACGCGGAATTCATCCTGCGGGGGCCGTTGGCTGAAATCCGGCTGCTGGCCGCCCGTTTGCGCGCGCTCGGCACGCAATGCGGCTTCACCCCGCTTCAGGAGGTGGAGAACATCGTCTCGATGGTGCGCAGCCTGCGGTATTGGAGCGACCCCGGCCATCCGCATGCCGTCGATCAGCCCAAGTATCCGGTCCAGACGCTCGTCGATGGCGGCGGGGACTGCGAGGATTTTGCGATCCTCGCCGCTGCCCTTCTTTGGACGCTCGGGCATCCCGTTGCCTTGATCTACCTCGAAACGGAGTTCACCGCCCATATGGCGCTGGGCTGCCATGTGGCTGGACTCGATTGCTCCTGTACCGTCGCCGGGCCGGATGGCCGGGAGTATGCCTATATTGAAACTGTTCCCACGGATGTTCCGCTCGGCGTCATCCCGGACGAATTCCTGGAGGGACTTCTCCAGGCCGTCGCCATACCTCTTGAATTGAGCTCGGAAGAACAAGGAGATGAACCATGAATTCCCTGATCGCGCGGTCGATGTTGGTGGGTGGACTCCTCGCGCTCGCTCCGCTGGCACCCGCCCGGGCCGATGATGTCGGTCGGGCCGTTTCCAGCGCCTGGGAGCGCGTGCGGGCGGATGGCGGGCGTGTATGGATGACGGGGCGTATCAAGGCGGCCTTCGCCGATCGCAAGGATATCTCGGGTCGGCTTATCCGCGTCCGTTATGACGGGGAGGTCGTCCAACTCGCCGGCTTCGTGCCGGACCGCGCGGCGGCCGATGCCGCCGAGGCTCTCGCGGGCGAGATCGCCAAACCCGCGCGCGTCGTTGGATTCTGGGTCGAGGATTCGACCATTGGAACCGAGGAACCCTACAAGACGCACGTCGGCGAGCAGCGCGACGACGCGGTGATCAAGGCCAGGGTCTTGTTGTCGCTCAAAAGCCCTGCGGTAACGCCGCAATTCAAGGCCGCGGATGTCGTTTATGTCCAGGTTACGCAGGGGGCCGTGGTGGTCTACCTCGTGGCCGATGAGCCGAGCTCCTTCGATCTCGATCCCTATGTGGCCCCCATCGAAGGGGTCCGCTCCTTCTCGGTGCGCGTGGTGAACGCTTTCTAGTGGATGCGGCAGCCGCGCACGCCGGGCGCGGGTTCATGCCCAAGGCGGGCAGCGTCCGCGTCTACAGGGCGTTGGTTGCCGTTGCGTCAGCGGCCCAGCCCCTTGTCACTGGCCATCCATGCTTGCAGGCGCGAGCGTTCCTGCTCAATCAGGGCTTTGAGTTGGCGGCGTGTTTCCTCCTGCCCGGCCGCACGTATGGTGACGGTCCAGAATTGCTGCCAGTAATCGCAGGCCTTGCCGAGTTCAACGAGTTGTCCGCGGGCGACTTCGACCTTTTGCTGGTTCAACAGCAACAGCTCCAGTTGTTGTTGGGTGGCCGCGATGTTGAGCTCCGTCTGCCGCCTCGTGTCGGCATTGATGCGGGGATTATTCAGCAGCCCCTCCAGCCCGCTGATTACGCTCTGGGCGTTGGTGAGGGCCGCCTCCACCGGGGCGCCGATGGTTTCACCATTTTTCAAGCGGACGCGAAATCGAGCAATGGCGTCCGCATTCAACGCCTTGTCGTTCGTGAGTTTCTGCATGTCGTTCGCGATGGCGTTGAATCCATTCAGCAGCCACTCGCGCACCCGCGTGTTTGATTCTTCGGGCGTACCCTCCAGCGCGGGGAGGATATTGAAGTGGGATTCGCCCGACCCCGTCGTCGCGGCGAAAACACCCCCGCCTGTCGCCAGCAGGAGCGCCAGCGCAAGTCCAACCCTTCGTGCACGAGTTCCGTATCTTTTCATGATTCCCTCCCGAGTTGATGTTCCTGTGCGATGAATATGGAATTGGTCCGGCCCCTAGCGCCTGACGGGCGTGGCGCTGGCGGCGGTGGCCTCCGGCGGCCCCAGGGTGATGACGCAGGCGGAACGGATTTTGTTGTTCGCCTCCTCGACCTGGCGAACGGACTCCGTGTAGGCCGACATTTCCTTGCGATGGCGTGCCGCCAGGCGCGCCTGTTTTTCGACGTTGGGACTGCGGAACGTCGTGGTTTTGAAATTCTCGAAGAAAACCCAACGACTTTGATCCCACCAGTCGCCCGTGCACACCACGCTTTTGGATTGTTCACAATAGGGGACCCTCGCCTTGCCCTTCATTTCTCCGCCGGTGTAGCGCTCGGCGTACCACGGCTTGGTCGCCAGGGTGAGGGGCGCATAGACATGCGAAATGGGTGTCGAAATCACGGGGATCTGGTCGATCACGCCGAACGGTGCATCCAGCACGTCACGCGGCAACCCCAGGCCGAGGTAGAAAACGAACGAGAGCAAACCGCCGTCCTCCGATTTCGGCCAGTACCAGGTCCGGAGATTTTCGAAATACTGCCAATCATCATTATCTTTGCTGGTCCATGAGTAGTAACCGGCCGACTGTTGCGAAAACGGCAGGTATTCCTCGTCCCACCAGGGCTTGCAAAGCAATTGCCCCGGACCCGCGTAGACGAGGTTGATGGGGATGGCAACGTAGGGGATTTTATCCACGGTTCCGAACGCGGCATCAACCAGGTCGCGTGGCAGCCCCAGAATGGGGTACGAGAGAATCGAGAGGAGGTGATGCTTGTTGTCCAGCGGTACATCCTCTTCATCCGGGTACTGACGGAGGAACTTCGATTTTTTAGGCGTGGGTTGCAGCGCTATCCCGAGCGGCGCTTCCGCCAGGGCGCGGACGCTCAGGGTGGTCGATGCGGTCACGAGTTCCACGCCGGTCTGGGTTGCGTCCGATTTCAATTCAATCCGGAAGTTCCAGACGCCCAAATCCTGGCGGCCACCAGACGCCGCCTTCTTGAGCCATCCGCGCTCCTTGAGAAAGGGGGGATGCCAGATCGCGCGATAGCGATTCACGCTTAAGGGTTCCATCTCCAGCGTTCGCGAAGTGCCGCCGGGTTCGGCGATGAAGAGTTTGGGCGCGGTGGTTCGTGTGGTCGTTGCGATGATGGCGACTCCGTTCGTCGCCGCCGCGTCGAAAAGGGGCTGTATCGGGTTGGGCGTGATGCGGAGATCATCCTTGAAGCGAGGCAACTGTGCGACCATCACGCGAAAGGCGCCCTGCAGCGATGGCGGCAGGCCCTCCGGAATGCTGAAATTCCGGGCCAGCAGGGCTTCGGCGACTTCGCGGCGGTAGACGGCATCCCACCGGGCCGCTTCCTTCGCCAGGAGTTCGGTGACCTGCATCCGGGTCGGGGCGGGTCCTTTTGCGGACTCCGTAAGTGCCCAGAAGTTCGTCCAGGACTCCGCTGCAGTGGCGAGTTCTTCCATGCGCTGGGCCTGAATCGCGACCTGCGCGCGCGCGCGTTCAAGAATCAGGATTTCCCGGCGCAGGTTCTCGATATTCTGCTCGGCCAGTTGTCGCGCATTCGCATCCGGCGCGCTCAGCACGATGCGCTCCAATTCCGGTTTCTGGCGGGTCGCGCGCTCGATTTGCCGGGCCAGTTCCAGCGATGGGCCCAGGGGAGCTGAGATTCGCGCGGCATCAGCGGCGGCGGCCTTGCGAAGCAGTTCAAGATCGCCCGGGTTCAGGCGCGGGTTCTTCATTCGTTGCTGCAGCGAGGTCTGGACGGCTTGCACGCCTTCAAGCATCCACGTCGTGAACGCTACGTTGAAAGCGTACACGGAGTCGCCCGCCGCCGGAAATGGGCCGAACAAGGTGTCGGTGCTCGCCGGCGTGGCGCGTGAGGTCGTGGCGAGCAGCAGCATCGTCGCGACGCAGAATCCCCGCATGATATTCGCACGAGATGTGGGCATCGTATTTCGTTTCCTTTGAAGCGGTCGTATCACGTTGAATCGTTGATGAAGAACTCGTCAGGGGGCATTTGCCCGCAGCATTCGATCCATGCGATCCTCTTTCTCGATCGATCCCGCCATGGCATTGCCTTCGAGCGCAGCATAGTCGGATTCCTCCAGCAGTCCAGTCGACGAAAAAAGCATCCGATGGAGTTGATACGCGCGCCGCGCGGCGCTGTTTCCCGGGGCGTCCTGGAGCGGCTGGAATCTGCTTTCCCGACCGGAGGGCCAGATCATCCGAAGATTCCGCTCGCCCCCGTCTTCCTCCACCAGCAGCGCGGCGCCAGCGGGCGACACCTGGATGAGTGGCGATCCGCGGAGTTCATCCGGGACTTCGGCGAGCAGCAGCCGGGAGCGGCACTTGAGCGGAGCGGAGCGGTCCAGAAGATGGGCGCGCTCCAGCCAGGCCATCCCGGCGCCGGCATTTCCACGACGATATTCGGCCTCGGCCACCACCTGGGCCATACGGGCGCGAAGCAGAACCTCGGATGGAGGCAGCGCCTCAATCGCGGCCTCTCCATTTTGCAGGACCGCCATCCAGTCCCGGGCTGCAGATGCCGCCTCAACGGTCATGGCGCGCGAAAAGAAGCGGTGCTGTTCGCCTTGCAGCGGATAGGCGGCGAGTAATTTACGGAACTGGCGTGGACCCAGCACCGTTGCCAGATCGCCCCACAGCCAAACAGGTGCGTCGACCAATTCGAAAACATCGCGCAACGGCCGTTCGCTCCTGAGCTGCGCGATGATCAGCGAGCGGATGCGACGGGCCATGACGGCTTCATTCCACCGGCGATGCAGATGGTGGCCCAGCAGGGTCAGCCGCTCGTACCAGCGTTGATGCCTCGCGCTTGAGCGTTCCAGCGTGCGGATCTGACGCGAGGCGGACCAGCAGAGCAGGTTGACCCCCGCCTGCCATTGTTCGGCTGGCCGGCTGCTGAACCCGCTGCGGATGGGGAGTTCCACGTACGGGCGCACCAGCCGCTCGGCGCGTTCGGGATAGCCGCTCGCCAGATAAAAGTACGCGGCGCAAAGACGGGTGTCGGCGAACAGTTCATACCGGATAGCCGCGCGCTTGGTTTGGAGCGCATTCCACGCCTGGCGGATATTCGATTTGGCCGCCGCCCAATTGCCGGCGGCCAGATGGATTTCCGCCATGCCGCGAAAGGGATGGGCGGCCGACGTCGCATGCTGGATGCCCGCGCTTTCGGCAAGAGCCGCCAGCGCGCGGTCCGTTTGACCCTGCCGCCGCGCATGGAACGCCAGATCCCCGAAGGGAAAAAGGAAGGAGGTGACGCCACGCGCTTCGCGCGCAATGCTTTCAAACGCCTCGTAGGCGCGGGCCCCATCGGGTTCCTCTGCGAACAGAATCCGGGCGTCGGCGACCCGAAGCGCCAAGCGCTCGTTATCCTTCAGCTCAGGCACCTTCAAGCGGGCGTTGGCCACCAGCCGGGCCGCATCGATATGCCCGAGTTTCAGCAGCGCGTTGATCCGGCGCAGCGTGCGATCCGGCATGCCACCGGTTTCGGCGTGAAGGGCTTCGGCTTCCTCCCACGCGCGCAGCGCCTCCGGGAGGCGGTCCGCGTCGTCATATGCATCCGCAAGCGACAGGGCGATACGCGCCTGCCACGGGGTGAGTTCGGGCTTCTCATCCCGGGATAATGCCAGGCGTGAAGTTGCCAATCGCTGGGCGCGCTTCAGCTCACGTATGGCGTCCGGAAATTGCCCGTCGTCGGATTCCAGCCTGCCCAGAACATACGTGGCGACAAATGAGTCCGGCGTCTTTTCGAGGATCGCCCGCGCCTCCCTCCGGATCACAGAAGGGGGCGTCGCGCCCTGCGCAGCGCTCCAAAGTTTCTCTTCTTCGGGGCTGACCGCGGCGCCCGCGAGCAGCGGGACGAACAGCACGATAGCCGCGACCCTTCCTCGCGCCCGGTGCGCGGGCGGGCGACGGGCGGGAACGTGCGGCATTCGGCGCGCTTTATTCCGGAATAATTTCATTCACGATCTCACGGATCAGCGCGTCCAGCCGGTCGGGCTCCTGGCCCAAGCGCGTATCAAGGGGGATCAGACGGTGCCGCAGGAGGTCGCACGCGAGTTCGCGGAAATGGCGCGGTACCGCCAGAATTCCTTCCGCGGCCGTCCGGTCGCGGCTCACCTGCTCGATAAAGGCGCGAACCTTTGCGGCCTTGATGAACTTCTGCATGCTGCGCACGGACGGGCGGCTGCCGCGCCGGAACCCGCCATCGCGCCGGTCGTATCGGGCCTGGATGGCGTCGGCAACGTGCAGGATTCGGGGCACGAGATCCTCATGCACACCCACGTTGGCCAATATGCATTGCTTGGCGGCCACGATTCGCGTTACGCCAATTTTCTCCCCTGAATCCCGGGGTTTGTCAGCCCAGGGCTCGTTTCCGGGATAGTGACGGTCGACGGCCTGTCGGAGTTTATCCTGCGTTGCACGCACGTGCTCGGCCGCATTCTTCAGTACCTCGTCCAGCAGCACCCTGCACTCATAATGCGCCTTGATCGGGCTCAAACGTCGCTTGAAGAGGAAGCGGTCAAGTTGCGCGGCCGGTAGTTCAAATGTGCCGACGCGATCCAGCGGGTTTTGCGTGGCGATCACAAAAAACAGCTCGCCGAGGGAATGCTCGCGCCCGTCCACGGTGACTTTTCGTTCCGCCATCGCCTCGAGAAACGCCGACTGCACCTTGGGCGTGGTCCGGTTGATTTCATCCACCAACACGAAATACGCAAAAATGGAACCGGCTTGGAATGCCTTTTCCCCGCCCTGGATCATCGTGAAGCCGGTTACGTCGGACGGCAGCAGGTCGGGCACGCATTGGATACGTTTGTAGTGCACGATATCCACACCCGCCTCCACAATGTCATCCTCGATGAGTTTGGCCAAGCCGGAGGCCATGTAGGACTTCCCGGAGCCGGGAAAATCTTCGAACAGGATGTGTTCATTGGCAAAGAAGGCGTTGAGGATCAATTGGATGGTGCCCGGGGTGTCGTCGTCGTTCCGACCCCACAGCAGACTGTTCAGGTGGTCCTCGAATGCGAGGTAGACCTCGGCGGCTTCTTGAATGGTCATGGGATTGGTCGTGCTGCTCATGTGAGCCTCCTTTGGCTTTCTATAGGATCGGTGGATGAACGTGGGCGAGCGTGACGGAGTGGGCGTGGCATCAGGCGTCGTCCGGCGGCGTGTCGCCAGAGCGCAAGGTCGATCCGCAGCAGCAGGCGCAACCACGCCTCGGCCGAATCTATACGTCCGGTTTCGTAGCACACGCGATAGCGGGTCGCGGCATCCTGGAGGAGACTCGCGACCCGTTTGTCCGCGGTCTGATCCCCGGCCCGGACGCGAGCGCACCAATCAAAATTCGTTTCGCCTTCACGCCGTGGCCATCCTGCGGCGGCGAACAGTGCGTGCGTCGTGCGGATGGCCCGCGCATGTCGCTGTTTCGGTTGAGCCAAGGCTACGGCGATATACCGGACGAACAGCAGGTGCAGCAGAAGCAGCAAGATCACCGCCGGGAACGCATATCCCGTCCACAGCAGCCAGGGCCAGTTCCGCCAGGTCGGCGGCGCGCGGGGAGGCGGGGCCTCCGCGCGGTCCTGAAGCATGGCTTCCAACTCCGGATCGGGCGCGGGTTGCGGACGGTCGAGCACGTTGGTCGGGTTCAGCGGGACGGGCACCCAGCCAGCGCCATCAAGATAAACCTCCGGCCACTCCTGTGCGTGCGTATCCGCGACGACGAACTCGGAACGTATTTCGTCCGGTGCGACCGGCACCACATAGCCGAAGCCCAGTCGCGCCGGAACACCCACGCTCCGGAAGAGAAGGACCGCGGCATGCGCAAACTGTCGGGCGCCGCCGGTCCGGGTGTCGAAAAGAAACCGGGTGATCGGGGCGTCGGCCAACGCCTCGCCAGCCTTGGCTGAAAATGCGCACTGGTGGTTCAGCCAGTGGCGGATAACCTTTACGCGCGGCGGCAGGTACACGGCTAGAAATTCGGGGATGTCAGCGATAAGTTCGCGTGCAAACAGGACGATATTGGTTTCGTCGGGGGCTGTAGAAAAGTTGGCCAACTGCTCAGGTGTCCAGTGTGGCGCGCTCAAGCGCTGGCGGAAGGTGGACAAATCGAGATCGGGGTTCAACCGATGTCCCGGAGGCGTGGCGTCGATGTAAAATGCGCGCCGGAACGGAGGCGCGGGGGGTGCCGCCGGTCGAATCTCAACGCTGTTCAGCAACGCGGGCACGTGATTGGTCGCATCCAGCATGAAGATTCGGGTCCGTACGAGTCCCGATGTTCCGGGGGCGATGAAGGCGTTCGTCCGGCTCGATTCCCCAGCGTCCGCCTCTGCGAGGGATTCTTCCTCGAACTGAAGGTCCGTCAGCCGGTCGGCGGCATGCGTGCGCAGGTAATAGCCGCCCAGCCGTTGCGGCGGCCGGTAGGTGTCGTCCACTTGCACTAGCGCGATGGGATTCGGCCGGGGTGGCGGCGGTGGTGGGGGTTCCGGCGATTGCGCGCGAGGGGGGGGCGGCGGGGTGGGGGGCGTGAATGGAAGCGGCGGAGCCCATCGGGTGAGAAGTAGGGCCGCGATCAGCATCCCGGCTACGGCGATCAGCGGCACCCAACCGCGTCCAGAACGATGGCGCGGCGCCACGAGAATCGCCGCCAACACTGTCGCCCCCGCGCCGAGCAGCCAGAAAAGCTCTGGCGGCGCATGTCCCATTTCGATCCATCCATCCATGAGCGCATAGGGACGTGCCAGGTTCCCATGGCGATGCGAGGCGATCCATTGCGCATACCCGAAAGCGGCGAAAAGGGCGACGAGCGGTCGCGTCCACGCCAGCCGGTTGGACAGCACGCGCAGCGTCCAGATGAGCAGCAAGGCTTTGGCGCCAAAATCAGCGGCCTCGATAATCGCCAGCCCCGTCATCGCGGCGTTTGGCAGCCACGACGCGAGTAGCGGGGCGGCAACCGCCAGTGCGAGCAGGGTCAGTCCCGTTTTCCGGTATCGCCTCCGATTCGCTGCATGATCCGCAAGCAAAACGCCTATTGCTCCGCCCACACCTGCGCTGGCAATCCCCGCAGCGCTGGCAAAACCAGCGGAAAGGGCGGCGCACGCCAATCCCCACGCCAGCGCCGAGAACCAGCCTATGGATACATTGATGCGCATTGGGGGGTCACGTGGATGAAATCGGTTCCATGGGGATAAATTGAATGTCGCATCCGCCCTCGCGGCTTTCGGGCGGGGTCAATCCGGCATCGATACCGGCTACAAAATAGGTGGGCAGCCCGGTTTCCGGGAAGCCTGCGGCGACTTGTTCCGCCTGTGGCGCGGGGAGAAAGATGAAGCAAGCGGAAACGCGGCGGCGAAGCGATTCCTCGAGAAAACGATCGAGATTCGACAGGGCGGCGGATGGCTCCGTATTGCCACTGGCGGCGAGCCGTCGAAGTGCATCTCCGCCCGTGTCCAGGGAGGCATCCGGATGGTCGGTATTAAAGAGAAGCAGATCCGCCGCATTCAGGTGTTGCTCGCGGATCATGAAGTGAAGCAGCGCCGCCGATGGGTCGTCGCCCGGTCCGGCCATGAAGTAGAACGCCAGTTTGCTGTCGCCCACGGTTTCCGGGCGCCGAACGTAGAGATGCTTGGATCCCCGGCGGGCGGACACCTTCCAGAGCACGAAGCGCAAGGGGTCTCCGCGTCGATACTCTCCGATTTCGTGCATGTCCCCCGCAGGCTTCCCGCGTGCCGACCATTCCTCCCCGGCCGCCACTTCCGACGGGAGCCTCAAACCGACCGCGGGTCGCGCCGGGCGTGGGAGCACCAGCAGGTCGACACCCCGCGCGACGCATTCCATGGAGACCAATTCCAGCGGGTCGTGCAGGCGGAATCGCAAATCGTGAAGGTGACCGCGCCGGAAGAGCCGCCCTGACTCATCGGCCGGTGGCTGGATGTAACGGACTCGCAGGAGGCGTCCCGCGGTGGGGAGCGCCTCACCGCAATCAAGCTGCGCATCGGAAAGAACTTCGGCGATCCGTTTCCGCTGCCGGTTTCCCGTCAGCCAGGTGAGCATGGCGGCGATCAGGATCAACGCGATGCACGCCCATGCCGCGACGCGGATGGTGTGATCATGACCGATGTGGTGGGTCCACCACAGCAATCCGCCCGCGCCCAGCAGCAGCGCGACGCCGACCGGGGTCAGCGGAAATCGGGATGCGATGTCGCGCGCCCAACCTGAATGGCACTTGGGTTGCATGGCGCGGCCCCGGGGGCGGGGGTGTATCCTAGGGTTTGAGTGAGTCCGGAACTGCCGAGGCGGCTTTTTGGATCGCTGCGTCGGTTCTCTCCAACAGTTCCCGGACCTGCAACGCCTGCTGAACCTCCGGGTCGGCCAGCAACTTGGCCAGGCGGGCCGAGAGCCCGCTGATCAACTTCGTCAGCTCGGCGTCGGAGAGGATCAGTCGGTCCGCCTGCTCCTTCATGGTTTCAACCCGCTTGGCCAGGACTTCACCTTTCGCCGGGTCCGCTTGATGCTTCGCGGCCAAATCCCGGTAACGCACGATGGCGTTGTCGGCATTGGCCACCGCGGCCCGGACGGTATCCCGGATACTGCTGGATGTCGCGACCAGGTTTTCCCACCGCCGAATCCGGTCGACCTGTTCGAGCGGGACTTCCGTCCGGTCGATCGTCTCGGTCGCCTGCTTGAGTTCAGCGATGGCGAAACCGATGTCCAGACTCGCCGGAGCAGCGTTATCGGCCATTGCAGGGCCGATAAGCGCCGATCCAGCAAGCAGGCATGCGCAAACTATGCGGCACGCGCTCAAGAACTACCTCGTTTCCTTGCCCGTTGCTTCGGGTGCGGGCGTCGCGACGATGTTCTCGGCAAACCTATTGATGGAGTCAACCACGGCCTTCACACTGTCAACTACCTCCAGCAGGGCCGCATTGGCCTCAGTAATTTCATCAATGGTGATGAGATCCACGATAAAATCCCGTTCCTGAGTCAAACCGGCTCTTTGTTTGTCCAATTCGCTAATAGCTTGGTTCAGAACCATTCGCCTCTGATAGAGTTGGTTGATTTCAAGAGCAATCTTGTCGGCTAACTTCTGGTAACGCTCTCGTATTTTCGCCTCGATATTGGGGTCCGTGGTCTTGTTCTTGTACTTTGATTGTATTGCTTCGGAATGTGTGATGGCCTTGCCAATTTCTTTGTGCAGAGGTCCGCCTTCACGTAATTCAGCGAGGGACGAGTCGATGGCGACGAGGAGCTTGTCCAGTCTTACCATTTTTTCGTCGGGGGAACTGTTGGCGCGCTGAAATTGCGTGAACGCATTTTTGATCGAGTCCTGCATCGCCTTGACGCGGGCCTCAACGTCGTCCATCCCCTTCGGCGCCGCGGCTGTTGCCGGGGTGGGTGACTTGCTTGCGGCGGGTTGGGCGAAGGCACCTGGGGCGACCGCGGACGCGAGTAGCGCCGCCGTCAACAGGCCAGCTGCAAGTGGAATTCTCCGGATCTTCATGACCATGTCTTTTCTCATTATCTGACCTCCCGCGGACAACGTCCGCACCTTGTTTGTTGCGAAAGATATCATCCCGTCTCACGCCCGCCGCACGACGCCGTGCGGCTTGGAGTAGAGCGCCGTGGGGCAGCCGGTTTCAAGCAGAATCCATGACCGTATCCGCGCGGATGCGGTTTCGGATGCCCGGTTTCACGACTCGAAATCACGACATTCACCGCTGGAGGAGTAGACGGACCTCTTGGTTTTTTCTTTCAAGGCAAATTCCAGGAATGTGTGATGGTCCTTCGGCTTACGTTATGTATCGGCCTGTACGAGGGAAAGCGTCTTCGTCTCTGATGCGATGTCGGATCGTCTGAATTCCAGAACCCGCCATGGAGTAGATCCCTCACGCAGGCGCTGGCGGATGAGTCGATCCCTGCGAAGTCGGCGGCCTGTATGAAATGCGGCGCCGTCTATGTAGATGGCAACGCGCTTGCCCTTCAGAACAAAGTCAGCGCATGAAATAGGGCGGCCTCCTTCATCCGGTGAAACATCCACCTGTTTCTCCACTTCAATTCCGTGGCGTTCAAACAGGCGTAGGAATGCGAGTTCGAGGGGTGACCCAACTCCAGCCGCGTAAGCCTCCAGCCAAGGCTTGGGATCATTGTCATCGCCCCGCTCGGCGGGTGTGGGAACCGGCGATTCCCGGGCCAACGCCTCCAGGTGATCGATGATGCCCGGCCAGAACAAGAAGTCATGGTGGCGCTGATTCTGGTAGGTCTTGAGGCATCGATAGCAGGAGGACTCGCAATCTTTGTGGTCCAGATACTCAAGGGTTCGTTTTGCGACGACATCAAGCTCCCGCGCGGCCCGGTCGATAAAACCGCTCCCGCCGACCGCGGCATCCACGAAGGTCAGGCAACCGACCTTTCGTTTGCCGGCGGCATCGGTGACCTCCCAAGGACCTTCGAGTTCAAATTCGACCTCCGTTCCATCGAGCATGTAGAGCAGGCGAATCCCATTCCGCAAGGCATACCCCATGGAATAGCCCCAGCGCTTGAACTCGGCTTCATCGATCATCACCGGGAGATCGACAAGAATCCGAAGTGTCGTCGCGGCGTTCTTCGCCACGATGGCCAAAGGGAATGGTGGTTGCGCCGCCCGGGGACAACTCGGCGCATGCCCTGTGTCATCGGCGGAATCCGCTCGTTTCGCTTTTTTGCGACCCTTCCCGGCTTCAGGCTTCGGCTCCGGCGGTGTGAGCAGACGGCCACACGACGGGCAGAGGTAGAACCCTCGCGAACCTCCGTGCAGCGTGGGAATGCCTTTCTTGATGTCCGCCGCCGAGGGGGGATAGGACTCGTTGACCCACCGGACCTCTTCCTCGGTCCGGACTTGTATGCGCCATCCCGTGGACAGGTTGTAGCGAGATACAACACGTCCATCCCACTGCGGATGGCATTGAACCAGGCTGGCCGCGGGGCGGCGATCTTCCTCTTCCAGCACCGGGGTATCGTCCCGCACGGCGAGAAAACCGCCGAATTCGTAGCCCGGCAGTGGTCGCGCGCAGTCATCCGCCTTTACGCAGCGCGGGCACTTCACATGTTTCTGGGTGTCAAACCGCAGGCCGCAACCGGAACACAGCGTGTAGTTCCATGTCGGCTCGTCCGTTTTGGGGTTCCACGGCGACGATTGGTCAAGGCCCACAACCCGCCACCGATGCCCACGTGCATGGACCGGCGCATCCGGTTGGTATTGGCCCAGGCCGAACCTTCGCGTTACGGCGATGGTCTCCTCTTCGTGCGGATCGCCAAGTAGATGAATCGTGGCTGGTTCAGAGGGGAATTCGTAACCCGGCAGAACTCCGAATTCAGCAAACCGCCGCATGGGGTTTCCAGCGCTGCGATCATCCGCCTCTTCCTTTTCCGCGCCCCTCTTGCGATCCGACGGCAGCCCCAAAAGACGCCGCTTCAAATCCATCGCATTGACCGCCGCGCGATCACCGCGTCCCATCTTATTCCAGGTGTCGATTTGCGATTGCAGTTGCTTGATCTGGAAACTGACCCGTTCGAAAAGGTCGCGGACTCGTGCGGCCTGCTCCTGGAGCGCCGCGATCAACGCCTCTTTGGAAAACAGTCCGAGGGGTTCGAGGATCTCCCGTCCCCAGGCCTGCATGACCAACTCGGCCGCATGGTCGAATTGTTCGGAAAAGCCGGCGAGCAGGGCATCAACCTCCGTGGTATCGACATCACCCTGAAGGTTGACGTATTTGCACATTCGCCCCGCGAGTCCGGGCACGGAGGCACCCAGGGCAATTGCGCTCAGGTGCCGGACGGCGATGTCCCGGTTGCTGAGCGAGAAGAGGGGCGCCGGCACTTCTCCCGCGATCATCTCGCGCGGCTTGTCGTAGAAGTATTCATCGTGCGGCGTCCGCCGGGTGTATCCAATGACGATGCCCACCCGGTTGCGGCGACCGGCGCGGCCGCCGCGCTGGGCATAGTTGTCGGGGCGTGGAGGTACATTGCGCAGGACGACCGCGTCGAGTTGACCGACGTCAATGCCCATCTCCAGTGTGGGCGAACAGGCCAGTACGTTGGTGGGCGACTCACTGGCGGGAGCCTTAAAATCCTTCTCTAATTCAATGCGATCTTCACCCGTGATCTGCGCGGTGTGCTCCCCGGCATGCAGGGGGCGATGATCACGCTTGCGAATCCGTTGGACGTAGCGATTGCCATCGATTTCCGACGTTGGCCAGGGCTTCAGGGTTCCCGAGCAGGCGGGGCAGGGCAGGTCCTCGGTCACCCATGGCATGGTGAAGTTGCAGATCGAGCAGCGGAAGCGCGCGCCCGGCTCAACAATTTCCAGTGTGACACTCTCCGCGTTGACCTGTAGCAGCGTGGAGGAGCGTCGGAATCCGCCGACATCAACGGGAATGATGATTCCGGGTCCGTCACCCGGCAGGAGAAAATTAGCCAGCGCACAGAGGTCGTCGCTTGTGGCTTCCACCCCGCCCAATCGCCGCAGGAGGTTGGTTAGCCGCGTCTGGGTCCGCGGGCTCTTACCGCCTCCCGATTTTCGCCAGAAATTGCGCAGCTTAATACCCTCCTGAATTTCAGAGGGATCAAGCCAGCTTGCGGCGCGCTCGTCTTTGCCGCAGCCATAGCCGGTCGGCGTCTTGATTCGCCGCTCCCAGTCCGCCGTTTTGAATTCGTCGGGACAACCCGGGTTGGCGGGGTGGATTCCGATCAAGGGGCGGGATAGGGCCGACCGTGTCCGCATCTCATCGAGGAGCCATCGGGCGACATACGAAAGATGGGCGAGGGATATCCCCAGCCGGGTCGCCAGTGCAGCGCCATGGTCCTGAATGAACCGGTCCAGCGGGTTGTAGCGTACACCGACCAATCCCAGATTGATGATTGATGCCCGATAGCCTGACGTGATGGCCAGATCGTCCAGAAGAGGCGCCTCTTCCCATGCCGCCGCCTTGGCCTGAATCCCGGACGGCAGGTAGCTGGGATTGGAGTATTTGATGGCGTGGACATTGTCCTTTTCCTTCACCCCGCGGACCAGGAGTTGGCGCACGGCCTCATCAAGGCGGAGCGGCCCGTGTTCCTCCAGCGCCTGAACGAGACGCCGCCGCATGCGATCATAGCGACCCGCATAGGTGATGAATCGCGCCTGGTGCGCGGCATCCTGCCTGCTGTCCGCAAAAACCAGCAGGCGGTCTTTCCCGTCGTAACCCGCCTTCTTCTTGTTCTGCTGTTCGAGTCCTTCGATCAAGCTTTCCGACAACACGCGGACGGCGGCGGAAGTCCCCAGCGAAACCGGTGTGACGACATTCCTTGACCCTCCGGACGAACCGCACACGAGACAGCGCGTACGCGCCGGCGCGAGGGCGACCTTGCAGGGATATAGGTCTGGCGACGATGAGAAGCATCGCGTGGCCGGATCGAACGAGCCGGTGGCGACCATGCGGCCCTTCATCTGTTTGCCCGCCTTCTTCTCCCCGCCCTCCTCGTCGTCCTCCTCGCTCTCAACGCGGGCGAGATCGTACATCATCCATTCGTCGCGTTCCTTGTCGTCACTCGGCAGCAGGGGTGCATCGTCGGGTTTGGCGTCGCAGACGAAGCGGAGCGATTCGGCGCCGCAACTGCGGCACATATAAAGGGGCGCCGTCGCTTTGCCGCAGGAGCATTGTAGTTCGCCGCGCGCATAAAGTTTGCCGCACGCCGGATCAATACACCGGTAGAACATCCAGCCGCCCCGGGCAAATCGATGCACGCGAAGACGGAGGGCGCCCGGGAATTCGTGCGGCGTTGCCGCGCCGACATGCAATGCCGAGAGAATCTCGCGGCGAATGGCCTCATCCTCTGCACCCGCCCGCTCCGGGACACGACGACGCACTTCATCCACGATTTCGCTCGCCGAAAGCGGTTTCCGGGCGAGGATCTCGTTGAGGAACCAGAGCACCCGCGCCTTCCGCACCGACACGTCGAGCTGGGTGTCCGGGGGGAGTCCGGCAAGCTGGGCCGCCGCTTTCCCGATCGCGGCATCATTCGACCAGTCAAACTCATCCACGTGCGCGGGCGTCGCCGGCCAGGCCGCATCAGGCGGGATCGGCAGGTCTTGAATGGTTTCGCCCTCGACCCGGATGCTATCTGCTTCGACACCGGTTAACCGGGAGAAGAACTCCCGGACCGCGCCGTCCCGGAGCCGTCGCACGTCTTCCGGCGCTTTCCCCGATTCATCCACGCTCTTGATGGTGGCCGAGGTGCCGACCGGTATAAGCGACGGAAAGCGGCGCGCGTTGCTCCGATCCTCGGCGTTCCAGTCCTGCCGCGCCTTGCCCAGATGGGCCGCCAGCCGACGGAACAGAAGGGCAATGTTCGAGCCCAGGCTCCCCCGGTACGAATGGACCTCGTCGAGGACAACGAAGCGGCAGCGATGATTGGCGAACAAGCCCTCGCGATCCGCGGGCCGCACCAGCAGGTATTCCAACATCATGTAGTTGGTCAGCAGGATATGCGGCGGATTCGCGCGCATTTCATTCCGTTCCTTCTCGGACGTCGTGCGGTCGTACCGCTTGAAGCGAATGTGCGTGTGCCCCGAACTCTGCAGCAGTTGGTCGATGCGCTCCTCCTGGTCGTTCGCGAGGGCGTTCATCGGGTACACGAGGATGGCCGTCAGCCCGTCGTTTTTGAAGGCCGCAGCGTCTTCGATCGCGTTCTGCAACACGGGGAGAAGGAAGCACTCCGTCTTGCCCGAACCCGTGCCGGTCGTGACGACGAGGGGCGTTGCCTCCCGCGCGAGCAGGTGGCGGATGGAAACATCCTGATGGAGGAAGGCTGTTTTCGATTGCGAGCGGGCTTCCATCTGTTCCGCCAGCTTCGCGTCCAAGCCGAGGCTTTTCCAGGGTCCCCCGGGCTTGAATGGGCGATGTGCCTGAAAGAACGATTCCTGCGCCAGGAACTGGGGCCGTTCCACCGCCTCTCGCAGGGCCTCCCGCAGTTTCTCATCCCGCGCCCGGAACTCCGTCAGCAGGTAACTGCGGTATTCCTCAATGACCCGGTCAACAATGGGAATCGGTTGGAGTTGGTTTTTCATAGAAGGGGCAGGATTTTCTTTTCGAAGACATGGAAGGCGCTCTTGAAATCAAAGTCGGAGCCCACCGGAAGGAGGTTGTTGAGATCGGCGGAGAACAGCGGGTGTTCGCGCTTGGCCTCGATATTGGCCGAGAAATCAGCGCGGCTGACCGTTCGTCCCTCGTGTTTCATGTACGCTTTGAACGTCTCGACCACGACCGCCGGGCGGGCGTGTCCCTCCGTCAAACCAAGCCAAAGATCGAACAGGTCCCGGCCTTTCCGGCGCTGGTAGAGCGCCCGCAGGGCGCCTGTGCGCGCCATGCGTCAATGAAGGCCCGAGGGATCATGGCAGGTCACCCTCCACATCCGCATTGATGCGGAGGAGCCAACGCGCAGCGCGCACACCGCCCCGGACGGGAAGCGACGGTTCCAGCTTGGCATCGAACGGGCGGGCTGCCGCCACCCATTTCGCCAGCGGCCCGGTTTTCCCGCTGTGTCCGGCCCGTTCCAGCAGCCAGCCCAGGCGTTGGCCATAGGCCACATGCCCGTCCAGCCGGACCGCCTCTACGAGTTTCCGTGCGTTCAACCGTTCGCCCAGTTCCTGCAGCACGGTCAGTACGTGGTTGAGCCCGCCCAACCGCCGGGCATAGCGGACCAAGTCCACCGCCGTCGCTTCAGGGGACGATACGGGAAGGTAGCCCGTCACGCCCTTGATCGAGAGCGCAGGCGTTGAGGATATCCCTTCCTTCGCGAAAAACCGCAGGCCGACGCCGCGACAGATGATGTCCCGGACGGGCTGGTCCGTGACCACATGGAACCATTGCGACTTCTGATGCGCCGCGCCGTGGTACTCCGCCGCCGTCAAGCCGCCGATGTAGAAGGGTCGCCCCAGCGCCTTCATGAGGTCCACCACAAACCACTCCGCCGGTATCATCCCCGCCGCCAGATGCTCCAGCGGCACTACCACATAGAACGATCCTCGAACCCGCGCCACCCGCTTGCGCGCGGCCAAACGCCCCGCCGCCCGGTTGAATGCACCCCGGCTCATCCCCAGCGCCCCCAGGCCCTCTTCGCGGGTAAAGCCGTAGCGGCCCGTGGACGGGATCGCGTCCACCCACGAGGCAAGCGAGTCATCGCTCTTTCTATGAGGCTGTTGCATCAGGTTGGCCATAGTTGCTAATCGCAAATGAATACATAATGCGTGCTTCTATGCAAGTCGCAACCATGTCATCAAGGGCGCACTTTCGTGTGCGCCGATTCACGCAGCCGCTGGACCCCTGCGCGTCAAAGCAGATCATGTGTGGCGTTCAGCCCGTGACGGCCTGAATTACCGAGCAGATTCGCTCTTGGCGGAGAGTCAGGAATCTATCGAAGTCATCTTTCCATAGCGCGTCGTGTTTGGCGGACGGCAGCAAGTGTGAATCCAGGACTTCCGCGAGCGCCGCTGCGCCCATCGTGTCCTCGATTTCCTTCAGGTAGAGCGACGGGGCCTTTTTGCGAATGTTGTTGTTGGTTTCCCTGTCAATCAGCGTCCGGTTCAGGACGCAGTCCTTGGTCTGTCCCTTGGCCACTATGCCGGCATCATCCAGAAACCCCTTGGGCAGGATGTGATGGTCTTCGATCTTCTCCTCGGCAATCATGCTGGCCGTGATCGGTACCTTCTTGTGGAAATCGCGCGATCCGTTCCTCAGGACCAACGCCATTACGCCCCGGTATAGCGCCCGTTGCCGCGGCGTTGTTTCGCGCAGGACTTCGGGCCGGAAGGAGAAGTCCTTAACGGTCTGCGGGGATTCTCCGCCCGTAAACCACCCCTTCAGCTCGACGTAATCTTTTGCCGCTTGGGAATTGGGTGCATTTTCATACGCCTGTGCGAAAACGGAGCACCAGAACCAGCGCTTGAACCGATCCCGCATGGCCCCGACCGCCGGTCCCTTCTTATCCTTGGTCGTCGCCAGCGCAGCCGCGGACGGGATCAGGATTGTGTTGTAAGGGAGCCACGCTGGCACGAGCACGCCACAATCGTTGCTCAGAATCTCCAGCGTATGAGCGAGACCGCGAATGACGTCGTCCCAGCCAGTGCGAATCTGCTCCACGCTGAGCTGCAGGACGTCTTTCCGTTTGCAGCTTGGGGCTGAAGACGCGGCGTACAACGCGATAGCCTGTAGCGCGTAGTACGGATCGACATCGAAGGCGGCCAACGCCGGATAGTCCGAAAGCGCCTTTTCCCACATATCCCGGAGGCGCACGCTTTGGGGCCAGAATCGTGCGGCGAGCAGGTCGAAAACAGACAGTTTTACGCCTGTCCTGTTGAGCGTCTCGAAAATCGTGCAGACCGCAGCGGCCGATGTGCCCTCCGCCAGGGTCACCATGGGGAATTCGTATTGCTCCAGCGGATCGATCGAGACTTTATACACTTCCCGGAGCTTCTTCTTCAGCACCCTTCGCGCCTCGGCATTTTCCATCCGCAACTCAAGCGCCTCGTCCAGCCATCCGTCAAATCCGTCGCCAGGGCCGAATACACTGGAGAGAGGAAACACGAGGCGGTCGCTTTGCTGCTGAATGGTGCCGAATTCCCTCTGGCCGTCTTTCCGGTTGGTGTAGAAGACGCAAGCCTCCAAATCCTCGCCATCCATCAACGCCTGCAAATTCACGAAATAGCGATGATCGCCCGCCCCGTACAATGCCTGATACAGCGATGTGAGGCGCTGCTGCCCGTCGAGAATCAGGTAGGAAGGCTTCTTCCCGTCGAGTTCAGGCGCGCCGTAGAACTCCCGGGGTGCGAAGTAGAAATCCTTCGAGTTCTTGATCCGGAGGAGACTGCCAGCCGGATAGTTCTGGCAGATGCTTTCGATCAACTCCTCGGTCGCCCTGGCGTCCCATACGAAGTCCCGCTGGAAGTCCGGCAGCGCAACCTCGCGGTTGTGTATGCTCTCCAGCAGATAACCCAATCGCTCTGGGGTTGTGTCGAAGATTTTGCCCATAATTACCTCATATTCCAAAAGATAGGCTCAGGAGCCACAAAACACTTCGGAAAATCTCGCTGTTTGTCTTGCATGCTTCGCCTACTTGTCCGACACTTTCTTTGCAGGACCGAGCCCGTCCTTGGTGGCGGAAGTAGGCCCTGCTGATCAGCAGCCCCGGGAGTTCACCTTCCGGGGCTTGCTGTTTTATGGACGGATGATGCCCTCCGCGTCCTTTCTGTTTGCCTCGCGCACAAGAATGTCTCCCAGCGTACCAAAGCACAGATTTAACCCGTACTTATTCTTGGACTCCAGCGGGCGCTCCCGCCGCAGGAGGGCGTACGCGCAGAAGTCCACCAGTTGGATCAAGTAGGACATCCGCGAATCCTTGAAGAAAGGGTCCTCGATGATGCGCTCGATGGGTATGTTCCGGTGGGCTTCGCCCGAATCCTTCCAGACGCCGAACTGGCTTGGAATCGGGTTGTACACATGGAGTTTGCGCGCCAGCCGGGTGTAATCTGCCTCCTTGCCCTGATCGCAAATCAGAAGCGCCTGACTATCCCAAGCCACCATGGTCCGGTTGATGCGGTTGAGCAATCGCTCAAAAGCGCGTTCGTCATCATGCCTCGGAAAGACGGCATTAAAAAGCCTCGCCCCCGGTAGGGCGGCGACAAGTCGGAGGGCCTCGGCGAAAATCTGGCAGCGCCGACCCTTCGTGACAATTCCGTCCGAGATGTGTCCTCGACCCGAGACGAACTTCCATGCGTGCAGCTCCTGATAAACATAGATGCCGTCGGATTTCTTCAATGAGCGCCGGAAATCCCTGACCATCCCGAACGCCTGCTGCCACTCCTTGGCCGGAATCGCCAATGCGGAGAAGATGCAGACTGATTCATCCTGCGAATCGTCTATGTAGACCAGATGCACGATTCGCTACCCCTTGCCCCCAAAATCCAACGTGTACTGCGCCGGGGCCTCCCGGACGACGGCTGCCTTCTTTCGCCCGCGCTTCTTTCCGGTAGTCTCCGCGCCCTTCGCGTCTCCGCGGTGAAGCTTGGGGAGGTCGATGACGGGTTGGGGAAGGTTCTCGTTGAGGGGGATGTCCCAGTAGGGGTCGTGCTTTTTGGTGAAGGCTTCGAGGCCGAGGGTCTTCAGCTCGTCGAAACGGGCGAGGCAGAGGTCAGGGGCCTTGGGGTAGCTCTTGTGGCTGAAGGTCGAGAGGACGTGCGCGTATTGCCCGCGGGTCAGCCCGTACGCCTCCGCCACCACCGCATCAATGGCCGCCCGTACCGCCCACCGCTCGTCATCCCCCTCCAATACCGGCCACGTATGCTTCGACTTCGGCTCCCGCCATGCGTCGCCGAGTTGCTCGGTCCACATGTAGCTAAAGATACTCGCGGACGAAAGAAGGCGTGTTGCAAGATGTGCCAGAATGGCATTGTAACATGAAAGGTCGGGGACACCGACGTGGGCCAAGACATAACGGTTTACATGGGTAGTTGCTTGCTGGCGTACCTGATAATCGAAGGAGAAAGAACTGATGAGACTCAAGGCTGACAACATGACGCACGTTGGGCGCTTTGAGGGTGTCGTCTCGCCCACTATGCCATTTGTGAATCCGACGATCGGGGGAAGCACTGACGCAATTACCGTGCGTTCATTCGTAGACGCCGCGACATATCGCAAGCCCATCCTGAAGTGACCGAGACCCAATCCCCAATGGGATGAACAAGAAAGTTCCCATAACCGTGCAAACTCCCGTATTGGGTAGTGTGATTGAAGGGAATAGGCATTGATGTGCTTGCCATCTGCAAGAACAACCCCGTCAACGGCTGCGGTATCGGGGTTGTATTTAGCGACCCATTCCACAAGGTGCGTCTCCGATGGTGACGAAAAGGCAATGTCTGGACGGCGATGACACTCGATCCCGTTGGAGAGTCCGATTCCTGAATCCTCAAGAAAGTGTGACCAAACCACTTTAGAATTCGATCTTATTGATCGCGCCAGATCAAACTGCTGCTGGGATCTCGCCTCCAAGAAGAGTAAATGCGGTCCGCCCAGAGCGTTAATGTCCGAGGCTGTGTAGTGGAGGCTCTGTCTGTCCGCCGAGACCTGCGAAAATAGCCAGCTCTGATCGTGCAAGTAGAATCCGCAAGCAAACTCCTGCGTCGGCCCCGGATTCTCAGCCACGACCAAGGCGAATTTGAAGCGAGAATCGATCTCGAACAGCTTCTTCCTGTTTTCAAATGAATAGCAGCATTTCAGGGCAAGATGATTCAGGTAGAGTCTGCGGATACCCGTCGCGCCCTCATTCCCATGAAATGCTGCGGGTATAACTAGACCGACCTTGCCGCCGACGGCAAGTAGCTGTGGAGCGCGTTCGCCAAATAGTCTCCAAAGATCGGGGCGCCCTGTCGTCTTGTCGTCCCCCACTGATACGGATTGCCATTGAAACATCATACTCGCATGACGCAGCAGAGACTCGGAAGTCGTCTTGAATGCTCTCCACTCCTTTGCCCGATCTTCTGCTTCCATCAGGCGCGCAATGACAGTCTTTCTCTCTCTATGATCGCGAGATGCAATAGCTTCGATGTCGAATTGTGCCCAAAACTCATCTTCCGCGATCTCAAGTTGATCCCACGGCGGATTGCCCAGCACGACATCGAAGCCGGAGCGCTCGTTGAGCTTGCCGGTGCGGAAGAATACATCGGGGAAGGCCAGATCAAATTCCAAGGATTGGAACCCGGTTTCAACCATTTTTCCAAGCATTGGAAACTTAGCGACGATGTCCTTCCCATCGCTGCCTTCGGCCACGGCTTTTAGCAGCGCGGCGTAAGCGGTGTCATCACAGCCGTCCTTGCCCAGCATGACGCCGCCGCTCCAAGCGTGGCCGACGAGCTTAAAAGGGTCGAGCAAGGCGTCCATGCGGGCCTTGGCGGCTTTCTTGGCTTCGATCTCGCCGAGATTGATGCCGACGGTGGCTTCGAGGTCGTGGACCTCACGCAGAGCGGACTCCAGCGTGGCGGTGAACTTTTCCTTCAAGCCCTGCGTAAAGAGGTCGTCCATAGCCTGCTGCGAGCCCGGATACTTGAGCAGGTGGTCGAAGAAGGGGCCGGTGAGCGAATTGCCGACGACGAAGCGGTGGTCGAGGAACGTCAGCGGGAGTCCCTCGGCATGCGTTTCGATCCAGAGCGAGAGCTTGGCCAGTTCCACAGCCAGCGGGTTCAGGTCCACGCCATACAGGCAATGGACTGCGACGAGTCGTTTGCAGAGGGCCAGCGCCTTGGCGGCGGAGAAGCCGACCAGCCCGTCCTCCGGGGCACGGCTGGGCAGGTAGGCCATGAGTTCGTCGTTGGGGTCGGGAAGGGCCAGAACGCGCCGCCGGAAGGCGTCGGCGCGTTCCATTTTCGATTTCCGATTTTCAATTTCCGATTGGGGGAGCTTCTCGGCTTCCGCCTCGGCCTTCATAGCCAGTTCGTCGCATTGGCGGCAGGCTTCGTAGAGTTTGTCGGCGAGGAAGTCGCAGGCTTCGAAGAGGAAGTGACCGCTGCCCATGGCGATGTCGGCGACCTTGAGGCCGAGGATTTTCAGCGGCTGGGGATCGTCCTTCGGACTTCGTTCGGCGCAGAGCGGGCCCAGGGTTTCCTGCACGAGGAACTTCACAAAGGAGTCGGGCGTGTAGTACGACCCACTGGCCTTGCGCCCCAGGCCGACACGCAGGAAGAAACGTCCCTCGGGAATCTCCTCGATCCATTCGATCTTGGTCTTCTTGCCCTTTTCGGAATCGGCCTCATCGGCCTCATCCGACGTATCATCCCCATCTGCGTCATCCGCGTTATCCGCGGTCGCTTTTGTCTTCTTGTACTTCTGTCCTTGTTCTACGGGCACCACGACTTCCAGTTTGCTGCGGCGCAGGCGGCACATGGACTCCGTGGTGATGCCCGGTTCGAGTTCGATGAGCGATTCGTAGACGCGGCCGAGGTCCTGCACGGTCAGGGGGCCATAGTGGACGCGCTCGCGGGCGTTGGTGCCACGCAGTTTCGGGGTCCAGAGCAGGCGGTCGAGCAGGTGGGCGACGGCTTGTTCGCTCCACGCGAGCTGCGAGATGAGCGGGGTGGCGTCGGGCCCGAAGAGCGCGCCTCCGAGCGGTTTGACGTTGATCTCGGTGGCGGTCAGGCCGTCGGTGAACATCCGGTACAGGGCGCGCAGGCCGTCTTCGAGGAAGCGTCCGGTTTGGGCACCGCGGTCGAGTACGTCGCGGACGACCTTGGCCAGGGCGACGCTGGGCGAGAAGGTATTACGCCAGAGGGAGGTGGAGGCGAAGCTGAAGACGCGGGCCGGGTCGCCGACGGCTTCCATCTTGAGGATGAAGAGCAGCCGGAAGATGTTGATGAGCCCTTCGTGCCAGAGCTGCGCGGGGAGATTTTTGATTTCGGATTTCGGATTTTGGATTGGCAGGCCAGGGCCGAAACCATGCTCCCGCAGGATGTCCGCATTCGCCGGGTTATCCAGCAGGTCTTGAACGAAAAGCTCAACCGCCTGCCGGGCTTGTTTGCGTAGTTCCTTGGTGACGCCGGTCTGTTTGAGCCGGGCCTTTTCGATGAGGTCAGGTAGGGCTTGGACGCCTCTGGGGGAGCAGAGGGCGAGGACCAGCCGGAACGAGTCGGGCACGTCGCGGTTGCGCTTCCAGTGGGACTCGACGGGGATCTCGATCTGGGAGTCGGCGCGGGCCGGGTCGGAGATGAGGATGCGGAGTTCGACGCCGTTGGTCAGCAGCCCGATGCGCTCGTTGGTGGCCAGGAGGACGCGCTGGGCGACGCGCAGGTGGCTGAACCGGTAGGCGTGTCCGCGCTTGGTTGGGGCGTCGAGGTCATCGGCGAGTGCGGTGGCCCAGACGCGGAGTTTTCCGCCGGGTCCGGAGAGCAGCCAGCCGCCGGATTCCCGGCCCTCGCGGGTGGCAATTTCACCGGGATCTTCCAGGGTCTCATATCCGAGGCGGGTGAGCAGCGGCTCGATGACGGCATTCCGGACGCGGATGGGGCCGCCTTGGGAGACGAGTTCGCGGAGGTGCCGGCGATAGACCTCCCAGCCGTCCACGAGTTCTCGCCCCGCGTCGCCCGTCGTCTTGGGCAGCAAGTCCTTGAGTTCCTTTTCCAACTCGAACCGGACAAAGGGTTCGGGAAGGGCGGGGCCGGAAAAGCGGCAGGTGGAGAGATCGAGCGCCATATCAGCGTTTGCCCTTTTCCTGCTTGTGTGGGATCAGCATGAGCATGCCGAGCGGGATGATTTCAGGCGCGTCGAGATTCTGCCGCGCGTGCAAGGCATCCAGGCGTTTGGCGAGCAGGCGGAGGACGCCGTCGGCTTCATGGCGTTTGGCGGCCGGGCAGCTTGCATCGGCCACGTAACCGGCGAGACGTTCGCGTGGGTCCTTGAGTGTGCGCCAGGCCGGGGTGGGACGCTTGGCATTCTTCTCCGTCCCGAACAGTTCCTGCTGTTCCGCCGCCTGGGCTTCTTCGCCGGTGATGTCCTCCGCGCGTTGGGCCAGCCATTTTTCAAGGTCGGCCGCCTCCTTCTTCAGGTCCTGCTGCAAGGCGTCCGCATAGGCGCGGGCCAGAGGTGTGAATTCGGTCCGTGCCAGGACCTGCGCCTCTTCGATGGAGGGCACCCAAGACGTCGAAAAATGTCGCTCCCACAGATCCTTGACCGGGATGGGCGTTCCTTTGCGGATCCAATCCATCCATTCCGCGGCTTCCGCATGGAAGGAGGGTTTGCCCTGGCCGTCGACCTTGACCGCGAGCACGCGCTCCACTTCGCGACCGGCGCGGCTGTTGACCTTGCCGAGAAAGGTCAGGAGCAGGGCGGGCTTGGGTATATCGAGTCCAACGGCGCTGATGCGGATGTCCAGGCCCCGGGACGCATCCCCGCCATAGGAGAGGTGGCGGACGCGGTCCAAGGCGCGGCGGACGAGTGGATGGGCGCGACCGAGGAAGCCAACAGGCAGGTCGTCCTTGGTCCGCGTCAAATCCATGTCCGTGGTCAGGCGGATGGTTCGTGATTCCGGGTCGTAGCCGGGCGTCTCGTCGAGTCCATGGGCCCAGGACGGGGGTAGTGACAGAAGGAAGACAGGGTTGGTGGTCTTGCCGGTCAGTTTACCTCCGTCGGCCTGCACGGCGCTGGCGACAAAAGAGGGTAGTTCGACCATGCTCTCGCGTTGTCCACGCAGCATGGCCTGATCGGCTTCGGATGCCTTGGTCACTTCGGCGTTGAGTCCGGCATCGCTGAGCCAGGAGTGGGTCTTGGCGGCCCGTTCGAAGCCGGCGATGCTGCGATCAATCTCCTCCAGGAGTTCCTTGGTAGCCGGGTCGGCGCCTTCATTTTCCGCGGCTTGCTCGATGGTGAAGTAGGTTCCGCGTTCTTCCTTGAGCAGCCAGCCCTCTTCCTCGGCGAAGCCCTGCAGCAGTCGCGCCGTCATCGCTTCGCTGGAGGTGATGTTGCCGAGAGTGTTGGGGACGAACGTGAGGCGGGAGCGCTGGCGTTCGTATTTGGCGATCAGGCGAAGGAGAATCCGTTCCTCGAACGAATGGGTGAGATACAGGTAGCGGACCGTAGGATCGAGGGACTGGCCATAGCGATCGATGCGCCCGTTGCGTTGTTCCAGGCGGTTCGGGTTGAATGGAAGTTCGACATGGATCAGGTGGTGGCAGCGTTGGTGCAGGTTGAGGCCCTCGCCGGCTGCATCGGTGCTGACCAACACGAGTTTGCTGCCTTTCCGGAAGCGATCCGTCTTTTGCGAGCGCTTCGTGTCGTCGTCTTCTCCCGACAACGCAAAAACTTCGCCGATGTCGGCCTTTTGGAGGAAGGCCAGCAGGGCCTGCTGGGTCGTGGTGTATTCCGTGAATACGAGAACGTTGGCGTCCGGTTCGGCGGCGCGAATGTGATGAATCTCCTTAAGCACTCCGTCGAACTTTGGATCGGAGTGGAGGGTTCGTTCAGCCAGGTCGAGCAGGGATTTCAGGCCCGCGCTGAGTTCGGTGGCCTGCTTGAGTTTCCTGTCGCCGGATCGGATTTCACGCTGAAGGCTGGCGAGGGACTGGGCCAGGTCTTCCGCTTCCAGGATTTCGCGCTCGGCTTCCTCTTCTGGACTGAGGGCGCCGAACTGCTCCAGCTTGCGGTTGTAGTCGCGGAGGGTGCGGAGGCGCTGTCGTTTGGTGTCCTGGTCCTCTTCGCGGCCGCTGACCAACTCGGCGAACCGGTTGGAGACCACGTTCAGCGTAGAGCGGCATGCGGCGACGCTGGACACGCTGCGCTTGAGCAGGGCGATGAACGAGAGGACATCCTCGTAGCGGCGGCTGCGGAGGGCCTTCTTGATTTCGGGGGCGACCAGCTCGACCAATCCGCGTTGCAGTGCGCGATAGTCCTCGTAGGCGGCTCCAGAGCCCGTTACGGGCACCGGCAGCACTACGCGGCGTTTGAAGCGGGGCTGTCCGGTTACGGGGTCCTTGATGTGGTCCTTGAGTCTGCGCACGACATGGTTCTGGTATCGCGTTCCCCGGAGACTGCCGCGGCCATCGACGAGGGAGTAGTCGAGGAGTTCGCAGAGGGAGGCGAACGAGCGGTCGTTCCCGTCGTGAGGGGTTGCCGTTGCCAGTAGGAGACAATCGCATCTCCGGGAGAGGGCTTCGGCCATGCGACGACGGAGGGAATCTTCCCGCTCGCCCGATATGCCGAGGTCCATGCAGTGGTGGGCCTCATCGATGACGACCACGTCATAGGTTGCGCGTTCGAGCAGGTCGAGCACGGATTCCTGTTTTAGGAAGTCCACGGAAGCCAGCCCGATGCTGATATGATCGAACGGGTTGGCGCCCAGTTCGGTGCTTTTCCGAATCTCGTCGAGCTTGGGGCGGTCGATGATCGTTGCGCGCAAACCGAAGCGTTCCAGGAGTTCGGTTTTCCACTGTTCCAGCAGCGGGCCTGCGGGTGAGACGACCAGTATGCGATGGGCGATGCGCCGGGCCATGAGTTCGGTCAGGATGAGGCCAGCCTGGATCGTCTTGCCCAGGCCCACACCATCCGCGAGCAGGAGCCTGGGGCGGCTCATCCGGATGGCCCGCAGGACGGGAACCAACTGATAGGGCTCCACGCGAAGGCGTCCGGGCTGGGTCGAGAGGAGGGCATCCCCGCCAAGGGCCTGCTCCAAGAGGAAGGCCTGATGATAGACCATCCAGTTGGAGAGCGGCGCCGCCTTGGCTGGCTGCATGTCATGCTGCACCGGGGTGACGGGCTCAAACGGGTGCAGCAGGTCGATCTCGCAGCCCATGAAGGCGCCATCCAGTCCGCGCAGTCGCATGAGGGTTTGATCGCCCATGGGCTGTGACAAGACGACTGACCATCGCGCATCCCGCGCACGGACCTCTGCACCTGGAAGCAAAGCCGACATTGGCTGGAAGTTATCTCTGTAGCGTAGATGAAGGCGAGAGCGATAATCGGAAATCATCTCCAGTGCCAATCCGCTTGGCGACAATAGACTCCCGCTCATTGATCGGTTTCGTTGAGGCCAGGGGCAATTCACCTTGGGTGCCCGTCTGTTGGACATTGTTATTCGCAATGTTGACCTGGAGCAGGGGGCCGTGGCGGGCGAGGCGGCGGACTCGGGCGAGGGTTTCGATGGCGCGTTGGTGGCGGCGCTGGGCGTTGGAGAGGAAGTTTTGCCAGTAGGTGCTGGCGGCAATGGTCAATGATTCGCCTATCTTCTGATTGAACATCAGCTCGGCGTGGATCAGGTGGATGCGGGTCGACAGGATCTGATCGATGAGCAGGCGCTCCATCGGCGTGGCATAGCGGTAACCCATCTCTTTGCGCAGCTCATCGTCCTCGGCCATCACCCGTGCCTGGGTTGCTCCATCAATCAGCTTGCGGAGCAGGGATAACCGCAGGTCTTCGGTGAGGCTCTGGAGCTTGGAGAGCAGGGCGGGATTCTCGAATACGAGCCGCCGGAAGCGATGGACCTCCAGCGGATTCGGCTCCCGTGATTCACCGAGCTTGCCAAGGAGTTCAAAGAATTCCCGGGCCTCGCTTGGTGGTTCCACATCGGTTTGCTGCTTTTTCGCGACGGCATTCTTCATCGGCGTCTCCTCCATTGCCCCTTGTGTTCATGCAGTCCCGCTGCTTGCAGGATTTCCGCCAGCAGCCGGTCGATGGTGCGCTCCATGGCCAGTAGTTGATGGGCGAGCTTCTCCTCGTCGGCCCGTGCGCTCTGCTCGACGTCGCGGCGAATCACATCGCCCATGACGTCGCGCTGCATCAACTTCGCGAATTCCTCAGCGCGCTCGCCGCGGCCCCAGTACTCGGACAGGACGCGCCGTCCGCGCCGCACCTTGAGATAGAAATATAGTTTTCCCGAACGATTCTCCCACGCCATGACACCCTCACCTTTGTGCTACAACCCCTTGGCACCCCGCATCTTGGATATCGATCCCGCCCGGCGGCGTCGCTTCGGGGGGAGTCGTTGTGTGATCGATCTCCTGCCTCGTCTGTTTGTCGAGATCCTTGAGCCGCGCTGTCAGGATCGCTGCGCGATGGTCAGTGCTGTGTGGCGGTTTGCTGCTCTGTCCCTGGCTGTATACCTCGCGGCAAATGGCAAAAACCTGCTCTTTGGACAGCTTGGCGACAAGATTCTCGAGGGTTTTCGTCATCCGCCCGGTAAACATGCCTGTAGCTACAAAGCGTGCGCTTTCGTGAATGGAGTGACCGCGGCAACTCTCGAAAAACATGGTCGCATACCCTTCAAAGCCCTCCGAATCGTTCGCCGTGCCAGCCGAAGGCGCTAAGGGGATCGTGCGGGGTATCGTCTTTCCCAGCAGAGAGGCTATAGGCCGCGGTTCGCTTCTTTGTCTTAATTTCTTTTGTGGGAGTTCTTCTTTAATGTCGGCAAATTTTGCCGCCGGACCGTCGGCAGATTTTGCCGCGGAAGCCGTGCGGGGCGCCCCCACCAATTCAATCGTCAATTGATCCCAGCGGCCTGCCTGGTGGGTGCGGATCAGGCCAAGGCGGGCAAGCGAATGAATGGCATCCTGGCAGGCGCGTTTGCCTAGCATGGCCTTCTGCGCGATGAACCCAATGGGCTTGGTGAAGCGTTTGTTGCGCTCTTCGTTTCCGATTTCCATCAGCGATATCCATGTTGATAGTTCTTTGCGACCACCGTTTGTGCGGATGTATCGAACGTCAGCCAAACCCGTCATGATGTAGGGTGTCGGAGGGTAATACTGGTCGGGCCGCTGGATTCGCCCGCCCATCAGTTGCGCTCCCCGATGGCGAGGGTGGTGCGGGAACGCAGGTAGCGCTCGAGCGAGGCGCGTTCGACGAGGACGGTGCGGTGGCCGGGGCGACAGAAGCGAACGAGGCGACGCTGACGAAGCGACTTTTGAAGTCGCTCGCTGATCCCATACCGTTGCTGTACCTGATCGGGCGTCAGATACAGTGGGGCATCGTTGTGGCGCGTGTCCTGCACGCACATACTGATGACCCACGATATTGGATAGTAGTATTTTAAAGAGGATTAAAGAGGCAAATCAGGCAAAATATTTGTGAAAAATGACTCTCCAGTAGAGGGCGTTAGAGGCGCTCTGCCACGTAGTAATGGTGCCGTTTGTGCTTGTCGACCAGAACGGCCTTTTTTCCAAGTAGACGGCATCGCCCAGCATACGAATCGGGTGATTCGCCGTTGTCCGAGAAGATGGCCCTGATTGTGACCTTCGTCCTGATGTCGGCTCTTTTCAGGATTTCATCCTGATGCTTTGAGTTGATCACCCCGATAGCCCCCAAATCATCCATGGCTTCTATCACGGACTTCATTTGCGGGCGTATCTGTTCCAGCCGAATTCCGGTTCCAAGGACGCGGATATCCGTCCAATGCTCGTCTTCGATCCGAATGACTCCGATTTGCCGAGGATAGGTCCGCGGCTTCGGTGGAGTTGAATGGGTGTAAAAGTTGTTGGTGATGGATGTCTGATTCAGCTTTTGCAGGCGTGCATCAATCAGAATGAGTGTTTGCGATATTGAGGTCTGGTGTGCTTGACGCCGTTCCAGATCGGCGATGGTCTCGACGATGTGTGCGCCGGATTCGACGAGCGGGAGGCCGGGCGGCTTTTCTGTTTTCTGGAGGATATCCGTCAGGCGTACGGCGAGGTCTCGATTCTGTGCCCATAGTGTTTGCGCCAGGCGCCGTTGTTCCTGCTCGACTTCGGCGTCAACCTTGGCCTGAAGGTCGGTCTCGGAGTTGGCGTCGGGTTGTGGGCGGCAGCGATAAAAATTCGGATCAAAGGCCAACTGGATGCGCTTCAGCACCTCGCTGATCCAAACCTCGCTGTATTCACCCCGCTCCTTTGTGAGGGGCCAGGCGAGTGGCGTGTCGTTGCAGGCATACGAGGCGGACTCGATGATTTTCCGGGCTTCGTCTACGAAATCCCGGTTCTCTCTGGGGTCCTCAGGGACTATGGATTTTGACTCGTCCATTGCGCTGGTAAGCCTCGCGAATCGACGCAAATCAGGGGGTAATCCAATGTTGCCACAAAGTTGCCACAAAATTCGCGTCAAAATGGGTGCTAATGGGCCGGAATGGGGTGGCGCGGTATGCGTGAGTAAAATTGCATAAATCGGCCACAATCCGAATAAAATCAGGGGATTTTACTGGAGCCGGCGATCGGATTTGAACCGATGACCTGCTGATTACAAATCAGCTGCTCTGCCAACTGAGCTACGCCGGCGGGAGATGGGGTGGAGGATAGCGCGGGAAGTGGCGGGGCGCAATGGGTTACATGGCGGGGAGATCGACGTCGTGGCCGGCTTCCGTGTCGGGTTCGGATTCCGATTCGGGCTCGGGACTGACCTCGTCCATCTGCTCTTCCACCGTCTCGGGGGGGAGATCTTCCGTGACGGCTGCGGGGATCGGTTCTGTCTCGGGCGCGGACTCGGGTACCGGCAGCTTTTCATCACTGGCGTCGAGCACGCTGACGGGTTCTGTTTCAGCAAGTGGCAACTGCCAGCGCAAGGTTGGCGCTACTTCGGGCTCCGGCTCTGGTGCGGGCTTCGCCTCTTCCTTCTTCGTCCGGGATCGGCTGGTCTTCTTCGGTGGCTCCGCTTCGACGACCGGCCGAGCTTCCACCGCTGCTTCGTTCATCGCGGGAGGCGTCGATTCAATCGCTTCAGATTGTGGTTCGGCGGGCAGCTCCGCCGGAGGTTCCTCTGGTAGCACGGGGGCGACCAGTGCGCCCTCCTGCAAAGCGACGAGGGCGGCCAGGATCTGTACCAGATGCTCGCGTCCGGGAATCTTGCTCTCAGTCTCCAAATCGCCCACGGCGCGCCGGGCGGCGGAGAGCAATTTGTCGAAATGCTCCGATTGCGGGTCAAAGATGGCCGCGCGATCCAGTTGTTCCGTCGCGCTGACTGACGTCAACGCCTCCTGCACGTTGAGGATCAGTGCCCGGAGAACGTTCAAACGCTGCGCATAGGGGTCGTCCGCCGCGCGCCGTTCAATCGCGGCCGCCACGTCGTCCTTCAACGCGCCGAGGTTGGCCGCAGGTACGGTCACACCTTCCACGAGAATCATGTAATGCGTCTTTTTGCGAATGAAGCCGCGCTGTTCGCTGTACACGGTGGCCATGAAGATGTATTCGCGGCCCGGCTCTAAGGCGCGCAGGACGGGGGCAATCTTCTCCTCGGCATAACACTCGCCAACTTCCTTTGCGAGGAATCGATAGGCGGTGCGCGTGCCTACGGAGCGGCGCGATTCGCTGGGGATCTCCGTCATTACGTCGCGAAAGACCACGCCCCGCGCCCAAAACCGCTGGGGATTGCTCGCCAGTTCACGCGCGGGCGTGGTCCTGAACTCCTGCGCATCCACCAAGCGAACCGGTCCACACAGCAGCGCTGCCAGTAAGGCGAGGGTCCACCCGCATCGAGAATATGGGCTCATGCTTCTAGGCTAGGCGAAAGCGGGATGGTGTCAACTGTGGGAAAACGGAAAACAGGAAAACGGAAGACAGGAAGACGGAAAACAGGAAGACGGAAGACCAGAAGACGGATCAACGTTGTTGTGCGGCGTAGAACGGGCAAAGGTCGGTGAGGGGGCACTCGGCGCATTTCGGGGTGCGGGCGAGGCAGGTGTAGCGGCCGTGCAGGGTGAGCGCGTGGGACCAGTCGGTCCAGTCGGCTTTCGGCAGCCAGCCGCGCAGCTCCATCTCGATCTTCGTGGCGTCGGTCTGCTGCGTGAAGCCGAGTCGCTGATTCAGGCGGATCTGGTGCGTATCGATGATCAGCCCGGGCTCGCCGAACGCATCGGCCATGAGCAGGTTCGCGGTCTTCCGCCCGATGCCGGGCAAGTCGACCAGCTTATCCAAATCGCGCGGCAGTTCGCCGCCATGTCGTTTAACCAGCGCGGCGCCGAGCGCGCGGATGCTTTTGGCCTTGTTGCGGAAAAAGCCGGTCGTCTTGACCAGCGCCTCCAGCTCCGCCGGGTTGGCCTCCGCATAGTCGCGCGCGGTCGGGTATTTCGCGAACAGCGCGGGCGTCACCAGGTTCACGCGTTTGTCGGTGCACTGCGCGGCGAGGATCGCGGCCACGGCGAGTTCCAGCGGCGTGGTGAAATCGAGTTCGCAGCGAAGGTCGGGAATGTGGCGGCGCAGCCGGTCGAGAATCTCGGCGGCGCGGCGGCGGATGTTGTCGGGCGTACGCGGCATTTTTTTGCAGGGTCTGTAATTTGCAGAGGCTGTTAATTTACAGACTCTGTAATCGCGGCGGAATCTTTTTCCCTTCGTGCGTGCGCGTCGGGTCGGGTATGGTCGCCGCTTTCCATGTCCTCCAATGCCACACCTTCCATGACGCCCGGCGGCTACCGCGAGGTGATCAAGATCGCGTATCCGCTGGTGATCAGTACGGCGTCGTTCTCCGTGATGCAGTTCGTGGACCGCGTGTTCCTCGCGCAGTACAGCGCGGTGTCGATCCAGGCGGCGCTGCCGGCGGGGCTGCTGATGTTCACGCTGTGCTCGGCGTTCATGGCGATCGCGGGATATGCGAACACGTTCGTGGCGCAATATTTCGGGAGCGGGAACCTGCGCGGGTGCAGCCGGGCGACGGCGCAAGGGGTGTGGTTGGCGCTCTTTTCGTGGCCGTTGATCCTTGCGCTCATTCCGCTGGGCCGCCTGTTGTTGCGGATCGCGGGGCATCCGCCGGAGGTGCTGGCGGAGGAGCTGGATTATTTCACGATCCTGATGGTGGGCGGGGGGAGCATCCCGCTCGGCGCGGCGATCAGCAGTTTCTACACGGGGCGCGGCGACACGCTGACGAACATGTACGCGCAGGTGGCGGGCAATGTGGTGAACGTGGCGCTGGATTACGCGTTGATTTTTGGAAAATGGGGTTTTCCGGAACTGGGCATCCGCGGGGCGGCGATCGGCACGCTCGCGGCGGGGTTCGTCTCGCCCGCGATTCTGCTGGCGCTGTACTGGGGCCGGCGGATGCAGGCGGAATATCACACGCGCGACACCTGGCGATTGCAGGGAACGTTGCTGATGCGCTTGCTGCGGTTCGGCACGCCGGCGGGGCTGCATCTGTTTCTCGACGTGGCGTCGTTTTCGGTGTTCGTATTGATGACGGGCAAGTTGGGGGCGCTATCGCTGGCGGTGAGCAATATCGCGTTGAGCGTGAACACGCTGGCGTTCATGCCGCTGCTGGGCATCAGCATCGCGGCGTCGACGCTGGTCGGGCAGTACCAGGGGCGCCGCGAGCCGGACCTCGCGGAGCGGGCGGGGTGGACCGCGCTGAAGCTGGGGCTGATCTACATGACGTTCATGGCGGCGACGTATCTCGCCTTCCCGCGGGAGTACTTCCTGCTGTTCGCGGAACGCGGCGGCGGCGGGTTCTCGCTGGATGAACTGCTGTCGATCGGACGCTGGCTGCTGATCCTGATGGCGGCGTGGGGGCTGCTGGACACGATCAACCTGGTGCTGGCGGGCGCGCTAAAAGGGGCGGGGGATACGCGGTTCGTGATGTGGTATTCCGTGCTGATGGCGTGGCTCTTTTTCGTGCCGGGCACGTGGCTGGTGATCTATGTGATGGACGGCGGCATCCTTGCGGCGTGGGGGTTCCTCGCGCTGACGATCATGTTGATTTCGAGCGGGTTCTACTGGCGGTTCAAGCGCGGCGCGTGGAAGAAGATCGAGTTGCTCGAACGCGAGACGCCGCTGCCGCCGGCGCAGGTCGGGCAGGAAGGCCGCGTGCTCTCGGATTGATGATTATTGCGGACGCGGCAGCGCGGCCGGTTCCCGCATGGGCAGCCGCGTCTGGTTGGTGACCTGCGCGGGCAGCCGGTAAAGGCCGTCGGGGGTGACGGGTACGACCGCGACATTGCCGTGCACAGGATCGTAGGAGTAGGCGTGGCCTTCGGGCGCGGGTTTCAGCTCCGGCATGTAGCGGCGGCTCACCAGTTCCATGAGGTTCGTCGGGAGGCGCGCGAGATCGTGCTGGAACCGACGGATCGCGTCCTCCAGCTCCTGCTGCGCCTGCACCGGACCCTGCCGGTTGCGCACGCGTTCGAGCATGCCTTTGTAGTCGCGGGGGTCCTCGCGCGGCGCGGCGGGCTCTTCAATGACGCGCGTGCGTTCGCGGGAACAGGCGGCGCCCGCGAGTGCGGCGGCGAGCGCAAGGAGCGTGGCTGTCTGGCGACCCTTCATACGCGCGCCAGTGTAGTCGGCGGCCCCACGCTGTCACGCCTCATCATCGGGGCAGCGGCGCCGGGGCAGCCACGCGTGGATGCGATTGCTCGTCTCCCACCCGAGGGCGGCCAGGGGCAGCAGCGGCATGAAGACCATCAGCGCCATGCTGGCCCGGGAAAAGGAGGGCGATGCGCGGATCAGGTCGAACCCCTCGCGCAGCGACAACTCCCCGCCCATGCGGCGCACGCTCCAAAACAGCAGGCCGAACAGCAGCGCGGCGATGAGCGGTACGCAGGCGAGGCTGAGATGCGCCTCGATGCGCAACACGCGATCGCCGAGGCAGGACGCGACGTTCACCGTGAGGCGATGCGCCAGCAGAAGTCCGGCCGCGCAGGATAAGATCAGCAATCCGAGATTGACGTGGTGATAGAGTTCCGGTGTGACGGCGCGCCACCAGCCGAGGTAGGGCAGGAGATAGACCTGCAAGGCGGCGGCCGCGAGGAACGCGCTGCTGTTGCGCGACCAATCGGGGGTCAGCGGTTCCACCCGCCGGCACTGCCACGCCGCGGCCAGCCAGAGCAGCGCCGGGATCGCGGTCGGCGGCACGCCCCAGCGCTCCAGCATGGGAATCTGGATGAACCGGCTCCACAGCAGGACGAACAGCAGCAGCGCGGCGCTGAGCGTTGCGAAGGCCTGCGCCACGCGCAGCAACGCGGTGGTCCGGCCGGCGTCGGATGACGATTCTTCGCTCACGCCGCGCGTTATCGCGGATTTCGGCGGTCAGGGCAATGCCGCGCGACGCGGCGCGTCACTTTTCTTGAGCTTTGCCGCGAATTGCCTATCGTAGGCTCATGTCCAGCACCTTCGGCACAGTTTTTCGGGTCACGACGTTCGGCGAATCGCACTGCAAGGCGGTCGGCGCGGTCGTGGATGGTTGTCCGCCGCGCCTCGCCCTGACGGAGGCTGACATCCAGCCGCAACTCGACCGCCGCCGCCCCGGCCAGAGCGCCGTCAGCACACCGCGACAGGAAAGCGACACCGTGACGATTCTGTCCGGCACGGAGCACGGCGTCACACTCGGCACGCCCATCGGACTGTCGGTGCCGAACAAAGACCAACGCCCGGGCGACTACAGCGAGATGTCGAACATCCCGCGGCCCTCGCATGCGGACTACACGTACCAGGCCAAATACGGCATACGCGCGTCCAGCGGCGGCGGCCGGTCCAGTGCGCGCGAGACGATCGGTCGCGTCGCGGCGGGCGCGATCGCGGAGAAGTGGCTGCGTCTCCAGCATGGCGTTGAAATTGTTGCGTGGGTCAGTTCGGTGGGTACGCTTGACGCGCCGGACATCGACGGTGCGCGGATTACGCGTGCCGACGTGGACGCGACGATCATGCGGTGTCCGCACCCGGAAATGGCGGAGCGCATGATCGCCGCCGTCAAAGGCGCGCGCGACGCGGGCGACTCGCTGGGCGGCGTGGTGACGTGTGTCTGCCGGAATGTCCCGGCGGGGCTGGGCGAGCCGGTGTTCGATAAACTGGAGGCCATGCTCGCGCACGCGATGTTGTCCATTCCCGCGACGAAGGGCTTTGAAATCGGGTCCGGTTTCTCCGGCATCCGCCTGCCCGGCAGCCGGCACAACGATCCCTTCGTGAAGAAGGGCGACCGGCTCGGTACGCGTACGAATTACAGCGGCGGCATTCAGGGCGGCATCAGCAACGGCGAGCCGATCCTGTTCCGCGTTGCGTTCAAGCCGCCGGCGACGATCAGCAAGCCGCAGCAGACGGCGACGTTCGACGGCGTGGACGCGGTGCTGGAGGCGAAGGGCCGCCACGATCCCTGCGTCGTGAACCGCGCCATCCCCATCGTCGAAGCGATGGCCGCCTTGGTTCTCATCGACGCCGCCCTTATCCAGCGCACGCGCGGGTGAGTAGAAAGATGGCCCGCGACTTGTCCGCCGTCTTGTCCGCCGTAGCTTTAGCGAAGGCGGAAGCTTTAGCGAAGGCGGAAACACGCGAAGGGGAAATTTCACCACGGAGACACGGAGGGCGCGGAGAAGAGGGGAACCGCTGATTAACGGAAAAAAGAGGGCTTCCCCATCTGCGAAATCTGCGCCATCTGCGGTCGATTGGAGCGCACCCCCCACACCGCCCCAGCCCTCAATTAATCCGCGTTAATCCGCGAAATCCGCGGTTAAAAAGGGCTGAAGCGCCGACCCCGCCGCGATAACGGATCAATTCGCGCCCATTCGCGAAAATTCGCGGAGTTATTCCTTTGTTTCCGTGGTCAGCGTGACGGTTCGGGTTTCGTCGGTGGCGCCGGGGCGCAGCGGGTGGACCTCGATGGTTTCGGGGCGGTGACCCTCGGCCACGACGGTCAGTTTTTGCGGGACGAACGCGTCGAGAATAATGGGTTCGCCCGTCTTCCCGACCGGCACATCGCGGCCGAATACGGTCTTGCGCCAGCCTTGCGCGAACTGGCCGTCGCGCAGTCGGTAGACCTGCGCCGGGACGTTGCACTGGATCGTGAATTGCACGGGATGGGGCAGGAGGCGGAAGGTGACGGTGCGTTTGTCGCGATCCTTGAGCGTCACGGTTTCCGCCTTGGAAACGTCGTACCCATCAACCTGCAAGGCCAGCGCGAGCGCTTTGTCGAGTTCACGCAGGATGCCGGTCCAGGGTAGTGTGACGTCCTGAGTGTCCGCCCCGTCGATCTTCAGCCGGCCGCGCGTCGGATGATGTTCCGGCGGAACCGTCCGCCCGGAGATCTCCACCTGGACATGCAGTTCCGCCTGTTGCTCCTCCAGGATGGGCGCGTCGACCTGAACCTCACCGTTGGGCGGAACCTGAGCGGCGAGCGACGCGGCCCGATAACCGGCGCGGCGCAATTCCAGTGTGCGCACACCGGCCGGCGTCTTGCGAATCCATTCGCCCGTGCGGCCGACCAGGCGGCCGCTTTCCCAGATTTCGGCGGTCAGCGTACTGTTCACGAAAAGTGATCCGGGCAGTGGCGCGAGCTTGATGGTCAGTTCATTCGGGACGTCTTCCCGGATGTCCACGGTTCGCGACACAGGCGCGTGGTCCGTCTTGCTAAACATGGCCTCGTAGCGACCGGCGGGTAGCCGGAATACCTGTTTGCTTCCCATGCGTTCCGGTGCGCCCGGGCTCACCTGCTTCCCGGTCGGGTCGAGGAAGGCAACGACCATGCCGTCGGCTTCGAGCAGGTGCAAATATCCGAACGATTCCTCCAATGCGACGCGCAGGCGCTTCGGCTGGTCATCGCCCACGGCCACATCCTGTTCATACGTGCGGTGCCCGGCCAGTTCCACGCGAAACGTGTACACGCCGGGTCGCAGTTTCAGCGCCGCCCCGGAGCGGCCGGTGGCGAGCGGTTCCACAACCGTTTCGCGCCCGCGCAGTACGGTGACAGTTGCGCCGGCGGGTTTGGTTTCGACTGTGAACGGCAGCAGTAATTCGCCCGGTGCGGCGGTGAGTTCCTCGACGGGTTCCGCGACGACTGCGGGCGCGGCCGGCCTGCGCAGCGCCAGGACCAGCAGCGCGGTGCAGACGGACGCCGCTATGGCGACGATGGCGAGCAGCGGGATGCGCCGGTGCACGGGCATACGCAGCGACTCGATGTCCTTCTTCAATTGCGCCGCGGACTGGTAGCGTTCCTCCAGGATGCGTTTGAGGCAGCGCGCGAGGATCGGGTCCCAGCGTCGACTCACGCCGGTTTTTGAGGGGGGATCGTAGGTGCCCTCCGGTTTGTGCCCGGTCAGCATGCGGTAGAGGATGAGGCCGAGCGCGTAGAGGTCGCTGCGCGCGTCCACCGCGGCGCCGGTTTTTTGCTCCGGACTCATGTAGTCGTAGGTGCCGAGCAGCGAGACGGTGGAGCCGCCGGCGGTGTTGATTTCCGTCGCCTCCGCGTCGGCGGACAGGTTGCGCACGGGCAGCGCGGTCAACCGCGTGGAGCGGTCGATCACCGCGCGTACGTAGTCGGTGCCGACGATCTTCGCGAGGCCGAAGTCCGCGATCTTCACGCGCAGTTCCGGTTCCGGTCCCGCGGGCGGCGTGGCCGGCGCCGGTCCGCTTTTCTGTTCCGGCTTGTAGATCAGGATGTTGCCCGGCTTGAGGTCGCGGTGGATGATCGCGCCCGCGGGGAACGTGTGCGCATATTCCATCGCGTCGCAGAGCTGGATGGCGAGGTTCACGACGACGTTTTCCGGCAGCTTGGCGCCCCATGCGAGCTCGTCGTCGAGCGTGCGCGGCGCGCCGTCCGGCCCCTCGACATAATCCATGACGAGGTAGTGATGGTCCTTATCCTCGCCGAAGTTGTGCACGCGCACGATGCCGGGGTGTTCGAGGTCGGCCATCACGCGCGCCTCGATGCGGAACCGGTCGATGAACGAGCTGTCCATCGACACGTCCGACGGCAGGATTTTCAGCGCGTAGCGTTTGCGCAGGTGCTGGTGCTCGACGAGATAGACCTCGCCCATGCCGCCCGCGCCGAGTGGACGCACCACGCGGTACACACCAAGCTGGTCGCCGGCTTTCAGCAGATAGACGGTTTTCGTGGCGGGCGCGCTCACAGGTGGGCCGCCTCCTCGCGCAGGGTGAGCCGGATGCAGAGCGGCGAATCGGGGTCCACCTCGCGTCCGAGCATGACGAGGCCGTTGCTGGAGACCGCGGCCTCGTCACGGCGGATGTGCTGTTTGCCGGTCGCTTCGAGCTGGAGATAGGTCCCGTTCGTGCTGACGTCGCGCAGCAGGAAGCGTTCCCTGCCGTATTCGATCTTCGCGTGCAGGCGGGAGGCGCGCGTATCGTCCACGAAGACGTCGCACTGGCTGCTTCGCCCCATCGTGATGACCGGGTGTTCGAGGTCCACGGTCCAGGACTTGTCGCCGAGTCTCACGTCGAGCGACCGCACGGTCTGCGTGAGTGTGCGCGGGCCGATGCCGGAGGAGGCCATCGTCGCCTCGCTCGTGTTCCAGACGATTTCGTAGAGATCGAAGGCGCCCTGCTGGCCCTTGACCGTGCTCTGGTCGACGAAACGGGCGAGCGGGCGCATCGCGCCTTCGAGCGCCTCGACCGTCTGGCGGGTGGTCATGATCTGGTGCGCCTTCGAGAGGGCGGCCATGCGCGCGGCGAGGTTCACCGCGTCGCCAAAGACGTCATTGCCCTCACGCACCGCCGGCCCGCGGTGCAGGCCGATGCGCAGGCTGAGGGTGTTGTGCAGCGCGCCCGCGCGGATTTGCTCCGCAAGCCGCTGGTGCATCAGCACGCCAGCGAGCACCGCCTGGTCCGCCGTGGCAAAGGTGCACATGATCTCGTCGCCGATGGTCTTGACGACGCGGCCCTGTTGCTCGCCGACAACCTGCGTCATGGCCGCGAGGCAGCCGCCGACGATACGCCGCGCCTCCGCGTCCCCGTAGGTCGCGTACAGCCGCGAGCTGTCCACCACATCGGCGAACAGAATCGCAATCGTCTCTTCTGTCTGACTCGAATCGCCCACAGCATCCCCCGGCGCCCCGAAAATTCGGGATCAGTCCCGCATTATGGGCCATGTCCGTTCCGGATACAAGTTCGGCCCAATCCGCGGAAAACGCGCCCGGAGGACGCGTTCCACCCGATGAACGTTGAGGCGCTAACGGGTGGAGCGGGCGCTCCGCGCACGCTGCTTGATTCGGGCAACAGGCCCTTGGGACCTGCCCCGCATTGCCCCGCCGCAATCTTTCTCGTTGGATCAATGTTGGTCTTTGGCGATAGTTCACCCGCATGACGACATCAACCAAATCCCGGGGCGTCGGTCTGATCTTCGTCCCCGTCGCTTTGTTGCTGGGCCTCATTCTCGGCGGCATGGCGCCGCGCCGTGAATTGGATAAAGCCCGCACGGAAATCGAGCGGCTTAAATCCCAGGGCGGACGGCGGGGCGGAAACTCGCTCAACGTGATCACCGATGTAGTGCGTATTCCGAACGACGCCACCCCGCGCAACGTCGAGCGGACTCCGGAACCGCCCGACACCGGGGCCCGCGAGGACGGGGAGGAAGTCGAGAGCATCCCCGGAGACACCCGGCGCGCCGACGAACCGTCACCTCCCGTGGGGCCGGCCGGTCTCGCCGAACAGCTGGCGGCCGCGCGCGAGGCCTGGGAAATCCGCGCGCAAATCGCCCGCAACTCCTTTCTGTCCCGCACCGGCCTGCGCGAAAACGCCGTCGTTGACTTCGACGTGATCATCGCCGCCATGAACCTTCGCTTGCGCTCTTCCTTCGAGGAGCTCGCCAGGACCCTGACCGCAGGCGAGGACCTCACCACCGAGCGCGGGGTCCGGATGATCAACAATCTCACCGGGGTCCTGGCCCTCACCTACGATGAACTCGACCGCAAACTCCCCTCGACGTGGCGGGCGGCGGGCGGAGACGATTTCGACCTCACCGACTTCATCGACCCCTCGGTCGCCGAGCCCCTGATTCCGGTCGGGCATAAACTTGAGGACCGGCCGCGACGCCGGAACCGGCGATGACGTTTCTCCGCTGGGTCCTGCTCATCGCCCGCAACGAGTGGGGCGACGCCTTTCGCAGTCGCCGGGCCATCGTCATCCTCCTGCTCTATGTTTCCATGGCGGTGTTGACCATGAACGGGCTGCTGTCCGGTATTTTGCGCCTGGAAAAGGAATTGGGGGAGGTACTGCTGCTGTCCGCGTCGCCGGAGCCCGGGGCGGTGGTGGATGCCTTGTGGAACAGCGCGCGCTTCCGCAATATCGTTGCGGGCATGCTGCGCTCCGACAGCCTTGTTGTCGAACTAATCGGGGTGTCCCCGGTTGCGCTGGCGTTTGCCGGGTTGGCGTTTCTGTACACCCCGTTTCTCATCGCCCTCGTGGCGCCGGTGCGGGTCTCCGAGGAACTTGCGGGGGGTGCGGTGCGGTATGTATTGCTCCGCGCCCCGCGCCTCGCGTGGAGTTTGGGCAAGTTTCTCGGACAGATTCTGTTTGTCGCCGCGGGCTTGTTGTTGAGTGCGCTCGGGGCCTGGGTGATCGCCGCAATTCGTCTTCCCGTCGCCGACCATGTCGCCATTGGGTTCAGCATACTTGAGTGGTCGGTCCGGGTATGGATCTACGGCATCCCCTATGTCGGATTGACCCTCGGGGTCGCCCACCTCACCCGGTCGCCGGGCCGCGCCACCGCACTGGCCCTGTTCGCGGTCATCGGCATGAGCCTCGTCGCCTGGGCGTCCAGGACCTACGCCGATTCCTGGTTCACCGGCATCGGCCCGATCCTGCACCAACTGACCCCGCAAGCCTACCGCGGCGACTTGTGGCGGCAATCCGCCGTCTATGTCGCGCCCGCCATTCTCGCTTCGATCTCACTGGGCCTCACCTACCTGTTCGCCGGCTACGCGGTGTTTCGACGGAGGGATGTATGACCGTCGCCCTTCGCTTCGAGAACGTGGTCAAACGCTACGGACGCCGACGCGCGCTCGACGGAATTTCCCTCACCGTGCCCGCCGGCTCGATCACCGGCCTGGTCGGAAGCAACGGCGCCGGCAAGACCACCTTGATGGCGGTTACCGCGGGATTTCTTCGCATCCGGAGCGGCGTGATCGATGTCCTCGGCGAAGGCCCGTTCCACCCCGAACGCCATCGTGGACGCCTCGCCCTGCTTCCGCAGGATGCCGAACTCCCCCGCGACGCCACTCCCCGCAATGTGTTGATGTTTTACGGCGAGCTTCAGGGCTTGCGTCGCGCTGAAGCCCGGCGCCAAACCGATCTTCTTCTTGAACGGGTGCATCTTTCCGACCGCGCGACCTCGCCGACACGCTCCTTGTCCCACGGCATGCGCAAGCGGGTGATGATCGCCCAGTGTTTTCTGGGACAACCCGACCTGATCCTGCTCGACGAACCGTTGAGCGGGCTCGATCCCCGCGAGGCCGCATCCATGCGCGATTTCTTCGCCGAATCGCGCGGTCAGCGCACCCTCGTGATCAGCTCCCACAACCTCCACGAGCTCGAGCAGCTTTGCGACTACGTCATCTTCGTGGAGAACGGCCGCACGGTTCGCCAGGACACCCTTGATGCCATCACCGGGCGTTCGGCCCAGATCACCTATCTCCTGGGCGAGGGAAATTCGCCCGACGTCGCGGCCTTGGAGCAGGCCCTGGCCGACCTCCGAATTGAATACGATGCCGCCACCCGTTCGCTGACCTGCTGGTATCAGGAGGATCTGCACCAGCCAACAACCGTCAACCACGTCTTGATCCCGTTACTCCTGCAGACCGGATGCACCCTGCTGGAGGTCCGGCGCGGCGAGCGACTGGAGCGGAAGTATTTACACCCGGGTCCGGGGTGAGCAGATTTGTTCCTCCAGCTCGGACTCCATCGCTATCGTCAGCTCGACTGTACGGGAATCCCGGTCAGGGGTTGGCTTCGATCGCGTAGAACGTGGTGAGATCGCCGATGTCGCCTTCCACGGTGTAGGTGCAGCGCGTGCCGTCGGGAACGATTTCGCAGGCGACGGGCGGCATGACTCCGCCTTCGAGGGTGCGCGAACGGATCAGGTTGTAAGAAATGGGATTGCCCTCGTAGTTCTCCGCTTTCGCGGCCCAGGTGATGGCGAGACGGTTTTCCCTGAGTTGGATGTCGACGATTTCAAGGAACGAATCGGGATCCGTCGGGTCGGTTCCCGCGAGATATTCGGAGATGTCCGGGAAGCCGTCGCCGTCACTGTCCGTGGTCGCATGGGCGCGGTCCAGTGTTCCGAAATAGTGTAGTTCCCAATCGTCCGGGATGCCGTCGCCATCGCCATCCGGCCCGTGCGCCGCCACATGGAACGCATCCAGCACGGCGGTCCCTTCGATGCTGATGGACGAGAAGTGCGTTTTATCAGGATTCGCAAAACCCAGTCCGTCGGCGAGCCGTTTGTTCCCGTGCCAGACCGACCACGTCTTGTCGCGGTAATCGAGGCGCAGTCGAAGCTCGATGACGTTGTCCAGCGGGAAGGGATAGCCCTCCAGCACAATCCATTTTCGCACGCCCGCCGCGCCGTCATACACGACCAGATGCCCATCCAGATTGAGGAACAGCACCGCGGCGCCCTGCATCATGGCGTCGCTGGTCTGGACCTCGATCCCCGGGGTTGGTTGGAGGGAGAGCGTGAGCCAGATCACCGTTTTCGGGCCGGCGGCGTAGTAGCGGGAGAGGCGGCTGTCGCCGAGGGCGGGCAGGAGCTCGACGAGTGGGGCCTGGCCTTCGCGCGCAATGTGGCGATACCGCACGTCGTCCGACTTCGTCCACGCATCCTCGATCGCTTCGGCGAAAGAACCGCCAGCGGGCAGGGTGATGGTGGAATACGCATCGGGCGTCGTCGGGTCGAACCCATGTGCATACTCCGCGCCGTCTGACATTTTGTCGCCGTCCGTATCCGGATTGAGCGGGTGCGTGCCGATCATCCACTCGCGCAGGTTGGAAAGCCCGTCGCCGTCCGGGTCTCCGTTGGGGCCGCGCACGGCATCCGCGGAACGCAGGCTGGAGATGATGTAGGGCTCCAATCCCATGCGCACCTCCCACTCGTCGGGCAGTGCATCGCGGTCAAGATCGTCCGGCGGGGGCTCCCCGGTGACGGTCAGCGCGTCGATCCACAGGGGTTCCGTGCTCCACGATTCAAGCGTAAAGGCGTCAAGCTCGCCGAATGTATCGGGCAGCATCAGATCCGGCGCCGCCGAATGGCCGTTCACCCATACGCGGCTCAGGCGGGAGATGAGGTCGATGGAAAATGTGACGCGACTCCACGTATCCGGCTCGAGGGGCAGGTGGTGCAGGCGCACCCAGCGCGGTCCAGACTCGCCGACGGTGAGCCGATGAATCATGCCGTCCGCGTCCACCCGGAATGCGAAGGGGTTGTTCGTGTAGAGCAGGGGGCCCGGCTCGTGATTCGCGCGCGGCGGGCGCAGCAGCAGGCTTACGTGCAGGTCGATGGCTTGGATGGGAGTGAAGGGGATGCGCAGGATGTCGTCGGGTCCGGTGAGTTGCACGGCGCGCCGGCCTGCAGCGTGTTCATCCTGCACGACCATCGGTTTGCCGGAAGGCGCGAACCAGCCCGGCCGGCTTGCGGGACCGGGAGCCTGGTCGATAAAAAATTCGTGCAGCGGGGAAGTCGCGATGCGCGCGCGCGCGTCCGCGACATCCTTGCGGAGTCGGTCGAGGTCCCGCTGCTTGTACTTGAACGGGTCGTACCATTTGGAGCCGATCCTCTTCGCCCGGTCGAGCCAGGCGTCCGCTCCGGCCAGCTCGCCCATAAGCAGCGAGAGGGCGGCGCGATAATAAGGCGCATGCCAGAAATTTGTGCCGAGCTGGATGGCCTCATCCAGGCAGTTCCTGGCGCGCAACAGGTCCGCTTTGTCGGGCGCCGGCCGTTCGATCAGGCTGCGGCCGTGCAGGGTCAGGATGTGATGGTCCTGCGGACTCAACGCCAGGGCAAACCCGGACAGCAGGCGGCGCTGGTGTTCGGGAAAGCTGGCGAAATAATAAAACGCGCGGTGGTACAGCATGCGCGCGTAGTGGCGACGGAGTGATTCGTCCGGGGAAATTCCCGCGGCCAGCGCCTCCGCCTCGTGCTGTTCGAGCAGGTCGAGCAGCCGCGCCTCGGCGGTGAAGGCGTTGGTGGTGTAGGCGTATTCGTCGAGGACCGACACCAGCAACGCGGCGGCCGCGCCGACTGATCCGGCGTCGATCAGCGTGTCCGCCTCGACGTTCAGTTCGCCCGCGAGCAGTTCGGCGTCGTCCGCGGTGAAGCGGCGGCCGTTCGACGCGAATTCCTCATTCAGCCATGCCAGCGCCTGATCGAAGATCTCGGGGGGCGGGTAGTGGTGTCCCTTGTCGTAGAGGAACGTGGTGGTGCGCACGCCGGTGGCGCGCAGGTACCGGTCGTCCCGCTCCACCCGCCACTGCGCGTTCGGGCTGCCATTGAGATGAACGACGGCAAGGCGCCCGGGATAGTCGAGGTACTCATTGTAGTCGCACATCCACCCCACCACATCGACCAGGCCGGCGTATTCCCCCTGAAAACCGCGGGCGAGCCGATAGGCCCGGCAGGCGCCGCCGGACACGCCGCCCACGTAGCGACGCCGGATGTCGTGGCGGAAGGTCGTCCGAAAATGCCGGTCGATTTCGCGCGTCAGCAGGCTTGCGTTGGACGGGCCGCTGTTCCCGATGTCGTGCGGACAAACGACGATCCATCCCATTTCCTCCGCCGTTGGATACCACGTAAGAATCGGGCCCAAACCCTGCTGCGCCGCGTTCATGAAGATCAAGGCCGGGCGCTCGTCCGCGCCTTCGTACGTGGTGGGCAGGTAGACGTAATAGCTCGCGCCATTCGTGGAGAAGCCCTCCACGAAATAGATTTGTCCGCCCTTCAGCGGTTCGCCCGGCTGCCAGGCCACCGTGCGCTGGCCTTCCGACATCTGGCGCATCTCCTCATCGCTGACTTCGACGTACGCCTCAGCGGCGACGGATACGCACAGCAGCAAGGGGATAAAAAGAAGATATCGTTGCATGGGCTGGTCCTCGCTATACTGGCTTCATGAGTGTAGCAGCCCGCTGGATGTTCCTGAACAGTTTTCTCGCCGCCGCCGCCCTGGCCGCGCCGGAAGAGCCGGTCTATCTGGAGCACATCCGTACGCTGGGCCCGGTGGCGCATTTCCGGCTCGATGGGTTGGAGTCGGCCGATTTGGCGAATGTCATCCCGCGAACCAATGTACCGGCCCGTTCCGTCCATGTGGATCACGGCGGACAAGCCGTGCTGTCCGTGCCGGGACCGAATCCCCTCGACGTGGTCGGAACGAACCGTCTGAACGGATTCGCGATGGCGAACCAGGGCCTCTCCTTCAGGCACGCAGACACCGGGCGGAACGCCGCGGTGGTGATCCCGGGCGATTCGATTCCCGATTTCGCCGGCCCGCACGCGGATGCGTTTTCGCTGTCCGTTTGGGTCAAGGCGGATCGCCTCCAGCCCGATCGCGCGGGATTGGTTTCGCGCAAGGCGGGCGACGGGTTGGATACCTACCAGTTTGCCCTGTCGCTCTGGTCCGGCCGGTACGACATCCTTCTGCACCACGCCGACGGCTCCGTGCGGTCCGCATATCCCGAGGCCAGTCCCAACGGCGAGTGGCAGCACCTCGTTTTTGTTCTCGATTCCGACGGCTGGTTTGAGGGCGAAGCCGGCATGATGCGCTTTTACGTCAACGGCGATCGCGTTTTCTCGGGGAAAACCGGCAACCAGACCCGCACCCAGATGATTCCGAGCACACGCGACGTGCTCATCGGCGGCATTGCCTATGGCCAACCCGACGAGGAGGGGTTCAACCGCGGATTCAACGGTGTGGTGGACGAACTGACCCTCTGGGATAGAGCGCTTTCGGACGACGAAGTGTCCACGCTCCACCGGATTGCGGTCATCGGCCGCCGCCCCACCGCGATCATCATCGGGTCGCTCCAGCCTTGAGTCCGCCACCGCGCCGATTCGCCCGGCTGATTTTACCGCCTTCGCGCTTGCCAAACCCGCGCGGGGTGGTACTGTCTCGCCCTTCACGCCGGTCCCGTGGGGGCCCGCGAGGACACATCATGAAAGCAGACATCCATCCGACCTACACTGAATGCACCATCCGCTGCGCGTGCGGCGCGGTCTTTAAGACGCGTTCCACCCGCAAGGAAATGCACGTGAACACCTGCTCGAGCTGCCACCCGTTCTACACGGGCTCGGCGAAGATGCTCGACACCGAGGGCCGCGTGCAGCGCTTCCAGAAGAAATACGGCAAACCCGCCGCCGCCAAGTAGCTTCCCGAAAACCGGGCCGGTCGTTCCTTTCGAGGCAACCACCGGCCCGTTTTCTTTTTCAAGAGGGGAGTTGGATGGGAGGCGGCAGGTAGTTGGGAGAAGGAAGGAAATCCGGCTCGCTCCCGCTGGTCCGTCTCCCAACTCCCCATCCCGATTCCCTTCTTCCTCCTTCCCCAATGATTGACCCTTCCACCATCGACAAGCTGACGGCGCGGCTGGCCGTGCTGGAGGGGGAACTGTCGGATCCGGTGACGGCGGCGAACCAGAAGAAGTACCGCGCGCTGATCGCGGAGCACCTGAACCTCCAGGGCGTGCGCGGCAAGGCGGACGCCTATTTCCGGCTGGCGCGCGAGCGCGAGGAGGCGCAGGCGATGGTCGCAGGCGGCGACGCGGAGTTGCGCGAGATGGCGCAGGCGGAGCTGGCGCGGATCGACGCGGAACTGCCTGCGGCGGAGCAGGCACTCAAGGTTTCGCTGTTGCCGCCGGACCCGGACGACAGCCGCAACACGATTGTCGAAATCCGCGCGGGCACGGGCGGCGATGAGGCGGCGATTTTCGCGGGGGACCTGTTCCGGATGTATTCGCGGTTCGCGGACGCGCGCGGGTGGCGGGTCGGCGTGATCGACGCGAGCCCGTCGGAACTCGGCGGCTACAAGGAAATCGTCTTCACCGTCGAGGGCGACAGCGTGTACCGCGTGCTGCGCTACGAGAGCGGCGGGCACCGGGTGCAGCGCGTGCCGGAGACGGAGGCGCAGGGGCGCATCCATACGTCGGCCGCGACGGTGGCGGTGCTGCCGGAGGCGGAGGAGACCGACGAGGTCATCATCAAGCCGGAGGATATCCGGATCGATTTGTATCGCGCGTCGGGCGCGGGCGGGCAGAAGGTCAACAAGACCGAGTCCGCGGTGCGCATCACGCACCTGCCGACCGGCGTGGTGGTGCAGTGCCAGGACGAGCGCTCGCAGCACAAGAACAAGGACCGCGCGATGAAGGTGCTCGCCGCGCGGCTGCTCGACAAGGTCCGCAGCGACGAACAGGCGAAGCAGGCGAGCGACCGCAAATCGCAGGTTGGCTCCGGCGACCGCAGCGAGCGCATTCGCACGTACAATTTCCCTCAGAACCGCGTCACCGACCACCGCATCAACCTGACGCTCTACAACCTCGACCGCGTGATCGAAGGCGAAATGGACGCGCTCGTTGACGCCCTCTACCAGCGCGACGTGGAGCTGAAGCTCCAAAAACACCTCGGCGTGTGACGTGTGGGGCAGGGCCGTGGAGTGCCCGCTAAACACGCGAAATGGGGCGGGGCGGATGTTCTCGCAGGAATTGCCCCGGCGTCATCACTTTCATTCCGTATACGCCGTGTTCGAAGTATGGGCCAAAATCTTCGCGATCCAACGTCAGGAGGACGGGGCATTTTTCGGTGAGTGCCGTGATCAGGATCGGCCTGTCTTTCGCCTTGAGCAATGAAAGCGGTTTGTCCAGCACGAGGGTATCGCTGACGATTTGGAGGCCGGCGAGCAAGTGGACATCCCAGTGGTCGCGAGCCGCGCCGCCCAGTTTGTAGAGGTTGTGTTGGACTTCCGCGACAGCGTATTCGGATGTGATCAGCTTCCAATGCCGGGCTGTGGCGATGAGAAACAAATGTCGCGAAGCTCCTGCATCGGAGCCAGCCGCCGCCAGCAGGACGCTGGAATCGAGAAATATTCTCAATCCTTGCCCTCTGTTTTCAAGGCCGCCATCTCGGCCTCGTCCGCGCGAATCCATCCATCAATGGTTGTGCGCGGAAACGAGCGAATCGGGACCGCTGCGGCTGGCTGGAGAAAAAGTCCTCCATCCCTTTCCTCGACAACCACGAGCGGGTTCTTTATGTGATCCAGTCCCAGCCTTTTTCGAAGGTCTGGCGGTATCGTCACCGATCCACGCTTCGTTATCTGTAGCGTTACCATGCTGCAATGCTGTATTGCGGCAATGCGTTTGTCAAGTAGTTGTGCTTCAATGAAATGATTGGTTTCCAGAAGTTTCCCGCCCTAGGCTCTCGCCCCGATATGACGAAGACACTCCAGGAAGCATTGGTTGCCGTCGAATCCGCGCTTGCGTCGGCGGGGCGGGGGGAGGCGCGGGTACTGGCGGAGTGGCTGGTGGCGGCGGCGGCGGGGATTGGTCGGCTGGAGGTGTTGATCCAGGGTGACCGGCTGTTGGACGAGCAGGCGCGGGTGCGGTTGGATGGCTGGGTGCGGCGTGTTGCGCTCGGTGAGCCGCTGCAATATGTGCTGGGGTCCGCGCCGTTCCTCGGCCGGGATTTCGCGTGCGACGCACGGGCGCTGATTCCACGTCCGGAGACGGAGGAACTTTGTGAGCGGGTGCTGGGGGATGCATCCATCTGGGCGCACCCCGCGCCGCGTATCGCGGATGTCGGGACGGGCACGGGCTGTCTCGCGGTGACGCTGGCGTTGGATCGGTCGGCGGCCGTGGTGACGGCGATCGACATCTCCCCTGACGCGATCGCGCTGGCGAAATCGAATGCGCGGCGGTTCGGGGCGGAAGGTCGGATACACTGGCGGCAGGGCGACCTGCTGGCGGGGGTGCCCGAGGATTCGCTGGATGCCGTCGTATCGAATCCGCCGTATATTGCGGAAGACGAATGGACGCGCCTCGACATGGAGGTGCGCGACCACGAGCCGCGGCTGGCGCTGGTGGGCGGGGCGGATGGCCTCGCGCTGATTCGCCGTCTGATCGAGCAGGCTGGTCATGTATTGACGCCGGGTGGTAAGCTCTGGCTGGAAATTGGCAATGAGCAGGGCCCGGCGGTTCGCGAATTGCTGGCGAGCCGCGGCTTCGAAGCGGTTGCCACGCATCGCGATTGCGCCGGGCACGAGCGCATCGCCGAGGCCCGCCAGCCGTCATGATTAAACTGCCCCAGCTCCAACGCAGGAAGCCGGTGGACCAGCGCGACCCACGCCGGTCGATCTACATCCTCGCCGTGGTGGCGGCGTGCGGGGCGACGGTGCTGTTGCAGATGTACTGGGTGGCCAACAACAAATTCCGTTTCACGCCGTTCGCCATCGAGCGAATCCGCTGCGAGTTGTGTTCGGGCGTGGGCATGATCTCGCGACCCGACGAGGCGGGCGTGAACCGGTTGAATTTGTGCGAGGCCTGCTTCGGAATCGGCAACCATGCGATTCGACGCGTGGACGAAGCCGATGTACTGTGCCCCGCCTGCGTGGGATTTGGCCGGGTGGAAACCGGCGACGGCGGCTGGCGCTGGTGCGCGCGATGCGACGGGCGCGGCCTGATCCGGCGCGAAGGCGCGCCCCTGCCGACGTATCAACCGCGGATGCCGGTTTATGGATCGAAAACACCGACGAACGCAGAGCCGCCCGCGACGAGCGGCCAAGTGGAAACCTTGAACATCGAACACTGACGACTGAACACTGGTCACTGGTCACTGATTACTGATTACTGATTACCTCCTCACCCCATGGCCCTCTTCGACAAACTCTCCGGCGCGCTGCAAAAGGTTTTCCGCGACCTGCGCGGTTACGGAAAACTGAACGAGAAAAACGTCCAGGACGCATTGCGCGAGGTGCGCATGGCGCTCCTGGAGGCGGACGTCAACTTCACGGTGGTGAAGGAATTCATTGCGCGGGTGCGCGAGAAGGCGATGGGCGCCGACGTATTGGAAAGCATCTCGCCCGGCCAGCAGTTCATCAAGCACGTGAACGACGAGCTGGCCGCGCTGCTCGGCGGGGAGACGCGCGAATTCGATCTCTCCGGCAAGCCGGCCACGGTCATGATGATCGGCCTGCACGGCTCCGGCAAAACGACGACGACGGCGAAACTCGCGGCGCGCTGGAAAAAGGGCGGGCGCAGCGTACTGCTCGCGGCCTGCGACATCCGTCGGCCCGCCGCGGTGGACCAGTTGCGCATCCTCGCCGGTCAGGTTGGTGTCGGCATCCTCGTGCCGAACCCAGGCGAGTCCGTGCCGCAAATCGGCGCGCGCGCGCTGCGGCACGCGCAGGAGAACAAGATCGACGTGGTGATTTTCGACACGGGCGGGCGCTTCCAGATCGATACGGAACTCGTGGCGGAGCTGAAGGACCTGAAGGACGCGGTACAGCCCGCGAACGTGGTGCTCGTGGTGGATGCGGCGATCGGGCAGGAGTCGGTGCACGTCGCGGAGACGTTCCACAAGGAGGTGGGCGTCACCGGTCTGATCCTGACGAAGCTCGATGGCGACGCCCGCGGCGGCGCGGCCCTGTCGGTCCGCCACGTCACCGGCTGCCCGGTACTGATGGTGGGGCTGGGCGAACGGCCCGAGGATTTGGAGGTGTTCCACCCGGACCGCATGGCGTCCCGCATCCTCGGCATGGGCGACGTCGTCTCGCTGGTGGAAAAGGCGCAAGCCGCGATGGACGAACAGTCGGCGATGGACATGCAGGAGAAGCTGCTGTCCGACGACTTCACGCTGGCGGATTTCCTCGACCAGGTGCGGCAGGTCAAAAAGCTGGGCTCGTTGGAGAATCTGCTTGAAATGATGCCCGGCGCCGCTAACCTGCCGGGCCACGTTCGGGACTCGTTCGGGCGCGACGCGGGGCGCGAGATGAAGCGCACCGAGGCCATCATCCAGAGCATGACCACGGCCGAGCGCCGCCAACCCAGCCTGATCAACGCCAGTCGTCGCCGCCGGATTGCGGCCGGCAGCGGGACCCAGGTCCGGGACGTGAACGAACTGCTGAAGCGGTTCGAAATGACGAGGGACATGGCGAAGCGCATGAAAAAGCAGCGAAAAAAGTTGCTGCGCTTCGGCCGTTAGGGTATCACAGCCCGCTTATTTCGGGAGCACGGAGGAAGCATGGTCAAAATTCGCATGGTGCGCATGGGCAGCAACAAGAAGCCCTTCTACCGCATTGTCGTCGCGGACATTAAGCGCAAGATCAACGGTAGCTATCTGGAAAACGTCGGCTGGTACGATCCCAAGCTGGCGAAAAACAACCTGGAACTGAAGCTCGAACGCATCGACCACTGGCTCGCGCGTGGTGCGCTCCTCACGGATTCCGTGGCGTCGCTGGTCAAGAAGCAGCGCAAGGCCAAGCCGGCCGCGGCTGTGGCCGCGCCCGCTGAAGCGACGGCGTAACGTCGTCCGGCCCCGCCATGAAAGCCTTTGTTCAGGATACCCTGCGCCGGTTCATCGATCATCCGAATGACCTGCAGATCACCTCGCTGGAAGGCGAGAAGACCGTGCTGATGGAGGTCCGGTGCCATGCCGACGATGTCGGCAAGGTGATCGGCAAAAACGGCAAGGTCATCCAGTCCATGCGTGCGCTGGTCTCGGCCCTCGCGGCCAAGGACAATCGCCGCGCGGTGCTGGAAGTCATCGAATAGAGAATCACCGCAGAGACGCTGAGAGCGCGGAGGGCCATTTGAATTTTTCAGGCTCGTCCGGTTTCTCGCCGAACTTGTTTTCTCCGCGTTCTCCGCGTCTCTGCGGTGCGCCTGTTTTGTCATGCGCATCGACGTTATCACCATTTTCCCCGAAATGCTGGACGGGTTCCTCCGCGCCAGCATGATGAAACGGGCCGCGCAAAAGGGAGCGCTCGACCTCCGCACCGTCAATCTGCGCGATTTCGCCACCGACAAGCACCAGACCACCGACGACCGTCCCTTCGGGGGCGGACCGGGCATGGTGATGAAGCCGGAGCCCATTTTCGCCGCCGTCGAATCCCTGCGAACCCCGGAGAGCCGCGTCGTGCTGATGTGCCCGCAGGGGCGCGTATTCAAGCAGGCCGTGGCGAGGGAATTGTCTGCGGCCCAGCACCTCATCTTTATCTGCGGCCATTACGAGGGCGTGGACGAGCGCGTACGCGAGGCGCTGGTGACGGATGAACTGTCGATAGGCGATTACGTGTTGACCAACGGGGTGTTGCCTGCCGCCGTGGTGATCGACGCCGTGGTTCGCTTGTTGCCGGGCGTCCTGGGCGGGGAGGGGGCGGCCGAGCAGGAATCGTTCAGCGAGTCCGCGCTGGAATACCCCCAGTACACCCGCCCCGCCGAATTTCGCGGCATGCGGGTGCCCGAAGCGCTGCTCTCCGGCCACCACGAGGAAATCGCACGCTGGCGCGCCGCCCAGTCCGAGACCCGAACCCGCGCCCGTCGTCCGGACTTGCTGTAGCCGTACCCGTAGGCGCAATCACAGCGGGCATTGGGTGGCCTGTTGGCAAGACTTGACATATTATAGTATGTCATGCAGGGTGGTTGGCATGGAAACACTGGCAGCAATCAGGAACGCTCGGGGACTATCGCAGCGGGTGCTGGCCCGAAAGGCGGGGGTTTCGTTCCGGTGTGTGCAGCAGCTGGAATCCCCTGGCCACAACTGGCGGGTGGGAAGCCTGTCGAACGTGGGCCGGGCATTGGGGCTGCCGGAGGGCGGATTGGATTACTTCCATGGGCGCTTTCTGTCGATTGAGCCGGATTCCGTTGAGGATGTCTCCATACGCATCCATCATGAAGGGCTCGACTCCTGGCGGATTCACCTGTTCGACTTCGTAGACCGGTTCCGAAGTGTTGGGGGCTCGCGTTTGATCGAGCGTTCTCCGATCGACGAATTGGATGCCCAGTTCCGCGCGCTCCTCGCATCCACAGTTGAGGCCCTTTGCGCGGAAGTTGGGATCGCCGTCCCGTTTTGGTGCCGGGGGGTTCCGTGCCTGGAGCGTCCGTGGTTCGTGTCCGGTGTGGAGAACCTCAAGGCTTCGGCGTTGGTGGAGTCGCCGGCCGCCTATCGGGCGAGAAATCTGTTTGTCCTCGGCAACTTCCTGGACAGGGCCTGATCATGTTGACGACTGATAAAATCAAAGCCCTTCTGCATTCGCTTAATGAAGAATTGCGCGAGAAGGGCGTCATTGGAGAAATCGGCATGTGCGGCGGGGCCGTGATGTGTCTGGTGTTCAAGGCAAGGAAATCGACGAAGGATGTCGACGGCATTTTTGAACCGACGCGCGAAATCCGGAAAGCCGCATTGCGCGTCGCGAAAAGGGAGGGTGTTCCCGACGACTGGCTCAACGATGCCGCCAAAGGCTACTTCCTGAGTCATCCGCCAACGGTCGATGTCCTCAATCTGTCGAATCTCCGCGTCTGGGCTCCGACGGCGGAATATATGCTGGCCATGAAGTGCATCTCCGCCCGTTTCGACACGAACGACGGATCCGACGTGAGGTTCCTGATCAGGCATCTAGCCCTCGGGAAGCCGGAGGACGTGTATGCCATCATTGAGGAATTCTACCCGCGCCGACACATTCCGCCGAAAACCCAGTTCTTCATTGAGGAACTCTTCGGCGAATCTTGATCGGCGGCGTGAAAGGCGTACACTGGTTTGGATTTTTGGAGGGAAATTCATGCGTATGCTCATGCTGTTGTTGATGGTCGCGCCCTGGCTGGCCTTTGGCGAGGAAGCCCTGGAGCAGGCCTCGCCGCGGAGTCCCGTGGCGCTGGTGGTGGCGGGGCCGGTGGATGAGGCCGTCGTGACGCGCGTGAAGGCGTGGGCGGAGGAACAACTCGCGATTCCGGTGCCAAGGGGTGAAGCGCTGGATACGAAGGGCGAGTCGCTGGATGCCGTGGCGCAGGAAGCGTCGGCCCGCCTGGTCCCTGAAGATCTCGGCGTGATCGTCCTGCTCAAGAGCGAACAGGAATTGCCGAATCACGGCATCTTCAACCCCGATCTGCGCGTGGTGGTCGTAAATGTCAACCTGATGGAAAAGGACGCGGATGAGGAGACGTTTGGCCGCCGCATGGAGCGCCAGGTGATCCGCGGCATCGGCACGCTGCTCGGCTTGGAATTGAGCCCGAACCCGGAAAGCGCGATGGCATTTTACTCCACGATGGAGGAGCTCGACCTGATGGGGCGCAACCTGGATCCGCCCTGGCTCTACCAGTTGCAGCAGCGCGCACGCGCGTTCGGGCTGCCGCTCGATCCCGAAAATCCCTACAACCTCCTGGGGGAATAATCCCGTGCTCGACCTGAAACGCCTGCGCGAAAACGAAAACGAGGTCCGCGAGGGCCTGCGCCGCAAGAATTCATCCGTCGACCTCGACGCCATCCTGGCCCTCGATCGCGAGCGCCGCGCGCTGCTCGCGGAGGTGGAGGCGTTGAAAAGCAGGCGCAACACGGTTTCCAAGGAGATCGGCATCCTCAAGAAGAAGGGCGAGGACGCGTCCGCGATCATGGCGGAAATGCGCACCGCGGGCGACCGCATCGCCGCGCTCGACCAGCAGGTCCGTGAGACGGAAGAAAAGCTGAATACCCTTTGGCTGGCCGTGCCGAACCTGCCGCACGCGAGCGTACAGGATGGGCACGATGCGTCGGCCAATCAGGTCGTGCGGGTCGTGGGCGAGCCGCGTACGTTCGATTTCAAGCCGCTGCCGCACTTTGAAATTGGCGACAAACTGGGGCTGTTCGACTTCGAGCGCGCCACGCGCATGACGGGCGCGGGCTTCCCGCTTTACCTCGGCCTCGGGGCGCGGCTGGAGCGCGCGCTGATCCAGTTCATGCTGGATACGCACACGACCGAACACGACTACGTGGAGATGGCGCCGCCATTCGTCGTGAACAGCGCGTCGATGACCGGCACCGGTCAGTTGCCGAAGCTGAAGGACGACATGTACCACATGCCGGTGGACGACCTGTGGTTGATCCCGACGGCCGAGGTGCCGGTGACGAACTATTTCCGCGACGAGATCATTGACCGGCCCCTGCCGGTCGCGTTCGCCGCCTACACGCCGTGCTTCCGCCGCGAAGCAGGTGCGGCGGGTCGCGAGACGCGCGGGCTCATCCGCGTCCACCAGTTCGACAAGGTCGAGATGGTGCGGTTCGTCGATCCGGCGAAGTCCTACGACGAGCTGGAGAAGCTGGTCGGCCACGCCGAGGCGATCCTCAAGAAGCTGGGCCTGCACTACCGCGTGCTGCAGTTGTGCGCGGGCGACATGAGTTTCGCCGCCGCGAAGTGCTACGACATCGAACTCTGGGCGCCGGGTCACAACGGCTGGCTCGAGGTTTCGTCGTGCAGCAATTTTGAGGATTTCCAGGCGCGTCGCGCGGGCATCCGCCATCGAAATGCGGACGGCAAACCCGCCTTCGTACACACGCTTAACGGCTCCGGCGTCGCGCTCGCGCGCCTCGTCGTGGCGATCCTCGAAAACGGACAGCAGGCGGACGGCAGCGTCGTGCTGCCCGAGGCCATCCGTCCCTACATGGGCGGCCTGGACCGCATCGTGCCCGCCACCTGACCCTCGGGAAAATCCGGCCAAACGAGCGCGTGTGCAAAAACTCTGGTTCGTCACCGGCGCGGCGGGATTCATCGGTCGCCATGTGTGCGTTGAACTGCTGCGTCGCGGTGACATCGTTGCCGGAGTCGGGCGTCTGTCGAACAGCGGAGTACCGCCCCGGGGCCTCGCCGCCTGGTCGGCCGGTGCGGTAAACCGCGAAGCCCTTCGCGATCTCGCCGCGCACGTCGGTGCGCCAGACGCAGTGCTGCATCTGGCAGGCGGCGGAACCGTCGGAGACTCCATCGCGCGTCCACGGGAGGACTATCGTGAGAACGTTGGCACCGTGGCGGAGGTGCTGGAATTCGCCCGCGGGTGTGCGTCGGCGCCCGTGGTTGTGCTCGCCTCCAGCGGCGCGGTTTATGGAAGGGTCGACTCCGATTGCATCCCGGAGGATACGCCTCTGTCGCCGGTCAGTCCCTACGGCCTGCACAAATGGATGGCGGAGGAGTTGTGCCGGACCTACGGGCGCACGCATGCGATTCCCGTGGCGGTTGTGCGCTTCTTTTCCGTGCTCGGGCCGGGCTTGCGGAAGCAACTGCTGTGGGACGCCGCGCGCAGGGTCGAACGCGGCGAGCCGGTATTCGACGGCACGGGAGAGGAGGTACGCGACTGGCTTCATGTGTCCGATGCCGTCCGTCTGCTCTGCATCGCGGCGGAACACGCCTCGTCGGGCTGTCCGGTGATCAATGGCGGCGCCGGTCGCGGCGTGCGCGTCGCGGATATGCTCGACATGTTCGGGGCGTGCGGTGATCCGCGATGGCAACCGCGCTTTACGGGGAGCGTCCGCCCGTATGACCCGCCGCGTTACGTCGCGGATATCCGGCGCGCCCGAGCCTGGGGGTTCGAACCGCGCGTGGATCTACAGGACGCCGTTGCCGAATATGCACGCTGGTTTCGTGCCGGGGGCGTCGCATGATGCGTGTCCTCTGGAAATTGCCAACGGCCAAAGGTTGGACGGGCGGGCTCAACTATTTCGCGAACCTCGCGCGTGCGCTCCGGACGCTGTCGGAGCGGTCCATCCAGCCGGTCGTGTTCGACACGGCCCCGGATCGACCCGCCCCGCTCGATGAATGCCCGGCGATTCCGCGCCCACCCGCGCCGTCCCCGTGGAGCTGGAGCGGATTGCGCGGGCGTCTGCAACCGGGCTTCATTTATGAACGCCACCTGCGCGCGCATCGCATTGATGTGGCCTCGCATCTCGCCCAACCGCCGCGCGGGAGTCACGTGCCTTTTGCGGGCTGGATACCCGATTTCCAGCACCGGCATTTGCCCGACTTTTTTTCGCATGAGGAGCGGCGGCGGCGCGATGAGCGCCACGCCCGGATGGCCGCGGAGGCGCAACTCGTGATGTTGAGCAGCGTTGCGGTCCGCGCGGATTACGCGCGCTTCCATCCGGCGTATGTCGAGAAGGCCCGCGTGCTGCGTTTCGCCGTGTTTCCTCCAGTTGAACCCGAGCCGGTGGAGCGGACGTTGATTCTCGCGCGGCTGGGCATCACGCGTCCATACTTCCATGTTCCGAACCAACTGTGGGCGCACAAAAATCATGCCTTGGTGGCGGAGGCGTTGTTGCGGCTGCGCGCCCGCGGCGCCTGCCCGCTGGTGGTCAGCACCGGCGCAGCGGCGGATGGCGCGGGCACGGAACATGCCGGGCGATTGCGGGCGCGGGTCTCGGAAATCGGACTCGAAGATCATTTCCGTTTTCTCGGCTTGCTCGATCATCGCTCGACCTTCGCGCTCATGCGCGAATCCATCGCGGTGATCAACCCCTCGCGCTTCGAGGGGTGGAGCACTTCGGTGGAAGAGGCGCGCAGCATGGGGAAATCCATCCTGCTGTCCGATCTGCCCGTGCATAGCGAACAGGACCCGCCCCGTGCCGCTTATTTTTCGCCCGATGATGCGGATGGACTGGCCTCGTGCATGGCGGCTGCGTTGGATGCGTGGAATCCTGATGAGGAGCAGCGCGCGGCGGCGTCGGCGCGCGAGCGCGTGCTCCCGCGCGTCCAGGCGTTTGCGCAGGCCTACGCTTCGATTCTGGACGAAGCGCTGGTTGGCTGCCGCGCTGGTTGAACGGATGGTTTCGGGCACCCCGTCGTTGAACTATCTGAAATATACGATAGGCTTGAACGACGGTTGTCCATATGTGTCGAACCCATTTCTGCTGACGATGACCGCCAGCGCACGCGGGGTTGCACGCCCGGAGGGTTGAATCATGCGATGTTTGCAAGCGTCCGCCACGCGATGGCGTCAGTGTGCTTTTCGGGCGATCCTTTGCGGGGCCCTGTTGATCGTCGGGAATGTTGAGGTCTCAGCGCAGCCGCCAGGGGGTGGGGCGCGGGGGCGGCCGGTATCCGTGATCGTTGCGCCGGTTGTGCTCGAATCCGGGTTTGGCGACACGATCGAGGCGCTCGGCACGACGCGAGCCAATGAGTCGGTGCTTATCACCGCCAACCTCACCGAATTCGTCCGTGAAATCCGGTTCCAGGATGGCGCGCAGGTGCGCAAGGGTGACGTACTGGTGATGCTGGAACAGGATGAGGAAAAAGCCGCCCTGAAGGCCGCAAAGGCCCAGTACGACGAGCGCAAAGCCGCCTTCCAGCGCGCGCAGGAGTTGGTCCAGCAACAGGCGGTCTCCACCGCGACCCTGGAGGAACGCGAGGCCCTGCTGCGGCAGACCGAGGGTGCGATCGAGGGCATTGAAGCGCAATTGCGCGACCGCGTGATCCGCGCGCCATTCGACGGCGTGCTGGGGCTGCGCGAAATCAGCGTGGGCGCCCTGGTGCGGCCGGGCGATATCATCACGACGCTCGACGATATCAGCCGGATCAAGGTCGATTTCGATGTGCCTTCCCTTTCCCTGGCGGCGCTTCGACCCGGACTTGCGATTCGTGGGACGGTCGACGCGTTTGGGGCGGAGGTCTTTACGGGCGAAGTGGCTGTGGTGAATTCGCGTGTGGACCCCGTGACGCGCACCATCGCCGTGCGCGCTGAATTGCCGAATGACGATTTGCGCCTGCGCCCGGGCCTCTTGATGGCGATGGAAGTCCGGAAGAACCCGCGCGCCGCCCTGCTGGTGCCGGAGGGGGCCATTGTCCAGCGCGCGGACGAGAGCTTCGTATTCGTCATCCGGGAGCAGAATGGCAAGCCCACCGCCGTCGAGACGCCGGTGCGCACCGGCGCGCGGGTGCCAGGCCGCATCGAAATCCGCTCCGGCCTCGCGGAGGGCGAACAAGTGGTCGTGCACGGCTTGATGCAAATCCGCCCGGGGCAACCGGTGGAAATTCGCGGAGTAATGGAAGGCGACGAGCCGCTGGTTTCGTTTACAGGCGACAAACTCCGCGTGAACAACGGGGAGCGTTGAGTCGTGTTTATCTCGGATATTTCAGTCAAACGTCCGGTTCTGGCCTCGGTCATCTCGTTGCTGCTGATCCTGCTGGGCGTGGTCTCCTTCATCCGCCTCCCGTTGCGGGAATATCCCAATATTGATCCGCCGGTCATTTCCATCGACACGCGGTATCCCGGGGCCGCCGCATCGGTGGTGGAAACACGCATCACCCAAATCATCGAGGATCGCATCGCGGGCGTGGAGGGCATCAACTTCATCACGTCCTCCAGCAGCGACGGGCGCTCCCGCATCAGCGTCGAATTCAAGACCGGCCGCGACATTGATGCCGCGGCGAACGATATCCGGGACCGCGTGTCGGGCGTCATGGATATCCTGCCGCGCGAGGCCGACCCGCCCGAGATCGAAAAGACGGATTCCAGCGATGACGTCATCATCTGGCTCTCCCTCACCAGCGACCGGATGAACACGCTGGAATTGACGGATTACGCGAATCGCTATCTCGTCGACCGCTTCTCCGTGCTGCCCGGCGTCGCGCGGGTGCGCATCGGCGGCGGGCGCGACTATGCGATGCGGGTCTGGCTTGATCGGACCAAGCTGGCCGCGCGGGGCCTGACGCCGAACGACGTCGAGGAGGCGTTGCGCGCGGAAAATGTGGAACTGCCCGCGGGCGGCATTGAATCGCTCACGCGGCAGTTCACCGCGCGTACCGAGCGTGGATACCGCACGGTGGAGGATTTTCGCCAGCTCGTCGTCCGGCGGGGTGAAAACAATTACCTGGTCCGGCTCGGTGACGTGGCGCGGATTGAGAAGGGCGCCGTCGAGGAGCGCTCCCTGTACCGCGGAAATGGACAACCCCGTGTCGGCATCGGCATCATCAAGCAGTCGACGGCGAACACGATTGATGTGGCCCAATCGGCGGTGAAGGAGGGGGAGCGAATCAATCCCTCGCTGCCCGAGGGGATGCGCATCATCCCGGCCTACGACACGTCGGTGTTCATTCGCAACGCGATCGACGAGGTCTACAAGTCACTGCTGATCGCCGTGACGCTGGTGGTGCTGGTGATCTGGATGTTCCTGGGCAATCTGCGCGCTATGTTGATTCCGGCGGTCACGATCCCGGTGGCGATGATCGCGACGTTCACCGTGTTGCTGATGATGGGCTTCACGGTCAACCTCCTGACGCTGCTCGCGCTCGTGCTCGCCATTGGGTTGGTGGTGGATGATGCGATCGTGGTGTTGGAGAACGTTTCGCGCCGGATGGAGGCCGGCGAGTCGCCGCTGGTCGCGGCGTACCACGGCGCGCGCCAGGTTGGATTTGCCGTGGTGGCGACCTCGATCGTACTGATCGCGGTGTTTACGCCGATCGCATTTCTGGAGGGTGACCTCGGGCGCCTCTTCGCGGAGTTCGCGATCACGATGGCCGCCGCGGTCTTCTTCTCAACCCTCGTCGCGCTGTCCCTGTCGTCGATGCTGGCTTCGCAGTTGCTGAACACCGCGCGGAAATCGCGGCTCAGCCAGCGGATCGATCGCGATTTCGCCCGCCTGCAACGGGCATATCGATGGACGCTGGAGAAGGGATTGCGACGGCCGTGGGTTGTGTTGCTGCTCTTCGTCGCACTGCTGGGCGTGGCGGGTTGGCTGTATCGCGGCGTGCCGTCGGAATATGCGCCGAGCGAGGATCGCGGCGCCTTCTTTGTGCTCGTAAATGGCCCGGAGGGGGCTTCCTTCACGTACATGCAGGAATACATGGACATCATTGAAGCCCGGATGCTGGAGTTCGTCGATGCCGGTGAAGTCGCCCAGCTGATCGTGCGTGCGCCGCGTTCATTCGGGGCCGCCTCGGCCTTCAATGACGGAATCCTGATCGCCGTGCTCGCGCCGTGGGAGTCCCGCCGGCCGGCCTGGGATATCATGGAGGATGTTCGCGCGCGACTCGCTGACCTGACGGGCGTCCGCGCGTTTCCCGTGATGCGGCAGGGGTTTGGCGGCGGCATCCAGAAACCGGTGCAACTGGTCCTCGGCGGCGGCACCTATGAGGAGCTGCGTGAATGGCGCGACATCATTCTCAACAAAATCGCGGACGACAACCCGGGCTTCGTGGGACTCGACAGCGATTACAAGGAAACCAAACCGCAGATCGGCATTTCGATCAATCGCGACCGCGCGGCCGTGCTTGGCGTCAGCGTCAGCGCGATAGGCCGCACGCTGGAATCGATGCTCGGGGGGCGTCGCGTCACGACGTTCATCGACGATGGCGAGGAGTATGATGTGATCATCGAGGGCGAGCGCGAAGCGCAGCGGACGCCCACGAATCTGGAGAATATTTATGTCCGATCCGACACCGGACGACTGATCCCGCTGGCCAACCTCGTGACGCTGAACGAGTTCGCCGACGCGAATTCGCTGAATCGCTACAACCGTATCCGCGCGATCACGCTGGAAAGCAACCTGGCGGACGGCTATCCGCTCGGCGCGGCGCTGAACCATCTCGAAGGGCTTGTCCGCGCGCATCTGCCGGAGACGGCGGTGATCGACTACAAGGGGCAGTCGCTCAACTTCAAACGCAGCGGCTCGTCCATGTTGTTCGTCTTCCTGCTGGGCGTGCTGATTGTCTATCTGGTGCTCGCCGCACAATTTGAGAGCTACGTGCATCCGTTCGTCATCATGCTCACCGTCCCCCTGGCCATCACGGGCGCGCTGGTGGGCCTGTATTTCTTTGGCGGCAGCTTGAATGTCTACACGCAGGTCGGGTTGATCATGCTCGTGGGATTGGCGGCGAAGAATGGCATCCTGATCGTGGAATTCATCAACCAGTTGCGCGATCAGGGCATGGCGTTCAAAGAGGCCATCCTGCAGGCCTCGGTGATCCGCCTGCGACCGATCATCATGACCGGCATCACCACCGCCGCCGGGTCGCTCCCGTTGATTTTTACATCAGGCGCGGGGTCAGAGACGCGTTCCGCCATCGGCATCGTCATCGGTTGTGGCGTGCTCGCGGCAACGTTCTTCACCGTGTTTATTGTTCCGATTGCCTATGAACTGCTCGCCCGCAAGACCGGGTCGCCCGGCGACGTGGCGCGGGCGCTGGACGAGCAGGAGGCGCGATTCCACCTGAAGGAGGCGCACCAGTGAGCGCGCGCTGGCTCGCGCTGTGCGGGGTTGCGCTGCCGCTGGCCGGCTGCGTTTCCGTGGGCCCGGACTACCGCCCGCCGGACCGTTTCGCGGGGGTGGCGTGGATCGACGCGACGAAAGACGCGACGCCTGAGCGCAATGAAAATGAACAGAACCCATTCCCGGCGTGGTGGGATGGGTTTGGCGATGCGTTGCTTTCCTCGTACATCGAACGCGCGGCGCGGGATAACCGGGCCGTGCAGGCGGCGGAAGCCCGCGTGGAGCGCGCGCAGGCGCTGCGTCGATCGGTGCGCGCCGAGGCCGGGCCGAAGGTGAATGCGGAGGCCGGCGTCACGCGGAGGAGGGAAAGCCGGAGCCTTTCGGATGGCGACGACGACCGCGGTTACCGGACGGCGTACGATCTCGGGTTGAGCGCCTCCTGGGAACTCGACCTTTTCGGCGGCGTCCGCCGAGCGGGCGAGGCGGCGGTCGCCCGCGTGGAGGGCGAGGTGGAGCGGCGGCGCGCCGTGCTGCTCGCCGTACAGGCCGAGGTCGCCCGCAATTATTTCGCCGTGCGCGGCGCGCAGAAACGCATCGCGATCACGCGCGCGAACATCGACCTGCAAAGCAAAACGTATGCGCTCATTGAAAACTTGCGCCGGTTCGGCGAGGCCAGCGAGTTTGATCTGAGCCGCGCGCGCGGCCAGCTCCAGTTGACGCAGTCGCGGCTGCCCGCGCTGGATGCGGAGGTTCGCGCCGGCATCCATCGTCTATCCATCCTGCTCGGCGAAACGCCCGGCGCCCTGCTGGCGGAATTGGAAGCCCCGGCGGCGCTGCCCGCGCTGCCCGACCTGGCGCCACTGGGGCAGGGGTCCGATCTCCTGCGCCGTCGGCCGGATATTCGCGCTGCGGAGCGCGCACTGGCCGCGGCCACCGCGGACATCGGGGCGGCCACGGCCGACCTCTTCCCCCGCTTCGACCTGCTCGGCGGCTTGGGCCGCACCGGCGCGACGGTCGACGACCTGCGCAGTTCACTCAGCACGCGCTATCTCGGCGCCGGCTTCATCCGCTGGCCCGTCTTCCAGAGCGGACAAATCCGCGCCGGCATCCAGGCTGAAAAAGCGGAGGCGCGAGAGGCTGCTGCCCTGTATGAGCAGACCGTGCTCGAGGCCCTGGCCGACGCCGAGACCGCGCTCGTCCGCTACATGAGCCAGCGCGAAACCAAGGCCATGCTGAGGGACGCCGTTGCCAGCCGCCAGCGATCCGTCGCCCTCGCGCGCCAGTTGTTCGAAAGCGGCGAGGAGAATTTCCTGGCCGTGCTCGACGCGGAGCGCGAACTGATCAGCGCGGAAGATGAACTGGTCAACACCGAAACCGACGCCGTCCTCGCCCTCGTCACCCTCTACACCGCCCTCGGCGGCGGCTGGGAATTATTCGAAGAGTAGGCGTTCTTTGATCCTTTCGCTTCGCACCCGACCCTCACCCGGCGGGTTGCAATATCTCCCTCGCCCCCAGGGAGAGGGTTGGGGTGAGGCCTCTCCCCCCGTCCGGGCCGGTTGTTGGGCATGAACCGTCGGCGGGCGAATGCGGGTTGAATGGGCAGCAAAATTTGACAATGTGTGCCGTGTAGTTTTCAAACCTGCACTTTTTTGCAGTTATCAAAGCTGCACAAAATTAGCGGGGTCTGTTGGAGAAGAGCAGGATGGGGTTTTCGGAAGCTTGGGTTGTTTGGCGATAATGGAGTGATGCCCTGAGGGGTGGTGGCAGAGTACGACGCGGGTACGAGGAGGGATGTCGAGGCGAATGTGTTGTGATCCGATGGGCCCGCGACCGTCGTCGGCGACGCGAATGGTTTGGCGGAGAGACCAGACGAAGGGCCACCAGGCATGTGGTTTGGCGGGCGCAGGCTTGAGCGGCCCTCTTGTCGGGCCTTGCTGCAAGCGGATGAAAGCCTCCGACGCAACAGCTCGCAGGCCTCGTCAGGCCATCGGGCTTTGTGGTTGCCGCCCGAGCTCCGGGCTTCCATGTGGAGACGGTGTCCTGTGCGCAGGCTCGCAAGTAATCGGTGCGAAGGTCGTATGCGCGGCGCCGGGATATGCCCAACTCATGGGCCGCCTCCGCCGCGGAAAAAGCCCCCCGGCGAAACAACTGCATCACATGGCGGGCATGAGCATTCGATACACGATGAGACATCTGCTGATACTTTTCATGCCGGGTAGCATAGCATCGGGGGCGCTGCCCCCGAACCCCCCGGAGTTTGGCGCCTGGAGACGATGGCAGATGAGCCCTGAAAAAGGGGCCGGATCGCTCCCCTTCACGTGAACGTGATTCCGGATTAGTGCGCGGCCATGTGACCGCTGAACATCCAGGCGATGCCGGCTGCCGAGGAGAGGGCGAGCACGAGGATCAGGTTCCAGCGAAGACGGGCGAGGGCGATGAGGGCCCCAATGCCGATCAACCACGCGGCGGGATCGATGGAAGTCAGGTCCGGCAGCAGAAGCCGCAACCCGTACCCACGCCACTCCGTGACGCCATGAAACAGCACGTGGACCCCGAACCAGATGGAGAGATTCAGGATGACGCCGACGACGGCTGCGGTGATGGCGGAAAGGCCGGCGGAGAGGATTCGCTTTTCGCGCAGCCGCTCGACGTACGGCGCGCCGAGGAAGATCCACAGGAAACACGGCGCGAAGGTGACCCAGGTCGCGATGCAGGAAGCGAGCAGGGCGGCGGTCAGGGGCTCGAAGGGGGCGGGCAATCGCCATGCGCCCATGAAGGCGACGAACTGGGTCACCATGATCAGCGGGCCCGGCGTGGTTTCCGCCATGCTCAAGCCGTCGAGCATCTCGCCCGGTTTCAGCCAGCCGTAGACCTCCACCGCCTGCTGCGCCATGTAGGCGAGCACGGCGTAGGCCCCGCCGAACGTCACGACAGCGGCCTTGCTGAAGAAGAACGCGATTTTCGTGAGCACGTGCGTGGGGCCGAAAAGGGAGAGCAGGATTGCGATGGGCAGCGCCCAGACGGCAAGCCAGGTTGCGCCGGTCGCCAGTGTCCTCACGGTGCCGGGAGTTGATCGCCGCGCGGATGTTTCATCTCCCGCCGTTGTGGCCGGCCCCTGGATGATGCAGAAGAGGCCGGGACGCAGCCGGCCGCCGATCAGGCCAAGCAAACCCGCGCCCAGAATCACGAGAGGGAAGGGCGTCATGAACAGACCAATCGCGACATATGCGGCGGCGGCGATCATCAACATTGCCCGGTTCTTGAGCGTGCGTCGGCCGATTCGGATGACCGCTTCGACGACGATGGCGAGCGTCGCCGCTTTCAGGCCGAAGAAGATACCGGTGACAAGGGCGGCCTGTTGGTGGAAGGCGTAGAGAATGGAGAGGGCGAGGATCGCGACAAAACCCGGCAGGACAAAAAGGCCGCCCGCGGCCAGTCCGCCGCGCCAGCCGTGCAACAGCCAGCCGACGTATGTGGCCAGTTGCATCGCCTCCGGGCCGGGCAACAGCATGCAGTAATTCAGCGCGTGCAGGAACCGGCTCTCGCTGATCCAGCGCTTTTCCTCGACGAGCACCCGGTGCATCAGCGCGATCTGTCCGGCGGGCCCGCCGAAGCTCAACAATCCGATACGAGTCCAGACGTGCAGGGCTTCTGCAAACGACACCGCGGTTGGTGGGACATCACGCACGATGCGTCACTGTTGCACAGGTGGCCCCCGTGACTCAAGGGGCGAGGCGGAAAGGCGTTTGGAGCGGCGTTATTATTTGTCGTCGGAAAGTTTATCAGCGAGGCGGTCCATTTTTCGCTGAAGCTCAAGGAGTTCGTTGTGGGCCTTGAGGTTGACCTGGTGGTCGACGTCCGCACGGATCCGGTCGCGTTCGCTCTGCCGGTTCGCGCTGACGAGGACGAAGATGGAGAGGAAGATGGCCTCCAGCGAGACGGTCATGGTCAGGAAACCGAACGGGTAGGGGTCGAATGCCTTCTCCTCCAGCAGCAAATTGTATGCGATCCAAATGGCGAACCAGAAAATATGCAGGACGAGAAATTGTTTGCTGGCGCTGATGGTCGCAATGCGGTCGGCGATCCGGGGCCACAGCGGACCGACTTCCACCGTTTCTTTGACCGCCTCATTGGAATTTCGCACCGCACGCAGTTGCGCGAGGGTTTCGCGCTGGCGCTGTCCTAAGGTCTCGAGAAGGTGAAGAGCCGCCGAGGGGTGGTTTTTGAGGAAATCAAAAAAAGCGGTTCGGGAAAGGACGTGCAAGGTAACCGCGGTGTCGGCCCGGCAGGTCGCCGTTCTCGGTCCGCCGTCGAGGAGGGAAATTTCGCCGAAACAGTCGCCCGGGCCCAGGGTGGCCAACCGTGTTTCCCGTCCGGCATCGTCCTGGAGATTCAACAGGACGCGTCCGGATTCAATGATGAAGAAATCGGTTCCCTGGTCGCCGGCCCAGAAGATGGTTTCATTGCCGTCCACTTTACGCGTGACCATCGATTTCTTGAGGCGATCGATGTCGTCGGCGTTGAGCCCGGCGATGAGGGGAATGGCACTGTTTCGGACGTGACTCATGTCGAAGCCGGATCATCCGCGCTCTACCTTCGATCCGTCAAGGCGGAATGAATATCGCCATGCGTTTAGGTCAGGGGCCGCCGCGCCCACCGCGGTAGCCGCCGCCATCGCCCTGACCCCGCCCCGCACTCCCGCCGCCGTGCACGTCCGAGTCGCCGCGTTCAATGGGCAGCAGCCAGACGCCCGCGACCAGCAACAATCCTGCGAGCAGGCCGGCGAGTACCGGCCATTTCAGGCGCGGCCACGCGGTGTACCACAACCAGCGCCAGTGCAGCAGGAGATGAAGGACCACGAGACCGCAGACCGTATAGGCGAGCCAGGTGTGCAGGTCGCCCCAGTCGTGCCGCGACCAATCCCAGATGGACAGTCCGCCACCGCCCCGGCTGCCCGGCGGCAGGCGGTAGCGCAGGATAAACCCCGTCGCGAGCATGAGGCAGATCGCGATCCAGAGCAGGAAATCAATGATGCGGTTCCAAGCGAGTTTGTTCATGGGGTCCCCGATCTGTGTCCTCTCCAGCAACGTCCTACGTGAAGTGGACATTGTCGATTCATCTTACGCAGGCCATGACCTGATTTGCGCCATCCGTGAATCCCCGATGCGGTTTGCGGTGGACGATGTGTAATAAAGACTATACTGTCCGAATTAGGAGATTGAATATGGAGCGAATTCTATTTGTAGTCGGATGTCTGTCCGCCGCCACGGCGGTGGGATTGGGTGGGGCGCGGGCGCATGTGCTGGAGCGTTTCATCCCACGCGAGCGCCTGGCGATGTTGGAGGTCGGGATGCGGTACCAGTTCATCCACTCGATGGGTCTGTTGTGGACCTCGCACGCCCTGATTGCGAACCAGAACGCGCTTGTGCTGGCCGCTGGCGTTGCGTTCCTGCTCGGCATCCTGTTGTTCACGGGCGCGATGTACGGCTTCGCCTTCACCGGACGGCGCGGCCTGCTGAAATGCTCGCCCGCCGGCGGCGCGATCTTCTTCACCGGCTGGCTTTTGCTGGCCGGGTCGGCGGTGTAACGCCTGCGCGGCGTTTCAGCCGCGCAGGCGCGCACCTACTTCAGCGCGCTGAGCGGGGCGCCGAAGTTGATGTGAAACGGCGCGCCGTCCAGCACCAGCGCGGGCACAGACTTGACGCCTGCGGCCTCCGCCTCGGCGCCGCGGCTTTTCGTTTCGCCGAGATGGACGATCTCGACGTCGAACCGCTGGGGGTCCAGCGCGGCGGCGACATGCTGTTCGGCGGCGACGCACACCGGGCATCCGGCGTGGTAGAATACGGCTTTGCTTTTCATGCTCTTTCTCCTGTTGTTTCGCGGCGCACCATGTGCCACACCTTGAACCTAGCGGACGTGGGTCGCATTGCCAGTGGGCACAAAATGGTGCCCGGTCAATCGCTACTTGGCGGACATTAACTGCACACGACCCCACCGGCCTCGCGCCGGTGGTGTAGCAGTTGGATCCGGCTACCGGATGACAACCGAAATAATCCGCGACCCAACGCCCGCGCGGATGCGCGGTCGAAAACGCGTGCGTTTTCGCATCCGCGTCGCGGATGCGTTGAGGCGCGGATGCTGGAGATATCTCCCGGTAGCCGTGGGAACTTTCGCTCCACCGGCGCGAGGCCGGTGGGGGCGCAACACTGGGGTATGGGCACAAAATGGTGACCGGTTGACGGTGGGGAACAATTGCGTTAGGCAGGGCGGATGAAGCGCAAATTCATTCCCCTGTCCGAACGCACGAACTACCGGAGCCTTGAAGATGTGGTCGGTTGCAAATGGTCCGCCGGCGTCGTGGTGGCCTTGTCCGAAGGCGTGCGGCGTCCGGGTGCGTTGGAGCGCTACATTCCGGGCATCTCAAAAAAGATTTTGAACGAGCGTCTCCGCAAACTGCTCGGCTATGGCCTGATCGTCCGCACGGAAATCCCGGAGCGCGTGCAGCACGTCGAATATGCCCTGACTCCGGTGGGTCGGAAACTCGCGCGGGTGATCACCCAGTTGCGGACCCTGAGTGACGCGCATCGGCCCCGGTGAGGGAACGTTTTGCCAGCGCACCACGCAGGGTGAGCGCCAGAAAAAGTAAAATCGCTACGGCGTTGAGCAGGCCGCCCCATTTGCGCAGGGCGAGTTGCCCGGTGAGGTCGCCGGCGGTGCGCACGAGCAGCGACACATGCAGCAGCGCGAGGTGGCCGTAGAACCAGGGGGAGTACGGCAGCGCGCGACCCGTCACGGCGGGAAAAATCACCGGCGCGTGGCCGAAGATCATGGAGATCACGAAGCCGACGAAGACCGCGTGCAGCATCGCATCGTACGCAAATCCCGCGAGTGCGCCGCCGTGCACGAGCGCCAGCACGCCCGCGATCGCTAGCCAGACGTAGCCCGCGATCAGGCAAACGGCGATGAAGCGGGTCAACCCGGATGTTTTGACTGTGCGCCTCGCGACGTCGAACGCGAGCAACCAGAGGGCGATGCCCAGCCAGCCGAAGCCCGCGATCCGGACGCCCGCGTCATGGTGGGCGAGCGCCACGAGCAGGCCGAGCGCAAACACGGCGCATGCGGCGTAGAGCAGGAGGCGGATGCGCGGGGCCGTGGGCAGCACGCGTCCCAATTCCAGGCGTTCGCCCGCGATGGTCAGCACCAGGAATCCGGCCCACCAAAATACGACGTAGGGGACGGGGCGGCCCGATAGCCACAGGGCATTTCCGACGGCCCAAAGCAGCGCGCCGCCCGCCATCACCGCTGTGTAGGGCGCCGCGTGGATGCGCGCAATCGCGGCGAAGACGAAAAGCAAATGCACGCTGCCCGCCGCGATCAACATCGGTCCCCACGCGCCGGGAACCCCGAGCAGCAGCAGCGCCGTCCCCGTGGCGGTGAACAGCGGGCCGAGAAACGTCCAGCGGCGCCCGAGCGCCACCGCGCGCTCCACGCCAATAACCGTGCCGAGGAAACCGCACACCATCAACGGACCGTGGTGCAGGACCCAGCCGGGTTGCGGTACGGGCCACATCCAACCCAGCCGGACCAGGCCTGCCCACGTGGCGATGAGCATGGCCGCCATCGCCACGGCGATGAAGGGCAAAGGATTCAGTGCTCGCCCCGGCTCAGTCACTCGCGGCCTCGTGTTGCCCGGCGCCGGGCAGTTTGCCCGCGATGCGCCCGGGCTGGTGGATCACCACCGGCATGCATTGCGTGCATACCCAGAGCGGTTTCCCCCGAAAGCGCAGGCTCACGAGCGGGAAGTTCTCTTCGCTATTCCCGCAATTCAAGCAAATAGCGGTTTCATTCATGCGTCGGCTCCTCTCGCGGTTCAACGGCGCCCCGGCCTGCCCGCCCGGCATGCGATCCCTATATCAAGATCCGGCGTCGTGCTCCACCACCAATCGAGTTTCAGACGCGCGCGGCGCGGGAACGGGATAAGGGTCGGGTCGCGATCGCGCCTTTCGATTGTGAACGAACCTCCCATCGCCTAGACTCTCCGGTAGACACGAGGCGCATTGCATCATGGCAGGCGAGGAGTCGAATCAACCCAGGATTGCCGGCCGATACGAACTCCGCGAAAAAATCGGGGAGGGCGGGGCGGGGCTGGTCTACAAGGCGTGGGACGCCCAGTTGCAGCGCTTCGTCGCCTTCAAGCGGCTGAAGGGCCATCATTTCGACACGAACACCGAGTCCCTGCTGAAGGAGGCCAAAACGCTGGCCGCGATCCAGCACCCCAATATCCTCACGATCCACGACTGCGGTGCGGACGAAAACGGCCCGTATGTCGTCACGGAATTTCTCCAGGGCAAGCCGCTGGATGAACATGTCCGCACGTTTGCTTACGATGCGCGCAGCGTGGGCGACCTGATCACGCAAACGCTCGACGGGTTGATCGCGGCGCACCACGTGCATGTGATCCACCGCGACCTGAAGCCGTCGAACATCATGGCCATCCCGATGCCGAGCGGGGCATGGCAGTACAAGATCCTCGATTTTGGCCTCGCCCGGATCGTCAATGCGCCGACGCCGCAGACGCTCTACGAGCACAATTCCATTTATGGCAGTGTCCACTGCCTCGCACCGGAACAGATTCGCAGGCAGGCGCTGGACGAACGCACGGATCTGTACGCGATGGGATGCGTGTACTATTTCGTCATCTCCGGGCGGCCGCCGTTTGACGGGGATACCATCCTCGATGTGATCACCGCGCACATCGAACACCGCGTGTTGCCGTTGGATGAACTCAAAACGCCCTGCGCGCCGGACCTTTGCGCGTGGGTGATGCGATTGATCGCCCCGGATCCCGCGCAGCGACCGCCTTCGGCCCGCGAGGCGCTGGACGAGGTCCGCCCGCTGCTGCTCCGTGGGGGTGGCGGCACCCTGCGGGTGACCCGCGCCGTGCCTGCGCCGTCCGCCACGCGGCCTCCACTCAGTACGGCCACCATGCAAGTTGACCTGCAACCGCCCCGCTCGCCGCGACGGCGTCTCGCGCTGATCTCCGTCGGGGCCATAGCCCTCGTGCTTCTCGCCGCCGGGGGCTGGTGGATGACTGCGCGCGCGCCGCGTGTGGTGGCGCCCGCGCCGCCCAAGATCGACATGCCGGACTACTTCGTGGACATGGAGCGCGCCGACTTGCTCCGTCAGCATTTCGACCGCATCAAGGATCTGAATTTCAACTTCAACAGCGTGGGCACGGTTGCGGAGGCGCTGGCGTTCCTGATGGTGCGCGAGCAGTACGCCGGGCAAACCAACATTGACCTGCTGCACTCGATTCATTTCCACGGTCGGGACGGAAAAGAGGGCGGGGAACTGGATGTGGTTGTGATGCAGAAAAATCCCCGCGAGGCGATCGCGGTGTACGAGGTCAAGGTGAGCGACAACCTGCCGGACGCCCTGTCCAAGGGGCGCGCGCAGTTGCGTCGGTTCCAGGGCTTCGTCTCGTCCAACGTCATCACGCGCATCCAGCATCCCGCCGACGAAACCCGCCTGTTCCGGCCTGATCAATTTGATGAAATCCAATTCTTCGGTCACATCGGGTCCGTCGGCGCACGCGACGCCGGCTATGATATGGAAATCGACCTGACGCGGGCCGAAGCGACCCAATTGCACAAAGCGGTCCAGCGCTATAAGAAGTTGGTAGCCGCCTCATCCGCAGCCCCGTAGCGCAAGCAGGGCAATCCGTTTCATATTCGGCGGGTAATCAACGTAGGATATTTCAAAGCATCCGCCGCATATACCCGGCTGCAACTACGCTGGAAACCAACGCCGCGTTCGCAGGCAGATGCGCACGAGCCAGAGCATCACGGGGACCTCGATCAGCACGCCGACAACCGTGGCGAGCGCGGCGCCGGAGGAGAGGCCGAACAGCATGACGGCGGTGGCGATGGCGACTTCGAAGTGGTTTGACGCGCCGATCATCGCGGCGGGCGCGGCGTCCTCGAACGGCAGCTTCAGACAGCGCGCCAGCGCGTAGGTGATCGCGAAGATGAGCAGCGTTTGCACGAACAGCGGAATCGCGATCCAGAGGATCGTGAGCGGTTGCGCGAGGATGATGTCGCCCTTGAAGCTGAACAGCAGGACGAGCGTGAGCAGCAGCGCGGAGATCGAGACCGGCGTCAGGACGTGCAGGAACTTCTCCTTGAACCATGTTTCGCCCTTCGACTGGATGATCCAGCGGCGGCTGAAATACCCCGCGACGAGGGGCAGCGCGACGTAGATGCCGACCGACAGCAGCAGCGCCTCCCACGGCACGGGCATTTCATTAAGGCCGAGCAGCCAGCCGCCGAGAACGCCGTAAAGCAGCAGCATGGTCAGCGAATTGATCGCCACCATGACCAGCGTGAGGCCGTCATTTCCACGCACGAGGTAGTTCCACACCAGCACCATCGCGGTGCAGGGCGCGATGCCGAGCAGGATCGCGCCGGAGATATAGGAACGATAGAGCGGCACCTCGGTGCCGTCCTTTACGATCTCCGTGCCGGGAAGCAGCCCCATCGCGTGAAACCAGGTCAGGAGTCCCGCCGCGATGAAGAACATCGTGAACGGCTTGATGGCCCAGTTCATGAACAGCGTGAGCAGGACCGGCTTCGGCGTGCGCCCGGCCTTCACGACGCGCGCGAAATCGATCTTCACCATGATCGGGTACATCATGAAAAAGAGGCAGATTGCGATTGGGATCGACACAACCGGCGCGCCATCCACGACGATCGCCATGCCGTCCAGCGTCTTCGCGAAGCCCGGCGCGATTTTGCCCACGACAATGCCCGCCATGATGCACAACCCAACCCAAACGGTCAGGTAGCGCTCGAAGACGCTGGTCATATGGCGATCCGGTTCAGCGGTTGCACAGGTCATGGGTATCTCCTTTTCCGCCGACAGAGCGGCGGAACTACAGCGCGATATCTTCCTCTGTTGTAGCTCCGGCGCTCAGTCGCCGGAAGATCGGGTTCGCAAATCGTCTCACGCCTTCACCGCCAATCCTTCGGGCAACGTTTCGATAAATTTACGGATCTCATCGCGAACGCGGCGGTAGTGGGCGAGGGCTTCCTCTTCGGTCTTCGCGGTTTTGGCGAGTTTGGGCGGATCGTCGAAGCCGACGTGGACGACGCGCGCCTTTTGGCCCAGCCATGCGGGACACGTCTCGTCCGCATGCCCGCAGACCGTGACCACGACATCGAGCGGGATGTCCATCAGCTCGTCGACTTTCTTCGAGCGCTGGCCCGTGATGTCCACGCCCGCCTCCGCCATGACCTTGACCGCGTTCGGATTCATTCCGTGGGTTTCGATTCCGGCGGAGTAGGGTTCCAGCGCGCCGCCTTTCAGCGCGCGCGCCCAGCCTTCAGCCATCTGGCTGCGGCAGGAATTTCCCGTGCAGAGGAAAAGTATCTTCAATTTTTTCGCTGCTGCCTGCATAGAACCTCCAAGTCCGCGCGGCGGATCGTCCTCAGCTTTCGGGCATCGGCCCGGATCTCCACGCTTTTTTCCAACGTCTGTAAAAACGGTTTCGCGACGTTTTCAACGTCTGTAATTCCTTTTTTCGCCAGCCGGTAGTGGACCCAGCGACCGTCCTTCCGCGAATCGACGAGACCGGCGTCGCGCAGGATGGACAGGTGTTTCGAGACGGTTGAGGGCGCGAGGTCCGCCAGTTCGATCAGCTGGCAGACGCATAATTCGCCGTCCCGCAAGGCTGCGAACAGGCGCAGACGGGTCGGATCACTGAGGGCGAGCCCCAGCCGCGCGATGGAATGCAGGTTCGTCATTTCGCTTAATGACGAAATGTACGGATTGGCGCGCGCCTGTCAAGGCGCCGTGTAGAGCATCCACAGGCCGCCGAGCAGGACGAGTACGCCGCAGACTTTCTTGAGAACCACGGCGCCTTTGGCGTCCTTGTTCCAGTGGAGCGCCTTCTCGACCAGCTCGGTCGAGGTCCCGGCGAGCACGATCACGGAGCAGTGGCCGATGCCGTAGACAGCGAGCAGGAGGACGCCGTAGCCGAATTGGTCGGCGGCGACCTTGAACGAGACGGCCAGCATGGGGGCCATGTAGGCGAAGGTGCAGGGGCCGAGCGCGATGCCGAAGATGAGGCCAAGGATGAAGGAGGCCAGCAAACCTTTGCGTTTCAGGCCGACTCGACCCGCGTTGAGATTAAGCGGGATCACATCCAGCAGATGCAGCCCGACGATGAAGAAGATGGCGGCGACGAACCAGTTTCCCCAGCGCCCCACGTCGCCCATCATGCGCCCGGCCATGGCGGTGACCACGCCGATCAGCGCGATGGTGATCAGGATGCCGACGGAAAACAGCAGCGACAGAGTGAACGCGCGTCCGGCCGACTTCACGTCCTGCTCATCAATGAACCCGACGATCAGCGGGATGCTGGCGAGGTGGCAGGGACTGAGGATGATGCTCAGGATGCCCCAGATGAACGCCGCGCCAAGCGCAATGGCGGGCGTGCCCTGGACCGCGTTGGTGAGCGTGGACAGGAGTTCCTGCATGATTAGCTCGGGTTAAGGAGTGGTGGAGTGATGGAGTGCTGCGGTGACGGAGGCAGAATACGCCTCCAAATACTCCACTACTCCAACGCTGCAGTCTCCATAACGCCCAGTTCCTTCCATTTCGCGAGGATATCGGCCTTGCCGAGAAATCCTTCATGTCGCCAGAGTTCGTTCCCTTCGGCATCGAAGAATATCTGTGTCGGAATCAGGTTGATCTTGTAGGGCTCGGCGGCCGGGGGATTTTCCCAAACGTCGATGAAGATGACCTGAAAAGTGTCGGCGTATTCGTCCCGCAATTCATCCAGGATCGGCGCCATGGCTTTGCAGGGGATGCATTTGCCCGCGCCGAGGTCAACGAGTCGGGGCAGGGGCTGCGAGGAGACGGCCATTGCTGGCGCCGCGCTACTTTTCATCGCCCGTTCCTGATTCCGGCGGGCGAGAACGAAGCCGACAGCGAGGATCAAGGTGCAGACGATAAGAATTTTGTGAGCCTTCATTGCAGGTGCTTCTTGATGTCATCCACGGAAAGCACTTTCCCAGCGCTTTTGACCGCGCCGTCCACCACGAGGCCCGGGGTGGTCATGATGCCGAATTTCATGATGTCGGTGATTTTCTCGACCTTTTCGATGGTGGCCTTGATGCCGAGTTCCTTAACCGCTTCCTCCGCATGCGCGGCGAGGGTTGTGCATTTGGGGCAGCCGGTGCCGAGGATTTGGATTTTCTTCATTTCGATTCCTTTCACGTTGCGATCCATGTGCCAAAGATCAGGCCCGAGAGCGTGGCCATCAGCACGACGAGGGCAACGAACGTGAGCGTCTTTTTCGGGCCGAGGATGGAATTGATGACGAGCATGTTGGGCAGGGAGAGGGCGGGGCCGGCCAGCAGGAGCGCGAGGGCGGGGCCCTGGCCCATGCCGCTATCCATCAAGCCGCGCACGATGGGGATCTCGGTCAGCGTGGCGAAGTACATCAGCGCGCCCACCAGCGAGGCGAAGAAATTGGTCCAGACCGGCCAGATCGCGCCGAGCCAGCCCGGGACGTCGCCCGAGCCGCCGAGAATGCCGAAGAACACAGATGGATCATCACCGACCAGCGCCTGAATCCAGCGGTTCGGCACAATTCCGGCGTCGGATGATTCCGGCGTTCCGAGGAAGAATCCGGCGGCCAGCACGCCGCCGAGCAGAAGCGGGGTGATTTGTTTGGCAAAACCCCACGTTTGGTCGCGCCATTCGCGCATTTCCGGCGTGCTGCGGAAGGTCAGGAGCGCCAGGGCGGCGAATCCGGCCGTGAAGGCGATGACGGGCTGCTGTGGGAATATCCAGGCCAGGGCGGCAATCGTCGCGGCGGCCAGGGCAATGCGGATGGCGGGCACGCCGAAAAAGCGCCAGAGGCAAAATCCCGTCATGACGGCGAAGCCGGCGGTGAGGCCCCACTTGGCGACGAAGATGGCGTGCCATACGCCGCTGGGGTCGGCGGGTCGTGCCCAGTTGGCGAAGACAAGGACGGCGGCCATGCTGAGGAAGTGGAGGGCGGTTTGCCAGAGCGGGCGGGGTGGACGGTCATCGGGCTCGATGTAGACATCCGTCGCCTGCGCGGCCTTGGCGCGTTCGTCTTTAAGGAAGATCAGATGCATCAAGGCGCCGATGACGACGCTGAACAGCACCGCGCCGATTGCGCGGGCGAGGCCGATCTGGTAGCCGAGGATGCGGGCGGACATCACGATGGCCAGCACGTTGATGGCGGGACCGGAGTAGAGGAAGGCGACGGCGGGGCCCAAACCGGCGCCGCGCATGTAGATGCCGCCGAAGAGGGGGAGGACGGTGCACGAGCAGACGGCGAGGATGGTGCCGGACACCGAAGCCACGCCGTAGGCGAGCAACTTGTTGGCCTTGTGCCCGAAGTATTTCATCACCGCGTTCTGGCTGATGAACACGCCGATCGCGCCGGCGATAAAGAAAGCCGGGACCAGGCACAACAGGACATGTTCCTGCGCGTACCATTTGACCAGGCGCAGGGCTTCGATCAGAGCGCCCTGAAGCCGGGCGGATTCGATCGGCATGAAATACGCCGCAAGAAACCCGGCCAGCAGGCCGAGGAATATTTTCAGTTCGCGATTCACGCCGTCTGATGCGCGAGGCCGCGCGCGCGACGCTGGTGTTCGGCCTTCACGACCTCCATGGCGCAGTCGAAAGCCCTCAGGATGCAGGGGGTGGCGAGCCGCAGCATCACACGCGGGCCCGCCCGGCGTTCCGCGACGAGGCCGGCCTGTTTCAACTGGTTGACGTGCCGGGAGAGATTCGACTGGTTGCGCTGGAAGAATGGTTCCAATTCACAGATGCACGTCTCCCCGTGTTGCAGCGCGTAGACCACCTGGAGCCGCAAGGGATGCGCCAGCGCCTTCAGCACCCGCGCCCGCGCCAACGCTTCTTCATTCGGCAGAAATAACTTTTGTTTCATATTCATGCAGACACTTATGCGCATATGCGCATAAGTGTCAATCTGAATCAACGTGAGCAAAAATAACGTGAAAAGAATGCACGTTAATTGCATGCGTGTGAGCGGAATGAACGTGAGCAGGATCAATGTGATGGGAAAGACCGGCGAGATGCGTTGCGGGCGTGGGGAGGCTGTGGCGAGTCCTGGATCTGGAAACGGCCCGCGACGTCCGCACGGCAGACGGGATGTGCGGGCGTACTTGCTCCCGTCGCGTTGGCCGTGCATGCTGTCCGCATGAAACCGCTTGTTCGCCGTCTCGCTCGCGGCGTGCTCGCCCTGGGTCTCTTCGCTGCGCCCGCCGCGGCGCAATCGGAACCGCAGGCAGCGCCCGGCATTTCCATCAGTGGGCTGGATACGGTGAAATCACTGGAAGCCCTGCAGCGCGCCCTGCTGATCAAGGAGCAGGCGCTTGCCGTGCAGCAGGAGCGACTGGCCGCGGAAACGGACCCGCTGGCGCGTGAGGAGCTGCTGAAGGGCGCCGCTTCGCTGCGCGAGGAGGTGGAGGAGTCGCGCAGGCAGTTCGACCAGTTCGCGGTGGATATTGACCTGCAGCCGTTTTCACCGGAACGCGCACCCGCCAAGTTCGACTGGCAGGAAAAGATCGGCCAGTTGCTGCAGCCCATCATGGCCGAGGTGGAAAACGCAACGCGGGAAACGCGTCTCATTGGATCGCTTCGCAGCCAGTTGGAGGATGTGCGAAAACGACGCGACCTTGCCGAGCGCGCCGTCGTCAATCTGGACCAGTTGCTGGCGGAGCCGGCTTCGCCCGAGCTGAAATCGCGACTGGAACAGCGCCGTTCGATCTGGTCGCAAACGCTGGACCAGGCGGGCAATGAGTTTATGGCGCTGGAAATCCAGCTCCAAAGCCGCCTTGCGTCGCGTGAGTCGGTTCTGGATCAGAGTACAAAATTCTTTCGAACAATCTTCAAGACGCGAGGATTGAACCTGACGCTGGGCATCGGCGCCTTTTGCGTGGTGTTCTTCGGCTTCAGACTGGCGGAATATGTGGTGCATCGCGCGCGGCGCGGCGCGGATAAAAAAAGTTTCAGCTCGCGCCTGACCGCACTTCTATTTCACGTATTCAGCATCCTCGGCGGACTTCTCGCCATGATGGCGGTCTTCAACCTCGTCGGCGACTGGTTCATGCTGGGTCTGATCGTCATCTTCCTGCTGGGAGTGGCGTGGGCGAGCATCAACACGCTCCCGCAGCAGATCGAAACGATCAAACTCATGCTGAACGTCGGCGCGGTCCGGGAGGGTGAGGTGCTGGTTTACGACGGCACGCCGTACAAGGTCGATGCGCTCGCGCTATCCGCCAAATTGGTAAATCCCCTCCTGGATGGCGGTCGTCGTGAACTGCCGGTGAAATACCTGGTCGGCATGACGTCCCGCCCGCCCGGCGCGCGTGAAGCGTGGTTTCCGTGCCGAGAAGGCGATTGGGTTGAACTGGCCGACGGTAAAACGGGCCGCATCGCGAGCCAGACGCCGAGCGCCGTGACGCTGATCGAATGGGGCGGCGCCCGGGTGGTTTATCCGACGAAATCGTTTCTTGAACTGAACCCGCGAAACCTGTCGGAAGGAAGCCGCGTCGAAATGACGTTTGGCATCGACTACAAACATCAATCGCAAGCCACCACGGAAATTCCGCGGCTGATGGAGGAAAAACTCAAGGACGGCCTGTCGCGAGTCGTCGATGCGCAACACCTGCTCAGGGTCGCCGTTGATTTCTCCGCCGCCGGATCTTCGTCCCTGGATCTCACCGTTTCCGTTGATCTTGCCGGCGCCGCCGCGGAGCGCATACGCGAGGTCCGCTTTGCCATCCAACGCATCCTGGTGGACATGTGCACCGCGCACGGATGGGTCATCCCGTTCAGGCAGTTGACCGTGCACCAAGCCACATAATCCCGCCAACTGGCGCGTCCCATGCGCGCTATCCCGGTCTCCGTTCGATACGGATTTCGGGCCGATACAGGATGCGCACGAGCAGGTCGCCCCGCGCCCCGCGCGCCTTCGGCAGTCCCTCGCCGTGCACCCGGATGATGACTCCGCGTTGTACCCGGGCGGGGACCTCGACGGAAAGCCGGTTCCCTTGCGGTCCGCGGACAAACTCCACGCCTCCTGTCCGTGCACGCTGCACACTTATCTTCAAATCGCAACGGAGATCCGAACCCTTCGCCTTGAACATGCGATCCGGGCGGACTTTGACCCGCACCATGACCGACCCGCCACCCGCGTCCGCACCGCGCGTTATGCGAAAACGTGTCCCGGGAGCCGAACCGGCGGGCACCTCCAGCGAAAACGACTCCACGCCGCCGCCCGTCGCCGGGTCCCTGACATGCACCGTCAGCGTCGAACCCAGGAAAAGCTCGCGGATCGTGAGGTGAACATCCTGGCGAATCGCCGTTGCGCGGCCTCGCGCGCGCGCGGGCTCGGGCCGACGAGGCGCCCGCGCCAATTCCTGATCATAGGCCGCGCGCCGCGCCGGATTGCCGAGGACCGCATACGCTTCGTTGAGCGCCTGGGTCCGCGCAATCGACTCGGGCGCGGAGGCATTGAGGTCCGGGTGATGAACCTTGGACAGCAGGCGATACGCCTTCCGAATCGCATCTTCACTGCACCCGCGCTCCAGCCCGAGCGTCGCGTAGTGGGTTGTACGTTCCATGCGAAGGCCGGTAACGGGTCGAGGCGCCTCGCGTCAATCGAAGAACACGCGAACATCCAATTCGTCGCCAAACCCATCGGCGACATCGAGAACCGTCAGGCGGCCCTCGATGATATCGACTTCGTCGCGCCAGTTCGCGTCGCTGTTGCGCTGATCGAGGACCACCCGGTATACGCCGGGTTCCAAGTCGAACGGACGGTCGGAATAGTCGCCAACTTTTCCCTTCTCAACGCCATCCACGTAGACGCGCAGGTCGCGGCTCGTGTTGTTGTCCACCAGCAGCGCGCCAAACCCGGCCGGCGGTACATGGTCGCGGTCGTTGTCGTCATCCCAGTCGCAGCCTGCAAGTCCAACGGCCAAGCCGACGGCGAGCAGCGCATGGAGAATCGTTTTCATGTCTGTATCCTAGCCGATCTCATTGTCGGGCGGAATCCGAATTGCAGGCTCTGTAAATTACAGACGTTGCAACCGCGCGAAAATTCAATTTGCAGGCGTTGAAATTTTCGCATCACGCGTGGGTGGATTCGGATGACGAACATCGTCGTCCGTCCACATCCGACGATCCGGCCCGGCGGAGCGGATTTCCATGAGCGTGCTGGACAGGGCGTGGAAGAAGTACGGCGTGCCCCAGCGGTCGACGAGTTCGTTTTGCGCGTTCAGTGCGGGGTGCCGATCGGGCAGGAACGCGAGTCGGGTGCGGTTGCGGCCCTGTAGCGCGGCGATGATTTCCTCGTGCGTGCCGCCGGGATTGCCGGAGGGGTCTTTGACGATCAGGCGGTAGCGATCAAAAAGGCCCGCGATCAGTCGAAGATCGTCCTGCACCGTGCGGTCGGCGCGGTTGAGCTGGTCGAGCGCCGGGTCGTAGGCGGGGGGGCGGGGGGCCTCCCCCGAGGGCGATTCGTCTGATCGGTCGGATACGTCGAATGTCTTCGCAGTGCCTTGATCTGGAACGGTCGGCGGGGTGCGCCGCTCCGGCAGGAGGACGACGAGGACGACGACGAGGACGAGGAGGAGGACGAAGAGGATCGGGAAAATGCGTTTCACGCGGTAAAAAGACCGAGAGGCGTTTGGGATGCGTTCAGGTTATAGAAACGCTCGATGTTGGGCAAGACGAGGGGGAGATTGGTTTTGTCGACGCCGAACCAGAGCGCGAGATCGGCGAAGAACTCATCCACGGAGGTGGTCGGGATCAACCGGCCCCGGCCCGTATCGAGCGGGTTGTTTTCGTAGAGGTTCGGATAGTGGCCGAAGATTCGCTGCCCGCGTACGGCGCCGCCCATGACGAGCTGGTTGCCGCCCCAAGCGTGGTCGGAACCCGCGCCGTTGGAGGTCAGGGTTCGGCCAAAATCCGAAGCGCTGAACAGGGTGACGTCGTTTTCCACGCCGAGTTCCGCCATCGCGGCCTGGAAGGCGCCGAGCGCCGCGCTGACGTCGGCGAGCATGACCTGCTGGTTGTTGATGACCTCGTCGTGATGGTCCCAGCCGCCCGCCATTACGAAAAACGTCTGGCGGCGGACGCCGAGTTGCGTGCGTGCGGCGATGGTGCGGGCGACCATGCGCAACTGGTCGCCGAGCCAGGAGTTCGCCGGGAATACGGTGGTGACCGGCGTACCCGCGGCGATCGCGGCGCTGAACTGGTAGTGCGCGTCGATCGCGCCGCGTGTTTTCCGCACAAAGGTTTGCTCGAAAAGATTTTTGTATTCGAGGTCGAGCATGCTGTCGATGGCCGCGCCGCGGACCGGGTCGTTGTTCCACGGACTCGATATGCCGTCCAACCCGGTGCTGCCATAAGGCGAAATCGCGTATTCGACGGTCTGGTTGCCGGCCTGCCAGACGTTGCTTCCCGCGATGGATATGTTGATGGAGATGTCCTGGTTCTCGTTCAGCGACGCGAGCAGGTCGCCCATGCGGCCGCCCCAGCCGATGGCGGTCGCGCGGTCCGGAATCGAGGTCTGCCACTGCTGGATCTGGTCGGCGTGCGAATAGAGCCCGAGCGGGACCGGCACCGCGCCGCTTTCGTACTGCTGTTTGTTGATGCGTTCGACGAGGGTGCCGACGTTGGAGACGAATGCCAGGCGTCCGTTGTCGAAAAGTCCCTGCACCTGCGGCATGTTGGGATGAACGCCGAGCAGGCGTCCGGGATCGTTCAGCGGGTTGATGGCGAGCAGGCTGTCGCGCGGCAGGGCGAGGTCGCGGCGGATGCCTTCATATTCGGTCCACTCGGTCACGCCGCGCGGAACGAGCATGTTGAAGGAATCGTTGCCGCCCGCGAGAAACAGGCACACCAGCGCCTTGTAGTCATTCCCGCCGCCAATGGATTGTGCCGCCGCCGTGCCGGCCATGCGCAGGTTCAGCAGCGTATTGAACAGCGCGGTCGAGCCGATCGCGGCGCAACTGGCCTGGCCGAGGAATCCCCGGCGGGAGAGGGGCTTGGGGTCAGGCATGGTGGGGCCTCGTGATGCGGGATACGGGATGCAGGATACGGGAGGCGGGACGGCCTTTTTTCGATCCCCGCGGGCTTGTCCCGCGGGTGAAGGAATTACTCTCGCTACTCGATTCGGCCCGCCAGAAAATATTCCGCAGCATATTCATTTTTGCACCGCGAATTCGGGGGAGATGCCGATCAGGTAAACGGCGTTCTGCACGCGGGTGGTCGTATCGCTGGCGGGGATGCGCTCCAGGGCCTCGCGCAGGATTTGATGTTTGGCGGGCGGCAGGTTTCCGCCTGTGAGGAGCAAATCGAGGCCGCGGAGGAGTGCGTCCGGATTTCCGGCCAATGGAACCCACGGATCAAAATTCATCTTCACATCCGTGGGCGGATCGAAGGGCCACCGGTTCATACCATAGAAGACGGACCACAGCATGTGATTCGGCACGGTGATGCCGGTCGTCGCGGTGGTGATTTGGAATTCCGGCGCGACGAGTCCTGCGTCACGGATCGCGCCACCCGGCTGGTAGGTGGGAAGGTAAAAACTGAACACGCTCGGCGACCGGTATGGCGCCATGCCCAGCACCTCCTGGAGCCACCACATTTCATAGAAGTTGTTTGAGGCTGCCGCGTTGAACGCCCGCGCCATTTGCGCCGCGCGCAGATACGGTTCTTTGAGCTTGCCCTCCGTGGGGATGTCGAGCCATGCCGGATCGCGCGCCTCCGGGTCCATCAGGATTGCGGTGAGGACCGCGCGCAGGTCGCCGCGCACCCCCAGTCCGTTGTCGGCGAAGGCCGCCGCGACGCGGGCGACGTAGCCGGTGCCGGGGTTTGAGGTTGTGAAGCGCTGGATCAACAGCTTCGCAAGGAATGGCCCTGCGCTCGGATGATTGACGAGATTGTCGATCGCGTCCGAGACGTCCTTCATGCCCGGCTGGCCGGCCGGCAGCACGGTCCCGCGCAGCAGCACCTTCGTATTGGTGTCGTGGTAGACCTGCCACATCCGCATCCGGCCGTTGAACGAGTAGTTGCCGTCGCCCGGCCAGAAAAATTCCCACCACAGATTGGTGTTTCCGGTCGGCCAGCTCAACCCGGTGAACACGCGCGCCAGTTCGGTGATGTCCGCGTTGCCGTAGGTCGGGATCGGCAGGCCGTTGGTGAGGATCTGCGTGCCATCCGGATTCAGCTCCCACAAGCCGATGGAAAACAACTGCATCACCTCGCGCGCGAAGTTTTCGTCGGGGAAACGCCCGAGCGCCGGGTCGGCGACCATATTCTGGAAGTGGCTCAAGTAGACACCCATCGCGGGATGCAGCGTCACGGCGAGCAGCAGATCGCGGTAGTTCCCGAAAGCGTGGCCCACCAGCATGTCGTAGTAGCCGATCATGGCGGGCCAGTCATTCCCCAGCGTGTCGTTGTTGTCGGAGACGACCAGAATCTGGCTCAACGCCCAGGCCATGCGCTGGCGCAACTGGTCCGGCGCGTGCATCGCGCGCTCCCACCAGGCGAGAATCTTGTGGTCCGCGTAGACGTCGGTATACGCGGAGGTGACGCTGTGCATGAAGGAGCTGTGGAACGACGGGGGCAACGCGAACTGGTTCGTCAGCCAGGCGTTGAATCCGATGGCGGTGACCGACGCGATGTCCTGCGTTCGCGGGCCAAACGTCACCTGCGTGAGAAAGCGCGCCGCGGCCTTGGGCGAGGGCAGGTTGAAGACGGCGTTCGCGATGGTGACGGTCGCGGAAATGGATGGGCCGAGCCGATACCACGCCGAGGTGCCGAGCGTGAGCACCACGGTTTCATCCAGCTCGTTCACCGCGTCGGGCAGGGGATGCACATGCACCCACGCCTCGCGTACGCCGGGTTCCAACGTGATGCTGCCGTTCGTCGACAGCGTGTAGTCGAGGTTCAGCGTGGCCGATCCGCTGATGGTGAACGGCACGGTGATCCGGTCGATCCGGCCCGTGCGGCGAATCGCAAAAACCCCGGCGTCGGGCCAGGCCTCGTGGGTCACCGGGTCAATCGCCGCGACGCTGACCCAGTTTGTTGCGCGGAAGGCGTTGCGTACTTTGTTTGAGTCGTTCAGCACCGTGCGATGGCTCCGGTTCGTGAACGGATTCAGGCCGATCAGATATTCTTCATAGTCCGACAAGCCGTCGCCATCGCTGTCCACGTCGGCTACCTGAACGCTCCAAAAAAAAGGCTGCGCCTGCGGCTCGGGGATCGGGAAATGGTGCAGGCGGTTGCTGCCCATCGACACGGCGTGCGTGTTCCAAGCCGCGTCGAGCAGGTTGGAGCGGGCGAGGATGTCGTAGCGTTTGCCCCGGAGGCCGTACCAAACCAGCGCGGCACGGTTCGAAGCGTCGTGCGTTTGGAGGACCGCGTGAAATGAATCCGCATTGAGCGGGTCCGTCCCGGCGATGCTCTCCGCCCAGTTGGGCACGCCATCGCCATCGGAATCAAGCGCGGCGTTCAGGTTCGTCGCGTTGTAGTGGTATCCCCAGATATCGCTGAGTCCGTCCAGGTTCCAATCCGCAGCGCGAGCGGAATATGTCGCGCTCGCTACACAAGCCAGCGCAAGGCATCGAATGGCGTATCGCCGCATATAGCCCCCTCAGGCTGCACTTAAACGAAGCAGATTCAGTGCCATCCGCGTGTCGGCATCACACAGGATGTGCAACCCGTTGAAAAGTCAAAGGGTTTGGCGGCGGCGATGCGGTCCTATTGGCGGATTTGCGAAAGATGGCTTGATCCTTTCGCAGGATGGACGCCGCATGGCGCAGGCGGTACAACCAGATGGTGTTCAGGAAAGGCCAATTGATTGAACTCGACGTGAGCGACGCCGGGGACGGTGCGTCCTGCTTCGGGAAACTGCCGGAAGGGCTCGCCGTTTTCGTTTCCGGCCCCGTCGCAGTGGGAGACCGTGTCGAGGCCTCGGTCACCAAAATCAAACAGAACTACTTGGAGGCCCGCCTCGCCCGCGTGCTCGCGCCGTCGCCCGCCCGCGTCACCCCGCCATGCGCGCACTTCGGCGTATGCGGCGGCTGCAAGTGGCAGCATGCCCGGTACGACGAGCAACTGCGCCTCAAGCGCAAAATCGTCGCGGACGCCCTCGCGCACATCGGCGGATTCCGGGATCACCCGGTCGCCGACCCGCTGCCGTCGGCGCGCGAATACGGCTACCGCAACAAACTAGAGTTCTCTTTCGGCGACCGCCGCTACCTGCTCGAATCGGAGATGGTGGCCACCGGCGGGCGTGACCTGCCGGAGCCCAAGGTTGCTTCGCCAGCATGTAGCGATGGAACTTTCGCTCCCGCGACGCGAGGTCGCGGGGGGCGGCCAAAGGACTACGCCCTCGGCTTCCACGTGCCCGGCCGGTTCGACAAGATCGTCGACGTCGACCACTGCCACATCGCCGCGCCGGAAATGAACGAGGCGCTGACGCTCGTGAAGGCCTTTGGCCGCGCGCGCGGACTCAGCATTTACAACACCCGTACGCACGAAGGCTTTTTGCGAAACCTCGTCGTCCGCAAGGCATTCGCCACCGGCGAGTTCATGATCTACCTCATCACCTCGTCGCACGACGCGGCGTTGATGTCGGCGCTCGACGCCGAATTGGCGACGCACTTTGGCGCGCGCCTGACGACGTTTGTGAACGGCGTCACGTCGAAAAAGAACACCGTTGCGCGCGGCGAGCAGGATATCGTGGTGCGCGGTCCCGGCTGCATCACGGAACGACTCGGCTCGCTTTCGTTTTCCATTTCGCCCACTTCCTTTTTCCAGACGAACACCGCGCAGGCCGAGGTGCTCTACAACGAAGTGCTGCGGCTCGCGGACCCGGGTGCGGACGACGTGGTGCACGATCTCTACTGCGGCACGGGCACGATTGCGCTTTGGCTGGCGGGCCGCTGTCGCGCAGTGGTGGGCTGCGAATTGGAGGCGTCCTCCCTGCGCGACGCCGAAGCCAACGCGCGCGCCAACGGGATCGGCAACGCGCGCTTCCTCGCGCTCGACCTGAAGCACTATGCGAACGCCGCGCGCGAGCTGCCGCCGGAGCTCCAGCCGCGCATCGTCGTCGTCGATCCGCCGCGCGCCGGTTTGCACCCGGACCTCGTGCTGGAACTGCGCGCATTGCGCCCGGAACGGATCGTCTACGTGAGTTGCAACCCCGCGAGCCTTGCGCGGGATGCGCAGGGCCTTTGCGCCGACGGCGCCTTCACGTTGGGTCCCGTCCAGCCGGTCGACCTTTTCCCGCACACCGGTCATATCGAAAGCGTCGCCCGTTTGGATCGCGCTTGAAATTTACAACGTCTGTAATTTCTGTTTTATAAAGTTTCAACGTCTATAAAACCTTTTTCGCATGTCGGATTTAATGCCCAGACAGGAATGCGCGGCGATCTTCAAGCCGCTGGAATGGCTATGGTCGCTCGCGGGCGGCTGGTGGGGGCGGCTCGCGGTGGCGGGGTTGATCCTCCTGGCCTGCGGATTTTTCCTGCTGACGGGGTTGATGGCGGTGTACGGCATCCCGTGGGCCTACATCGTGTATGCGGAGGCGCCGTACCAGAATTTCTTCATCGGGCTGGGCCTTCTTTTCGCCGCGTGGGTGGTGGGGAAGGGCTGGCGCAGCCCGGCGCGGGCGTGGGCGCGGCTGGCGGGCAGGTGCGTGATGTTCGGGCTTAGCATTTCGATCTCCGCGCTCGCGGGCGAGCTGTTGTTGCGGGCCATGCTGATCCGCAACCAGGAGCAGAACTCCCTGGACCGGCTCAAGCATTTGCGGGCGATGGGGCGCAAACTGCCCGTCCGCAGCTCGCACCCGATGGCGCATATCATCGAGCCGAGCGACCACTCGCAGCTCGTGTACGAACTGCAGCCGAACCTGGAGATGGAATTCGGGCACCGGCTGGTGCGGACGAATGCCGACGGGATGCGGGACGACCGCGATTATCCGGTGGAGAAGCCGGCCGGCGTGGTCCGGATCATCGGCATCGGCGACTCCGGCATGTTCGGGTGGGGCGTGGAACAGAACGAGGAATACATGTCGGTGCTGCGCGCGCGGCTGGCGGCGCGGGGCGATGGGCGCGTGTACGAGGTGATGCATCTCGCGGTGCCGGGCTACAACACCCAGCTGGAAGTCGAATCGCTGCGCTTCAAAGGCCTGAAATATAATCCGGACATCGTCGTGGTCGGCTGGTGCGACAACGATTTTATGCTGCCGTTCTTCATGTTGCAGAAGGAGGATTACCGCCGGCGTGATGTCTCCTTCCTGCACTTGCTGCTGTTCGACCGGGAAAGTTTCCTCACGAAGCTGGCGGGCGCGCACTTCCGCGACCAGCGAAGTTTCGATCGGAACCAGGTCGCGGAGGAATTGCTCGCGGGCACGGATGTGGAAGGCGTCGAGCAGGCGTTCCGCGAATTGCAGGAATTGGGAGAAAAGCACGGCTTCCGCACCCTGGTGTTTGGCTCCATGCGCCGGGAGGCGCGCGAGATATGCGAGCGGGTTGGGCTGCCGTATTATGACCTGCGCAGCCGCATCCCGGCGGACCGGTATCCGAAGGAATGGTCGATCCACTTCATGCACCCTCGCGCCGAGGGCCACGCCGCGCTGGCGGGCCATCTTGAGGCGGAGCTGAACCGGCTGGGCTGGCTCTGATCGATCCCGGCGCCCGCGCCGGCCCGGCGCTCCGTTCCGCCGGGCTTTTCGTCCGTGTCGCATGAGCGCGGTCTTCCCCGGTTTTTCCCGCCGCTCCGCGGTGAAGCGTTTCGGCCGATTATAAATGATAAGATTTATCAATCATATTGACATACCGGATCATACTGGTATGTTTCATCCCAGCGATGCGAACCGGGCTGGCTGGGCCGGCGGGGGGGGGTGGGCCATGATGCGTGCGTGCCAATGGAATGCGGGGGTGCTGCGGGCGGCGGTTGCCTGCGGATGCCTCGCGGTCGTCGCGGAGGCGTCAATCCTTTATCACGAGGATTTCAGCGATGTGAGCGACTGGCTGGTGATCTACAACGACCAGGGCGGCGCGGCGTCCATCACGTCCGATGGAAACCTCGGGACGTTCTACGTTGAATCGATGAATAATTTCGTCGCATTCGCGCCGAATCCGGCGCTTTCCGGATTCGCGTCTTTCGACCCGAGCAAGTCCTCGTACCAGTACTATTTGTTCTACGAAGTCGCCTCGCTGACCGACTCGACGAGTTATTCCATTGAAATCGATCAATTTGATTCGTCCCAGAATTATCTTTCGACCGTCTTTTCCGTGGCCCCGCAGAGCACGTTCGTGGGTTCGAACCGGGTTTTGCTGGCGGATTTGCCTTGGAATCCGTCCGCGGCGTACATTCTGCCCAAGGTTACGGTGTACACGGGGTTGGGCGACCAGACGGTGGTCTTTGATTCGATGGGGCTTGATTTGGTCGTGATTCCCGAGCCGTCCGTCCTTATACTGCTGGTGTTGGGTGCGGTGATTCTGCGCCACCACCGCCGGTCGATTGATTCGGGCCGCGGGATGACGGCGGGTGGCGCTGGGCGAAAGGATGCAGAGCCATGAATGCCATCCGATGGATGCTGGTTCCCGCGCTGTGTAGTGCGCTCGCCCTGCCGCCGGCACGGGCGGACCTGATCTGGCAGGAGGATTTTTCGGATGTCTCCGACTGGTCCGTGATTTTTAATTTCCAGGGAGATGGTTCCTCATTGGACAGCGATGGTTCTCTGGGCACGTTTTCCGTGGCGGCCCTGAACAATGAGGTCGCCTTTGGCCCGACTGTCGGGGTGGCGCCTTTTGTTCCGTTTGATCCCGCGAACAAGGCCGACTACACGATGACGTATGTCGTGGAAGGCCTTACGGCCTCGGTGAGCTATGACATCCGCCTCGATCTCTTCGACAGCGGGGATGCGTATATCGCCACGGTGTTCGCCGTCGTTCCTCAGGGCGTGGGCACGGGAAGCAACACGGTCAACCTGGGGGATTTTACCTTCGATGGGGCGACCGCCAAAATCCTGCCCAAGGTCAGCGTGTTCACCGGACCGGATTTCACGGATCAGGAGGTCCGGTTTGATGAAATCCGCTTCGATGTGGTGCCCGAGCCTTCCGTTGCCGCGCTGATGCTGGCCGGCGCGTTGCTGGCGGCGCGTGGTGTCCGCCGCCGCCGCGATTATGTCGCGGTGGCAGGTTGAAAGCGCGGGCGACTTCGTGATAGCGTCCGCGCAGTTGAAAAAAACTGTGCCGCGATCCCGTCCAGCATCCAAGTCGAGCGACGAACGCGCCTCCATTTACGAGGTCGCCAAGGCGGCCGGTGTGTCGATTGTGACGGTCTCCCGCGCCTTCAACGATTACCCGCATGTCAGCGAGCGCATGCGGCGCCGTGTGTTTGAGGCGGCGCGCGTGGTGGGGTACACCCCGCGTCTGGTCACAAAACGCAATGCCCTGGCCATCATCGTTGGGCACCTCGACCATATCAGTGCCGGCGACTACAAGACGCGCCTCATCCAGCACCTGATCCGCGCGGCGGCGCGCGCGCAATACCTCGTCGAGTTTATACCGTACGACTCCGCGGACCTGGCGACGAAGAATCTGGTGGATGGCATCATTGAGGTGGGGCTGACGCAAAAGGAAATGGATGCGCTGGCGCATCTGCCGGACGTGCCGGTTGTCGTCATCAATAAACGACCGCGCGACCGGGCGTGGAAGATGCTGGCATCCGACCACCGGGAGGAGGGGTTCCTGGCGGCCGAGCATTTGCTCGCGCGCGGGCATCGCCGCCTGGCGCTGGTGCTGGACGAATTGGACGGGTGGGGGGTGGAGAACCGGCGGAAAGGTTTCGAGGCGGCGCTCAAGCGTGTGCGCGTCAAGGGACGTCCCCTGGTGTTCTCGGCTCGGGAACAGGAACCGCTCGCCATGGCCCGGGCGATTCGCGATGCGGGGTGCACGGGGTGTCTGAACCTGTCCGACAACGCGGGCTTGGCCGTCCTCGACAGCTTTATCAATCGTCTCGGTCTGCGCATCCCGGAGGATCTGTCGGTGGTGTGCCTGGAGAACGAGGCGATCAGTCCGTTTTTTAATCCTCCGCTGACCACGATCTCGCAACCGTTGGAAGAACTCGCCGCGAGCGTCATCGCCTGCATCCGCGATGAGTTGGCGGGGCGCGCGGTCCCTGCCGAGCAGGTCTTTCACAGCCGGCTGATCCAACGCGCCTCGGTGCGCACGATTCGCGCCCGGCGTTGACTACCTCTGCCGGCATGAAGCCGGTCCTGCCGCTGCCCTTGTTCGAGGAAGCGAGGTGTGGGCGCCTCGCTCCGCACGCGGGGGCGCGTGTGCTCCCCGGATGTCCACTGGGTATTCCGGAGACGCGGCATTAAAGCAATTCGCAAAAGTATTGTCCTGAACCGCTGTAGCGAAGGCATTTCATGCCGTCGGTTTTGGGCCGACGGGATGCAATCCCGTCGCGACAACCCACGGGGCAGAACTTTTGAGAATCACTCCTCCTTTCCTGGTTTGCTCTGCGCGTTCCGCGTCTCTGCGGTGAAATATCATGTTAGTCCGGCGCGGCGCGCATGATCGCGCGCGCTTCATCGAGGCGGGCGCGGCAGCGCTCCAGCGGCGCCTCCCCGTATTCCTGGCTGGGTTCCAGCGTGGTGGTTTCCGCGTAATCGTTCCACGTGACGAGCTGGACCAGCGGCGCCGGAACGCGCGCGGTCGGATCGCCCTTCCGCTGGCGGCGCAGGTAATCGAGATAGACGTCCCATGTGCGGTCGAGTGTTGATCCGGAGCGGGTCTCCCGGCAGATCACGGACGGGCGGATGTGCGGGTGGGTGGGGTCCTTGCTCCACGCCCAGGCCACGAGCGTATTGTTAAATTCCGGCCACACCCCGTGCATGAGGTAGAACTCGGATGACGGTGCGCGGTTTGCGGCATCGCAGAAAGAACGTAATTCCTGCGCGCCGCAGTTGTCCGGGTCGCTCCAGCAATAGGGCTCGCCTGGTTGCACGGTGTCGGCATCGGGTTTTACCCAGGCATAACCGCCATTTTCGCCGGCGCCGCGCGGCGCGCCGCTCCAGATCAGGTCGGCGCCGGTTGCGCCGAACACCCGGTCGAGGACCGCGCGGTAGGTTTCGCGCTCGTCGCCGTAGGGGAAGATGGTGAACAGGGGACGTCCATCGCGACGCAGGTAGGCGTCGCGCACGAGATGGTCGCGGATATAGATGAAATCCTCCTCAAGGGTCGCCGGGCATTTGCCTTCCGTCGGCCATTGCGCCTGCATGTCGTGCGAGAGGCAGTAGACAAACGGTTGCTCCGGGTGCGCGCGATTCCAGCGCTCCAGCCCGCGCAGCCAGTGGAGCGTGAGGACGTTTTCGACCGAATGGATGCCGTACCAGTTGAGGATGAAGCCGGAGACGCCGTGGCGCAGCGCGGTCTGGATCTGCCATTCGATCACCGCCGGGTCGCGCGAGTCGTACACGCCGATCCGGGGGAGATGCAGATGCGTGCGCCGGTAGCCGGCCCGGCTGTCGTTCCAGTGCCGCATGTCTTCGATGTGCGGGGTGCCGCCGAGCGGCGCGGCATCCTCCGGAACCAGCGGATACGCGTCGCCGCGCAGCGTGTACCAGGGCAGGAAGTGACCGAGCGCGATGGGCCACTCCAGGGGGCGCGCCGCGGGCAGTTGGGTGTGGAAGTGCATGCGGGAAGCAAATCAAGAATGATAAACTTTATCAATTGCTTTTTCGCTCAAACGCTGTCACCGTGTCGGCATGAATCGGCTGTGCGCCATCATCGGATGCCTGGCCCTGTGCGTCGACCTGTTTCACGCGCGGGCGGCGGAGGAGGCGCCGCGGGTCTGGGCGCACTACATGCCGTGGTTTCGCGCCGAACGCATGCCGGACGGCCAGATCGAATGGGCGCACTGGCAGTGGCATGGGCGCGGGCCCAAGCATGACCCGGACGAGCGGCGACCCGACGGGCGGCGCGACATCGCCTCGGTCTATTATCCGCTTATTGGACCCTACGATGGGCGTGATCCCGATGTGCTGGAGTACCACCTGCTCAGCGCCCGCGTCGCGGGGATCGACGCGTTCGTCGCCGACTGGTACGGCCCGGACACCTACAGCGACGAGGTCTTTGCGCATCTCTTGCGCGCGGCGGAATGCCTGGGGGGCCGTGCGGCGGTCTGCCTGGAGGAAAAAGCCTTCTTTCCCGGATATGCCGCCGTGAACTCCCGCGCGGAAGTGCTCGATGAAGCGGAGCGGCAGATCCGGCATGTACTGGCCCGTCACGCGGAATCGCCCGCGTATTTGCGCGTGGAAAACCGGCCGGTGTTCCTGCTGTTCGTGAATCACCAGCAGGGCCTGCTGGGGCGGCATGTGTTGGATCCGGACGAACTGGCGGCGCTGCTCGCCCGCTTCGGGAAACACGAGGTCTTCTTTATTCGCGGCCACGCGGAGCGCGCGTACGCGGGCCTGGTGGACGGCACGTATGCATGGGTGGGCGACGGCGCGTATCGATCGAACTATTACGCGGCGGCGCGCCCGGGGTATGTGGTCGGGGCGGCGATGCCCGGATTCGACGATACCGGCGTCTGGGGGTGGGGCAACGGGCCGCGCGTGATTGAACGGCGGGGAACCGCGCAGTATGAGGAACACTGGCGGGAGGTGCTGGAGCATCAGCCCGACGCCGTTCAGCTCATCACATGGAACGATTTCCAGGAAGGCTCCACGATCGAACCGTCCGTCGAATACGGCTTTCGTTTCCTCGATGTGACCGAGGAGTGGGTGCATCGCTACACGGGTCGACCCCGCTACTTGAAAGACAACGCATGGCCCCATCGCCTCCATCGCCTGCGCCGCGGGATTGCCGGCATCACGGATGAAGTCGCGCGAGTGAAGTGGAGCGCAAAGGTGGATCAATTTGTGGAGGACCTGCTGCGCGGACGGCGATTCGGCATGGCGTTCCGGTTGTGGCGTCTGGAGTCGCGTGTGCCCGCCAGGGAAGGAGAAGACTGAACATGCATGCCTGCAAACATTCATTGGCGCTGTTCCTGTGGATCACGGCCGCAAATCTGGCGTCCGCGGGGGAGCTGGAATTGTTTAATGCGCGCACGGCGCCGGAGGAGGGCTGGAGCTGGTCGGACGCCCGCATCCGCAAGCACGGGAACCACCTCCAGATCGTGGAAATCAACAAACAGGGCGACGTGGGAAATGTCTTTGTCGAGCAGCGCTTCCCGTATCATCCCCGCGGCGAAATCACGCTGCATACCCGCGAGATGGCGCAGGGCGTGCACACCTTCCAGGTGATGGGGTTCGCGGGGGACACGCCGCTTCGCGCGGTTGAACCGGTCAAGGATGCGTCCCGCGCCGGATCGCACGTCCTGCGGATGCGGGATCTGCGCCTGCCGCCGGAAACCCAGTCGGTTCTGTTCAAGATTTGGGTGGGCGGCGCGGAGGGGGCCGCATTGGAGTTGGAGGAATTTCGCTATGTGTTGCCCGTTGATGCCGACGACATTCTCGTGGAAGAACGTTTTGGGCCTGAAACGGAATGGATCGCGGATGATGTGGTGGGCCAAGTCGACGCGGCGGGCCTGCGGTTAACCCTCGCCGCCGAGCGTTCATTCGGCAGCGTGCTGATCAATCGCCTCATGGCCCGGCATGATGCGAGTTGGCTTTTGTTGCACCTTTCCGCCGTGGAGGCGGGCACGATCACGGTCCAATTCGCGGCATTTGACGGGTCGGGCGATTATCTGGATTCCATCGATGCGATTCCCGCGGTGGTGGGCGGCTGGCACGGCGTGCGGCTGGGAGACATCGCATGGCCGGCCGGTACGGCCCACTTTCGCGTCAAGGTCTGGCTGGGCGGCTCCGCTTCGGCGAATGCCGTGCTGGCGCGGCTGCTCGTGTTGAAGGATGAAGCACGCTAAAACCCTTCGCAGTACCAATAATCCGTGTCCGCGCTGAGCGCGGCGTGTGCGACGCGAAGAAACTGAACGGACCCGTCGGCGAACAGGTAGTTGCCGCCCTCGCCCCGGCGATGCACCGAGCCCGGCAGTTGGTCCAGCGTGCAGAACGGAAAGGCCCCCACAAACCCACGATTGCCCGCGCTGTCGCCGGGCCGCTCGCCGAGCAGGATCGTGCGTCCGCTTCGCGATTCGAGCAAGTCAAGCGGGAGAGGCGGCCGGCCATTGAAGTCGCCGAAGGGGTAGCGTTTCCCGGCAAGGTAGTTTTGGCCGCCGTTCGCGGCGTAGGTGCGGGGGGCATTGGTTTGCGCCCCCGAAGCGAGCAGCCGGTCGCTCGGGCAGAGGAAGATTTGCGTATTTTGCTGCAGGTACGGCAGCAGGACCGAATCCCACGTGATGTTGTTCGTGATGAAGGCCGGCAGGCTGGTCTGGTGATCGGAGGCGTACATCAGCAGGGCGTGGCCCAGGTGTTTGAGGTTCGCTCCGCATCGGGTCATGCGCGCCTGCTCCAAGGCCGATCCGATGGAACGGATGGACATAAAAAGCAGGGTGATGATGATGCCCATCACCGCGAGCAGTTCCAGAAGCGTGAAGCCGGCGATCGTCCGTTTATGTGGATTGGCCTGCACGGCGTTTTGCTCCCGGCCCGCCGCCCCTGCGCGCGGCGGGCCGCCAGGGATGCTTGAGCAGGTGACCGACCAGCTCCTTGAGTTTTATCGTGGCGACACAGCACACCTTGTCGGCGCCCCCGTAGTATACGAACAAGCGCTCCCCAATGACCACGTTTCCCGTGGGGAATACGACATTGGGCACCAGCCCTTCGCGCTCGTACGGCGTCTCCGGCTCGAGGATGGGTTCCGGCGTGCGCGCGAGAATGCGCCGGGGGTCGCGCACGTCCAGCAGCATCGCGCCGACGCGATAGACCTGCTTCTCGTCGACGCCATGATAGAGGCAGAGCCATCCGCGGGGAGTCTTGATGGGCGGCGTGCTGCCGCCGATTTTTCGTGCTTCCCACGTGTAGGCAGGCGAGGCCAGCAGGTGGTGGGAATTCCAGGCGAGCAGGTCCTCGCTGAACGAGATCCACATGGACGGCCGGTCGCACCCGTGGGTCGGGCCGATCCAGCTTGCGGGCCGATGCAGGAGTGCGAACGAGCGTCCAATGCGTTCCGGGAAAAGGATGGCGTCCCGGTTGTCCACCGTGGCGTCGGTAATGGGACCGAGTCGATGCCAGGTTATAAAATCACGCGTGAGTGCGAGGCCGGAGCGCGTGAGGTTCTCGCGGGCGGCGGCGGGCGCTTCCGGCGGGAGGGGCGGGTTGTGCGCGTTTAGCGGGATGGTCTTCCGCCAATAGGCGCCCGGCGGGAACGCCCGCGCGGCGTAGACGACGGCGTACGTGCCGTCGAATTTGACGATGCGCGCGTCTTCCACGCAACCGGCATCGAACCCGTCCGCACTGGGGCCGAATACGGGCCGGGTGGATGTGCGTTTAAATCGAAAGCCGTCGCGGCTCCGCGCGAGGCCGAAATAAACCGGATGTGCGTCGTTGTCGGGTCCCGCGCGGTAGAGCAGGTGCACGGTCCGCCCGTCATACCAGGCGCCGGGATTGGTTGCGCAGGCTTGTTCCCATTTGCGCCCGGGATGCGGCGCCAAAATCGGATTTCCCTCATAACGCTCAAGTTTCATGCGGCCCCTTTGATTGATAAGGTTTATCAAAATTGGGCGCACCCTGTCAAGCGGGTTGATGTCAGGAAATTCCCCGGTTTTCGTTTGCCCCCGTCCGACTTTTGCTCCTGCGGGGTCCGGCTCCGCGGGGCTTCGCCGAGACAAGCAAGCCCGCAGGGGGCAAGTGAAACCGGGAAAAGTTGCGGGTTGACGTTGCCCGCTGTCAATTCGTGCGTGTGGGACCGCGTCGGCGTGCGACCGCGCGAACGAGCCAGAGCAGCGCCAGCAATGCGCCCTGGAACAGGGCCGCCAGCTGCGCGGATGGGTAATCCCACGTGTGCGCGCACAGGAAAGCAAGGATGGCGCAGCCGAGGCCCAGCAGCGGCGCGAGCCAGAAGAGCGTACGCATTTCGCGGGCGAGTTGTTTCGCGGCGAGCACGGGCAGGATGAGACACCCAAAGGTGTAGAGGAGACCCGCCGTGCGGATGGACAGGCCGGTGACGATGGCGAACCACGCCGCGAGGGCGATGGACCACGCGCGCACGCGCACCCCCGCCGCCGCCGCGCACGCGGGGTCGATGGCGAGCAGCAGCAGCCGGTTCCGGTGCATGGCGATGAGCAGCACCGTTGCGGCGAGCAGGATCGAGAGCATCCTGACGTCGAGCGCGGTGGCCCCGATGAGGCTTGAGGCGAGCAGCCGCTGCACCTCATCCAAGCCGAAGGGACTGCGCGCCACGAGGACCATCGCGGCCGCGGAGGCGAAGATGAAAATGAACCCGGTGACGGCTTCGCGGCTTTCCCGCCTGCCGGCAGCGAATTCGATGCTCATTGCGGCCAGCACCGAACAGGCCACGGCCCAAAGGCGGGGATACCACTCTGTATGGTGAAGATGCCAGCCGAACGGGTGCCATGCCGCGGTGACAAGCGCGATGGCGATGCCGAGCGTCGAGGCTTGCGCGACGGCGGCGCCGAAAAAAATCTGGTCGCGCGCGACGAGCTGCACGCCGAGCAGGGCGAGCAGGATCGCGAGCATCCATCCCCCCAGGTAGGCGTGCTGGAAAAGCGGCCAGCTTGCGAGGAAATCGCCGATCATCGCAGCGCCTCCAGCGGGTTGACGCCGAAGGCCGCGCGCAGCGCCGCGTCGCCGAGCATGCGTTCGCGCACCCCGGCTTGGAGTCGTCCGTTCGCCGCGATGGCGACGTGCGAGGCGTGGCGCGCCGCGAGGACGAGGTCGTGCGTGACGAAGATCGTCGTCAGCAGGACGTCCCGCCGGAGCGCGTTAAGAATCTGCATCAGCCCTTCCTCCGCCGCGGGATCGAGCCCGTTGGTTGGCTCGTCGAGGATCAACAGGATCGGCTCCCGGATGAGTGCGCGGGCGAGCAGGGCGCGCTGTCGCTGTCCGCCGGATAGCGTCCAGAAATCGGCCCGCTCCAGCGGCAGCAACCCGACGCGGTCCAATGCGCGGTGAAGCCGCGCCTTTCGTTCCGCGCGGGGAACGGCCGTGCCGACCAGCCCAAGGCCTACGTATTCGCGCAACGTGGTGGGCAGCGCCGCCCGTGTTTCGCAGCCCTGCGGGACGAAGCCGATGCGATCGGGACGGCGGCAGTGAAGGTCGCGCTCCACCACGCCGCCAAGCGGCGCGAGCAGGCCCATGGCCGCGCGCAGCAGCGTGGATTTTCCGGAGCCATTCGGGCCAAGCAGGAACCAGGAATCGCCCGGGTTGATCGTGAGGGATTCGACGTGCAGGACCACCTGTCGACCATAGCCGAGCGCCGCGTCGCGCATGCAAAGCACTGGACCGGCAGCGATCATGGAGTGCGTTCCAGCGCGGTGGCGAGTGCTTCAACATTGTGGTGAATCATGGCGATGTAGTCGCCGGTGTCCGGGCGCGACCCGGGTTGGTGGGCCAATCGCGCGATGCGGGCGCCGGTGTGTCCTGCGACGAAGCGGGCGTGCCGTTCGTCAAAATAAGGCGATGCGCCGATGACGCGTATGGAGTCCGCCTTCATCTGTTCGATGACCTGCTGGAGGTGCCGTGTGGTGGGAGGAACGCCCGGCTTGGGTTCCAATTCCGCCGCGATGCGCAGGTTGAACCGGTCGGCGAAATAGATCCACAAATTGTGGTCGATGACGATCGGGGTTCCGCGATGGGGCGCGAGTCGGGCGATCCACGCTTCCAGCGCGGTGTTGAGGCGCGTCTCGAAGTCATCGTGGCGCGCGCGGATGCGATCCGCTTCTTCCGGGCGCAGCGTGATGAGCCGGTCGCGCAGCAGGCCCGCCACGGCGAGTCCCCGAATGGGATCAAGCAGGTAGTGGGGATTGCCGCCGGGGTGTACGTCGCCGTGGGAACGGTCGATCTGTCCCTCCGGTACACCGAGTGGCGTGATGGCGCGCGAGGCGTCGATGTGGCCGGGCCGGCCCGGCATCACACGCGGATTTCGTGCGCCTTGGAGGAGCAGGGGCGCCCAGCCGATTTCGAGTTCAAGGCCGGTCTCGACATAGACATCCGCCTGGTTGAGCGCGCGGATGAAGCTGGGCCGGGCGTCGAGAAAATGCGGATCGTCGCCGGGTTTGGCGAAGACGGTGACCTCGACGAGATCCCCCCCGATTTCACGGACCAGGGCGCCGAGATCCGGCGTGGTCGCGCAAACGCGCAGCGGGGCGGCGTGCGCGGCGGCGCCCAGGAAGGCGAGCGCGAGGAAAAGTATTTTTTTCACAATGAGTGGGCTCCGGAGGGCGGCGCGCCGTCGCCGCCGATGCGTGGACGGCGCGCGTTCCTCCGTGGACTAGAACTTGTGCGCCGGGTGTTTGCCGAACAGCAGTTCCAGGCCCGCCCAGACGGTGTGAACCTTATCGTCCAGGAAATCCGCGTCGTCGTAGTTGTATTGGACGCGGACGCGGGTGAACTCACTCGGGCGGTAGGCGAGCATCGGGGAGATGCGGACACGGTCGCTGCGCGCGGGATCGTGGTCGCGCTCCTCGACGCCGGCGTCGTTGCCGGTCACGTATTCGACGCGCAGGCCGGTTTCCCAACGCGGCGCGAAGCCCCAGACGAGCTGGCTGTAGAAGCCCCAATCCTTGATGGTCTCGCTGGCGAAGTCGTGGAAGTGCTCGTCGTGCGGAATGGAAACCGCACCCGCCTTGAAGTCGCGCTTCATGATTTCGCTCTGCCAGATGACGAACGGGTAGCCGCGCTTGTTGTTTTCCGGACGCCACTTGAGCGTGAGGTCCGCACCATACACGTAGGTCTCGCCATTTTCGCTGGCGTCGTTCGGGCCGTACAGGCCGGAGAGGCCGAAAAGGACGGTCGACTGTTCCGTGAGGTCGGCGGAATTTTCCCAGCGGACGAGGTAGAGGTATTCGTCGAGGTTCTTGAGTTCGCGTTCGACGCGCGGGCGACCGGCGATGGTGGTCTCGCCCTCCATCTCGTGTCCGTGTTCGTCCTCCTCCTCGTGCTCGTCCTCGTGTTCCTCTTCTTCATCGCCGTGAGCATGACCGTGGTCCTCCTCGCCGTGGTGATGACCCTCGCCGAGGAAGCTGATCGCGGTCTCGCTGTCGGCGTTTTGGATGCCGAAGTAGAGTTGCGAGTACCAGCGGGTGGGCAGCAGCCAGGCAAGGCGGACCCCCGGTGCGCGCAGGCCGTCTTCGCCGAGCAGGCGGCTCGCGACGATCGGCTGGTCCATCCAGTGCCACGTGTGCGGATGGGTGGGGTTGATGCGGCCGAATTCCGTGAGGAAATAGCCCGCTTTCAACTCAAGACCCGACGGCAGCGCGGTGGAGGTGACGAAGGCCTCCTCCAGTTCCACGTCGTCTTCCGTGAAGACGATGTGCGCTTCGCCGCGGAAGTACGGGTCGATGACGCCTGAGAACGAGACCTCGGCCTGCTGTAGAGTGAAGCCGTTCCGTTTCGGGTCATGCCCGCCACCTTGCAGTTCCTCGAGGACGTGATTGTCCTCGGAGGAGGCGCCGCCGGCGACGATGACATTGACGGAGGTATCGATCAGGCGCAGGCCGCCCGATGATTCCTGGGCAGTCTGTTGAGCGCGGAGGACGCCCGCGGAAGCGAGCGCCAGGATGGTCGCCAGGAAAGCCGCCTGGCGTGCGGATGATGGAGTACGATTCATGAATGGATCCTTCAAAAAAGAGAGTGGTGCAAACGAAGTGAGCGCAGTTCACCCACGGGGTGATGCGCGGAATCGAGGGCGTGAAGGATCAGCGCGGCGGGGCGCGCGCGTCGCCGCTGGGCGCATCCCATTGAATGGGAATGTCGGCGGGCCCGAGGAAAAGCTTGGTTTGGGGCGTCAGGGCGCGATCAGCGTCCGGTTTGTCGTTCGTTGAATATGGCGCCTGTGCGCGAGCGATCAGGGCGCAAACGGGGCAGGTCTCGGTTGAGTCAAGCGTCGTGAGGATCGTGTCGCCCGTGGACTGGCAGTGATCCGCGTGGGTGCAGCCCTCGTGTTCATGGCCCCAGGCGATATGTAGACCGGGGCCGAGGGCCTGCACGATCCAGAGTGCGAGCGCAATGATGGCACGCGTGATGGTCGCCCGGCGGTTCATCGCTGTCGTGCCAGGCTCCGGCGGGTTGGGCGTCGACGCGGCGGCGTGCGGCATTCATTGCAGCGGCCGAAGATCGTCAGCTCGTGGCCGTCGACCTCGTGGCCGGATGAGATGACCTTGGGCAGGTGTACGGGGCAGCCGGGCAATTCAAACAGCCGGTTGCAGGTGCGGCAGAGAAAATGATGGTGGTGTGCCTTGCCGGAGGGCTCGTAGCGGGCGGGTTCGCCAGGAACATCCACCGCGACCACGAGTTGCTCCTCCTTCAGCGCCTTGATGGTGCGGTACACCGTGGCCAGTCCGAGGACCGGGACGTGCGCGCGGGCCATGGTCAGGATTTCCTGCGGGCTCAAAGGGCGCCCGGCGCCGGCCAGGGCCTGTCGGATCGCGTCGCGCTGCTGGGTATTCCGTTGCATTTATTGATAAGCTATTGTCATTAGTGTTGCACGGCAAGCGGAATCCTTGGGCAAGTTCCGCTTGTCTGGGGCGGGGTGACATGGTACGCGCAAGCGTGCACGAGCGGGTGCCGCCACGCCATGACGGAAGATATTGTCATACACGAGAATTTGCGGGTCCAGGTTTTGTCCGAAACCCTGGTGCGCATTGAGGAACGGGGAGCCTCGGGTTTCGAGGATCGTCCCTCCTTTAATGTCGTCGAACGTGCGTGGCCCGGGGTCGCGGTGACACGCCGGGACACGGATTCCGGCGTGCAATTGGATTCAGCGCAGTGGCGGGCGACGGTTATGGGACCGCGCCCCGGGGTGGAGAGCGTCCGCTTCCACGCACCGGACGGTGCCGTGTTGTTCGACGGGGCCCGACCGCTCGCCGCCCGCGTCTTTCTGCCCGCCCCTTCGGACTCGATAACGGGCTGGGCGTTCGATGACCGCCCGCGTCTGATTCCCCCGGCGTGGGGCGCCCTGCCGCCGCCGGATGATTCGCATCCGGCCTCGGGTTGGGCGACGGAAACGGCGGCGCGCGATGTGTACGTTTTCCTTCCCGGCCCCGGGGGGTACCGCCGGCTGGTGGAGGATTTCCTCCGCCTGTGTGGGCGGGTGCCGCTGCCGCCGTTTCGCGCACTCGGCTTGATCGACAGCCGCTATTACGCCTACACCCAGCAGGAGGCGTTGTCGGTCATTGATGAATATCGCGCGCGCAACATCCCGTTGGATATCTTCGTGCTCGACACCGATTGGCGCGTCGGCGCCTCGCACGGCTATGGCGTGAACACGGCCCTGCTGCCCGACCTGCCGGCGTTTGTGCGCGAGGCGCATGCACGGAACGTCCGCGTGATGCTGAACGACCATCCGGAGCCGGCGCACCCGGTGGCGTTGTCGCCCGCCGAATTGCGCTATCGCCACGAGGGGCTGACCTCGCTGCTGAATATGGGCGTGGATTACTGGTGGTTCGACCGCAACTGGCACGTCTCCCTCGCGGAACCCGCGCCGGGCGTATCGCGCGATGTCTGGGGAATGAGTCTCTATCACGATGTCGCGCAGGCGCATCACCCCGATCAACGTGTCCTCGTGATGTCCAACGTCGAGGGGATCGATAACGGGGCGCTCACCGCGCCGTCCTCGCCGGCGTCGCACCGGTTTCCGATCTGGTGGACGGGCGACACGCGGGCGGCGTGGAAGGATCTTCGTCGCGGCGTGCAGAACGCGGTGAACAGCGGCGTGCGCTCGCTCCTCCCATACATCAGCGAAGACCTTGGTGGACATTTCGACACGCCGGACGAGGAACTCTACGCGCGCTTCGTGCAGTACGGCGCGCTGTCGCCCATCTGCCGCCTGCATTGCTCGGCGAACCTGCACCGGCATCCCTGGCGTTTTGGCGCGGCCGGCGAAATCGCCGCGGAATACATTCGATTGCGCTACCGGCTGCTGCCGACGTTTTACGCCGCCGCGCGCGAAGCCCACGACTCGGGCCGCCCGCTCCTGCGCCGCTGCGACGTGTACTGGCCGGGTGAACCGGAATCTCGCGACGACACGCAGTATCTGTTGGGGCCCGATCTGCTCGTCGCGCCGATCCTGGAATCCGTGGTGCCCCTGTCCGTGCTGCCTTCGGAATTTCTCGTCGCGGCGAATGGGCAGTCGGGCCTGGATGCGGAATACTTCGCGAATACGCGGTTTGAAGGAGAACCCGCGGCGCGGGTCGTGGAACATGAAATCAGCCACGCCTGGGCTGGCCAGCCGCCGCTTCCGCACCTGGATGGACGGAAGTTTTCGACGCGCTGGACGGGCACTTTCGGCCCTGCGCCGGAGAGCGGCTTGTATCGCATCGCGATTCGCACCGATGACCGCGTGCGTGTCTGGCTCGACGCGGACCTGATCCTCGACCGCGGCGAATCGCCGGGCGCCGTGTATATATTCGCCGATGTGATGCTACAGAAGGATCGCCGTTATGCGTTGCGCATCGAATATGCCAGTACCGGTTCCTGGAATACGATGTGCGAATTGCTGTGGGGCCGCCACCGGCGTGCCGTCGCGGACCGTGCCGTCTGGATTCCACCGGGCCGCTGGCATGCGGTGTGGAATGGCGCGAGCTTCACGGGCCCGGCGACCATTTGCGTGCCGGCCTCACTCGCGCAAGTACCGCTCTTCGTGCGTGGCGGTGGGTTTGTCTTTTCCGCGCCTTCCCGTGAATCGACGGGGCAACCCGTCTGGCCCGATGTTTGCGTGGACCTGTTTGCGCCGCAGGGCGATTCCGCCAGCATGCGCGAACTCTACGAGGATGATGGGGACTCGCTCGGTTATCTTTCCGGCCAGTCGCGCCGCACTCGTTTCATCAGCGAACGGCGCGGCGATGTGTGGCGGCTGACCATCGAACCCTCGCGTGGTGCGTTTGCGGCGGACGGTGAACGCGCGGTACGACTTCGCTGGCATGGGTTGTCGCGCCAACCCGCCGAGGTCCGCGTCAACGAAGAGCAACAGGTTGGCTTCCGCTGGGGGCAGACCCAGGTGCGTCTGCCGCTGGGTGCGCTCGCGGAACGCGGCGCGGCCGCGATCAGCCCGGTGCTGGAACTGGATCTGCCTGCGCGACCCGTCAACGAGCCGTGCCTCGTGGAACTGCGCGGACTGGCAAAGGATACGACATGAACCTGAAACCCTGGATTCTCGCCGCCCGCCCGAAAACGTTGTGGGCTTCACTCGCTCCCGTCGCGATGGGCACGGCAATCGCGACGCGCGACGGCGGGCTTCATGTGCCTTCCGCGCTTTGTGCGCTGGCGAGCGCGTTCTTCATCCAAATCGGTACGAACTACTGCAACGACTACGCGGACTTCGCGAAAGGCACCGATGACGCGGGGCGAACCGGTCCGTTGCGCGCCACCGCGGCGGGGCTTGTCACGCCGCAGGCCATGATCCGCGCGACCATTTGGGCTTTTGCCCTCGCCGCCGCCGCCGCGTTGTATCTCGTTGTCCGCGGGGGGTGGCCGCTCGCGCTGGTGGGCGTGCTCTCCATCGCGTCCGGCGTGCTTTACACCGCGGGTCCGCGTCCCCTCGGCTACATCGGGCTCGGCGATCTGTTCACGCTGGTCTTCTTCGGCCCCGTGGCGGTCGCCGGCACCTACTACGTGCAGGCGCTCCAGTGGTCGTGGGTTCCCGTGGTGGCCGGGCTCGCGCCGGGGTTGCTGTCCGTTTCGATTCTCGTCGTCAACAACCTGCGCGACCGCGAGGGCGATGCGCGCGCGGGCAAGCGCACGCTGGCCGTGCGCTTCGGCGCGACCTTCGTGCGGTGGGAATATACGCTCTGCATCGCGGGCTCCGCCGTGGTCACGTTCATCCTCGCGCGGTTCATGAACGCGCCGCCGAATGCCGCCGCCTCCGCGCTCGTCGTATTCGCCGCCGTGCCCGCGCTGAAAACGATCTGGAGTGGGGCGGAGGGCGCGGTGCTCAACAACCTGCTGGCGTATACCGCGCTCCTGTTGCTGGCCTATGCAATGCTGTTTTCGGTGGGCTGGGTCTTGTGAAGATCACACGGATCGAAACCGTTCCGTATTGCCTGAAGCTCCGTGCGCCGCTGTGCGTGGGTTCGTTGCTTCTGCGCGAACGCGAAGGCGTGCTCGTGCGCATGGAATCCGCGTCCGGCGCGGAAGGGTGGGGCGACGCCGCGCCGTTGGCGGGGTACAGCCGCGAATCGATCGGGCAGGCGCGCAGTGAACTGGAGCAGTTTTGCGCTGCGCCGCCGCCGGATGTGACGGGTACGCCGGATGACCTGTTCCGCTCTGCGGATGGGCTGCCGCTGCTGTCCTCGTCGGCCCGCTTTGCCGTCGAATCCGCGCTGGCGTCAGTGGCGGCTGCCATCGCCGGCAAATCACTCGCGGCCTGGCTGTTCGGCGTGGATGCGGATCGCTGCCCTGTGAACGCGTTGATTTCGGGGGAACCTGAAGGCTGGGCGGAGCGCGCGCGAGCCGCCCGGGCGGAGGGATTCACCGTCGCGAAATTCAAAGTAGGCCGCGCGCCGATATCCCAGGAACTGGCCGCGTTGCGCGACGTCCATGCCGCGGCGCCTGAGCTGCTCATTCGGCTCGACGCGAATCGTGCTTGGTCCCCGCTCGTCGCGCGCGGCGTTGCGGATGAGCTGGCCGGCTTGCCGCTGGACTATATTGAGGAACCTGTCCGCGCGGGCGTGGCGTTGCCGGCTCAATGGCCGCGCGATATGGGCGTCGCGTTGGATGAATCCTTGCATGGGGAGGGGCCGGTTCCCGATCCCGCCGCGCCGGTGGTTGCATGGGTGCTCAAGCCGACGCTCGTCGGCGGGCTCGTGCGCGCGTTACGTCTCGCCGCGCAGGCGCGCACCGCGGGGCGCCGGGTCATCTTTAGTTCGGCCTATGAATCGGGCGTGGGCATACGCGTGCTCGCCGAACTGGCTGCGGTCACCGGGCAGCCGGCGGGGCTCGACACCCATGCCGCGCTCGAAACGGACGTGCTTGCGCCGCGCCTCCAATTCTCGCGCGGGGCATTGGAACTCGCCGCCGCGCGCGGTAGTGTGGTGCAGCGATGAACACAATCCATTGTCCCCTGTTTGACGCCGCCCTGATGTCCCGCCACGAAACCGCGCTCATCGCCGGCGCGCACGTGATGACGTATTTCGATCTCGACGACATGGCGGCGCGTGTCGCTCGCAATCTTAAACGGAATGGCGTCACCCCGGGCGCGCGTGTCGCGCTGTTCCTGGAGAACAGTTGGCAAACGATCGCCATCCTGTATGGCTGCTGGCGCGCGGGCGCGGTGGCGTGTCCGCTCAATACGCGGCTTCCGCGCGAGGCGGTGCTGGACCAGTTGCGCCAGCTCGCCGCGGGTTTCCTCGTCGCGCGTCTCTCGCAACCTCTGCAAGGCGACCTCGCCACGCTGCGCATCCTGCGGCCTGACGACTTGCTCGTCTATCGCGATCCGGAGGGCGAGGAGGCACAGGGTTGGCCGCTGACCTTGACCGCCCCCGCCGTGATCCTGTTTACGTCCGGTACAAGCGGCGCGCCGAAAGCGGCTGAATTGACCGTGTCGAATCTCTATTACAGCGCGCGCGGGGCGAATGTGAACATGCGGCTTGCGTCGCGCGATTGCTGGCTGTTCGCCCTGCCGCTTTATCATGTCGGCGGGCTCGGTATCCTGCTGCGCTGCGCGCTCGCGGGGTCGACCGTGGCGCTGCCCGAAACCGGTGAGTCCATCGAGCAGGCCCAGGAACGTTACGGCGTCACGCATCTTTCGCTCGTGCCGACGCAACTCTACCGGTTGCTCAACGAGGCCTCGTTGCCGGATAGCTTTGCCAAGCTCAAGGCCATCCTGCTCGGCGGCAGCGCGGCGCCCACCGCCATGCTGGTCGAGGCGGCGCGGCGGCACTGGCCGGTCTTCACGACGTACGGCCTGACCGAGATGGCCTCGCAGGTGTGCACCATGGGACCCGCGTCGCCGCCGGCCAAACGGATGACGAGCGGCCTGCTCCTGCGCCATCGCGAACTGCGCATCGCGGAGGACGGCGAAATCTGGGTGCGCGGGCAGACGCTGTTTAATGGGTACGTTGAGCCGGACGGCATCCGTCGGCCGCAGGATGAAAACGGATGGTTCCCGACGGGCGACCTCGGCGCGCGGGACGCGGAGGGTTATCTGACGGTGCTGGGGCGTAAGGACAACATGTTTATTTCCGGTGGCGAAAACATCCAGCCGGAAGAGATCGAGGGCTGGCTCGCCGGCATGCCGGAAATTGCGGAAGCGCTGGTCGCGCCGAGGCCCGACGTGGAATTCGGCGCGCGACCGGTGGCCTTCATCCGCTGGCACGGAGAACCGGTGGCCGACGACGAATTGCTTACGCGCCTTTCACGCATTTTGCCCCGCTACAAATTGCCCGTCGCCTTCCTCCCGTGGCCGGTCGATTTGCCCGAGGGCATGAAACCTGAGCGAGCCCGCTTCTTGAAACAGGTTTGACCGGAGCGGCACACCCCATCCCGCAAATCCCGTCAACCCTGTCTCCTTCTTCCGTTCACGTTCATGTACACGTGCTCGTTCGCGATAACGATGTACGGTCCTCCGTGAACGTGTACGGGAAGGTGTACGTGTACGAGAGGAAGAAATACCCGCCTGAAGCGTTTTCCGCGGTTTCTTCGAGGCCGAGACCGAGGCCGATTGGAGGGATTGCGGTTGGCCTGTTGGCGCGGAGACATCCTGCTCCGGGGTGCTTGACCGCTGTGCCGTGCGATTTGCTACATTCCGTCCCACCATGCGCATGCGGCATCTATTCCCGGCTCTCGTGTTGTGTCTTGGCGGCTGTGGCTGGCGGGACGTGGAGGCGGATCCGAACGCTTTGCGCATCATGCCGCTGGGGGATTCCATCACGCAGGGCAGCCGTCGCTATGACAGCTACCGGCGCCCCTTGTGGCATCAGTTGCAAGCGGCGGGGCATCCGGTCAATTTCGTCGGGTCGTCCACGCGCAACCACTGGGGCGGTCCGCCGCACGATGATTTCGATCGCGACCATGAGGGGCACTGGGGGTGGACCATCAACCAGATTCTGGAGCACCTGCCCACGTGGACCGTTGCGGCGAATCCGGACGCGGTGCTGATTCATCTTGGCACGAACGATTTGTTCCAGGGCGACGATCCGGAAACCATCGCGCGCGAATTGGGCGAAGTGATCGCCGTATTGCGCGGTGCGAATCCCCGTGTGGCGCTATTCGTCGCGGAACTGATTCCCGCGCGCGACATGGCGGCGCATTATCCCGCGGTCAACGAACGCATCCGCGGCCTTGCCGCGCTCGCGACGGAGGAGTCGCCGGTCATTATCGTGGACCAGCACACCAGTTTCGATCCGACCGCCCACACGTACGACGGTGTTCACCCCAATAGCGCCGGCGAAGACCACCTCGCCGCCCGCTGGTTCGCCGCGCTTGATCCGTGGCTCAAAGCCCGCTTGGAAGTACGGACTCCGGAGTAATTCCCGATACGCCTTGGCCGGGAGTTCCGCGAAAGAGGGAAGGAATGAACGCAACAAGAAGTATTTGGATTTCTCAATTGCTGCGAATGGCGAATCCGGTGTTTGAAGCGCTCGCCCGGAATGAATTGCGCAACGTGATGCCGGTCGAACAGCGTGACGATGGGAACGATCGGACGCAGTTCAGCCATCTGGAGGCATTTGGCCGATCCCTCGCCGGTATTGGGCCTTGGTTGGAACTCGACGCTGGCCTCTCGCCGGAAGAGGAGGAGGCGCGCACCCGGATGGTTCGCTTGGTCCGGGATTCCATACGCCATGCGACCGGTGAGGAACATCCCGACTTCATGAATTTTACCTCAGGCGGCCAGCCGTTGGTCGACGCTGCGTTTCTTGCGTTGGGACTGTTGCGGTCGTGGAAGAGCGTGTGGTTGAAATTGGACGCCCCGGTCCAGAAATCCGTGATCGAGTGCATGAAGTGCACGCGCAGGGTCGTTCCCGGCTTCAACAATTGGTTGCTGTTTTCCGCCATGGTGGAGGGGTTCCTTTGCAGGGCGGGAAGCGACTGGGATCGGATGCGCGTGGATTACGCAATCCGGCAGCATGACCAATGGTATAAAGGGGATGGCGTGTATGGGGACGGACCCGATTTCCACTGGGATTATTACAATAGCTTCGTCATCCAGCCGATGCTGTTTGAGCTGACCCATTCGATATCGGAAATCGCTGAACGGTGGGCCAATCATCGGCGGAAAATCGCGGAGCGGGCGCGACGCTACGCGGAGATTCAAGAGCGGATGATTTCACCGGACGGTACGTTTCCCGTCTTTGGCCGGTCGCTGACCTATCGTTTTGGCATCTTCCACCATTTGGCCATGATGGCGCTGTACCGCGAGTTGCCCGACAGCCTGTCTCCGCAGGGTGTCCGTTGCGCGATGACAACCGCGATGAACCGGTTGCTGAACGCCGCGGGCACGTATGACGATAACGGATGGTTGACGATTGGCTTGTGTGGCCATCAACCGTCCCTCGGCGAAAACTATATCTCCACGGGCAGTCTCTACCTCTGCCTGTGCGGGTTTCTGCCCCTTGGCCTGCCCGAGAGCGATCCGTTTTGGTCGGAGGCGGACGTCGATTGGACGGCGAAGCGGATCTGGAGCGGAGCGGATGCCGCGTGTGACCACGCGTTGTAGCCGACGAACGCGTCAGGAATTAAGCGAGGCGAAGGCGCGTTTGAAGTTGGCGGGCAGTTCGCGTTTGCGGCCGGTGCGGCGGTCGAGGGCGACGTGGGTGGTGGTGACGTAGCCCACGGTGCGGCCGTCGCGGACGATGCGGCTGACGAGCGTGTAGGAGGTTTTGCCGAGCCGCTGCAGGCGAAGCGAGATGGTGAGCGAATCGCCGACGCCGAGCGGTGCGCGGAAATCGGCCTCGGCGTGGACGATGGGCAGGGCGAGCGTACCTTTTTTCAGCAGGCCACCGATGCCCAGTCCGGCTTGCTCCATGAAAGCCTCGTAGGCCTCGTGCGCGAGGCGGAACTGGTGGGCGAAATACAGCACGCCGGCGGCGTCGGTGTCATGCAGGCGGACGGTGGCGGTATGCGAAAACATGCGGCGGCTCCTACTTGAAGGATTCAAACGCGCGGGAGAAGGCCAGCGCCATGCCGCTCAAATTGATGAGCATGAACAGCAGGCCAAGGATGTTCAGCAGGACGATCACGCCCATGAGCGCGAAATAGGTTTTGAACTTCGCCAGCACGGCGGCGAGTTCCGGCGAGGTGGTGCGGATGTTGTCCAGCGCCGTCTTCGCGCCGAGCGCGGAGGACCCGGCGATGATGAGCAGGATGCCGACGGGCAATCCGAAGCACGTCAGCACGGTGAGCACGCCGAGAATGATGTTCGTGATGCCGACCAGAGTGAGCCAGCCACCAAAGGCGGGGACCGGCGCTGCGGCCATCAGGTTGGGAGGCGATCTGAATGCAGGCGCCTGGGCCGACGGTTCGGGGAGCGGCGGGGCCTCCGCCTTGGGCGGCGTGCGCAGGTCGGGGCGGGACGACAACGGCTCCCAATCCGCCATGCCTTCCGTCCACGCCAGTTCGGTGGGCGCGATCTCGCCCGCCTGGAAGCGCGCGCGCAGCTCATCCTCCGAAATGGGCCCGCGCTGCTCGCGTCCGTTAACCGTGTAATACCAAAGTTTGTCCATGGTGACCTGCGCGCGATGATACGCCGGAGTCCCCGCCGCTCAAGGGGAATGTCATTCGGAAAATCACGATTCGCCGCCCCCACCGGCCTCGTGCCGGTGGGGTCACGAGATCGGAGGTGCTAAGTTGGCTGCGCGAGCTTCAGGAGTTGGTCGTAGGGATAAATCGATGAATTGTGGCCGTCGCTCCAGGAAATCGCGACGGCGTAGTTGCCCATGGGGGTGAGGTTGCGCGGGTATACGTTGTCGGGGACCGACGCCGGGTTGAGGATCGGCTTTCCGGAGAATTCCTCGATGCAGTGGGCGCAGCGGCAGGCGCGGCGCACCTCGGCGGGCGCGCACACGCGTTTCTCCCCGCTGGCAAGGGTGAGGACGATGCCTTCGTCGGCCGAAAAGGCAACCTTGGGCCGGGCGAGGCCGCCGTGTTCGATCTTGGCGACTTCGCGCACGACCGCGCCGGCGATCTCGCCGTATAGCTTCGCCGTGGCGCTGTCGCGATCGGCGAGCACGACCGGCGTGCCGCTGTCGCTCAGACGCGAGATTTCCGGCTCCAGCGGGACTTCAAACGCGTTGCGGATGCCGAACTGGTCGACGAGTTTCTGCCGGGCGCCCTGGCCGAAGACGTAATACTTCTTCCCGTTATCCGGGCAAAGGAAGTAGCTCATGTTCTCGACGACCGCGATGGTCGGCACCTTCAGCTTGTCGAACATCTGGATGCCTTTCACGACATCCACGAAGCTTAACTGCTGCGGCGTGGTGACGATGACGGCGGCGGTGATGGGGATGAGCTGGGTGAGCGTGAGCTGGATGTCGCCGGTGCCGGGCGGCATGTCGATCACGAGGTAGTCGAGCGCGCCCCATTCCGTCGTCGTGAGCAACTGGTTGATGACCTGCGTGACCATCGGCCCGCGCATGATCGCCGCGCCGCCGCCGGGTCCCGCGGGCACGTAGCCGAACGACATCAGCCGCACGCCCTCGTATGTGAGGGGCTGGATCAGTTCGTTGCGCATGAACAATTCCCGGTCGTTCGGCGAGACGAGGGTCGGCAGGCTGGGCCCGTAGACATCCGCATCGAACAGGCCGACCTGCGCACCGAGCTGCGCGAGGCTGTAGGCGATGTTTACGGCGGTGGTGGACTTGCCGACGCCGCCCTTGCAGCTGGAAACGGCGATGATGTGCTGCACCTTCTCCAGTCCCGGCGCGCGCGCCATCAGCGGGTTGCTATTTGTGCGGGCCTGCGCGGACATGGTGACGGTGACTGCGGTGACCCACGGGAGGGCGCGTACCGCGTTCTCGCAGGAGGTTTTGAAGTGTTCCTTGACGGGGCAGGCGGGCGTGGTCAGTTCGACCGTGAACGAAACTTCGCCGCGCTCGTTGTGCTGTAGGTTCTTGATGAAGCCGAGCGACACGATATCCTTGCCGAGGTCCGGGTCGATAATGTGACGCATGCTGTCGAGGATCTGGGTGTCGCGGTTCATGTCGGTTCCTTTGTTGCGGTGAAACAATAGCCAAGTGGGGCGGGCCTGCAAGCCCGCTCGCGGGAGGAGCGTATGGGCGTGGAAATCAGCGCGGTATATCAGGGTGATTTGCGGTGCGTGGTGACGCACGGGCCGTCCGGCTCGTCGTTTGAAACGGACGCGCCGGTGGACAACCAGGGCAAGGGCGAGCGGTTCTCGCCGACGGATCTCGTCGCGACCGGTCTGGCGACCTGCATCGTGACGACCATCGGCATCGTGGCCGCGCGCAAGGGCTGGGATGTATCCGGCATGCGCGCGCGCGTGACGAAGGAAATGAGCAGCAGCCCGCCCCGCCGCATCGCGCGGCTGCCGGTCGAACTGTGGATGGCCCGCGACCTGCCGCCCGAGGCGCGCCAGCAGGTGGAAAACACCGCCCGCGCGTGCCCCGTCCATAAAAGCATCCACCCCGACATCGAAGCGCCGGTCACGATCCACTGGCCGGGGTAGGGGCAGCGCTTCCCCCGGCGGGGGCGCCGGGGGCTCCAACGCGGGGGCGCCGGGGGCTCCAAATTCAACCATCCTTAATGGAGCCCCCCACGCCCTCGTGGGGGGATTACGACGCGCGCAAACCGGGGATGCGTTTGCGAACGATGCGGCGGTCCTCGTCGCTGAACAGCCACCGCCAGCAGCCAAGCAGGTAGCCGGCGAGGACGACCGCCGATGCCGCGATCCGCGTGAGAAGTCCATCCTGCCACGCAATTGCCGCGAGCAGCGCGAGCGCAACGGCGGTGGCTTTTCCGACGCGGAGCAGCGAGGCGCCGCTGCCGGGGGCGCGGCGGGCGGCCATCCACGCGGTGCCCGCGATGTCGATGGCAGCGCGCAACACCCACGCGGCGGCGGCGCCCACGATGCCAAACCGGGTGATGAGCAGCGCGGCGGCGGCGAGGTACAGCGGCAGTTCGACCGCGTGCAGTTTCGCGGTGAGGTCGGGACGCCCGGTGCCTTGCAGCAGCGAGGTGGGCACGAAGGCGAGCGAATAGAGGAATACCCCGGCGGTGAGCCAGCGCATCACCGGCGCGCTGCGCTCGCCAAACTCGGCGCCGAGCCAGAGCGTCAGGCCTTCCGGCGCGAAGGCGATGAGCAGCAGCACCACGGGGAACAACAAGACCAGCAGCAAGCGCACGCTCTGCGCGAAGAGAGCACTGGTGGATTCCGGACGATCCTTGAATTCCGCGGCGAACGTCGGGAACAGGACCGACACCCACGCGCGGGGCAGGATGAGCAGTTTGACGACGATTTCCGCGGGGGTGACGTAGAACGCGACTTCGGCGACGCTGCGCAACGCACCGATCAGGAACCGGTCGATGTGAATCATCAGCGGTTGCACGATGTTGGAGATCGTCATCCAGCCGCCGAAGCCGAGCAGGTGCGGGGCCTCCGCGCGGTTGAATCGCCATGCATCGCGCAGGCCGGGCACGGTGCGCAGGCAGGCGGTAAAGAAGAGCAGCCATTCGACGATGCGTCCCGCGAGCAGGACGAGCACAACGGCATACAGGTCGCGGCTGAAAGGAAGGACCAGCAGCGGGCCGATGAACGTAAACGCGCCGGTGGGCACGCGGATTATGTTCACCAGCGGAAAGCGGTGGCAGGCTTCGAGCGTGCCGACGAGGCCCGTGACGGTGATGAGGACCGGCAGGCCCCACGCGACGGCGCGGAAGGAACGGAGTGTTTCCGGCTGGAGCGCCGGGTCGATGTTGAGCGCGGAGTGCGCGAGCCAGGGCGCGATGGAGTAGACCAGCACGCCGCCGAGGATGCCAAGGCCGAGCATCAGCGTCATCGCGGTCCAGAACGTCGCGGCGACCTCGTGCGGCTGGCGGTCGATTTTTTCCGCGATGAGCTTGGTGAGCGCCCGGCCAAGGCCGAGATCGAACACGCTGAAGTAGCCGACGAGCATCCAGACGAGGGAAAGCAGGCCGAACCGTTCCTTGCCGAGGCCCTCGATCAGCAACGGGATGGCGAACAGCGCGACGGCCATCGGCGCGCACATGCCCACGAGGTTCCAGAGCGTGTGGCGCGCGAGGCGGGATCGGGAGGGCGGCTGGGGATCGAAGGTCACTTCGTCCGGATCGACCGGAACAGGCGCTGGTGCTGCAGCGCCACCTCGCGGATCGCGAACCTCCGGCGCACCGAAGCCATGCCCGCGCGCGCCCAGCGGGCCGCGGTCTCCGGGTCCTGCATCAGTTCGATCATCGCCTGTCGCCATGCATCCTCGTCGTGTACGGGCAGGAGTTGCCCGTTTTCCTGATCGGAGACAATATCCAGTATGCCGCCGGTTGCCGAGGCCAGAGATGGCAGGCCGCAGGCCATGGCTTCGATCAGCGCGAGGCCCAGCGATTCGCTCTCGGACGGGAAGACGAACGCGTCCGCCGCGCGGAGATAGTCCGCGACGCGGTCCGTGTAGCCGGTGAACGTGACGCGGTCGGCGAGTCCGTGCCGGGCGACGAAGGCGCGCAATTCCGCCTCGCACGAAAGGAACTGCGTGCCGCCGGAGCCGATGAGCACGAGGTGCGCGCGAGGATGCGCGGGGGCCAGCTTGGACCACACGCGCAGGAGGAGTTGCAGACCCTTGCCGTGGTTCAGTTTTCCGGAGTAGGCGAAGACGAAGTGATCTCCGAAGCCGAACTCCTCCCGCAGTCGCGCGCGGAGGGCGGCATCGGCGGGTTCGAAGGCGGAGAAGTCGATGCCGTTGGTGATGGTCGCGATTTGCGCCTCGGGTATTCCGCCCGCGCGGTATTCGTCGCGCACCGCGTTGGAGATTGCGAGAAACCGGTCGGCTTTCCGGTAGAGCGCGTTGCGGGCGCGGAGCAGGAAACGCAGCGGAGCGGACAGACGCGGCGCGGCGGCCGGGTTGGCGGGTTGCTGTTGGATGAATGCGCCCGACCACTCGCCGCAGGCTTCCGCGCGCAGGATAACGCGTTTGCCGAGTGCGAGGCCGGCGAGCATGCCGGCGAGGCCGAGCACGCGCAGGCCGCAGACATAGATGATGTCGTAGTCGCGCCGCCGCGCGAAGAGTGCGGCGAACGCGGCGGGCAGCATGAGATATTTGCCGAGTCGCGGGAAGCCGGCGGGGCCGACGCGCTGGACGGGCACTCCGTCCACGTGGTCGCGGCGGGAAAGCCCGGCTTCGTGCCGTCGGGTCAGGACGAACACGGACGTGCCGAGCGCGTTGAGTTCCCGCGCCAGCAAGCGCGCATGGGTCTCGCCGCCGCCGACGCGGGGATGGAATCCGCTGATCAGCAGGCATACCGAGGGCCGCAAGGGTTTGCTCTTTTCCGACATGCGGCCTGCGCTACCACAGCGTCAAACGGCGTACAAGCGGCAATTTGCTGTAGATGGCCCGACACGTTATTCGGAATAGGATCACCACGGAGACACGGAGTGCACGGAGGGGAGAGGGGAACCGTGGATATCTCGGATACAATTCGCGATAATTCGCGCAATTCGCGGTGAAATGTTCCGGCAAATGAACGCGGCGTGATTCGGATGGTCTGATGGGCTATTCTATCAGGATGCAAAGGTTTCACGTCATAGCCCTGGTGGTCGTGGCCGCGTTTTGCGCGGGGTGTCGCGCGGAGGTTCCGGCCGCGGCCGCGGGTTCGGAAGTTGCGCACGAAAAGGCGTCGTCCCTGCGCGAGTTGGTTGGCGGCCCGGCGCGCGTGGTGTGGATCCAGGATCGCGGGGCGGGCGACGACATGCACCAGAAGGGGCGCAATCACGCGTTGATGACGTTCGACACGGAGACCGGCATAACGCGGGAACGCTGGGCGCCGGGCGACCAGCTCAACAAACCGCTTCTCGCGCCGGACGGCTCGTACATCGTCTTCAGCCGCCGCCGCGACGATTCCGTTTTCCGTATTCCGTGGGACGCCGGACCGCCGGAGCGCATCGGCACGGGCTTCGCGTTGCATGTCTGGCGTGACCCGGACACCGGGCGCGACTGGCTCTACATGGGCGTGGACCGCTCGCACAGCGGCGACTCGCCATTTAGACGCATCGTTCGCTTCACACTCGATGAGCCGCGCGAGCAGCAGGAGGTCTGGCGGCGCGGCGAAGTGAGCCTGGACAGCGTACAGGTGTCGCGCGACGGCACGCGGATCGGCGGCATGTTCCCGTGGCCACGCGGCATGGTGGTGAACACGCAAAGCGGCGAGATCTCGCAACTCGGCCGCGGCTGCTGGTCCTCGCTCGCGCCGGACAACAGCTATCTGTTCTGGATCTTCGATGGCGCGCACCGAAACCTCTTCATCCACACGGAGGACGGTCAGCGGCGCTGGCGCGTGCCGGTGAACACGATCCCCGGCGGCGACGGACGCAAGATGTATCATCCGCGCTGGAGCAACCACACGCGCTTCATGGCGCTGACGGGGCCCTACAACACCGAAGGCGGGCGGCTGAACGTCAAGACGGCGGCGCATGGCGTCGAAATCTGGGCTGGTCGATTCGACGAATCGATGCAGAGGATTGAGGCTTGGGCGCGCGTGACGGACAATGCCGTGGGCGACTACACCCCGGACCTCTGGATCGCCAGCGGGCCTACGAGTGTTGTGTCGTCCGCCGTTTTCGGCGGGGATCGCGCGCCGGTGGCGACGCCCGCTCTCGCGGATCAGTGGCCGGGCACCGAGGAGGGACTACTTTTCCGATGGGCGAACGCTGGCGTTCGAAATGAAGTGCCGGGCCCCGACGGCGGGCCGCGCATCGAATGCGACGTCGAACCGCGCGGCGGCGGCCGGCTCACGCCGTGGTTCGGCCTCGACATTCGCAACGGCAGTTACATCGCAAAAGACGCCGGGCCGCGTATTTCGGATGCCTGCCGCGAGTCGAACGAGTTGACGGTCGAGGCGACGCTGCTGCCGCGTTCGCGCACGCTGAAAGGCCCGGCGCGGATTATCGCGCTGTCGCATCGCATCGGCCATGCGAATTTCCTGCTGGGGCAGGAAGGGGACAACCTCGTGTTCCGCCTGCGTACGCCGGAGACCGGACAGGACGGCAGCGCGAACGATTCACAGATGACGCTGGCCCGGCTGGAGCCCGGCCTGCGGGTGCATGTACTGGTGACGTATCGCGATGGGGAACTCGCCTGCTACATCGACGGGGAGCCCCAGCGGCTGCCGCAGAGAATTCGCGGCGGCTTCTCGGAGTGGGACGACGCGACGCTGCACATCGGCGACGAGTCCTCGCAGGACCGCACGTGGGACGGCGAAGTGGACGGCATCGCGATATGGAACCGGTTCGTAGGCCCCGATGAAGCCCGCCGCCGCCATATGCTGAACGTCGCGCGGGTGGGCGACCGGCGCGCGCCGGAAACCATCCGCGTGCGCGCCCGGCTGGTGGAGGCGACTCCGGTTCCCACGCCCGAGGAAATCGCCCCGTATCGCCGGGCGTTGGCGCTGTGCGTGTACGAGCTCGACCCCAAAGCGCCTGCGTTCGACGGCGAACGCCGGATCCAGGTCTACCACTGGGTGATTCTCGACGGGCGCGTGGTCCCGGGCGCGATTCCGGCCAAGGGGCGGTGGACGGATCTGCACCTGCAACGCAGCGATGCGCATCCACAGTTGGAGGGCGAGCGTCGGCTGGTCGCCACGGACGCCTTTGATCTCCCCGAGTTCGTCGACGTGAGCCGATAGCGCATGGTTTTCAGCTCCCATTTTTTCCTTTTCTATTTCCTGCCGCTGGCGCTGCTGCTCTATTTCGCCGCGCCGCCGCGCTGGCGATCCCTCGTCCTGACCGCGCTGAGCTACGCGTTCTATGGCTGGACCAATCCGCTGTTCTGCACGCTGCTCTTGTTTTCGACGGCGGTGGATTATGTGTGCGGTCGCGCGCTGGTGGGTTGGCGCGTCGCGCCGGGACGCGAGGAGCTGCCCGTGTTGGACCCCGCGGCGCCGCGCACGCGCGGGCAGCGCGCGCTGGTCCTCCTCTCCGTGGCGGTGAACCTCGGCCTGCTGGGATTCTTCAAGTATTTCAACTTCGGCGTCGATTCCGCGAATGCCGCGCTGGCGGCGCTGGGCCTCGCGGGATTCGACGCGGTGTTGCGCGTGACTCTGCCGCTCGGCATCAGCTTCTACACGTTCCAGTCGATGAGCTACACGATCGATGTCTACCGCGGTCGCGCCGCCCCGCAGCGCCGCGTGATGGACTTCGCGTGCTACGTCGCGCTGTTTCCCCAACTCGTCGCCGGCCCGATCATTCGCTACCACGAGTTGGCGGAACAACTGCGCGCGCGCACGCACACGTGGGAGAAATTCGCGCGCGGCCTCGCGCTGTTCATGGTCGGGCTTGGCAAGAAGATCCTGCTCGCAAACCCGTGCGGCAAGATGGCCGACACCGCGTTCGCGGCGGCTGATCTCCACGCGCTCGACGCGTGGCTCGGCGTCATCGCCTATGCCTTCCAGATTTACTTCGACTTCAGCGGCTATTCCGACATGGCGATCGGCCTCGGCCTCCTGTTCGGCTTCACCTTCCCCAAGAATTTCGATTCGCCGTATCGTGCGGCCTCCATCACCGAATTCTGGCGGCGCTGGCACATTTCGCTCTCCGCGTGGCTGCGGGACTACCTCTATGTGCCGCTCGGCGGCAACCGGCTCGGCAAGCGGCGGACCTACGTGAATCTGTTCATCGTGATGCTTCTCGGCGGATTGTGGCACGGCGCCGCGTGGACGTTCGTTGCTTGGGGCGCGCTGCACGGCGGTCTGCTCGCTTTCGAGCGGGCGTTCGGTAAGCGGCCCTTCTACCAGGTCCTGCCGCACGGCGCGCGCGTGGCGCTGACGTTCGCGCTCGTCTGCCTCTCGTGGGTCTTTTTCCGCGCGGAGTCCATCGGCGCGGCGTGGACCTACCTCGCGGCGCTCTTCGGCGCGGGCGGTGCGACTGACACGGCGTTGCTCGTGGGCGCGGTGACGCGGCATCCCGCGTATCTCACGGTTGCCGCCATCGCGGCGGTCGTCGTTTGGTGCTCACCGCAATCCGCGGACTGGACGCGTCGGCTGACGCCGGTGCGTATGGCGATTTCGATCGCGCTCGGCGCCCTCGCGGTCGCCGTGATGACCGTCGAAGAATTCAACCCGTTCATCTATTTCATTTTCTGACATGAGTCGCATCCTCCAGGACGAGTCGACGCGCGAGATCGGCGCCACGCAGGTGGGCCGCACCGCCGCGCGCGTGTTTGTGTCCTGCGTGTTGCTTGCGCTGCTGGCCGTTTCCGCGCTTGAGTGGAGCGCCTCGTTGCCGACGTCGCTTAGCGTGTGGTCCGGCGACTGGAATACAGGCTCGCTGTGGGAGCGCAACCGTGCGCTGCAAACCACGATGCACGCGTTCGAGGACCGCCTGCGCGAAGAGGCCTGGCTGACGCGTACGCTCACCCCGCCGCTGCAACGATTCAAAGTCCGCCACCTGCGCCTCGGCACGGAGCGCGTACTCATCGGGCGGGACGGCTGGCTGCATTTCCAGCCGGATGTGGAACATCTCACGGGACGGGGCCTTTTGCGGAACCATGCGCGGATCGTTACCGCGGTGCGCGACTTTGCCGACCATCTGGAGGCACGCGGGATCGCACTGGTCCTGATGCCTGTTCCCGTCAAAACGGGTTCAACCGGCGACACCTTGCGTTCCGGAGTCCCGGCGAGCCATCCGCTACAACCTGTTGCATGGACGAATCTGCGCGACGCGCTGGAGCGGGAGGGCCTGACGATTTTCGCGCCGACAACGAGCTACCTTCGCGCCGACACCCATTGGACCTTCGACGCGATGGACGATGCGGCGCGCGAACTCGCGGAGATGCTGCGCGTACGTTTCGAATTGCCGCCGCCATCCGTACGGTTCGATCGCGATCCACGCGTCGTGGAAGGCGTGGGCGACTTGGCGCGGATGCTGGGCGATGGTTGGCCGCCCTCAATGGACGCGCGGGAGACGCAGCGGATCGCGATGGTGCGCGATGGCGACCACGCGTGGCGATCCGCAACTGAAGCGCCGGTCCTGCTGTTGGGCGACAGTTTCAGCAATATATTTTCGCAGGACGCGCTGGGGTGGGGCGAGGGCGCGGGCCTGGCGGAGCAATTGAGTTTCCATCTCGGCTGGTCCGTCGACCGGATCGTCCGCAACGACGCCGGAGCCTGGGCCACGCGCGACGTGCTGGCGCGCGAGTTGGCGCGCGGGCGCGACCGGCTGGCCGGCAAGCGGGTGGTCGTCTGGCAATTTGCCGCGCGCGAATTTTCGCAGGGCGATTGGCGGACCATTCCGCTGGAGAGCGGCGCAGCCGGAGAGCCCCTGTTTCTCGCGCCGCCGCGCGAACCGGTGGAGTGGCGCGGCGTCGTCGCCGCGGTCTCCGCCGTGCCCGTGCCGCGCCGCGTACCCTATGCGGACCACATCGCGTCCTTCCATCTCGTGGACGTGGACGGCCCTGGCGCCGCCCCGGGCGCATCGGCCTATGTGTTCTCGTGGAGTATGACGAACCACCATCGCACCGCGGCGGGACGTGCCCGCGTGGGCGACGCTGTGCACGTGCGGGTCCGTCCGTGGGAGGCCGTGTCGGAAGCGCTTGAAGGATTCAACCGTTCCGAATTAGATGGCGACGAATTCATGCAGGCGGACATCGCCTGGGGAGAATGGTTGCCATGAGACGCAGTTATTTTTTGAGGCTTTTCCAAAATCGTTTTGGCCCCCGGGGGGCTTGCTTGTCTCGACGAAGCCATGCGAAGCCGGATCCCGCCGGCCTGTCCGCCGAAGCGCAACGCGCGAAGGTGGAAG
>DAOLDD010000002.1:0-174632 GCA_035327585.1 Kiritimatiellia bacterium | reverse complement strand
GAACCTACAACCTTGGCGTTAACAGCGCCCTGCTCTACCATTGAGCTACACCGGAACCCGAAAAGCAGGGGCGAAAATAAACTACCCTGCTTTGAAGTCAAGCCCGGTCAGGCCTTGAGCTTGTAGAGGCCGCGGCCGGCCTTCTCGACGCTCTTCTTCTCGCGGGCAAGCGTCTGGTAGACGATTGTGGAGAAGTTCTTCGACTTCGTTTTATAGCCGGACTTACGGACGGCTTCGATGATGGCCTTGACTGACATCGGCTCCGATTTGGAGAGCACGCCAAGCAGGGCGGTGGAGAGACTGGCTTTGTTGCGGGCGCGTTTGACCGGTTTCCGCGCGGCGGCGGGACGGCCGGGTTTGCGGCCCGGTTTCGCGGGAGCGGCCGCGCCGCCACCAAGCGCTTCAATTTGCGCATTTACCGCGGCGAGCTGCTTGCCGAGGCGGGCGGCTTTCTTCTGGAGGGCGGGCAACTGTTTGCGGCGGCGGGCGAGTTCAGCCAGCAGCTCGTTCATGCTCAATGCAATTTTCTTACGAGGCATCTTCAAGGTCCCTTTCGTTGGTGAAGGGTCAATATAGGATGCCGCTAATAAAAATCAAATACTTATATTTTCATTAGAACGCGAGGAGAGTTGTTCGAGCGCGTGCGCCGCGGCGTTGGTTTCGGCTTCGCGCTTGGTCGCACCACGCCCGGTTCCCATCGGCTGGTCGGCTACGCGAACCTCGACGGTAAAGACGCGTTGATGCGGTGGTCCCTCTTCGCCGACTGCCGCGTAGCGCGGTGTTCCACAACCCTTCCGCTGGGCCCATTCCTGCAACTCGCCCTTTGGATTCTCATGCCACGGCGAACGCTGCGACTCCAGCAGGCGTGCTTCGAATAAACGGGCGAATATGCGTTGCACCGCACGCAAGCCGCCATCCCGGTAGGCCGCGCCGATGACGGCCTCCAGGGCATCGGCGAGTATCGTGGGACGAATGCGGCCCCCGCCGACATCCTCGCCCCGGCCTAATTTAAGATAGGCGCCGAGATTCACGGCCCGCGCGGTTTCGGCAAGGGCCTTGGTGCTGCTGACCAGGCTGCGCATCTTCGTTAGTTCGCCCTCGGCGGCCGCCGGATTTGTTTCATAGAGCACATCGGCGGATACCAACCCAAGGGCCGCGTCGCCGAGGAATTCAAGGCGCTGGTTGTCCGGGGTGTCCGGCCCCTGTTCGTGCGCATACGAAGGATGCGTGATGGCTTGTTCCAGCCACTTGCGTTTGCGAAAGCGATACCCGATCGCCGACTCGAGTTCGCGATATGGATTTTTCCGGAGGATCATGCGCGGGGGTGAAATTGCCGGTGTACCTGCTGCAGGCGCGGTCCGTCAATATGTGTATAAATCTGCGTCGTCGCGATGTCCGCGTGCCCCAGCATTTCCTGGATCACACGCAGGGGCGCCTGGTTGGCGAGCAGATGGCTGGCGAAGGAGTGGCGAAGCGTGTGAGGTGACACATGCTTTGTAATGCCTGCGTCGCGTGCGCAGCGGCGGATGAGCTGCCACACGGTCTTGCGACTAAGCTTCGTCCCGCGCTGCGTGAGGAAAACCTCCGCGGCATGACCGCTGCGATCCCAGTGCGGACGCACTTCCTCCAGATAGCGGCGCAAGTAAGTGGCGGCTGCGCCGCCCAGCGGCACGACGCGTTCCTTGCGGCCTTTGCCGAGGCACCGCAGGTAACCGGCATCGAATTGCAGATCCTCGACACGCAACCCGGCGAGTTCTGAAACGCGCAGGCCCGCGCCATAGAGCGTTTCCAGCAGGGCGCGATCGCGAAGGCCCCGCGGCTTGTCGATTTTCGGCGTCTCCAGGAGTCGTTCCACCTCGGCGGGCGACAGTGTGGCGGGCAGGAGTTTCCACAGCTTGGGCGAATCCATGGTCTCGGTAACATTCGCCGCGAGCAAACCCTCCTGCTGGAGATAGCGCAGGAATACCCGGATCGCGACCAGCCGCCGGGAGAGGGACGACGCATTCAAACCGCGCTCCTTCTCGAACAGCAAATAGTCGAGCACGTGTTTTCGCGACAGCTTGTTGAGGGCGGAGACACCCGCGCGCTGGAGATACGCCAGGAAGCGCCCGAGGTCGGCGGCATACGCCTGGCGTGTGTTCGGACTCAGCCCCCGTTCGAGGCTGACGTAGTCGAGAAACTGGTCCAGCAGGACCTGCATAATCAGAACACCAGGGACTCGCCGGTGAGGCGCTCGAAGGCCTCGATATATTTCTCGCTGGTCCGGCGGGCCACGTCGACCGGTAGGGCGGGCGCGGGCGGGGTCTTGTCCCACGCGAGCGTTTCGAGATAGTCGCGCACGTATTGCTTGTCGTAGGAGGGCGGGGAGATCCCGGGCCGGTAGGCGTCGGCGGGCCAATAGCGCGAACTGTCCGGGGTCAACACCTCGTCCACCAGCAGCAGGCGTCCGTCCGCGACTCCGAATTCAAACTTCGTGTCCGCGAGGATCAGGCCGCGTTCCGCCGCGTGGCGCGCCGCTTCGCGATAGATGCGCAGGGTGAGGTCGCGCAGTTGTTCGGCACGGGTGGGCCCGACGCGTGCGACGACATCGTCGAAGGTGATATTCTCGTCGTGTCCGCTCTCCGCTTTGTGCGCGGGCGAGAAGAGCGGTTCATCCAGCCGGTCCGCCAGCGCATAGCCCGGCCTCAGCGGGATGCCGGCGACCGTGCCGGTGCGCTGGTAGTCCTTCCAGCCGGAGCCGATCAGATAGCCGCGCGCGACGCATTCCACGGGGATGACCCCGGCTTTGCGGACCAGCATGGACCTGCCTCGCAGCAGGTCGGCGTATCGCTGGAGCGGCGCGGGATATTCACGCACATCCGCGGACACGACATGATGTTCGACGAGGCTGCCTAGCCGGTTGAACCACCAGGCGGAAAGCTGGTTGAGCACGTGGCCCTTGCCGGGGATGCCGGTGGGCAGGATGCAATCGAACGCGGAGATGCGGTCCGTCGCGACGAAGAGCAGGTGTTCGCCGGCATCGAAAACCTCGCGCACCTTTCCGCTGCGAACGTGCGGAATGCCCGGCAATTCGATGCGCGTGATGGCGGGGGGCGGCTTCATGTGTCGAGGCTTTCCAGTCCGCCTTCGTCCACCCATTGCGCCAGCAGGGCCGCGCCGAAGATCGTTGCGCCCGCAGGACCGTGCGCCGTTGCGCGTTCCTCCCAGGCGGAGGTGAGATCAACGTGCGCCCATGGGGTGCCGGGACGGACGAATTCCTGCAGAAACATGCCGCCGACAATCGTGCCCGCGCTGCCGTCGCCGATATTCTTCAGGTCGGCAAAGGGGGACTGGATCAGCTTTCGATACTCACGGCAGAGGGGCAGGGGCCAGACACGGTCTCCGGAGGATTCGCCCGCCGCCTGAAGGCTCTCGCGCAATCCGGGGTGGTTGCCCAGCAGGGCGGAGAAGGGCCGGCCCAGCGCGACGCTCGCGGCGCCGGTGAGCGTGGCGAAATCGATGATGCCCGCGGGTTTGAATTCGAGCGCGACGTCCAGGGCATCCGCCAGCACAAGGCGTCCCTCGGCATCGGTATTCACGATTTCAATTGTCTTGCCGTTCCGGCTGCGGACGACATCGCCGGGCCGGGTCGCGGCGCTGCCGGGCATATTCTCGGCCGCGGCGAGCAGGCCGATGACGGGCCGCCCCGGTTTGAGGATGGAGCCGACGAGCGACATGAACGCGAGGACGGTCATGCCCCCGGATTTGTCGAATTTCATCCACTCCATGTTCTTGCCCGGTTTGAGCGATATGCCGCCGGTGTCAAAGGTGATCGTTTTGCCGATGACGACGAGCGGGCGCAGGTCGCGGCGTCGCCCGGGGTAATGGAGTTGGATGAGGCAGGGCGGCTCGCGACTGCCTTGCGCCACGGCGCGTAGCGCGTCGCAGCGTTCGCGCTTGAGTTCCGCCGGGCCCCAAACCCGGCAGGTGAGCTGATGCTGTCGGGCCAGCCGCCGCGCGAACTGCGCGATGACGCGGGGCGGAGCTTCGTTGCCCGGCCGATTCGCCAGCACGCGGACGTCATTGATGGCGTCACCGACCGCGAGGCCACGTGCGATGGCCCGTCGAAAATCCGTCGCGCCAGCCGGGCCACCCGCGTCGAGGCGGATGCGAATCAACGTCGACTTCTGTTCCGTCGGCTTGATTTCGTACGCGCCTTCGCGGAGACCCGTCGCGAGTGCGCGCGCCCGGAGCGGGGACCAGCTTGAATCCGGCGGGGAGGCGATGTGTACATCGAGTGCGGTGAGTCCGTTGCGATTCGCCTGCACGGCCATGACGCCGCCCACCTGCCGCATATCGCGAGGCGTCGCATCGTCACCGGAACCCAAGCCGTGGAGGAATACATCCATCATGCCATCGCCCGATCGGATGTGCAGGCGGGAAAAATCCCCGGGGCGGGCACGAAAGCGGGTGCGCGCGATCCACGCGCGGATCTGGTTCCATTCCGCGCGCGGAATCGCGACGGGCGGGTGGGGCGCCGCGCACGAATCGCCGCGCAGTAGGAGCGCGCGTGCGGTGGGTTGTCGCGTGGACTTCCTGCCGTCCGTCAGCAGTTCAATCTGCATGGCGTCAACGGCATCCTTCGGGGAGCCGGGCTTTTGCGTCCGCATTGCCTTTGAGTTCGTTGGCGTCAAAGCCCGTCGAGGCCACGGCGTGTTCGACGTTCTTGATCGCGAGGCGGAGCGCGTTGAAGGTTACTTCCAGCGTGCGCGCGTCGTAATCGGGTCGCACACTTTCAATGCCTTCCATCGACTTCAAGGATTCGACGATGATCGCGTAGCAGGCGGGCGAGTTCATTTGCGGAACCTGCACGATCAGCACGCGCCGGTCCGGGCGAAAACATCCCGTCGCGAGGGCGAGTAGAAGCAAACCGGCGAACAAACGGCTGGGGCGTGTCATCTCAATACTCCATTCCGGCGTAACCCATTGGTGCGGGGCACCGTATGATTTCGGCCATTTTCAGTCAACGTTTCTGCGGAATCTGCTGTCCACTCCACTGTGACATAATTTTCGGCCCGTCGTTTGAAATTTATCGATTGGGGCGTAGGCTGATTTGAGGGCGTTGGCACGTTCTACAACTGGGGCATCTCACCCCGACCTCCTTGGCGTGCCGCGCCCTCTTTATTTTGCCGTTTCAGCGGGCAGATACTTCAGGGCGGCCGTGGCGCGGGCCGCGACGGGTGGAAAGCGGGTACCGTACTCCGCCACCAACTGCCTCCACAATTCAGCCGCTTCCGCGCCGCGTCCCTGCTCGTGGAGGAGGACAGCGAGGTTGTGCATCGCTTGCGCCTGGACCTGGGGGTTGGGCGATTCCTTGCGATAAAACTGCCCGGCCTCGTCCAGCCGCCCCTGGCGATAGAGGATGTTGCCCATTTCCAGGTTCGCCGATGCGTGGGGATTTCCGCTCGCGAGCACGCGGGCGAGGACGGTTTCCGCTTCCGCGTAATTCTTTTCCTGGTAATGACGCCGGGCGAGTCCGACCGTCGTTTCAATGATGGAGGGCGTGAGGCTGGTTTTGCGGCAGGAATGCAGGATGACCGCCCCATTGAGCAGGAGGAAAACCGCGGCCGCGGTCGCGAGGATGCCGCGCTGGCGCTGCGTTATCCAGATCAGTGTTGGCGCCAGCAGGGAGGAGGCCAGCCGGTTGCCGGCGGGAACGGCGATCAAGTGCAGCAGCAGGGCCTGCGTGGCCGGCGAGTCCGGCGCCGGGAGTTGCGTGAGCAGCGCGGCGCGAATGGCCGCGGCTTCCGCCGTCGCGCGCTGTGTGTCGAGCGCCTCCAGGAGCAGGAGTTGGTGCAGCGGCCAGACCGGCGGTGGATCCGTTTCCTCCGCCCACGGAACCCACCCGTGCACGCCCGTCGCGCCGAGCAGGTGGTCGCGGTTGACGAGGATGTTCAACAGGGCCGTGCATTCCTCGCGGCTCAATTCACGACACAGGAGCGGCATGACGGATGAAATCGTCTGGCGGATGATCGGGCGTCCGTCCGCATAGCGCTCCGCGAAGGAGTGCGTTTCGGGCGACCAGAGGAAATCGCGCAGGCGCGTCAGCAGCACTGTTCGATAGGCCAGCAGTTCCGTGAGATCGAGGCTGCGCACGGCAATGGCCTGGGCGACTTCTTCGAGCGCGCCAATATCGCGCACCAGCAGGGCGATGAGATCGGCCGAGACGAGCCCCACGTCGTGGAGTTCCGGCGCGAGTGCATCCTTCGCCGCGGACCAGGTGGGCAGGCCGCTCCGCGCGGGGTCCAGCGTCGCGATGATGGATTCGAGGTGGCGCTGGATCACCGGCGCGGCGGCGTCAAACCATGCGCGATCCGCCGACGCGCCCCAAACGAGGCGGAATGCGTGTGCGAGCACCGGCCAATCCATTGTTCCGTCCGCAGCGAGTCCATTTTCATCGAGTCGCGCCGGGATGGATCCATCGGGATTCGCCTGGGCCAGCAGGCCATCCAGAAGCACTCGCGCGATATCCGGGCGGACCTCATTCCACGCGCGCACCAGCGCGTAAATTTCCGTCGTTGGCCACAGCGCGGTATCGCCCGGCGGCGGACGCCGGAAAAGGCGCGCGCCGTCGCGTGAGCTGCGCAGTTCGGCGATCATGCGGGCGACGGTCTCTTCAATTCGCTCCGCGTCCTCCGCCTGCACGCTCGTTTGGCGGAGCGCAAAGGACTGATAGGGCTCCAATCCCTGCTGGAGCGCCTGCGCGGGCTCAAGATGCGCGTGCCGCGCCCAGTGCCCGGTTCCATCGTCCGCCTGGTCCAGGGATACCGAGAGCAGGAAGAATATGCGGCCCTCGCGCTCCCGCCATTGCAGGCGCACGAGGTCGTTCGCGGTCTCGATGGTTTGCACCTGCTCGCCGTTTTCGACGGCGTAGTGCTCCGAGAGCAATTGTGGCCGGTGCGTTGGAGCGGACTCTCCCGCCAGTACGCCATATTCGGGGCAAAACGCGCAGAACAGCGGCGGAACCGATTCGTTGCCGGCGGGCTCGACGAGGCCATGCGGCGTGACGAATACCGGCGTGGCGCAGGTCCAGCCGAGGGACCAGCCGGCGTGCGGCGAGAGGGGCAGCAGGATGCCCGGGTTCGCGCCGGTGCGCCAGGCCGGACGCACCTGGGGCCCGCCCGCGCCGGTCCAGGGCGGAGAAAGTTCCACGTCCTCCCGCCAGCCGTGACAGGGATACCAGGGATTCACCATGAGGGTTCCTGCATAAAATTCTTCGCGTCGCCGCGTTGACCGGATAGTATCGACTCCATGAGCAGATGCAATTCGACATGGTTGCGCGCCCTGTTTTTCGCCGTCGTTCTCGCGGGCGTCCGTGGAGCGGCGGCGGAGGAATTGCTGGCGCGGGTGACCTCGGATCGTGTGAATCTTCGCGCCCGCCCCGACCTCGCCGCGGAGGTGGTCGCCCAGGTGAATACGGAGGACCGGCTCACCGTGGTCAGCATGGAAAACGATTGGGTCCAGGTCGTTCCGCCGGACAGCGTGGATGTCTGGGCGCACCGCGATTTCGTGAAGGACGGCGCCAGCACGGTCAAGACGCTGAATTTGCGCGCGGGCCCCGGGATCAACTACACGATCGTCGGCTCCGTCGCGCGCGGCGAACCGGTGCCGGTACGCGGACAGTTCGGCGAATGGCTCAAGGTCGCGCCGGCAAACACGACGCTCTGGGTCAGTCGCGAACTCGTGGAACTTGTATCGCGCGTGCCCGCACCGCCGCCCGTCGTACCAGTCGGTCCGGTTTCGGAGTTGCCCGTGTTGCCCTCGCTCGACCCGGCGGGACTGCCGCCCCCGTCGCCGCGGACGCCCGACCCGGCGGCGCCATCCATGCCGCCCGTGGCAATGGCGCCACCCGCGGATTTGAATCTGGTTCCGCTGCAGGGGCAAGGCCGCGAAGTGCGCCGTGAAGGCGAGTTGAAGCCCGCTCCATTTCTGTTCGGACGACCCAGCCCGTTCCGCCTCGTGCGTCGCGAAGGCGTCCAGCAGGTGACCGTCTGCTACGTGCGCGGCAACACCGCGCAGCTCAATTCATTGCTGAACGAATCGCTGATCATTCATGGCCGCGAATATTGGGTGCAGGGCGTGAAACAGCCGGTCGTGGTTTTGGAGCGGATTGAAAGGCGATCTCCATGAATTCGGATGAGCCCTCGCGATCCAACGGGTCGCTGCTGAAGTATGTGCTGACGGGCTTCGCGGGAATCCTGGGCTACGGCGCGCTCGTGGCCCTGGGTCAGGACAAAAGCCGGTTGCTGCGTTACCCGATGGATCGCGCGTACGCCGATCTCGCGATCGCGCGGGAGTGGGCCACCTCCGGCCTGTTGGGCGCGGGCGGGGAGCGGCTGCCCGCGCATATGGACAGTCTCTGGCAGGGGCTTCTCGCGCTCGCGTACCGGGGCGGCGCCCAACTGCTCGCGACGCCGCTGATCGTTTCGCTGCCCTTCGCGTTGATCAGCCTCTGGGCCGTGCTGCTCTGGGCGCGCGCGATCCAGCCGCGCCCGGCTTATCTGTGGTGGACCACCGCGGCCTGGGTGCTCACCGCGCCCCTTGCGCTGGACGCGTTCAGCGGACGGTCGCTGGTGCTCGCTTGCGCACTTGCCGCGGCCGCGTTCGTCATACATCAGCGCGGCCTGCGCCCCGGTGCAACCCCGTTGCCGTTAATCGCCGCCGCGCTGGTCGGCCTCGCGCTGCTCGTGCGTGTGGAGTTGGCCGTGCTCTGGGTACTTTTCGGTTTGCACGCGCTTGTGCTCGCGGCGTTGCGCCGGATTGACGCCTCCTGGCAGGTGGTGTTGGTGCGTTGGATCAACGGCTTTATCCTTGGCGCGATTTTCCTGCTGCCCGTGATCTGGTGGAACCGGCAGGCGCTTGAAGTGCCGTGGCCTGTTGCGCCCGACGCTGCGACGACGGCGATCTTCGCGGGCATGCCGGGCGCCGCGGAGTCCGGTGGCGCGGCCGCCGCGTGGACGGCGCTGCTGCGCGGCCCCTACCTGGCGGATTCCCTCATTCGTCTTTTCGTTCTGGCAGGCGCAGGTTGCCTTGCTTACGACCTGTATCGCGGACGTGTGCCGGCGGCGGCGAGCGCCGTATTCCTCGGGGTGCTGGCGCCGCCGGTCTTCGCCGTGCTGTATCCGTTCCTCGGCGCGGAAGCGCTCCCGCATATCCAGCGCGCGCTCCTGCCGGCCTGGGTCTTGCTTGCCGGTTACGCGGTCCTTCGCGGGGCGGACGGATTGGACCAGCTTACCGGGCGCGCCCACCTTCCGGTGCCGCGCGCTTACATCTTCATCGCGGCGATCATCCTGCTCGGCGCGATGCCGGTGTTGGCCGGCCTGCGGGGGCAGGTGCTCGCGCATCGCGATCTGCGGGATGCCCGGAATGCGGCGCATGAAGCCCGCGCGCAGGTGGCGATGAAGCTTGGGCCCGCGGCGCAGTTCCAGGGCGGCTTGGTCTCGGAGCAACCCGGCTGGCTGATGTTCCAACGTTATTCGAAGGTGTTCGATCTGAGCGGGCGCCTGCACCCGGTGGCCATCAATTGGATTTATGGCGGAGCGTTGCGCGACTCGAAGGGATTCACCGATTATCTTCGTGGACAGGGCATCGGGACGGCCGTCTTCTGGTCCCCCGCGCCTGCGTCAATCGCCACGCAGTTCTCCTGCCCGCCATACCCGGAGCCGGGCCCCGTCGTCTGCACGCTCAGCCCGAACGCAGCTCCCTGAAGAAACCCTGCAGCAGTGTCCGGCACGCTTCCTCCATGAATCCCGCGCGGTAGTCCGTGCGGTGATTGAGCGCCGGGTTCTGCAAAATCTGGAAGAGCGAAACCGCGCCGCCGCGATTCGGATCGGTCACGCCCCAGACCACCATCGGCAACCGCGCGAGGATGATCGCCCCCGCGCACATCGGGCACGGCTCCTTCGTCACGTAGAGCACGCAATCCGTCAGCCGCCAGTCACCGAGCGCTGACGCCGCCTGCGTAATCGCCACGGTCTCGGCGTGCGCCGTCGGGTCCTTCAGCGTCTCCACCTGGTTGTACGCCTGGGCCAGCAGCCGGTTGCCCCGGAAAATGGCCGCGCCGATGGGCACCTCCTTCAACTCCGCCGCGCGCCGCGCCTGGCGCAGGGCGATGCGCATATGGTCCTCGCGCGGGGCCCACGCGGGATCGCCGGGCGGCGGTACATCGGAAATATGCAATGCGTCCATGACTCCATTGATAACCGGAAGGTGCGCCCCTCGCCAAAGATTTTCGCCCTATTGCACTTTCGCAACGGCTTGCTACATTCGATCCATGCCTCGACTACCTCCCTGGATCCGGCTCCGCATGAACGCGGAGAGCGACTTCGGCAAAGTGCACGGCCTCGTGGGCGACCTCGGCCTGCACACCGTCTGCAAAAGCGCGAAATGCCCCAACATCCATGAATGCTGGGGACATGGCACCGCCACCTTGATGCTGCTCGGCAACGAGTGCACCCGCGCGTGCCGGTTCTGCGCCATTCCCGCCGGCCGGCCCAAACAGCTCGACACCGACGAACCGCGGCGCGTGGCCGAGGCCGCGAAACGCATGAAGTTGAAACACGCCGTCCTGACCAGCGTCGCGCGCGACGATCTGCCGGACGGCGGCTCGGGCATTTTCGCGGAGACGATCCGCGCGTTGCGGCGGGAATTGCCGGACGTATCCGTCGAGGTGCTCACGCCGGATTTCCAGGGCGATGAGGAATCGCTCGCCGCCGTGCTGGATGCGGCGCCGGATGTCTTCAACCACAACCTCGAAACCGTGAAGCGTCTCCAGGCGGCGATCCGACCCCAGGCTTCCTACGGTCGTTCGCTCGCCGTGCTGCGCGCTGCCGCGAGCTGGCACACTCCGCCCGCGGTGAAGTCCGGCCTGATGGTCGGGCTGGGGGAGACCGATGAGGAACTGCTTGAGGCGATCCGCGACCTGTACGAAGCCGGCGTGCGACTCCTGACGATCGGTCAATATCTGCAGCCGACGCGCGCGCACCGGCCCGTCGCCCGTTTCGTGCCGCCCGAGACGTTTGCCCATTACGAAGCCGAAGCCCGCGCCATCGGTTTCTTCGGCATTGCGTCCGGGCCGATGGTTCGTTCGTCCTACAAGGCGGAGGAATTGTTGCGCGCGGCACGCGAGGTGCGCGAGGCGGTTCAAGCCGCCTCCTGATCGGGGGCCGCATGGCCGGTTATCTTTCGTATCAAATGGCGTCGGGCATCAGCCGGACGCTTCCGGCGCGCGCCGCGTATTGGGTCGGTTTGCGCATCGCCGACCTGCATTATCTGTTCAATCGCCGCGCCCGTGAAGCGGTGCGGGGCAACATCCGGCAGGTCTTCCTGTGGCGCGGCATCCAACCCGCGCGGCGCGCCCTGCGCGGGCACGCCCGCAAAACCTTCCAACATTTCGGGAAATATCTCGTCGATTTTTTCCGCTTCACGAATCTCACCGCGCGTGACTTGGAGGAGCGGGTCAGCATCGAACATCCGGAGCGCCTCGCGGAGGCCGTACGTCGCGGGCGTGGCGTGGTGGTCGTCACCGCGCATTTCGGCAACTGGGAAATTGGCGGCGCCGTCCTGCACGCGCTGGGGTACCCGGTGAACGCAGTCGTCGCGCCGGAGCGGCTGCCGCGCCTGGAACGCCTGCTGCGGCGCCAGCGCGAGCGCCGGGGATTGCACGTTGTGCAACTCGGCCAATCCGCCCGCGCCCTGCTGCGCAGCCTCCAACGCGGCGAGATCGTGGCGTTGCTTGCGGACCGGGATTTCTCCAGCGGACATCGCGTGATCGAACTATTCGGGAAGCGCGTATGCCTGCCGCGCGGCGCCGCCTGGCTCGCGCGCCGGGCCGGCGCGCCGGTGGTGCCGGTATTCCTGATCCGACAGGAGGACGACACCTTCCTGCTGCGCATCCACCCGCCGATCCCGCCGGACCTTGCGGGCGGCGAGGAAGCAACGATGCGCTCCGTTCGCGATAGTTTGGAGCGGGAGATTGGCGAGCGCCCGTACCAATGGTTTCTCTTCCACGATTTCTGGAAACCGGAACCCGCAAGGAGCGCATGAGCAACGATCCGCAGGGGCACATATGGTGTGCGATCATCCCGGCCTACCGCGAAACACGGCACATCCCTGAAGTGGTACGCGGCGTTCTCGCACAAGGGGTCACGCCAATTGTGGTGGACGATGGTTCGGGCGATGACACCGGCCGACTCGCGGAGCGGGCGGGGGCCGTGCTTCTTCGGCACGAACGCAATCAGGGCAAGGGGGCCGCGCTACAGACCGGATTTCGATACGCGCAGACGAACGGATTCACCTGGATGATCACGATGGACGCCGACGGCCAGCACGATCCGGGCGATCTGCCCGCATTCCTGGACGCCGCCCGCTCCGGCGCGTGCGACGTGCTCATCGGCGACCGTATGCATGACACCCGCGGCATGCCCTTTGCGCGTCGCTGCACGAACCGCTTGATGAGTGCGCTGTTGAGCCACGCCATGGGACAACGCGTGCCGGATACGCAGTGCGGCTACCGGGCCTATCGCGCCGAACTGCTGCCGCTGCTCGCGTGCAACAGCACGCACTTCGACGCGGAATCGGAAGTGCTCATCAAACTGGCGCGCGCGGGACATCGCATCATTTCCGTGCCGATCCGCACCATTTACCGCGACGAGCGCAGCAAGATCAGTCCCGTGCGCGACACGCTGCGCTTCCTGCGCATGTGGTGGCGGAACCGATAAAGAAAAAAGGCGGCGCTGCGCCGCCCTTATGCACTAAACCGGAAGGTCCGGGCCCTTGGGGGGCGGGGGCGGCGTTTGTGGCGGGCCATCGTAACGACGCGGACCGGAAGGGCGCCCGCCGCCGCGATGACCTCCGGGGCGCGGGCCACCACGGGAACCGCCGCCGCGTGGACCACCGCGACCACCACCGCCGCCGCGGGGACCCCCGCGGCCGCCACCACCACTGCGCGGGCCGCCGGAGTAGGAGGAGCGCTCGCGCTCCGGGGGGGCGCCTTGCGGAGGAGGAGGCAGGACGAGCCACTCGTCCTCCGGGTGCGTGCAGCTCAAAGGACGCCCGATGAACTTTTCGATGTCCGGGATGTGGAACGAGTCGCCTTCGTCCGCGAAGCTGATCGACGTCCCGCTCGCGCCCGCGCGACCGGTGCGGCCGATGCGGTGCACGTAGTCTTCGGGATCTTCCGGCAGGTTGTAGTTCACGACGTGGGTGACGTCATCCACATGGATGCCGCGCCCGGCCACATCCGTCGCGACGAGCACGCGAATTTCGCCTTCACGGAATTTCTCCAGCGTTTTGACGCGTTTGTCCTGCGGAACAGCGCCGGAGAGCAGGGCGCCGTTGATGTTGTAGCGCCGGAGTTTGTCGAGCAGGCGCTCGGCGTTGTCGCGCCGGTTGACGAAACAGATGACGCGCCGGGCATTTTCGCGCTGGAGGATGTTGTAGAGGAGCGCGAATTTTTGCTCGGTGGTGACGATAAAGATCACCTGTTCAACCGTGTCGACCGCCACGCGCTCGGGCGCCACCGTGATGGTGACGGGGTCTTTGGTCCAGGAGGTCGCGAGTCGTCGGACATCATCATTAAACGTCGCGCTGAAGAACAACGTCTGGCGGCGATCCTTGTGCGGCGTCGCGTGCACGATCATGCGGACGTCGGGAATGAAGCCCATGTCAAGCATGCGGTCGGCTTCGTCGAGCACGAGGACTTCCACATGACGGAGGTCGAGATCGCCCCGTCGCTTGAAGTCGATCAGGCGTCCCGGGGTGGCGGCGATGATATCGACGCGCTGGTTGCGCAACTGGTTCTTCTGCTTTTCGTAGTCCATGCCGCCGAAAACCGCGACGCAGTTGAGGCCGGCGTATTTCCCGAGCGACTGGGCGTCCTTGTGGATTTGCAGGCAGAGTTCGCGGGTGGGGGCGAGGATCAACGCCCGGGGGCAACCCGGCTTGCGGGGTTCCGCGTCTGGGTTCCGCAGGATGCGATTGAAGATCGTGATGAGGAACGCCGCTGTTTTGCCGGTGCCCGTCTGCGCCTGGCCCAGTGCGTCACGTCCCTTCAGGGTTTCCGGCAGTGATCCCGCCTGGATGGGCGTGCAATACTGGAACTGGAGGTCCGCGATCGCGTGCATGATTTCGGGCGGCAAATCAAAGTCCTGGAACCGGGATTTACCCTCGGCGGCCGGGACTTGGAAACTTGCGGGATCCCAAGGGGTTGCCGGCAGGGCCTCAGGCGTCGATTTCGCCGGCGCCGGCTTGTGCGGCGTTTGCGGACGGGGCGCTTCGTCGCGGCGCGGTTTGCGCTCGCCGCGGCGCGGCTTGAATTCTCCCGGTGCCGGCTCGCTCCGGGGCGGTGGCGGGCGTTCGGCTTTGAAGTCCGGCTTGGATTGTTTCGGCGCGGAGGATTTGGTGGATGAACCGCGCAAGTGGCGGATGACTTTTTGGATTAGACGCTTAACCATGAATGAATTAGGACTCCCGCACAGTGCGGCTCACTGATTGGCGGGCGATGGTGAGGCCTTGCCGCGGGTGCGTCAATGCGGAAAGCGACGACATGTGTTAGGATACCGTCATGAATGATCGACCGGTGGTGCTCTTCGATGGCGAGTGCGGCCTGTGCAGCCGCTCGGTCCGTTTCATTCTGCGCCATGAACGAAATGCCTGGTGCCGCTTCGCCGCATTGCAATCGGAGGCGGGGCGCGGACTTGCCCTCAAAGCGGGATACGACCCGGCGAGCTTGGACTCGCTTTTGGTGCTGGCAGGGGGGCGCCTGCTGCTTCGGAGCGAAGCGGTACTCCATATTGCGTCACATCTGCGCTGGCCTTGGCGGGCGGTTCAGGTGTTCCGGGCGTTGCCGGGCGGGTTTAGGGATGTCCTCTACAACTGGGTCGCGCGCAATCGGTTCCGCCTGTTTGGCCGCCACGAATATTGTTCCGTCCCTCAGGGGCTCGACCGGGCCCGATTCATCGCCTGACGCCACTTCACATAAAATTGTGTTGCGATAAGGCCCTCTGTCAGAAAAAATCCCGCCCTTCATAGATGGAGGGGGTCATTCGTCCGATGTGGCGAAGCCGGGTGGGGTGGAGCCTCAACCGTTGGCCCAAGTTTAGCGTTTTATGGGAACCAGTATGGCAACACAAAGCAAGACGGCGAACGGGACCAACGGCAAGGTCGGCCACAAAACCATCCGGGATCGGATGCTGTATCACCTGACCTACACACGCTGCAAAGACTGGCGCAGCGCGACGGACTACGACAAGGAAGTCTCGTTCGCCTACGCCATCCGCGAACTGGCGATGGACCGCATGATCGCCACGCAGCGGGCCTACGTCGACAACGACGTGAAGCGGGTCTACTACCTTTCGATGGAATTCCTGCTGGGCCGCCTGTTGGAGAACAACATCGCCGCGGTGGGCGCGACGGAAGCCGCCCGCAAGGCGTTGAAGGAAATGGATATCGATTTCGACACCCTGGTCACCCAGGAGGTCGACGCCGGCCTCGGCAACGGCGGCCTGGGCCGACTGGCGGCCTGCTTCCTCGACTCCCTCGCCTCGATGGAATACCCCGGCTACGGCTACGGCCTGCGCTACGAGCACGGCCTGTTCCGCCAGGAATTCGAGAACGGCTGGCAGAAGGAGCGGCCCGACGACTGGCTCAAATTCGGCAACCCGTGGGAAATGGTGCGCCCGGAATACACCGTGCCGGTCCTCGTCTACGGACGCATCGAGCACGTGCCGACGGTCGGCGGTGGACGCAAGCCGGTGTGGGTCGACTGGCAGATGCTGGAAGGCGTGCCCTACGACATGCCCGTCATCGGCTTCGGCGTGAACACGGTCAACGTGCTGCGCCTCTGGAGTTCGCGCGCGACGGAAAGTTTCCGCCTCGATGTCTTCAACAAGGGTGAATACGTCCGCGCCGTGGAGGAGAAAAACTGGGCCGAGACGATCACGAAGGTGCTCTATCCTTCGGATGCGACGCACGCGGGCAAGGAATTGCGTTTGATCCAGGAATACTTCCTCGTCACCTGCACGATCCGCGACATCATCCGCCGCTATCGCAAAAACCACTCGAATTGGAACCAGTTCGCGGAGAAGAACGCGATCCAGCTCAACGACACGCACCCGGCCCTCGCGGTGGCGGAGTTGATGCGCTACTTCATCGACGAGACCGACCTGCCGTGGGACAAGGCGTGGGACATCACCGTGAAGTCGATGGGCTACACGAACCACACCCTGTTGCCCGAGGCGCTGGAGCGCTGGCCGGTGCAACTGATGGAGCGTGTACTGCCGCGCCACCTCCAGATCATCTACGAAATCAACGCGCGATTCCTCCAGCAAGTCCAGTTGCGCTTTCCCAACGACGCGGGCCGCGTGCAGCGGATGTCCCTCATTGAGGAGGGCGACTACCGGCAGGTGCGCATGGCGAACCTTGCCATTGTTGGCAGCCATTCGATCAACGGCGTCTCCGCGCTCCACAGTGAATTGCTCAAGGAGTTCACCGTTGCGGACTTCGCCGAGATGTGGCCGGAACGCTTCAATAACAAGACCAACGGCATAACGCACCGCCGCTGGCTGCTGGTGTGCAACCCGGGCCTGTCGCAGCTCATCACGAGTCGGATCGGCGATGGCTGGGTCCGCGATTTTGACCAGCTCAAGAAGCTCGAACGTTTTGCGGACGACAAGGCGTTTCGCGACGAGTTCCTCAAGGTGAAGCGTCAGAACAAGGAGCGCCTCGCCGGCGTCGTCCAGGACCTGGTCGGCGAGTGGATCGACCCCGCTTCCATGTACGATGTGCAGATCAAGCGCCTGCACGAATACAAGCGGCAGCTCCTGAACGCGATGCACATCATTGCGCTCTATCACCGGATCAAGGACGACCCGAACGTCGACATCACGCCGCGCACGTTCATCTTCGGCGCAAAAGCGGCGCCGAGCTATCACCTCGCGAAGGTGATCATCAAGCTCTGCAATGCGCTGGGCCGCGCGATCAACAATGATCCCAACGTGGCCGACCGGCTCAAGGTCGTATTCCTGCCCGACTACAGCGTCTCGCTCGCGGAAATCATCATTCCCGCCGCGGACCTCTCGGAGCAGATTTCGACCGCGGGCAAGGAAGCCTCGGGCACGGGCAACATGAAGCTCTCGCTGAACGGCGCGCTGACGATCGGCACGCTCGACGGCGCGAACGTGGAAATCGCGGAGGAGGTCGGCGATGAAAACATCTTCATATTCGGCCACAAGACGCACGAGTTGATCGACCTCAAGAAGCACTACAACCCGTGGGACTACTACCACCGCGACCCGGTGCTGCGTCGCGTGATCGACGCGATCCGCGACAACGAGTTCGTGCCCGAAGAGGGCCCGGTATTCGTGGACATCTATCGCGCGCTGATGGAGCACGGCGACGAGTATTTCCACCTCGCCGACTTCGACCCCTACATGAAGTGCCAGGCCGAAGTGGCGAAGGTCTTCAGTGATCCCCAGGAGTGGGCGCGTCGCGCGATCCTCAACGTCGCGCGCATGAGCAAGTTCTCGAGCGACCGCACGATCCGCGAATATGCGGACGACATCTGGGACCTGAAGCCCTGCGCAATCAAACTCCCCGCCGGGAACGCGCTGGAGCACTTCGGCCCGGATTCGGATTAAGTCGATGATCGAGCGATTTTACCGCACGACGGCCTACGTCTGGTTCGACACCGAATATTCCACGCTCGACCTCGAGTCGGCCGTGTTGTTGCAGGTGGCCGCCGTGGTGACGGATGCCGATCTCCAGCGGATATTCCCGCCTGAGGAGGATGTGCGTTTTCATGTGCGCATCCCGGAGGGCACGAAGCTCAGCCCGTGGATCGAGGAGAACATGCCGGACCTCCTCCGTGTGTGCCGGTCCGAACTGGCGATGGATGTCGCCGACGTGGATGCGCGGCTCGCGGCGCTCGTGAGCCGTGTGAACGTGCCCGGCGGCGAGGACAAGCGACGCCCGGTGCTGGCGGGCAACAGCATCCACTCCGACTGGCGGCTCGCGATGAAGTACCTGCCGCGCTTCATGCGCACACTGCACTACCGCCACCTCGACGTGACCGCCTTGAAGTTGCAGTGGCAGGACTGGCGTCAGGGACCGGAATTCAACAAGGACGACCAGGAACTGCTGCGTTCACACCTGCCCGGCCCCAAGCACCTGCTTGATGGCAAGCGGCACGACGCCTACTACGACGTGCTCGCCTCCATCGCCGAGCTGAACTACTACCGCCACCAGTTCCTGGCGCGGTAGCCGGAAACGCCCCTGTAGCGACGGCATTTCATGCCGTCGCTACAACCAACGGGTAACGTATCCGAAACGTTCCAGCCCGCTTGTTGCATCACCGCAGAGGCGCAGAGGTCGCCGAGAAGAGCAGCGTCAGGGGCGACTTTACCGTTACTGACCGCGATACGGTGCGAACAGGTTGTACGCGTTAGCGTGAGGCTTTTGTGCCGACATTCGCCTGATCAACCTGAATGCCTCTGCGCGCTCCGCGTCTTCTATGAGAAGGCTTGTCAAGAGCGTCCGCCGTGGCGGACACCGAATCGCAGCGAGGCTTGAGGGTTCGTCAGGCTTCTATTCGCACTCTACGAGGGACGATCATTCGTCGTCCGGTGCATGGTTGAATCCGTCGTGGGGCTGCCACCTCTGCGGCGCACTTGATGTGCCAGACGCGGAACGCAGTCACCCGGACGGAACGTCCTCAAAGCTATTCGCTGTTGTTGGTGTCTACCGAGTCGAAGGCTCCCTTTTCCTCTTCTTGGTATTCAGTCCATTTCGTTTCTGGTTACGCCGCCGCCGACCACCCGCGGTCCGGCTCATAGGTCACTCCACTCTTCCACAGCGCATGCAGCAGCACAGCCAGCTTGCGCGCAACCGCCACCACCGCCCGCTTCTTGGCATTCTTGCCACCCCTCTTCATCAAGGCCTCCCCATGCCTCCGCAAGTTGCACGGGGGCCCGAAGGGGCCCAGAATATAATGCGCCCCGCTTACCAGCAGGCTTCGCAAGTACGTGTTCCCCGCCTTGGTGATGGGCAACTGCTTGTCCGCCTGGCCCGACTGGTCGCGCCGGGGTACCAGCCCCAGATAGGGGCCCACCATCCGGCTATCCTCAAAGCGGGTCGATTCTTCGATGGTCAGCACGAAGGCCAGCGCGGTCAGGGATCCCACCCCGGTTACCTGGGTCAGCCGCTCCGTTTCTGGATAGCGCACGGCGGTTTCCTCCACCGCCCGGTCATAGCTCCGGATACGTTGAGTCAGCTCCTCGATCACCTCCAGCAGGGGGGCCAGCGCTGGCTTCAGCTCTTCCGGGATCTGGACCTTTCGGGCAAAGGCTTCACTACCTGCCTTGGCCACGCGATGTCCGAACCCCTTGCACACGCTACGCACATGCAGAATCAGCGAGGCGCGCGTGCGTACCAGGGCATCCCGGGCCTTGATAACGGCCAAGTCCTGCTGGGCCCGGGCGCTGCGATGGCGGATCGGCGAGAGCAGTTGCGGATCCATCCGTGCGATCCGCGCGAGCATCTCCGCATCCTTCACGTCGCTCTTCTGTGGACTCTGCCAGATCGCTCGCAGTTTCCGCGCGTTGCCTACCAGGACCTCCAACCCCACTTCGGAGGCTACTTCGCTCACCCATCGCGAGTGCGTTCCGGTTTCCACCGCCAGCAACGCGCCCGGATAGCGCGCACAAAACGCACGCACGTCCGTCGGCTTGCACGCCACCGTGCATTCCTCAATCTTTCGACCACGCTTGTCCAACACACAGGCCACGTGATTTCGATCTCCCAGGTCCATCCCGATCGTGATACTCTTCTGCATGGCTGGTCTCCTTCTTCTTGCAGCATTATGACTGCGGGCTTGAGTGTGCTTATGCACGACTCTCAGAAGAGGAGACCAGCCTTCTCATTCAACCTCTGCGGTAAAATATTCAGGCTAAAACGCGACCTGGAAGCGCGCCAGCAGCGTGTCCGCTTCGCCGACAGTGTCGAGGTCCGAGCGGATGTAGTTCAACATCATGCGGACATTCGGATTCAGGTACCAGTTGATGCCCGCGGTGATGTTGGACATTTCACCGCCGGCGACTTCACCGTCGTTCAGGTCCACACCCGATGCGCGCAGCGCGAGTTCCCAAGCGCCGATTCCGCCCTGGCCGAAGTTCTGTTTGGGCGTGATTCGGCCGAACGCGCCATTGTTGCGGTCATACGGGCGAACTTCGCCGGTCAGGAAATAGCTGGCCTGGACGTAGTAGCCACCCACATCGGAATCGCCTTCGTCGTGTTCCGCGCTCGCCGTGACCCATTCGGCTTGCAGGGAAAGCGAGTTGAAGACGGCCGCGAACTCCGCGCCGAGGAGCATCACTTCGTCCGCCGGGATGTTGGTCGCGCCTACGAAATACGGCGCGAGCCGGTTCTCGGGTCGCCCACGGAACTGGGTGACATCATTCGGCGTGGTCTGGCTGCTGACGGCGAACCCGAGGTGCACGAGCCGGCTCGAATCCTCGCTGGCGAACGGGAGTCCGGTCAGGCGCGCGGTCAGGTTATACCCATCATCCGACACAATTTTTCCCGTGTCGTCCGTGTCGCGAAAGACGCCGGCCGAAAGGGACATCCGCTTGTCCGCCAGTGTTCGCAACATCCGGATACCCGCGTTGTAACTCGGATAGAAGAGCGAAAGCGAGCGTTCCAGGAAGGTGAGATTGTTGTTGCTGGTGATTTCCTCCAAGCCAAACGGTTCCTGCTGGTTGCCCACGCGGACGGTGCCGAGGACCCGTATGTCCTTTACGCCGATGAACATGTTGCGCACGCCGGTTTTTCCACCGACGAAATCAACATGGGCCGCGAAAATCGTACGCTCATAGAGCGTGCCTTCCATTTCGAGCCAGATGCGGCGGAAATCCGTGCTGTCGTCCAGAGAGCCGACCGCGTCGTCCAGCGCCTCATCCGCGTCGAGGAAGTAGGACCAGTCGTTCTGGATACGCCCACCGAGGCGCAGTTGGATGGCCTTGTCCGCACTGGCGAGCGACAACCCGGGACGCCAGGAAGCTTGCAGTGAGCCGGCCGCGGGTTTTTCGAGTTCGGCGATGCGCTTTTCAAGGGCGTTGACCTTGCTTTCAAGGTCCTGGGCGGATGCATTGAGCAGGCCCGCGAGCGATGCGGCGCAGAGTAGGGCGATGATCTTTTTCATGATGTATGGTTTGGTTTGGCTGGGTTTCGGTCAGGCTAGTCGGATGACTTGCGTTTGCTGATGACGTCAAGCAGGCGCGCGGAATCAAGGAGCGCAACATAGGGAAGCAGTTCCTCTTCTTCAGCGAGAACGAATTCCGTCAACTGGTTCCGCACCACGGCGTGGAGGTTTTCCGGTGTCCAGGGTTTGGCGATATAGTGATGCAGGCCCGCTTCATTAATGGCCCGAATCGTATCATCCAGGCCCGCCTGCCCGGTAATGAGCACTTTTCGGGTGCTCGCGGTGGATTCGGCCTTGTGCAATTCGATCAGGAAATCGACCCCGCGCTGGCCGGGCAACAGGTGATCACAGAGAATCAGCCCAACGGCATCACCGCGTTCCTCCGCCGCGCGCAGGACGGAGCGCGCGTCCTCGGCGTCCTCCGCTGTTTCCAGCCGGAACACGGCTCGGAAGGGCGCGAGATCGCGAGCCAATGCCTCGCGAACCTCGGCTTCGTCTTCAATGCAGAGAATGATGATTTTGCTCATGACGGGTTCTGCTCCTTTGCTTCTGTGCCCACCTTTGGCGCCACGGGAAGCGTGACGCAAAAATCCGTGCAACCAGGCCGGGAGGTGACGCTGATCGTGCCGCCGAGTCGCGTGATGATGTTCCGGCAAATGGAGAGCCCCAGCCCGAGACCGAACTCGACGCGGCCCTGCCGCGTGGTGAAGCGGAGATCAAAAATACGGTTCAGGTGATCCGGTGGAATGCCGGGTCCGTTGTCGACGATGTGTACGGCGATCTGCCCGGCCCCAACGATCTCCGTGCGGATGCAAAGGCGGCCTCGGCCCTGCATCGCGTCGAGCGCATTAACGATCAGGTTGGTCCAGACCTGGTTGAGTTCGCCCCCGCGCGACTGGAGGGGAGGAAGGGCGCCATACTGGCGGTCCAATTCGATTTCCCTGAGCCGGTGCGCGAGCAGGCGAAGGGTGTCTTCGATGCCTTCGTGAATATCGGCTTCCTTCGGCTCGGGTTCGTCCGCGCGCGCATACGAGCGCAGGCTTTGAACGAGCTCCGTGATCCGGCGCGCGCACCGGTCGATGTTGCGGAGCGAGGCGCCGAGTTGGTGGTACCGTTCGAGCACCGGCAGGGCCTCATCCGGCGATTTGCCCAGCGCCGCGGCCAGCCGCGAGAACTCGTCGGGTGTTTCAATTCCGATTTCAACGAGGCGCGCCGCCCGATCCTCGTCGCGCAGCAGCCGCGCAAGGATCTCCCGCTGCTCGCGCTGGACGCGCGTGGATACGGGGCGTTGCTCGATCGCGCGCGTGATCTGTTCCTGCAGCACCCGGCCGTCGGGTCGTTCGCCCGCCAGTTCCATCAAGTCCCGACCGAGGAAATCGGCTGCGCGGGCAATCGCTGCGATGGGATTGTTGAGCTCGTGCGCGACGCCCGCGGCCATCTGGCCGAGCGTGGCCATTTTTTCCGACTCGACGAGCAGGGCCTGCGCTTGCTGCAGTTCCCGCAGTGTGCGGGCCACCTGGTCCCGCTCCTCGGCGAGCTTCTGGTTCAGCGTCAGCACCTCCGTCTGGAGTTCGACGAGGCGGCGATTCCGCCGGGCCATCGAGCGCAACAGCACCATGCTGAACAAGCCGAGCAGGGCGGCGTCCGCCTCCAGCGCACGCGTGAGGTCCGCGAAGCTGATTTTCATCAGGGTCACCGGCGTTACGGCGCGGCAGGCAAAGAACGAGCGATTGCGGCTGGAGAAGGCGAGCAGGCCGATGATGCGGCCCACCGTCTGGGAGTGGAAAACGACCTTCTCGCCGTTAAGCGTCCGATAGAGCGATACTTTGCCGTTCACCAGGATCCAGATGCTGTCGAGTTCCACATCCTCCTCGAACAATATCGATCCGGCGGGAAGCGATTGGCGCGGTGGATGTCCGAGGAATGCATCGATCAAGCCGATCATGCGCTCCTCCATTTCCCGCTCCGGCAGGCTCTCGCCGAGGGAGAAAATGCCCTGTCCGGCTTCGCTCATGGATTCATCATGCCCATGACCGCCCACACGCGGGGCGCGAGCCAGATAAACAGCGGAAGACCGGCGATCGCGACAAAGGTGCCCGCGATCGCCATCTGTTTGGTCTGCACCGTGCCCGTCGCGTAGGCGATTGCGTTCGGCGGCGTGCTGATCGGAAGCGCCATGGCGAGCGAGGAGCCCAGCGCGATGAAGATGGCAAGGTTGAGCGGGCTCATCGAAACGGCGGGTGAGGCGGCGAGGCTCATGCCGATCGGAATCAGCAGGTTCGCGGTCGCGCTGTTGGAGATGATCGTGCTGAAGAGCAATGCGGTCACGCAGAGCGCTCCGGCGACCATGCCCGGCGCCATGTTTTCCCAATCAATCAGCGCGATCAGCCACTTGTCGAGGCCGGTCTTCGCCACGCCGTCGCCCAGCGCGATGCCGCCCGCGACCAGCCAGAGCACGCTCCATTGCATGGAGTGGAACTCCTTGTCCGAGATGAGGCGCGTGGCCAGCATCACCACGACCGGCAGGAAACCCACGATGCTGGATTGGATGCCGTGCAGCGGTTCCGTGAACCAGAGCAGGATCGTAGCGCCCGCCACGACGTAGAAGAGGCGGGCCTGCGGCGAGCGGTCGAATGTGGATTGGATGTCGATCGTGATCGCCGTCGCCTTGGAGCGGAAGATGCGCGTAAGCACGAACCAGGTGAAGAGCAAGAGCACGAGCATGAACGGCATCACCATGATCATCCATTCAATGAAGCTCACCTGGATGCCCGCCTTGTTCAGCGCGCCGAGCGCGATCGCGTTTGGCGGCGTGCCGACCGGCGTACCCATGCCGCCAATGTTCGCCGCGAAGGGGATGCACAGGATCAGCGCGATTTTGCCCTTGTCGCCCGCGGGGAGGCGCGCCGCGACCGGCAACACCACCGCCATCAGCGTCGCCGTGGTGGCCGTGTTGCTCATGAACATCGAAAACACCGCCGCGATCACCATCAGCCCCAGGATGATCCGGTCGGGTTTGGTTCCGAACGGCTTCAGCAACACGCGCGCGAGATTCTTGTCGAGCCCGTACTTCGCCGCGCCGTCCGCCAGGAAAAAGCCCCCGAGGAAGAGCATCAGGACCGGGTTGGCGAGTGCGTTGAAATACAACGTGTAGGCGGGCGCCGCATAGTCCTTGGGCAAGGGGATCACAGCCGCGCTGCTGGCCAGCAGAATGTTCAGCAGGATGATCAGCGCCGCCGTCGCGTGAAGCGGAATCGCCTCCGTCACCCACAACACCACCGCCATCAGGAAGATCGCGAAGACCCGATGGCCGGCTTCGGAGAGATCGTGGAAGTGAATGATCCACGGGATCGCGAAGGCGAGGACGGCGACCAGCAGCCCCAGCAGGCGGGCCGGCGTAAAAGCATTCTTTGCGCGTGCCATATTCAACTCCTTGCAGCCGGTATCGGCCGCGGTGTTTTCGTGGGCAGTATCGGCATCCACCCTTCCAGCGCAATCGCGCATCGTATCAGGGAAACCCTGAAATATTACCGCGGACATATGCCATCAGGGCAACCCTGATATGCAGGTTGGGGGCGCGGCCCGGTGTATCCCATCGCCGTTCGCTCTCACTGCGACGGCGGATGGCGGAAACATGAATACCTTCCGCTGTGCGGCGAGGAAGCGTTCGGGGTCGCAATCAACCGGCCTGCTCGTTGCAGTCCTCGTCAAGCAGCGGCCAGCCGATGACGGCGATCACCCCGCCGTTCGCGTAGACCGTGATGGTAGCGGAAAGCGGCTCGCCCGGCTCCAGGTTTTTGGGAATGGTCAGCGCCGGGGTCGGGCCCGTCGGGCACGCGTCGAATGGAACGTTGGGCACGGTGGTGTCGACGCCCCATGAGGTGGTGACGCGGATGGATGCGCCTGGACAGGCGCCGCATACGTAGATTTCGATCGGCCCTTCTTCGCAGGTCCACGCATTGCCGAGCGAAACCTGCTCCCCGCCCGTGACACCGTTGCAGGTCTCTTCCCCGCCGGGTGATTCGCCGCCGCTCTGCTGCCACAGGTGGTACAGCACGGCGCCCCGGCCGCGCCCGGATCGTCCGCCGCCGCCACCACCGGGCGGTGAAGTGCCGGGCGGCGACACGCCCGCGGTTGGACCGGACGCGGATGGTCCTGAAGAACCGCCATCGTAGCTGGAAAAGGCGAGGGCGCCGCCCGCGATGGCCACCCCGGCCGCCAGCCATGTCGATTGGCCGCCTCCGCCCGCGCGGTCCAGCGGCAGGAGCATGGCGGCGTGACTGTCGATGACCTGCACCGGGAACCAGCGGGACTGCAGGTACACCTGCTGGCCCGCGAGGTTCGTTGCCGTCGCGTCGATGAAATACCAGAATCGATCAACACCCTGGATCATGGAGAAGGGAATCGTTGCCTGGTAAACGCCGCCGTCCTCCCCGGTGGCCGTGATGTTGGTGATGGGCCCGATGTCGCCGGGGCGCACGAATACGTTCACCTCGATCACACCGCCGGTGGGACAGTCGATCTGCGCGGCGACCGGCGCCGGGACTCCGCGCGTGACCACGAGAATCGGTACGTGTGAAATCGATGGACAAGCATCCACCGCGTCGAAGCGCTCCGGCGGCTGGTCGGCCCGGGCCATTTGGACGCACAGTGAGAATAGAATGGTTACACTCGCCGAAAAACGGCCGCGCGGTGCCTGATTCATGCGCCCCTCCTTAATACGCAGCGTACGTCCGCCCCGACCCCCTGTCAAACCTGCCCCGCCAAACAGGTGTCGATCTTGCAATTCGCAACCGCGCTCTGCATGATTTCCGCCCGTTGGAAAAAATTCGCGAAGGAGTCCCCATGCCCGTGACGCAACTGCCGATGCTTGATTTCGTCCTGACCAACTACAAGAACTTCAACGCCCGCGCCACGCGCGATGCGCTGCTCGCCTACTGGCGGCACATTGAGGGTGGGGGACGCATGTTCTGGGCCGTGGCGGGAGCCATGTCCTCCGCGCAACTCGGCATCACGATGGCGCCCGCCATCCGTGCCGGGCTGATCCACGGGCTCTCCGTCACCGGTGCGAACCTCGAGGAGTCGCTCTTCCGCCTTGTCGCGCACGACCACTACAAGGACTTTCCCGACTACCGCTACATGCGCAAGGAGGACGACACCAAAATCCTCGACCAGCGCATGCGTCGCGTCACCGACACCAGCATCCCGGAGGACGAGGCCTTCCGCGCGGTGGAGAAGATCATCGTCCCCATGTGGAAGGAAGCCACGCGCAAGGGCGAGCGGCGTTTCTGGCACGAGTACTTCTACGACGTCATCCTCCGCCTCAAGCGCAAGGACTGTCCCGGCAACGCGGATGAATGCTGGCTGCTCGCCGCGGCGAAGGCGAAACTGCCCATCGTCGTGCCCGGCCACGAGGACTCCACCTTCGGCAACATCTTCGCGTCCTACGTGAAGACCGGCGAATGCAGCGCCAGCATCGTCAAGTCCGGCATCGAATACATGGCGGAATTCTACGGGCAATACACGCAGCTCTCCAAGGGCCGCGGCTGCGGCTTCTTCCAGATCGGCGGCGGCATCGCCGGCGACTTCCCGATCTGCGTCGTACCCTCGATCAAGTACGACCTGCAGCAAAAGGTGAAGCCCTGGGCCTACTTCTGCCAGATCTCCGACTCCACCACGTCCTACGGCTCCTACTCCGGCGCGACGCCGAACGAGAAGATCACCTGGGACAAGCTGACCGAGAAAACGCCGATGTTCGTCATCGAATCCGACGCCACCATCGTGGCCCCGCTCATGCTGCGCTCGCTGCTCGAATGCGTCGAGCGGCCCGCCGCCGCCGCCAGGCGCATCGCCGCCTACGAGCGCGAATAGAATGCAGTTGCGAGCAGGGGGTAACCCGGCTAAAGTTCCCTTGTGAACTACAAGGATATCATCACTATTGAGCCAGGTAAGCGGAGCGGTAAACCGTGCATCCGCGGCATGCGCATCACGGTGTCCGACGTTCTGGAGTACCTTGCCTCCGGAATGAGCATCCAGCAAATCCTGGCGGATTTCCCTGAACTCACGGAAACAGATATTCGCGCCTGCCTCTCCTTCGCAGCGGAGCGCGAGAAGCGCCTTCTCGCCGCGGTCGGATGAAGCTGCTGTTCGACCAGAACCTGTCTTTTAAGTTGGTCGCGGCACTTTCCCCGGCATTCCCCGAGTCAAAGCATCTAAAGGATTTCAGCCTGACTCGCGAACAGGATGAGTTCATTTGGTCATTTGCCGCGGAGAACGGGTTCACGATTGTTTCAAAGGATTCCGATTTCGTTCATTTGTCCATGCTGCGGGGGCATCCTCCCAAGGTTGTGCATGTCCCGCTGGGAAACTGTTCAACGGAGCAACTGGTGGCGCGCCTTCTTTCGAATGTGCGGAACATCGAGGATTTTATCAGGAGTTCCGCCGAATCCTTTCTCGTCCTCCATTGATCAGCTTCAAAAACTGCGGCCTGCAATTGCGTCGGCAAGATGGTGTGACGCGCGCGAGAACTCGCTTCCCGGATCCCGCTCCTCCCTCCGTCAGATCGCCACGATGCGGACGTAAACGAGCGGTTCCGCGAGGTCGCGGCTGATGCGCAGCAGCAGGCGGACCGGACCCGGCGGTAGGGTGACGTCGATCGAATCCTCATCGGCCTCCGGATTGCGGTGTACGGGCCGGTGCAGCGCCTGCTTCTCGTTGATCCACAGCGTGGCGGCATCGCCGCTGCCGACGTAGATACGGACGCGCTGCCGCGCGGGATTCTCAAACGCGCCGTAGAGATACGCCGTCGCGAAGCCCCGGTTGCCCAGGGCTGCTGCAAGATCCAGCGCGCCATCGTCGGTGCGCCGCGCCGTGGGCGGAAGATCCACCCAGCGCCGGGGTTCTTCGCCGAAGCCCAACCCCACCTGGTTCAGATGCGGGCGCTGTCCATCGAACAACTGTTCGGAGGCGACCCCGCCCGGCAGCCAGCCCAGCACGCGCCAGTTCACATCGATCGGGAGCGCCGCGGGCGGCGGCTCATCAGGCGGGATCACCCCGCGCGGGACGTCGGCCAGCAGGTTTCGCCAGCGCCGCGCGCTTTCCGCCCGCGCGTAGACCGGCATGCGCGCGAGGTCCGCGCGGACAAGGCGTCGCACCGGCCCGGTGATGACCGCGCCGTCCCAACAGTCGACCCATTCCCCGGCGGGAAAATAGACGAAGCGGTTTTCGACCGGCTCCACCACTGGCGCAACCAGCAGCTCGGGTCCGAGCATGAACTGGTCGCCCACGCCATGCGTTTCCACATCGTCGGGAAACGCCCACGACAGCGGACGCCACATCGGATGTCCCTGTTCGCGCGCCGCCGCCGCCAACTCGAGCAGATAGGGCTGCAGGCGTTCGCGAGCCTTGAAGTAGCCGAGTGCAATCGCGCGTGCCTTCGCGCCAAACCGCCACGGCTCGCGCGGCGTGACGCCATGCAGTTGGAACATCGGACTGAACGCGCCCAACTGCAGCCAGCGCACGTACAACTCCGGTTCCGGCGTGCCCGTGTATCCGCCGACATCGTGGCTCCAATAGAAATGACCCGACCACGCCGCGGACAAGCCCGCGCGCACGACGGCGGTCAGATTCGACCACGCCGCGTGCTGGTCGCCGCCCCAGAGGGTCGAATTCCCCGCGGTCAGCGGATTCCCCGAACGCGCGAAGGCCAGGCCGGCCCGCCCCTCGGTGGCAAACGCATCCATCGTGGCGCGCTGATAGTGGAAAGGGTGTTCGTTGTGAAACCACGGATCCGGCATGTGCTCGCCGCCATCCGTTTTGAAACCGCAAACGCCCATGCGAACCAGCGGACGCTGCAAATCGCGCCACCACGCGCGCGCCGCCTCCTGGCGGAAATCGATCTTGCGCCCGTTCTCCAGCCAGCGTGTGACGTATTCCGTGCCGTCGTCGTTGCGCACCAGCCAGTCGTTCGACTTCGCCTCCGCGTACGCGCTCGATGACGTCCACACGCTGGGCGTGATCCATGTGACCACGTGCACGCCGCGTTTGCGCAGGCCCGCGATCCATTTTTCCGGCTCCGGATAACGGCGCTCCTCGAAACGGAAATTGTGCAACTGTTCCGCCCATGCCTCGAGCACGACCGCGCCGAACCGGAACCCGTGCTGCGCACCGATCCGCAGCGCGCGGTTGATTTCGTAGGCCGAGAGATAAGAATTTCGCGAGAGCCACGGCTGGAAGGTCCAGTCCGGAAGGGCGTGAGGCCGCCCGACGAGCGCGGAGTACTGTGCGAGGATCTCGCGTGGCGTGCCGCGAAAAACCCAGACCTCCGCACCCGCGTCCGGCGACCAGATGCGCAGTTCATCCGGGACCGACGCACCAACGTCCGCGCGCAACCGTCCCGTGCCATTTACGAAAATACCGTAGCCGTCCGAACTGATGAACCACGGCACCGCGAGGTAGGACGTGTCCCAGCGGTTCCACCCGTCCTCCGCCCAGATGTCGAACGTTCGTCCGCGCAGGTTGTATGCGTCGAGTCGCTGTCCGGCGCCCCATAGGGCTTCGCCCGATTTCAGCGCCACGCGCACGAGCGCCTGTCCGTCCCGAATTTCGATCCGCAGCCGCCCGTCGAGATCGTCGCCCGTTTGCGGCGCATCAGGCCGGCCGGGCAGCGCGTAGGTGTGTTGCGGCGTGCCCGAAACGAGCACCGACGGCTCCGCGAGCGTCAATTGGGCCGCCGCGCAGCACGCGAAAATAGTTTTTACAGACGTTGAAAGTCGCACAAATCGTTTTTACAGACGTTGAAACTTTTATGCACGCCGCGAGTTGGGGACGGGGAAGGAAAGGCACCGCGGATTTCGCGGATGAGGAGGGGGACCGCTAAACACGCCAAATACGCGAAAGGGGAGGTGGACGGGTTAAACATGCTGTAGCCGAGCACGCCGGGCGCGGGAGTGAACGTTTCGCGGTTACACGTGGTAGCGAGGTAAACTTGGGCTCCGGCGGGACAAGCCCGCCGGGGGCCAGGAGCGAATCGCGTCAACCCGCTATTACGCTGTCAGCGCTTCGCGCTCGAATGCTGCGTAGGCGGCGAGGAGTTGGTCGTAGACGGGGATGGCGGCGGGGTTGGGGGGGACGCGGCGGGATTCGTCGGTGGCGGTGAAGGCGGAGACGACGTCGGGCCACGGGCGGGGCGTACCGCTGGCGCGATGCCAGGCTTCGGCCGCGATGAGCGCGGCGCCGAGCGCGGCGCTCTTGGTCACGGCGAAGGGTTGTACGGGGCAGGCGAATACATCGGCCATGATTTGCAGGACGCTCGGATCTTCCGATGCGCCGCCGGTGGCGAAGAGGATGTGGGGGCGGATGCCGAGCCACTGGCCGTGCAGGCGCATGGTGAGCATCTGCGCTTCGACGAGGGCGCGACAATTCGCGGCGGCATCGTCCTCGGGTAGGTTCAGGCGGCGTACACCGGGTTCGAGCACGCGCGGCACGATTTCCGGCTCAAACCACGGCAGCATGAGGCGACCGTGATTTCCGGGCGGGACGCTGGCGAGGGCGGCGCTGTACCCTTTCCAGTCGAGGTTGAACTGATCGCGAACGCGGGCGCGCGCGAGGCCGCCGTTCTTGAAGCAGTTGAGCGCCATGTAGCCGCCGGCGGGGGAGACGAATACATGGCCCTCGCCGTTCGCGTCGACGCGGCATTCAGACATGGTGCCGAAGTAGGTGTAGCTGGTGCCCATGCTGATCGCGGCGAGGCCGGGCTGGACGAGGCCGAGTCCGATGACGCTGCACGGGTTGTCGCCGGACCAGATGATCGACTGGCAGGCGGGCGAGAAGCCGTAGCGCTGGACGAAGTAGGCGTGGATCGGGCCGACGATGGCGCCTGAAGCGGCGAGCGGCGGGAGACGGCGCGCGAGGTCCGGCGCGGTGGCGTCGAGCGCGCCGGAATGCCACTGGCGGGTACGGATGTCCATCAGGTTCATGCCCGCGCCGTCGCCCGGATCGATGGGTGCGATGCGTCCCGAAAGGACCGAGCACAGGAACGAACTGACAAGCGCGATGTGAGCGGTCTGCTCGTAGGCCGCGGGTTCTTCCTTGAAGAACTTGCGGATTTGCGGACCGGTGAATCGCTCGAAAGCGGCGGAGCCGGTGGCTTCCGCTACCGCGGTCGGGCCACCGAGCGCTTCCGTAATTTCTGTGCATTCGCGACCCGTCGACGAGTCCATCCAGATCGGCGACGTGGAGCGGGATAGGGCGGGAGCCAGTTGCGCTGCGAGCGGTTGGGCGGGCTGCAAGCCCTGGAGGATGGCGGGTGCGAGGGCGTTCAAATAGACCGAGCCGTGCTGCTGGCCGGAGCCAGACACTGCGGCCACGTCGCGCATCGGAAAGCCCTCATCCTTCAACTCCTGTAGCAGCAGGTCGAGCGCCTCAATCCACATGAGCGGCGGGGCGTGCACCACGCGCGGGTCCGCCGCGCGCAGTACACCGTCCGACGTGCCGTGGTGCGGCAGCCGTTTCTCGAAGTTGATGGAGCGGTCGAGGACGACGGCGCCTGTCTCCAGGTCGATCGCCACCGCGGAGAGGCTCTGCGTGCTGGAATCGAGGCCGAGGAACAGGCGCGCCATGGTCAGCGATCCCCGAAGATGTAGGCGTTGAGGACGTTTTCGAGCAGCTCCTGGCGGCCGCTGACGCGCGGCGGTTCGCCCTGCTGGGCGGCCCACTTCTCGATGGCCGGCAGATTCATCTTTCCGCTCATGATCTTGCGGCCCGCCGGCGTCTTCCAGCCGGCATAGCGCTCGGCGAGCACATTCTCGAACACGCCGTCCGCCTTCATCCGGTGCGCGATGAGGAGCGCGCGCGCGAACGTGTCCATGCCGCCGATGTGCGCGTGGAAGAGGTCAACGGTGTCAAATGAGCCGCGACGCACCTTGGCGTCGAAGTTCAGGCCGCCGTATTTCAGGCCGCCCTGTTGCAGGAGGACGCGCATGACGGCGACGGCGTCGTAGAGGTTGGTGGGGAACTGGTCCGTGTCCCAGCCGACCGTCTGGTCGCCGCGATTGATGTCGAGGCTGCCGAGCATGCCGGCGTCCGACGCGACGCGCAGGTCGTGTTCGAACGAGTGCGTGGCGAGGGTGGCGTGGTTGGCTTCGATGTTGAGCTGGAAATACGGGTCGAGGCCGAATTCCTTGAGGTAGCCGATGGCGGTGGCGGCGTCGAAATCGTACTGGTGCGTCGACGGTTCTTTCGGCTTGGGCTCGATGAAGAATTTGCCTTTGAAGCCGATCGACTTCGCGTAGTCCACCGCGAGGTGCATCATGCGGGCTAGCTGCTCGCGCTCGCGCTTCATGTCGGTGTTGATGAGGGAAACGTAACCTTCGCGGCCGCCCCAGAACACGTAGCCGGTGCCGCCGAGTTCGACGGTGGCGTCGAGCGCGCGGCGGATTTGGGCGGCGGCATGGGCGAACACGCGGGGATCGGGATTCGTCGCGGCGCCGTGCGTGTAGCGCGGGTGGCTGAAGAGATTCGCGGTGCCCCAAAGCAGTTTGATGCCGGTGCTTTTCTGGAGGGCCTTCGCCTGTGAGACGATTTCGGCGAGATTCTTGTTCGACTCCGCGATGGTCGCGCCTTCGGGGGCGATGTCGCGGTCGTGGAAGCACCAGTAGGCGATGCCGAGCTTCGAGATGAATTCAAATGCGGCGTCCATCGTCCGGCGCGCGATGTCCATCGCATCGCCGCCCTGGTCCCACGGGCGCTGGTACACGCTGCCGCCGAACGGGTCGGCGCCGGTTCCTTTAAAGGTGTGCCAGTAGGAGACGGCGAACTTCAACTGCTCGGCCATCGTCTTGCCGCCGACTTTCGCCTTCGGATTGAAATGTTTGAAGGCGAGGGGATTTGCGCTGTCGGGTCCCTCGTAGCGAATGCGGCGGACTTCGGGAAAATAGGTTTTCATCTGCGGGCTCCTTCCACGGGTTTGTGTAAAGACTAGATTAATGGGTCGGTGGCGCCATGCCTTGATTATCGTCCCTTTATATAGCACGATCGTCTCACTGCCAAAATGCCTGCCAAAGCCAGAGGCCACTATTATTTTCCAGCGCGCGGACCGCGCATCGCCGCGTTGCGCGTGCGCTCGAACGGGGAGCGGCGTGCCTCGCACCCGCACGATCTGACCGAAGTGGAGCACGACCACGATTTTATGGAACTGGTCCTGGTCCTGCGCGGCTGCGCGCGGCAGCGGCTGGAGGGCGAGGACTATCCGGTGCAGGCGGGTGACGTCTACATCCTGCACAGCCGGTCGCGGCATTATTTCCACCAGATCAAGGACCTGGAGTTGATCAACGTGTTGTTCGATCCCAAACAGGTTCCCATTCCGCAGGGCGAGCTCCGGCAGTTGCCGGGCTATTGCGCGCTGTTCCTGCTGGAGCCGCAGTACCGGCGGCGGCATCGATTTTCCAGCCGGCTGCATCTTGGCCCGGAGGCCCTGGTCCACGTGCGTCGGATCGGCGAGGAAATGGTCGCCGAGACGGCGCGCGCGGAACCGGGTTCGGCGGTGATGTTGCTCGCGGGGTTGCTGGAGCTGATTACCTTCCTCTCCCGGCAGTATGACAAGGCAACGACGGTGCAAGGGCGGGAACTCTTGCGCGTGGCGCGCGTGATCCAGTCGTTGGAGCAGGAGTTCCAGCGCGGCTGGCGCGTGTCCGAACTCGCACGGATGGCGGGGATGTCGCGCAGTACGTTCATCCGTACCTTCGAACACGCGGTCGGGCACCCGCCGATCGACTACCTCATCCGTCGCCGCGTCGCGGCGGCGATGGAACTGCTGCGCGGGACGGACCGCCCGGTGACGGATATCGCGCTGGAGACGGGGTTCTCCGACAGCAACTATTTCTCGCGCCAGTTCCGCCGCGTGACCGGCATGACGCCCTCGCGCTACCGGGGACGTTCGTGACGGGGAGAGTGCCCGCGAAACACGCCAAACACACGAAAGGGAATGTGCCCGCGTCTTTGGCGTATTTCGCGTGTTTGGCGGGCGGTTTCCCCATCCGCGTTAACCTGCGGCTAAATAGGTCTGAACTCGCAAGCCCGCCGCTTGAAATTTCGCAGGAAGAGAAAATTTGAGGATCGTGTGGGTCGTGTTTTCTTGGTTGTCCCGTAACTCGGCTTCGCGGATGCTTCGCGGCTTGGGAGATTTGTTATGCCTGCTGATTCATCCGCACCTGCGTTGCCCGCCTGGACCCGCCGCGATACGTGGCTGCTGATCGGCCTGTCGATTCTCATGGGCCTTTTGGTGTATCGCGACGCGTTGCTGCCCGGCGCGATTCTGTTTACGACGGACGACAACATCGGCGCGATCGCGCTCCGTGAACGCTGGCTGCCGGCCGGGTTTTGGCGCGCATGGGATGACTCGGTCCTCGCCGGAAACCCGGCCTTCCTGACCTTCAATTGGACGAATCTCGCGTTGCTGCTGCTGCCGCTGAAGCTGTTTCATTCGCTCATCCACGCGCTGGACCTCGCGATCGCGAGCATTGGCTTCGGGCTTTTCCTGCGCGCGCGCGGCCTCCGCCTGACGGCAGCGCTGCTCGGCTGCCTGACGGCCTTCTGGCTGGGCAGTACGTTTTTCCTTACGTATGCCGGCCACATCGGAAAGTTCGGTGTCGTTGCGTTCGCGGGGTTGGCGCTGTGGCTGATCGAGCGCGCGGCTCAGCAAAAATCCATCGCGTGGGGCGCACTGGCGGGTGCGGCCTGCGGCGGCATGTTCCTCGAACAAGCGGATGTGGCCGTCTTCTTTTCGCTGGTGCTCGGTCCCTATGCGGTATTCGCCCTGGCGCGTGAGCACGGCTGGGATTGGAAAGGCTGGCTGAAACCCTTGCTGCCGATGGGCGTGGTCGCCCTGATGGTCGCGGGGCGCGCCATCTGGATGGCGACTTCATTCTTCGCGTTCGAAACGACGGACAAACCGGCGGAGACGCAGGAACAAATTTGGGACTACTGCACGCAGTGGAGTTGGCCGCCGGAGGAGACGATCGAGTGGATTGCGCCGGGCTACCACGGCTGGCGTTCCGGCGAACCGACGGGTCCGTATTGGGGCCGTCTGGGCCGTTCCGCGGATTGGGAGACGACGCGCCAGGGCTTCCCGAATTTTAAACTGGAGACGCTCTACATCGGCAGCATCCCCGTTGCTTTCGCGCTGTTCGGCCTCCTGATCGGCCTGCGCGAGCGTGGGAAAATCCGGGCCGATGTCTGGTTCTGGGCCGGCGCGCTCGTGGTCACGTTCATCCTGGGCTGCGGCAAATTTACGCCGATTTACCGGATCTTCTTCGAATTGCCGGGGATCTCGTCGATTCGCGGCCCGGTGAAATTCATGCAGGTAACGCAACTCGCCCTCGGCGTGCTGGCGGCGTATGGCTTGCACAGCCTGCTCGCTTCGGCCGCATCGACCTCTCGCTTGCGGCGTGTCGTCCAAGGGGTGGGCGTACTGGGCATCGTGCTATTCTTCTCTTCCCTCGTGATGGGGCTCAATTCCGGCGCGGCGACGCAGCGATTTGCCGCGATGGGCTGGGGCCAGGCGGCGTCGACGATTGTGGAAAACCGCGCATGGGCCTTGGGACATGCCGGCGTCTTGATGATCGCGGCGGCGGCCCTCGCGTGGTTGATGCTTCACCGCCCGTCGCAACGATGGGCGTGGGTCGCGCTCGGACTGGTCGCCGCCGACCAGCTCGTCGTCAGCCGGCATTATGTGCAAACCGTGCCGGCCGCGGGCTACATCGACCGCAACGCCGTCGTGGATTTCCTGCAGCCGCGCATGGGGCCGATGCGCCTGTTCCTCGCGAGCCAGGGTGGCTTCTACAACCAGTGGCTGAGCGTGTCGCTGCCATACCACGGCATCGCGACCTACAACGTCGCGCAGATGCGCATGCCGGAGGACTACCGACAATTTCTCGGCGCGATGGGGAATCGGATGGACCGCCTGTGGCAGCATTTTTCCGTCAGCCACATCATGGGTCCCGCGGGCATCTGGCCCGAATTGCAGAACAACCCGATGTTCCGCGACCACACCGCGATGGAGTTTGCCTTCAATGTGTTTCCGCAAGGCGCGGGCGTTGCCGTCGCGCCGGGCACCGAGCAACAGCGCGGCCAGCATGTGATCGCGCGCTACACCGCCGCCGCGCCGCGCTACGCGCTGGTGGCCGGCTGGGAGGCCGCGGACGAATCCACCACACTCGCCCGCCTCGCATCGCCCACGCATGTGCCGCTGGAGCGCCTCCTCGTTCCCGCTTCGGCGGAGCTTCCCGCGTCCACGGGCAGCGGTATGAGCGGCACGGTCGACGTCCTGCAGTTCGAGAGCGGGCGCGTGACCCTGCGCGTCACCAGCGAACGCGGCGGCGTGCTGCGCGCGGGCGAAAAATTCACGCCCTACTGGCGGGCGACCGTGAATGGTGAACCGGTCCCGACTTTCCGCGTGGACCACATTTTCACCGGCCTGTACGTTAAGCCCGGCTTGAACACCGTCGAACTCGAACATCGTCCGCCGACGGCGACGCTGCTTCTCCAGGGTGCGGGGCTGCTGCTGGCGCTTGGCGCCATCCCGTTCACGCTGCGGCGCCGGCGGGATTAATCAGTCCTTCGCGCCCTGCTTTCGCTCGCGCCAGCCCGTCGGCAGGCCACGCCACCAGCCGAGGCCGTAACTGGCGTGCGCAACGGGGAACGCGACCAGTCCGCCGAGCGCGAGCAGTGGATTACGCGAGCATCGGAAGGATTCCATGACGACGAGCAGGAGATACGCGAGGCCCGGCAGCGCCAGCCATTTGGGGACGCAAATCCAGGCGGATAGTACCGCCAGCACCGCGTACACGACGGCATAAAGCAGCACGGCGGCCGGCGCTGCGTGCGGAAGTCGCGATGCGCGGCTGCCCCGCGCGAAGAGGCGGCCCTTGTCGCGTCCATAGAAATAGAACTGCCGGGCGAAGCCGGCGGGAAAACGGCGGCGGTGGTGAAATACGACGACGTCAGGAGAATAGACAATGCGGAACCCCCGCTCGCGCACGTCGCGGCAATACATCATGTCCTCGGCCGTGCTGAATTCCTCGCGGAACAGCAGGCCCGGCAGCAACCGGATCAACATGTTGCACGTCGGCATCTCCTCCGGTTCATGGCGGGGAACGGGGTGATGGCGGACGTAGCCCGGACCGAAGCCGAGCGGACTGCGCATCACCACGCCGGGCAGGCGCCGGGCATAGGAATCGCGCGGCGGCGTGATGTTCGGACCCGCGACGATGCCGACCGTGTCCTTCGCTTCGCGGAAGGCGCTTTGCAACCAGTCGGGGCGCGGATAGGCGTCCGCGTCGACCAACGCGGCCCAAGCGCAGGTCGTCGCGCGCATCGCGACGTTTCGCTTCATCGCCGGATTACCGGGCCCGGTTGGAACGATGCGCAGCGCACGCGTGCCCGCGAGCTGTTGCGCGGACACGGCGATTTCCGTCGGCAGTTCCGCATCGGGCAGCAACCAGAGTTCAAGTTCGGGATGGTCCAGCGCCGCGCACGCCGCGAGGCATTCCGCGGTCCAGTCGTCCCAGCGTGGGAAGGGAATGATGACGGCCGTTCGCGGCAACGGTGTCGGCGCGGCCTGTTTGGACGAGGGTTCGTTCATCGGTCGTGACTATCGGGCAAATCATGTTCACTCGCCAAGCGGCAAAAAAATCAACATGCTCCTCCGGCATGTCACTACGCGTCTTGTTCATGGGATCGGATGCATACGCCGTGCCGGCGGTGGCGGCGCTGCTTGGGTCCTCGTACCGCCTCGTCAGCTGCGTCACGCAGCCGGATCGTCCGCAGGGGCGGGGCCGACACCCGGCCCCATGCCCGGTGAAAGCGTTCGCCCTCGAGTCCGGCGTGCCGGTGCTCACGCCGGAGAAAATCGGGGATGCCTTCGCGGAGCTTTCGGCGCTCGCGCCGGATGTGACGGTCGTCGCCGCCTACGGCCAGTACATCCCGCGCAACGTGATCGCGCTGCCGCGTCTCGGCTGCATTAATATTCATCCATCCCTGCTGCCGAAATATCGCGGCGCCGCGCCGATGCAGTGGGCGGTCGCGAACGGCGATACGGAGACGGGTGTCACGATCCTGGACGTCTGTCCGCGCATGGATGCGGGGCCGATTCTGTTGCAGGAGCGGCTTCCGATCGCACCGGAGGATGACCTCACGACGCTGGAGCCGCGGCTTGCCCGCATGGGAGCGGAATTGATGATGGAGGTCATCCGCCAGCTCGACGCGGGTACGGCGACGCGACGCGCGCAGGATGAATCGCTCGTGACGCTGGCGCGAAAATTGGAAAAAGCCGACGCGCGGATCGATTGGACCCAACCCGCCACGGTGCTGCACAACCGCGTGCGGGGTTTCCAACCCTGGCCCGGCGCCTATTGCACGGTGCAGGGAAAACGCCTCGCCATCGCGAAGACCCGTGTCGAGCCAGGGCCGGGTGAGCCGGGAACACTGTTGGACGCGGGCGGAGACGGCCCGCTGGTGGCCTGCGGCGCAGACGCCTTGCGCCTGCTGACGGTCCAGCCCGAAGGCAAGCGCCCCATGTCCGGCGGCGACTTCCTGCGCGGCACACGGCTGGCCTCCGGCGCGCGGGTGGAGTGAAGCACCTCCGGCAAAAAGCCGTTGACAGCGCAAGCGCGCGGGCGCGAATCTCACACCCCTATGACGAACACCGTTACCGTGCCGCTGGGCGAACGCAGCTATCCGATTTGCGTTGGGGACGGCGTGTTGGATCAGGCGGCCTCGCTGCTGCGCACGCAGCTGCCCGGCACGCGAATTCTCCTCGTCGCCGACGAGACGGTGGACGGTCTGTATGGCGACCGCGTGGCGGCCCTCTTCTCGGACGCCGGTTTTACCTTGGCGCGCGCAACGGTGCCCGCGGGCGAGGCGAGCAAATCCGGCGAATGGTTGTTGCGTCTCTATGAGCGGGCCGCGGATGAAGTGCTTGACCGCAAATCAGCCATCGTTGCACTCGGCGGCGGGGTGGTGGGCGATCTCGCGGGCTTCCTCGCGGCGAGCTACCTGCGCGGCATCCGGCTCGTGCAAATTCCCACCACGCTGCTCGCGATGGTCGATAGCGCGGTCGGCGGCAAAACCGGCATCAACCTGCCGCAGGGCAAAAATCTGGTCGGCGCGTTCCACCAGCCGGTCCTGGTGCTGTGCGACATTGGCGTGCTGAAGACGTTGCCCGCACGCGAGTTGGCCGCGGGACTCGCGGAAGTCATTAAGTATGGCGTGATTCGCGACGCGGAGCTCTTCGCATATCTTGAGCGCGAATTGGACGCCATCCGCGCGGGCGATCCCGCGGCGCTGGCGCATATCGTCGCGCGCAGTTGCGCGATCAAAGCCGATGTCGTCAGCGCGGACGAGCATGAGGCGGGAGAGCGCGCCATCCTCAACTTTGGCCACACGCTCGGCCACGCCGTCGAGCAGGTTGCGGGCTATGGTGCGTATTTGCACGGCGAAGCGGTCGGCATCGGCATGGCCTACGCGGCGCGCGTCTCCGTGCAGGCCGCCGGCCTGTCACGCGAGGATGAATCGCGCATCGTGCGCTTGATCCAGCGCGCAGGGCTGCCGGTCGAGGCTCCCGGGTTGGCGTGGCCTGATCTCCGCCGCGCGATGGCGGTCGACAAGAAGGGCGCCGCAGGGGTGCCGCGTTTCGTCCTCGCGAAACGCATCGGCGCGGTCGAATACGGCTGCGCGGTTCCCGAGGCGACGCTGGAGGAGGCTTGGCATGGCGGGCGTTAACGAAGCGATTACGCGTGAGTATTTCGAGTCGCTCGGCTTCCTCGTGCAGCAGCCGCACAAGTACCTCGTCATGGCGCGCGCCAAGCGGCCCGAGGAGGATATCGATTTTATCGTGCTGAATCCATCTCCCGCCGCGCCCGGGCCCCTGCCGCTGGAGAACCTTGTGATGACGGGCGCGGACCTGCATCACGTCGAACGTGCGGTGGTCAGCGTGCGCGGCTGGCACACGGATCGCGTGAGTCCCGCGATGTTGAAACTTTCACCCGAGTTGGTGCGCTTTGCGCAGGAGCCCGCGCTTCGCAAGGTGCGCGCGCGGCTGGGCGAGGGCCCGTTGACGCGCATCCTGTGCCTGCCCGATCTGCCGGCGACGGAGGCGATGCGGTCCAAGGCGCTGGAGCTGATGCGCGAGAAGGGGATCGACGGCGTCCTCCTGTTTCCCACGATGCTGCGCGAGTTGATCCGCACGATCGAGACCAGCAAGAACTACGAAAAGTCGGACCTGCTCCAGACCCTGCGCATCCTCAAGAACTACGACCTGCTGCGCGACGAGCAGTTGGAACTGTTCCGCCGCTCGAAGCACCGCCGCCACGAACCGAGGACGCCCTCCGCATGACCCGGCGCGAAGCGTACATCGCGCTGAACATGATTACGGCGCTGGGCCCCGTGCGCGTCCGCAAGCTTGTCGCGGCGCTGGGCTCCCCCGAAGCGGTGTGGGAGGCCGGTGAAGAAGAGTTGCGCCGCACGCCCGGCATCGGTCCCGAAGTGGCGCGCGGCATTCTTGCGCAGCGTCCCGAAGTGGACCCGACTGTGGAGGAGCAGCGCGCCAAAAAGGTGGGTGCGCGGCTCATCACCTGCGAGGACCCCGACTATCCCGAGCCGCTCAAGGCCATCTATGATCCGCCGCTCGTCCTCTATGTGTGCGGAACTTTGGAGAAGACCGACCGCCACGCCATCGCGGTGGTCGGAACGCGGCACGCGTCGCATTACGGACTAAGCGTGACGGATCGGCTGTCCTACCAACTCGCAAAGACCGGGTTTACGGTCGTCAGCGGCCTGGCCCGGGGCATCGATACCGCGGCGCACCGCGCGGCGCTGAAGGGTGGCGGGCGCACGTTGGCCGTCCTCGGCAGTGCCATCGACCGCGTCTATCCGGAGGAAAACGCGGGTCTCGCCGACGAGATCGCGGAGCACGGCGCCGTCATCAGCGAATACACCATGGGCCGCGAACCGGATCGCACGACCTTCCCGTATCGCAACCGGGTCGTGAGCGGATTGAGTATGGGCATTGTGGTCATTGAAGCCGGCGTGAAGAGCGGCGCGGTCATCACCGCCACAGGTGCGCTGGAGCAGGGCCGCAGCGTATTCGCCGTGCCGGGCCGCGTGGACCAGCCCGGCGCGCGCGGCTGCCACATGCTCATCAAGCAGGGCGCTCGCCTTTGCGAAGGCATTGACGATGTCCTGCAGGAATTTGAGATGCTGATTCCCGCCGCCCGCAAGAAAGCGGAAGAAGCGATGCCGCGCCGGCCGGACGTGCCCCTCACACCGGATGAACAAGTCGTGGTCAAGGCGCTGTGGAAGGGCGGGCTCGACGTCGATTCCCTCGCGCGCGCCGCGAATCTAAACAGCTCCCAACTCAGCGCCCTGCTGCTCGGTCTCGAAATGAAACGCGTGATCCGCATGCTCCCCGGCCGCGTCGTCGAACTCCGCGAAGATGCCCGGCCCGGAGGATGAAACCATTGACACACGCCCCCTTTTGGGGTTTCCAATTGCCGCGCTTATGAAAAATCTGGTCATCGTCGAATCGCCCGCGAAAGCGAAAACGATCAATAAAATCCTCGGCAAGGACTATGTCGTGCGGGCCTCGATGGGCCACGTGCGCGACCTGCCGGAGAAGGAACTCGGCGTCGACCTGGAGAAACAGTTCAAGCCGAAATACGTCGCGATCAAGACGCGCGAGAAGGTCCTGAAGGAGCTGAAGGGACTGGCCCGCGACGCGGAACAAATTTATCTCGCGCCCGATCCGGACCGCGAGGGGGAGGCGATCGCGTGGCACTTGAAGGAGGCACTCGAGGACCGCAAGCACCCCGTCAAATTCCTGCGCGTCACCTACAACGAAATCACCGCACCGGCGATTCGCAAGGCCTTCTCGGAACCCCGCGAGGTCGATCAGAACAAGGTCGATTCCCAGCAGGCGCGCCGCATCCTCGACCGCATCGTCGGCTACAAGGTCAGCCCGCTGCTCTGGCGTCGCATTCGTGGTGCGTCGAGCGCGGGCCGCGTGCAATCGGTGGCGCTCCGTCTCGTATGCGAACGCGAGCGTGAGATCCTGAATTTCAAGGCGGAGGAATATTGGATACTCGGCGCGCGGGTGCGGAAACTCGTCGATCCGCGCGATCCATTCGCGATCACGCTGGCGCGCATCAACGGCCAGAAGGCGGAGATCAAGTCCGGCGAGCAGGCGCAGGCGATCCATGCGGACCTGGAAGGCCGGGCGCTTCGCGTTTCCGCGATCATCCGGCGCGAAATCAACCGTCGCGCGCCGCCAGCGTTCATCACCAGCACGCTCCAACAGGCGGCCTCCAGCCGGCTGGGTTATGCGCCGAAACGGACGATGCAGCTCGCGCAGCGCCTATATGAAGGAAAGGACTTCGGCGAGGGGCCGGTCGGCTTGATCACCTACATGCGAACCGACTCGGTCGCGCTGTCGCCCGTCGCGATCCAATCGGTGCGCGAATTCATCGGACAGACGTTCGGTGCGGAGTTCGTGCCTGATACGCCGAATTTCTACCGCGTGAAGGCGGACGCGCAGGCGGCGCACGAGGCGATCCGCCCGACGGACGTTTTCAAGACGCCGGACCTGATGGCGCGCCACCTGGAGCCGGACGAGCTGCGCCTCTATACGCTGATCTGGGAGCGCTTTGTCGCCTGCCAGATGGCGTCCGCCCGCATCGCGCAGCGCACCGCCGAAATCGAGGCGCTGCCGCAGGCGGGCCGGGAAACCACGTATCTGTTCCGCGCGACGACTTCGGATGTCTTGTTCCCCGGCTACATGCGCGTGAGCGGCATTGAGGAGGAGCGCCGTGCCGAGCGGAAGAAGGCGGAGGCCGAGGAGGAGGACGAGCCCGAGGTCCGGATGCCGGAATTGGCGGAGGGCGAGTCGCTTGAGAAATTGGAATGGACCGGCGACCGCAAGGAGACCCAACCGCCGCCGCGTTTCACCGAGGCATCCCTTGTCAAGGCGCTGGAAGAGAACGGGGTGGGGCGGCCCAGCACCTACGCGTCCACCATCTCGACCATCGTGGATCGGCACTATGTCGACAAAGACAAGCGCGCGCTCAAGCCCACGCCCGTCGGATTCCAGGTGAATGATTTTCTCGTGCATCATCTGCCCGCGCTATTCGACATCCAGTTCACGGCGCAGATGGAGGAGAAACTCGACTCCATCGAGGAGGGCAAGGAGACGTGGGTCGCCATGCTCGAGTCGTTTTACGGCTCATTCCAGGACTGGGTGGAGCGCGCGAAGGGCCCACCGGCCGACATGAACCAGGTGAACGGGCTGCTCGGCATGCTGGCGTCCGTGCGCGAATGGGCACCCCCGACGAAGCGTGGGAAACGCACCTACAGCGACGAAAATTTCGTGGAATCCGTGCGCGAACAGATTGCGACGGGCGAGAAGCCGGTGACCGACCGGCAATTGGAGGCCCTCCTTAAGCTCGCGGGCCGATACAAGGACCAGATACCCGCCTTCGACGAAACCGCGAAGCAGTTGGGCGTGGAAGATGCACTGGCCGCGCAGGTACGCGCCGCGCAGCCGCCCGACGACGCGATGCGCGCAAAGATCCAGGCGCTGACGGACGTGCCGTTCGACCCGCCCCGCGAGGTCCGCAAACGAACGTATGACGACCGCGTGTTCTACGGTTCCCTGCGGGACCAGGTGGAATCCGGCCGCCGCCTGACGGACAACCAGTCGCATCATCTGGATCGCCTGCTCGTGAAATACGCCGGACACATCCCGGACTTCGAGCAACGCGCGGAGGGGTGGGGCATCGCGGCGAATGAATCCGCCGGCGACCCGGCAGCCGGACCTCTGGTGGAACTGCTCAAGCAGATCGCCGAATGGAAGCCTGCGGTTCAACGCGGAAAGCGCGTGTGGGACGACAAGGAATTCGCGGATTCGCTGACGCGCCAGTTCGAGGGCAAGAAGAGCCTTTCGCCCCGGCAGGTGGCGGCGATGAAGAAGATGCTGCGGCGCTATGCGGAGCAGATTCCGTCCTACGAGGCGCGCGCCGACGAGTTGGGTCTGCTGCCGCGCGCGGAGAAACGCGGGAAATCCTCCGACGAGGCCTGACCGTGCCGACCCCGTCGGCCAACGATCCGGCGCTGGAACAATTTCTCCGCTATCTGGAGGGCGAGAAAAACGCCTCGGACCACACGACGGCGAACTACCTGATGGATATCCGTCAGTTCATCGTGCAGCAGTGGGGGGCGGATGTCCGGCCGCCGTTCCGTTGGATCGAAGTGGACCGATTCGCCGGCCGCCGCTTCCTCGCCAGTTTTCAGAAGAGCGGCAGCAGCCCGGCCACCACGCGCCGCAAGCTGTCGTCCATGCGCTCCTTCTTCCGCTTCCTCATGCGCGAGGAAATCGTAAAGACCAATCCCTTCAGCGGTCTCGCGTTGCCCAAGCGGGTCCGCAAACTGCCTACGGTGTTTTCGGTGGAAGAAGTGGGCCGCCTGCTCGCTGCGCCCATGAAGCAGGAGGTTGGCGAGGGCGGGAAAGCCTTCGCATACTGCGCGCGCCTGCGGGACGCCGCGATCCTCGAAATCATTTACAGCACCGGGATGCGGCTGGCCGAACTGACCTCCCTGCGGGAGGAACAGGTGGACCTGTTGTCCGGCCTCATCCGTGTGCGTGGCAAAGGCAAGAAGGAGCGCCTTTGTCCCCTCGGCAACCCGGCCACGAAGGCCCTGCGCGCCTACCTTGCGGAACGGGAGACCTTCCTGGCGCTGTCCGATCGCGCCCGCCGGAGCGCGCCCTTTTTCCTCAATCGCTTCGGGGGGCCGCTCACGCCCCGGTCCGTCGAACGAATGATGAAAAAACACCTCACGGCGGCCGGGCTGAACGCTTCACGCTCGCCGCACGCGCTGCGCCACAGTTTCGCGACGCATCTGCTCGACGCTGGCGCCGACCTGCGCAGCGTGCAGGAACTGCTCGGCCACGCCAGCCTGTCCACCACCCAGATCTACACCCACATCTCCATCGAACGCCTCAAAGACGTCTACGAAAAAGCCCACCCCCGGGCCCGGCTGTAAGAGGTAGCCGGGGTCAGGTAGCCATTCAGGTCTGAGCTACAGCTCCCCTCGTGCGGGGCGACCCTGAATCGGATAGTGAACGATGCAAGGAGTGAAGATGATGAAAATGCGAATCCATAATGGGTTGGGGGGCGTTCTGCTAGCCGTGTGCCTGGGGGGGGAAGCATGGGCTTCGGCATCAGCGCCCTATCTTGATGCCGCCAGGCGATTCGCTGACGCCGTGCTCGAACACGGTCGCGACCGCTACGGCGAAGAACGCACACCGTTGTTCGCAGACGGGCTACACTCGGAATCGCTCGAACCGGTGGTCTGGTTGGGGCCGCACAAAGCACAATGGGTCCTCTCCAATTTCGCCAATCAACAACCGCTGATGCGCCTGCTTGATGGCCTGACCTCGTTGAGCGGGGACAGCAGGTACAAGGAGGCGGCGGAGGCCGCGGCGGGCTGGATGCTTACACACGGCGCGGGACCGAACGGGCTCCTCTACTGGGGACGCCAGGTATGCATCGACTTGAATACCGACCAGCCCGTGGGTTTTACGCTCCGCCACAGCACGCGCGCGCACCAACCCTATTTTGAGTTGATGTGGCGCGTGAACCCGGACGCCACTGAACGCCTGCTCTCCATGATCTGGATGGCACACGTGGTCGATTGGGAGCGGCTGGACTACAATCGGGGGGGAAGAAACAACAATGACCAGACCATCGTATGGGATCATCCTTTCGACGAGGACGGGCCCATTCCGTTTCCCGCGACGGGAGACAACTTGTCCTTCGCGGGATCGTCGGCGTTTTATGTGCGTTCGGGCGTTCTTCTGTCGCTGCTGGGCGGGAATGAAAAGCCCTTGGTTTGGGCAACACGCCTGGTTGGGCAGTGGCAACGGGCCCGGCACCCGGAGACGGGCTTGAGTGGCGGGCAGTTGAGTTGGCGGGCTGGAAACGATCGCGCGTCGGACGTCCTCAGTCGGACCTATCCCGGCATCACCGAAGCCAATGTCGTGGCGTCGTATCATCAGAGTGGACGCTATCACGTCCTGCCGCTGACTCAGATTCAGGCCGGTGAAGTGCTTTGGCGAAAGGGCGGTGAATATGCCGCGATCGGTCGACGATATATCGAATCGGCCTCCGAGGACTTGAAGACATATGCGAAGCAGTGTTTCGATCCGGAAAGCGGCTTGTTCCTGCCGAAGATCACCGACGGGCGCGTGATCGACGCGTCGAAGATGACGCGGTCCCGCTACTATTCACGTGAGGATTTCCTGCCCGCTGAAGCGAACGGCGATCTGGTCTGGGGCTATGCGATGGCGTTCCGCTTCACGAATGACACGGCGCATTGGGAGATGCTCCGCGCGCTGGCCCGGCAATATGATCTCGGCGACCTGGGCGAGCCCGACGGGCGGGGGGCGGCTTTGAACCGCGATGCAGGCAGTCTGGAATGGAAGTGGATTTATGCACTGCTTGAATTGCACAAGGCGACGGACCGGGGCGATCTGCTGCAATTGGCTGCGCGACTGGGCGACAATTGGATCGCCCGGCAGTCGCCGACCGGCCTCTTTCCTCGCCCGGCGCCGCAACCGAAACGTCCCGGCGCGTCCATCGATCACGCCAAGTATCCCGTTGGCCACGCAAATTACCAGGAACAGCCTGGCCGTGTGTGGGCGCGCACGGGCGACGAAGTCCCGCTGGCGTTGTTGCACCTTGCCGCCGCCATCGACGGACGCCGCGATAAAATTCCCCAGGGGGTGTACGACACCCACGGTTTCCGTTATCCATACGAGGGACAGTTGGAATACTATCAGCGTAAACGAAACGATAATACCACCTACGATTGGTTGATCTTCTACGGCATCGATGGGAAATGGTGAGACGTTTAGTGTGACAGGGCAGACCCTCTGGGCATCGGCCCGTCTCGGCATGATCCAGTGGATTCCCCAGGGGCCATAGCGGGTTGACCCCTGGGCGGGCTGTAAAGTCGTGTTGACACGGGCGACGGAAGCATGGACTTTGCCCGCCATCGCATGATTTGGGTCTTCTACAATATCCTGTTTGCCGTCGGCTTCACGTTGATGTTGCCGAAGTTCCTGCTGCGTATGGCGCGACGGGGCGGCTATGCGAAGGACTTCCGCCAGCGGTTCGGTCGCTATGATGAAACGGTACTCAAACGCCTGGAATCCGATCGGCGGGTCTGGGTGCACGCGGTCAGTGTCGGGGAGATCTTTGTCGCGCTTAAACTGATGCAGGAGTGGCGGGAGCGCAGGCCCGGACTTCGTTTCGTCCTCTCGACCACCACGTCCACCGGCCACGCGCTGGCCCGTCGTACGATGCATCCGGAGGATGTGCTGCTGTATTTCCCGCTGGACCTGCCCTTCATCATGAAGCGCGTGCTCGATATCATCCGTCCGCGCGCGCTGGTGCTGGTGGAACTGGAATTGTGGCCGAACCTTGTGCGCATGGCGAACGAACGGGCGGTTCCGGTGATGCTTGTCAATGGACGCATTTCGGACCATTCCTACGCCGGTTACCAGCGCCTGACGCTATTCACGAGACGCTTGCTGCCGCTGATCGATCTGTTTTGCGTGCAGACGCGGCTGGACGGCGACCGGCTGGCCGCGCTGGGCGCGCCGCGCAATCGCATCTTTGTCCTGGGTTCCGCGAAATACGACGTGGCCGAGGCGGATCACACGGGTGAGGCCCACGCGCGCGCGTTGCTGGCCGACGCGCGGATCACGGAGGAACATGCCATCATTCTCGGGGGGTCCACCTGGCCGGGCGAGGAGAATGCCCTGTTGGATGCGTTTAAAGGTCTCAAAACGCGGCACCGAAACCTCGTGTTGATTCTCGCCCCGCGCCACGTGGAGCGGAGCGGCGATGTGGTCAGGGAAATCCGGGAACACGCCCTCAGCTTCGTGCGCCGTTCCGCGCTCGGCAAGGAACCGGTGCGCGCGACGCCACAGGTGTTCCTCCTGGATACGACCGGCGAATTAAAGGATTTCTATTCCTGCGCGGATGTCATTTTCGTGGGCAAGAGCCTGACCCAGCACGGCGGCCAGAATCCAATCGAACCGGCATTGCACGGAAAGCCGATCGTCGTGGGCCCGTACATGGAAAACTTCCGCGGGGTGGTGGACGATTTCCGGGCGGCGGATGCCCTGGTGCAGGTTCCGGATTTACAGAATTTGCGCCGCGCCTTCGATGAATTGCTTGCCAGCCTGCAGCGCCGCGAATCGCTTGGCCGACGGGCCGCGGAACTGGTTGTTGAGAAGCGCGGGGTGATCAACCGGACCCTGGAGTATGTCGACCGGGCGCTGGACCTCGACGGAGATGAGCCCGCGTGAGCGATGCACCCGACGGCACGCGCGAAGTGCTGTACGAGGGGCGCTGGCTGCGGTTGATGCGCGACCGCGATTGGGAATATATCGTGCATCGCCGCGCGCACGGCATCGTGGTCATGATCGCCTGTACGCCGGAGCGCGAGTTGCTGCTGGTGGAACAGGAACGTATTCCACTGGGCGCCCGGGTGCTCGAACTACCCGCGGGAATGGCCGGCGACGGACCCGCCGGCGGCGCGGAGTCCCTGGCCGACGCGGCAGCCCGCGAGTTGCTCGAGGAAACCGGTTACGCAACGGGGCGAACCACCTATCTGTTCAAGGGGCCCGTGTCCCCGGGCCGCTCATCGGATTTGTACCATTTCTTCCTCATGGAAGACCTGGCAGCTCGCGGCGCGGGCGGCGGTGACGCCACGGAGGACATCCGCGTGCACCGCGTTCCGCTCCGGGGAATCTGCGCCTGGCTGCGCGGGCAGGCGGCGGCCGGCCTGCTCGTGGATCCAAAAATCTACATCGCCTTGCATGTGCTGGGTGTTGACACGGACCGTGAGTCTGCTACAAACGCCCCCTCATTGACCGGCGGATAGGCCGGTGAAACGGCTTGTGAGGAGAACCAAATCATGTCCATGCATTCCAGTTTGAAGTCGGCCACGCGCATCGCGGTCAAACGCAACGTGTTGAAGCGCTACGAGCGCATCGACGCCATGCGCAAGAAGGGCAAGTGGAAGGACGGCGATCGCGCCTACGGTCTGCCCAAGCTCAAGTCGACCTGATCCAGTCTTTGCGTTCAATCTGACGCGCGGGAAGTTCGGAATCCTCCGGCTTCCCGCGCGCTGTTTAACACGACGGGCATGCCAGCGCGCGCGATGCCCGGTTTATCCACGCAGACCCGGCATCAAGCCAGGCGCTGGGTGATGAAGTGTTCCTTGATGTAGGTGCAGGCGGATTCCAAGTCGGGCAGAATCTTGGTGCAGAAGCGTACCATCCAGGGGCTCGAATCCTTGAAGCTGAACGGCGAGAAGGCGACGACGAATTTCTTCAGGTCGTGCGATGCGTAGAACACCTCCATGGAGGTGCCGATTGAATTCTTGTTGTAGTTGACCAGGACGAGGTCCGCGTCGCGAATGTCCTGCAGGTCGAACTCCACGATCTCATTGGCGCTGTCGACCTCACGATCCTTGAAATTGCGGCGCATCGGGTCGAGCAGCAGGAAATCGTGCGAGAGCATTTCCCGGGCTTTCTGCCGCCAGGCGCGGGCATGTCCCTCGTGTTCATCCATGATCGGGCCGCACAGGTAAATTCGCTTCTTCATGAGCACCTCCGTGCGCGGCCTTTCGCCACGCGGCAGCAGAGGGTAGCGGGGCGCGGGTGGCGTGCAAGCCGATTCACGGCTTTCGCTCGGCGCGCTGGATCATTTCGGCCAGTGCGTTGCGCAGGCGGATGAATTCCGGGTTGTCCCGGATGAAGTCGAGCTGCGTATCCCCGATGGCGGCAAACGTCGCCACGGGATCAATCTGGGCGGCCAGAAAAAGATTCTGCACGGCCTTCGTGCCGTCCTCCTTGAGACTATAGGCGCAGGCCAGATTGAAGTGCACGGAAAAGGCCAGTTGCGGCCTCGTGAAGACCTGACCGTAGATCCGCAGGAGAATGTCGAGCGCCTCGTCCACCTCGCCCACGGTCAGCAACACCGCGGCCAGGTTGCAGGCGCTCACCAGGTCGCCGGGTTCCAGTTCCCACGCGCGCCGGGCATAGACGGCGGTCTGGTCGTATTGCCGGAGTCGGAAATGATACGCCGCAAGCCGGTTGAGGGCCATCGCGCGCAGAGCGGGGCTCTTCAGGAGCCGCTCCGTCTCACCCACCAGCGCCAGCGCGCCGGCCGGGTCGCCGCGACGGAACATCCGGTCCGCCACGCGCGCGCGTTCGCGAAGCATGTTCCGCTCCGCGCGATAGACGGCCTGGGTGCTGGAATCACCCCGCATCACGGGCAGGGTGGAGATGCGCGACACCAAAAAGGGCGGCGCGGTAAATTCCTCCTCCTCGACTTCCTGGATGGCCGCCAGTCGCTCGCGCTCGTATTCCTCCGGCGTCAGGGGCCGGGGAATGACGGGCTGGGGGTCCAATTCGAAGAGGGACGTGCGCGCGAGCGGATTGGTGGGCGTTGTTTCCGTGTCCACTGGCGCGTCGACCGGCGAGGTGCCATCGCCGGGCTCGGGCGTTGCGGCGGCATTAAATACCATTGCCGCGAGGAGGGCGCCGACCCGCGTGGAAAATCTGTATTTCACCCGGCATACCATACGCAGCGAGCCCCGGCGGGGCAAGCAATCCACCCGCCTCCGGCCTTGCACTGGGACAGGGCGCCCTGTAGTATCTGCCCTTCAGCGATCTTCGGGGCCGGGTGATTCGCACCTCGTGAGAGGTCGAAAATTCCCGACCGGCGGTGAAGCCCGCGACTCCCCGTGAGGGGACCGAGACAGTCAACCATCCCCATAGGGATGTGCCATCTGTCGCCGACCGTACAGTCGGGATAAAATGAAGATCGGCCATTAAGGAGTGGTCTGCCCCGAAGTCGTCGCCCTTCGGGGTATTTTTTTATGACGAAGCAAAAACAGGCGGCGGGCGGACAACAGGACGCGTTCGACTCTATGGAGGACGTCCTCGCGGCGATGGCGCGCGGCGAGATGGTGCTCGTGCTCGACGACGAGCGCCGTGAAAACGAAGGCGACCTCATCATCGCCGCGGAAAAAGCGACGCCCGCCGCGATCAACTTCATGGCCCGCCACGGCTGCGGCCTGATCTGCGTCGCGCTGGAGCACGACCAACTGACGCGCCTGGGCCTGGCCCGCATGATCCCGCACGGATCCGGCGATCCGTTCCGCACCGCGTTTATGGAGTCTGTGGATGCCCGGCACGGCATCTCCACCGGCATCAGCGCCCACGACCGGGCGCGCACCATCTCCCTCCTGGTTGACCCGTCCACCAAGGCGGCGGATCTGATGCGACCCGGCCACGTATTCCCGCTGGAAGCCGTCGAAGGCGGCGTCCTGCGCCGCCCCGGCCACACCGAGGCGGCGGTCGACCTCGCACGCCTCGCGGGCCTGCACCCCTCCGGCGTCATCTGCGAAGTGCTGCGTGAGGACGGCGAAATGGCGCGTCGGCCGGACCTCTTCACCTTCGCCCGAAAACACAAACTACGCATCATCACGGTAAACGCAATCGCCCAACATCGGCGCCGCACGGAAACGCTCATCGCGCTGGAGGAAGAAATCAACTTGCCCACCGATTTTGGCATTTTCCGGCTCCGCATGTACCATTCGCGGCTCGACAACAAGCATCATCTCGCGCTGGTCATGGGCGACCCCGCGCACGCCGCCGCGCCGCTTGTCCGCGTGCACAGCGAGTGCCTCACCGGCGACGCATTCGGCTCGCTCCGCTGCGACTGCGGCTCCCAGCTCCAGGTCGCCCTGAGAATGATCGCGGACGACGGCAACGGCGTCCTGCTCTACCTGCGCCAGGAAGGGCGCGGCATCGGACTCGAACAGAAAATCCGCGCGTACGCGTTGCAGGAGGAGGGGCTCGACACCGTGGAGGCCAACGAACAGCTCGGCTTCGAGGCGGACGCACGCGACTACGCGATCGCCGCCCAGATGCTGCGCGACATCGGCATCCAGGCCTGCCGCCTGTTGACGAACAACCCGCGCAAGGTCTCCGGCCTCGAAACCTACGACATCGCCGTGGCGGAACGCGTCCCGCTCGTTCGCCCGCCGACGCTGCACAACGAACGTTATCTGGAAACCAAACGGGCCAAACTCGGCCACCTGCTGTAAAGGAATACGACGATGAAAATCATCACCGGTGATGGATCGGCCAAGGGCCTTCGCTTCGGGATCGCAATCAGCCGCTTCAACGATCTTTTTACGCGCAATCTGCTCCAAGGCGCGACGGAGTCCCTCCTGCGCCACGGTGCGCGCGAGGAGGACATCACCGTCGTTTGGGTGCCGGGCGCATTCGAATTGCCCTCCGTGCTGCGGCCCATGGCGGCGAGCGGCAAGTATCACGCGTTGATCGCGCTGGGCGTCGTGATCCAGGGCTCGACCGGCCACGCGGAAATCATCAACCGACAGGTGGCGGCCAGCGTCGCCCAGATCGCGGCGGATACCGGCGTGCCGGTCATCGACGGCGTCATCGGCGCGCAAAACACCGACCAGGCGATGGAGCGTTGCGGTGGCAAGCAGGGCAACCGCGGCTGGAACGCGGCGGAAACCGCAATCGAAATGGCCAGCGTGTTGAAGAAGCTGGGCACCGAAGCCCTATGAGCGGCCGCCACGAAGGACGCCTGCTCGCGGTCCAGTTCCTCTTCCAGCGCGACATCAACACGGGCGACCTGGAGGAGGCACTGAACCTGTTTTTTTCCAACCATCCCGCGGGTAAAAAAGTACATACCTTCGCCGGGGAACTCATCCGCGGCGTCGAAACAAACCGCGCGGACATCGACCGCAAGCTGCAGGAATGCGCCGAACACTGGGACCTGCATCGCATGGGCGGCGTGGACCGCAACGTTATGCGCGTCGCGCTCTTTGAAATGCTGCACCGCCAGGACATCCCTCCCGTCGTGTCGATCAATGAGGCCGTCGATCTCGCGAAGGAATTGAGTTCGGACGAATCAGGCCGCTTCGTGAACGGCATCCTCGACCGCGCCCGCCGTGAAATCAACCGGCCCGCCCGCGCCGCGGCGGTCGTCAACCCGCCCGTCCAACCGGAAGCCTGATCCATGGTGACCTGGCTCAACGCGCTCTCCCGCACGCGCAAGCAATTCGCCGGCGCACTCGCCCGCGTCTTCAGTCGCGGCGAAAAAGGGGAGAAGGTCGACCAGGATACGCTGGAGGAATTGGAAGCCACCCTGCTGCTCGCGGACCTGCCGGCACGTATCGCCGCCGAACTCACGGCGGAAATCGAAAAGAGCTACAAGGGTCTCCGCGTCGACGCACGCGACATGCTGCGCAAAATCCTGGTCCGCTCGCTGGGCGACGCCGCGCCCTATGACTGGCCGCGCCGCGACCCGCTCCTGAGCGTGCTCGTCGTCGGCATCAACGGCTCCGGAAAAACCACCACCTCCGCGAAGCTCGCTGGCCTGGCCAAGCGCGCGGGACGCAAGCCGCTCCTCGGCGCGGCGGACACTTTCCGCGCGGCGGGTTCCGACCAACTGCGAATCTGGTCGGAACGCGTGGGATGCGAAGCCGTGGTCGGCCAAACCGGCGCGGACGCCGCCGCCGTCGCCTACGACGCGCTCGCCGCGGCCCGTTCGCGCGGTTGCGACGTCGCGATTATCGACACCGCCGGGCGCATGCACACGAAGCAGCCGCTCATGGAGGAGTTGAGCAAGGTCCGCCGGTCCATGGCGAAAAACCTCGACGGCGCGCCGCACGAAATCTGGCTCGTTCTTGACGCCGCGCTCGGCCAGAACGCACTCGTCCAGGCCCGGATGTTCAACGAGGCCGCGCCGCTCACCGGCGTCGTCGTCGCCAAACTCGACGGCTCCGCAAAGGCGGGGTTCATCTTTTCCATCACGCGCGAACTCAAACTGCCCATCCGTTACGTCGGCCTCGGTGAAGGTCTCGACGACCTCGCGCCCTTCGAGCCCGGTCCGTTCGTCGACGCGCTGTTGGGCTACGAGTCGCCCTACAAGGAGACCGGCCGTGATGCCCCGGCAACCGAGCGCGGATGAACGCTGGATGGCTCGGGCGATTTCACTCGCCCGGCTCGCGGAGGGGCTCACGCGCCCAAACCCGCCCGTCGGCGCGGTCATCGTCAAGCAGGGCCGCGTCATCGGCGAAGGCTTCCACCGCAAAGCGGGCGGCCCGCACGCCGAGGTGTACGCCTTTCGCAAAGCAGGCCCCCGCGCGCGCGGCGCGACGCTTTATGTGACGCTCGAACCGTGCTCAACGCAGGGCCGCACACCGCCATGCACCGCGGCCATCCTCCGCAACGGAATCAAGCGCGTCGTCTTCGGTGTACCCGATCCAAATCCCGCGCACGCGGGTCGCGCGACCGCCCTGCTCAAACGCGCGGGCATTGCCGTCACGCACGGCGTGCTCGGCGACGCCTGCGCCGCATTGATCGAACCGTTCCGCATGCACCAGACCGAAAAACGTCCCTTCGTAACGCTGAAACTTGGCATCACGCTCGATGGCCGGATCGCGGACGCAAAAGGACAATCGCACTGGATTACCGGCGCGGAGGCCCGCAAGCAGGTGCACGCGTTGCGTCGCCGTGTGGACGCCATCCTCGTCGGCTGCGCGACCGCCGCCGCCGACAATCCATCCCTGTTGCCCGTTCCTTCACGCGGACGCAAACCCTGGCGCGTGGTTCTCGACGCGCGTGGCCGCGTTCCCTTGCGACACCGGCTCTTCAGCGATGGACTCGCACGCCAGACACTCGTCATCACCTCGCCGCGCAGCTCGCACGTCTGGCGCGACACCCTCGCATCGCGTGGCGTCACGGTGGAATCGCTGCCCGCGAAGAACGGTCGATTTGCGATGCGCGATGTAATGCGCCTGCTCGGCCAGCGCGGTATCCTGCACGTCTTGTGCGAGGGTGGGGGAGAACTTGCAGCTTCGCTCGTGCGCGAGCAACTGGTGGACGAAGCGTGGTTCTTCATCGCGCCCAAGGTACTCGGCGCGGACGCACGGCCCGCATTCGGCGGAATCGGCTGGCCCCTCGCGCGGGCGCCCGGCTGGCGCATCGTGGATATTTCGCGCGCGGGGGTCGATGTATGGCTTCGCGCGCGACCGGAGGACTGACCATGTTTACAGGCATCATCCAGCGACTCGGCATCATCGAATCCGTGGAACGCAGCGGCGGCCACGGACGCCTGCGTATCCGCGCCGGCGACTGGGCGCCCGCGATCGAACTCGGCGAAAGCATCGCGAATGAAGGCGTATGCCTCACCGTCACCGAGGAGCGCAAAGGCGTGCTGACGTTTGACCTGCTCAAGGAGACCTTCGACCGCACCAATCTCGGCGCGAAGAAAACCGGCCAGCGCGTGAATCTCGAACGCGCCCTGCGCGTCGGTGATGCACTGGGCGGCCACTTCGTCACCGGTCACGTCGACGGCGTGGGCCGCGTGCGGAAGATCACGCCGGTTGGACGCGACTGGATTCTTGAGATTGCCTGCGCGCCGGAGCTGATGGCCCAGATGGTCGGGAAAGGCTCCATCGCCATCAGCGGAGTGAGCCTTACGCTCGTCGACCTGCAGCGCGACGGCTTCACCGTGCACCTGATCCCGCACACGTGGGAGAATACCTCGCTGTCCGAGCTCAGTCCCGGCGACGCCGTGAACCTCGAAACAGACATGCTCGGCAAATACGTCCAGCGCATCCTCTCGCTGCGCGCCTGAAATTTACAACGTCTGTAAAAGCTTTTTTTGGCGCTTACAACGTCTGTAAAAACTTTTCGCGCTGTGCGCCTGACGACGCATCGGGACTACGCGCGCGCGGCTTGAAGAGGTAGTGGCCGACGTACCACTCGGCGCCGCCGCGGTAGGCGAAGAGTTCGGCGCAGGCGAGGTAGAAGAGGCGCCAGTAGACCCACCATTTTTGCGCATGGTCCGCGCCGTAGGTTTGCACGAAAAGCGGCCAGAGCGTGGCGCGTTGCGTGTCCTGGCGTTGCAGCCAGGCTTCGAGCGTCCGCGCGTAATGTACGCCGTTCACTTTCCACGCGTCGATTTGGACCAGGTCGCGGTCGAACCGCGAGAGCAGGTCGAACGAGGGCATGATGCCGCCGGTGAAGAAGTAGCGCGCCATCCAGTCGTTGTCGCCGTCGGTCTCGAAGGGATAGGCGAATCGCTCGTGGCAGAAGATGTGCACGAAGAGGCGGCCATCCGGCTTGAGCCAGCCGCGGATGCGACGCAGCAGTTCCTCGTAGTTGCGCATGTGCTCGAACATCTCGACGGAGACGACGCGGTCGAACCGGGCGTCGGTCGCGAAGTCGTTCATGTCGGAGGTGATGATGGTGAGGTTGGTGAGGCCGCGCCGTTTCGCCTCGGCGTCGATGTATTCCTTTTGCGTGCGGGAGTTGGAGACGGCGGTGACGCGCGCGGCGGGGAAGCGTTCCGCCATGTAGAGTGAGAGCGAGCCCCAGCCGCAGCCGAGTTCGAGAATGTCCTGGCCCGGCGCGAGTTGCGCGCGTTCGCAGGTGAGCGCGAGCATGCGTTCCTCGGCGGCGGCGAGGTCGGGGGTCTGGTCGTCCCAGAGGCAACTGCTGTATTTCAGGCGCGGGCCGAGGGCGGCTTTGAAGTAGGCGGTGGGTACTTCGTAGTGCTGCTGGTTGGCGTCCTGCGTGTGAATCGCGATGGGACTGCTCTTCAGTTCCGCGATAAAGGCGTCGAGCTGCCCGGCGCGCGCGGCTTCCTGTTCGAGGCGTTGCGCGAGCAGGCGACGAATGCCCCGGCGCAGCAGGAAATCAGGTATCCATTCTTTCTCGATGAGGGGCCAGGCGTTCATGCGTCGTCCTTTCGAGGAAACCACGGGACAAAGGCGCTGGTCGTGCGCTGGTAGGCGCGGTAGGCGTCGCCTTTGCTGCGAAGGGCCTGCGCCTCGGTGGCCGGGATGCCGGTCACGCGGAAGAGCAGGTAAAGGATGGAAGCCGCGCAGAGCCAGGCGGTCCAGCCGTAGGGCGCGGGCAGGGCAAAGAGGGCGAGGCCGACCCAGGTGAGCCACTCGAAGAAATAGTTCGGGTGCCGCGAGTAGCGCCAGAGGCCGGACTGGCAGACGGGCGAGGTGCGGTTGGGATTGCGCTTGAATGCGTTGAGTTGTGCGTCGGCCACGGATTCGCCGAGCCAGCCGGTGAGCCAGACGGCGAGGCCCACGGTGTGCAGCGGCCCCCACGTGAGCGCGGGCGCGGTGGCGATGAACAGATAGGGCAGGGCGAGAAGCGCGACGGTGAAGGCCTGGAGTTGGTAGAAGTTGAACAGCTTGTGCTGGAAATCCGCGCCCCAATCGCGGCGCAACTGCGTATAGCGACCGTCCTCCGGTTTGCCGTGCGCGCGCTGGTGGATGTGCCAGGCGAGGCGATAGCCCCAGAGCGCGCCCATCGCGCCCGCGACAAATCGTGGCAGGGGATCCGTGTTTCCGAGCGCCGCGTAGCCCAGCGCCAGCGTGGCGATTCCGGCCGCCCAGCCGACGTCGACGATTCCGGCGTTGCCGGTGCGGCGCTGCACAAGCCAGAGCGCAGCCATGAAGAGCGCCGCGGCCAGCCAGCCGAACAGGAACAAGCCCAGCGCGTTCATGCCGGCACCGCTACGGTTTGCTGGCGGCGCATGGTGCGGCGCAGGATTGGGACGAGCAGCAGATACAGCGCGGGTGCGACGAGCAGCGCCGCGAGACCCCATACGACAACGGCGCGCACGGTGGTGTCCCACAACGCGACAATGGCGTTCCATGTTCCACTCTTAAAGAGGTCGATAATTTCAGACGGCATCAGACCGAGGGGCGTCGCATTGAAGAGCTTTTCGCCAGCGCGATAGAATGGAATCAAGAGCAGGAGTTGAACCGGATAAATCAGCCAGTTCACCGCCTGCATCGCCACGAGGTTCAGGCGGAGGGGCAGCGCAATCACCGTGCACAGCGCGGTCGCGACGCCCAGCACGGGGATGATTCCGATGAGGCACCCGATGATGACGCTCACCGCGATGCGCTCCGGCGTGACGCCCTCGCGGAGCAGGTTGATAATCGGGTCCGTGACCTTGCGCAGGAAACTCATGCGGTCCTCCGCAGCAGGATCGCGGACACCGGCTGACCCGGCGCGAGCCGATGCAGTTCGCGAAGGACATAAAACGCCATCGCGAAATTGCCAAGCGCCATGATCAGGAAGAACCAGATCAACCGGCCCGCGAGCGTCGCCTCCTTGTAGAAGACCCAGACGTAGAACGTCAGGAACCCGAAATAGGCGTCGAACAACGTGGCGAGGAACCACGGGTCGCCCATCAATTCACCGGCGGCGGTGAAAACCCCGCGGTCCAGGCTCGCGCGCGTGGTTACCCAGAGCATGCCGGCGATGATAAGGCCGAAAATGAGTTGCAGCAGTTGCTTTGTGTTCATGTAGCAGCTTCGCACAACCCCGTGTGGCCTTACAAGACGGACGCCGCTCCCGCTTGCGCACGGCGCAAACCGGCCTACACTATCCGCATGAAGCGTTGCCTTGCCTGTTTGTTCGTTTTGTTGCCGCTGCTGGCCGTTTCGTGCGCGACGGTGGACCCGGTGACGGGTCGCCGCACGCGCAACATGTACCTCATCGAGGACGACATCCAGATGGGCCGGCAGGTGAAGGCCGATGTCGTTAAATCGATGCGCGAGGGCGGGGTGCCCATCAACGCCGACGGCCGGACCGTCGCCAAGCTACAGGACATGGTGAACCGAATCGCCGCCGTTTCACACCTGCCCGACCTGCCTTTCGAGGTGACGTTGTTCCAGACGAACATCGTTAATGCCTTCGCCGCGCCGGGCGGCCAGATGGGCGTCTTCACCGGCCTGTACCATCCCGAGATTGGCCTCGTGAAGGACGACGACGAACTCGCCGCCGTGATCGCGCACGAAATCGCCCACGTGACCTGCCGCCATACGACGGAATCCCTCACGCGCGCGCTGCCCATGCAAATGCTGCTCATCGGCGGCTCGATTTACGCGGAGGCGAAGGGCAAGGAAGACCTGGCGCTCGCGCTCGGCGCCGGATTCCTCGTCTATCAGGGTCTCGTGCTGCCGAAATTTTCGCGCAAGGACGAGTCGGAGGCCGACGCCGTGGGGCTGATGTACATGGCCCGGGCCGGCTACGACCCGCGCGCTGCCGTCCGCATCTGGGAGCGCGCCGCCGCGCGCGGCAAGGACCCCAAGCTCTTCGCGATGTTCTCCTCGCACCCCACCGACCGCGACCGCGCCGAGGCCCTGCGCAAACTGCTGCCGCAGGCGATGGAGGAATACGAGCGGGCGCGCGGAAAATAGACCGCGGATCAACCCGAATTTGGGAACGGCTCGGTGGGACACCTCGCCCTACCGCGAACAGCGAGGAGAAGATTCGCAGGTGGGGCGAGCTCTCCGAGCGAGCCGGGTTCCGTGACTTGCCTCGACATCACGCGTAAATCACGTTGGCCCCCTTCGCGCGGTTCGCTACTCTACGGGGATGCAACGCGAATCCGTCGAGATCCAGAAAGAACTGTTTTCGGAGAAGAAATCGGCGCTGGCGAAATACCGCGATCTCGTGGTGGGGCGTCCGGGGTTGGCCGCGTTGCTCAAGTATGAGTTGATCACGTTGTTCAGCTACGTGCCCGGCGCGCTGGGATTGTTGCTGCGCAGCAAATTGTATCCCTGCCTGCTCGGCGCGTGTGGGCGCGGGGTGGTCTTCGGGACCGGCGTGGTGCTGCGGCATCCGCACAAAATTCGCCTGGGCGACAACGTGGTGGTGGACGATCACTGCGTGCTCGACGCGAAAGGGCAGTCGAACGCGGGCATCACCGTCGGCTCCGGCGTATTTATCGGGCGCAACACGATCCTGAGTTGCAAGAACGGCGACATCGTGCTCGGTGACCAGGTGAACATCGGGTTCAACTGCGAAATATTTTCCGGCGCGCGCGTCGAGTTGGGCGCGCGGGTGATGCTGGCGGCCTACACGTACATCATTGGAGGCGGCCACGCGTACGACCGGATCGACGTGTCGCCATTGGAGCAGGCCCGTACGGCGGTTGGCGTTTCGGTGGGTGAGGGCGCGTGGCTGGGGGCGGGGGTGAAGGTGCTCGACGGGACGTCCGTCGGCGCGCATTCGATCATCGGCGCCGGCGCGGTGGTCACCAAGGACATCCCCGCGCAGTCGATTGCCGCCGGGCTTCCGGCCGAGGTCTTGCGGAGCCGCACCTGATGGACGCGCAGGGCCGATTTACGATTCTGCACCTGTGCGAGCATTTCGGCGGGAGGGAGGCGACGCTGCACGGCGTCGCGCGCGCGTTCCAGTGGTGGCTGCCGAATTATGACGCGACCCGGTTCCGCGTTCTGCTGTGCAGCCGCAAAGGATGGGACAAGGCCGCGGAGCAGATGAAGGCCGCGGGCACGCCGCCGTTTACGCTGGGGTACGGGAAGATGGACCCGCGCAACCTCGTGGCCTTGATCCGTCTGGCGCGGCGCGAGCGGGTGGACCTGATTCATGCGCACGGCTACGGCGCGTGCACGTGGGGTCGGATCGCGGGAATCCTGCTGCGCATCCCCGTGATTGTGCATGAGAGGTGCAACTATCATTCCGTGCCGCTGTACCAGCGCCCGGTGGAGTGGTTGCTCGCGCCGTTCACGCGGCATGCGTTTGCGGTTTCGGAGTCGACGCGCCAGTTCTGCATCGCGAAACGATACTTGAAACCGGAGCGCGTGGAGACGTTGTACAACGGCATCCTGCTGACGGATATTCCGGAGGCGACTCCGGAGTGGAAGGCCGCGCTGCGGGCGGAGTACGGGGTGGGGGCGGATCAACCGCTGCTGGGCATTGTGGGCCGGATCGAAAGCCACAAGGGTCATCTGGACGCGCTGCGCGCGTTGAAGGCGTTGCGGCAGTCGCATCCGGATGTGCGGCTGTGGATTGTTGGGGATGGCGCGTACGAGCCGGAGGTCCGGCGTTTCGTTGATCAAAACGGGTTGGGCGACGCGGTCCATTTCCTTGGCTTCCGCCGCGACGTGCGGCAGGTGATCCAGTGTTTTGATGTGCAGGTGTTTCCCAGCCATCAGGAAGGCACGCCGAATACGCTTTATGAGGCGATGCTCGCGGGTATTCCGCCGGTCGCGTCCACCGCCGACGGCCAGGGCGAAATTCTGGAGCACGAAAAGACCGCGCTGCTGTTCGAGCCCGGCGACCACGTCACGCTCGCACGGCACCTGGCCCGGCTGCTCAACGACGCCCCGCTCCGCGCCCGCCTCGCCGCCGCCGTCCGCGTAAAAATCAACGCGTATGACGGCCGCCACTGCATCCGGAAAATGGAAGAGACGTATTCCCGCCTGCTGGGGGGTGGAAGCACGGCCGGACAGCACAACCCATCATGACTAGCCGGGGAACTTTTGCTCCTGCGGGGCAAGCCCGCAGGGGGCAATCGAAAACCGGGGAAAGTCCTCATGCCTGAAGGGCAAGGATCGTGTCACGTTTGTGTCACGGTTGGCGGGCCGTGGAAGGCACGCGGCCTGCGTTGTGATCGTCAAACCGCTGCTCGATGGGACGCTTAGTATATCCCACATACGTCTTCTGCTCGTTCGCTGTGCTTCGGAGGAGATATACCGTGTGGAGTGTCATCGGGCCCTGCTACGCACTCGCGCTCCGGGCGACGCTTCGCAGGGCATCCTTCGCGCGGTAAGGATGGCTGCGCCATCCGTCTTGTCCGCCGTAGCCTTGGCGAAGGATGGTGCACCCGGAGGGACTTGAACCCCCACGCCGGTAAAGGCATAAGAACCTGAATCTTACGTGTCTGCCAATTCCACCACGGGTGCGCCGGGAAGAAGGTTCATGAGTAGCAAAGACGGCGCTTTGCTGTCAACGACTCTGCGCGTTTCGCGGCGGATTGGTCAGGACTTGGCGAGCGTGGCGGCTTCGCGGGCGAGGGCGGTGATGCCGGACCAGTCTTTGGCGGCGACGAGTTTCTTGTCCACCAGCCAGGAACCGCCAACGGCGGCGACGAGTGGGTTCGCGAGATACTCTTTCATGTTCTGCGCGGTGACGCCGCCGAGCGGAATCAATTTTAAGCCGGTGTGGGCGTAGGGGCCCGCGAGGGCCTTGATCATGTTCAGCCCACCCGCGGCTTCAGCGGGGAAAAATTTCTGCAACGTGCAGCCGAGTTCGAGCCCGTGTTCCACGTCGGACGGCGTCATCACCCCGGGATAGAACGGCAACTTACGGACCTTCGCGAGGGCGACGATGCGCGGGTTCAAACCGGGCGCGACGGCGAAGTACGCGCCGGCCTCCGCGACTTTGCGCACCTGCTCGGAGGTGAGCACCGTGCCCGCGCCGACTTTCATTTCCGGAACGTCGCGCCGGATCGCGATGAGACACTCCAGCGCAGCGGGAGTGCGCAGCGTCAGTTCCAGCGTAGTGAGGCCACCCGCAATGAGCGCTTTTGCGACGGGGACGGCGTCCTCGACCCGCTCAATCACGGCGACCGGAACCACCCGCTGATCCAGAATCTCCTGCATGCGAAAGCCCTCCCTTGAAGTACGTTGTCTATCAACTCCGCCCCAATTCAGTGTAGTCGCCCCCCGCGACCTCGCGTCGCGGGAGCGAAAGTTTCGCTGTCACGCGGTAGCGAAGCGAACTTGGGCTCCGGCGGGGCAAGCCCGCCGGGGGCCAAGAGGTTTCCGGGCTGGCCTCTACAATTGCTCCGCAGTCTAACGCATTTCCTGGCCGCCCGTCACGTTAATCGCCTGTCCCGTCATGTAGCCGGATTGGCTCGACGCAAGGAAGACGACGACGTTTCCGACGTCCTCATAACGGCAACCGCGGCGCATGGGAACCTGGTTGATGTAGAAGTCACGCACATCCTCCAAGGTCTTCGCGCCGGGCACCTTGCCAGCCTTGAAGTACTGGGTGAAGAGTCCGCGCTCAGAGTCCGTCCAGAGGGGCGAATCGAGCAGGTTGCCGGGGCAGATGGCGTTGACGCGGACACCGTGGGGCGCCATTTCAAGCGCGACGCTCTGCACGAGGCCGATGCCGCCGAACTTGCTGGCGGCGTAGGCCGAATTGGCCGCGCTGCCCTTCTTCCCGGACTTCGAGTTGATCTGAATGATGGAGCCCGAACGCTGGGTCTTCATCACGCGGCAGGCGTGCTTGAAGGTGAGGAACTGGCCGAACAAATTCACGTTCATCACGGCGCGCCACTTCTCCGCGTCCGCCACGTCGATCGGTTCGGCGATGAGGATGGCGGCGTTCGCGACGACGACGTCGATCCGCCCGAAGGCCTGGTGCGCCTCGTCGAAGAGCCGTTTGACGTCTTCCTCCTTCGTGATGTCGCCGGCGACGGCGAGTACGCGGCGACCCGTCGCGGCGGCCACCGCTTGGGCGGTCCGCTGCACCGCCTCCTGCTTGAGGTCGAACAGAACGAGGTCGCAGCCTTCGGACGCGAGCCGCTCCGCGAGCGCGGCGCCAAGACCCTGCGCGGCTCCCGTGATGACGGCCTTTTGTGAACTGAGCACGGACATGGTGATACTCCGGGAGTTGGGTGGTGGGTGAATGCTTTACGACTGGCAGGCGGCAAGCAGCGCGAGTTCCGCCTCGCGCGTCCAGAGGCCGTTGCGAAGTTTCGCGTGCACGGCGGGGTGCGATTTGGCGAGGTCGGCGAGCGGCGTGAGGGGAAGCCCGCGACACGACGGGTAGACCAGTATCTTGCCCGCGATGAGCTGCTTCTCGACCGCGCGGATGCCGTCGATCGCGCCATCGAGGCCGCTGACCGCGGCGACGGAGAGATTCGTGTCGAGGGAACGCTCCGTGACCTTTTTGAGAACGATGCGCATGTCCTCCAACGTACTGCCGCTGGTCCCGATGAAGTACGCCTGCTTCGCGACATAGGCATCGAGGTCGATGGGGTGCGAGACGGTCGCGGGGATGCCCGCGAAGATGTTGATGAGCGCGCCGGGCGCGGCCTGGTCGACCGCCTGCGCGACGAGCGCGGGCGCGGGCACCATCAGCGCGATGTAGCTGAACGGGCCGGCGGGCGGAGATGTTTTCGCATTGTACGTTTCGAACGTCACGCCGCGCTCCTTCGCGAGCGGTCCGGCGACCTTCATCAGTTGCGCGAGGCGTTCATCGCTCATGTCGCCGCCCCAGACGCGGATGTCCGGCACGCCCTGGCAGATGTTGCGGATCACGTGCATGGTGCCCATGGGGCCGGCCGCGCCGACGACGTTGATCGTATCGCCGGGACGAATCTCGCCGTTTGGCGGGATGGCGCGGTAGCCCTCCTCCGGATTCGCACCCGCGGTGCCGGTGATGCGGACGCCGCCGTAGTGCACACGGCCGACGGGGGTCACGACGGGACGCCCGAATTTTTCGCCGCGTTGCACGATGTTGACGAGTCCGTTTTTCGCGACTTTCGGGAAGAGCGTCTCCAAGAGGTCCGCATTCGCGCCCAGGAAGACGACGTCATCGAGCGCGGCGTCCTCCAGCATTTCAATCTGCGCCAGCGAGTGGGTGGCGCAGTCGACGGTCAGCATGCGTCCGCCGGGTTTCGGCGCGTTCCGTTCGCGCACCACGTAGGAATCCTCGACGCAGGCCCAGGGTTCGACGAGCGCGATGGCGGAGGCGGAGAGATCCGCTGCCGCGGGAATCAGCATCGATTCACCGTCCGGCGAGGTGATCGCGCGTTCATCCATGAGCACATACTCTTGCAGGGCACCTTCAAAATTGTAGCCGAATGCGGCGTTCGAGTTGGCCGTCTTCAGCCATCGATAGTCCGTTTGCACGAGCCGGCGGTCGCCCGGCTTCACGCTGGTGACGCGTGCGCCGACGGCGACGATCCGGACGACGGTTTCATGGCCCGGCACGGTGGGGGTGTTGCCCGGCACATAGCTGGGTATTTCCGCGAGTGTTTCCGGCGCGAGGGCGGTGAGGATTTCCGACTTGCGGACGTGTCCATCGAATTGCTTGAGCAATTTGAGGTCGGAAAAACAGAGGCCCGTGACCTCGACGCGGGCGAGGACCTGGTAGGGGCCGGGCGACGGGATGGTTTTCGCGGCGTTCAGGACAAGCTGGTCGGGTCCGACCAGTTGGATCGCGCGTTGCGCTGCGGGCAATGTCGTCGTGCTCATTTCCGGGACTCCTTCAACGTCTGTAAAAACGATTTCGTGCGCTTGCAACGTCTGTAAAAATTAAATGCGGCCGCGGATCGCGTCGGGCGTGTCGGCGGCGCTGATGCCTTGCAGGGCGGGTTCGGTGGAGGGGGTGAGCTGGCCGCCGAGTTCGGCGAACCAGCCGAGGCGGTCCTCGCGGCGGGGCAGATGGCGGTCGGCCCAGCTGCCCAGGTAACCGATGCCGGCGGCGCGCTGGAGCGCGGTATGCGCGTAGAGCACGCGCGCGCCGCGCTGGAAGACGGGAACGAGCGGGCGCAGTTCCGCGGTGTCGAACTGGTCGACGAAGCGCTGGCCGGGACTGTTCATTTCGGTGCCGGCGATGACGGGCCAGTGCAGGCTTTCCGCGAGCACGACGACGTCCCGCAGGTGGCGCAGTTTCTGATCGACCACGCCGGGGGTGAAGTTGCGGTCGGGGATAATGTTGAGCGCCGCCGCGCCGCTTTCCGCGGCCAGGGCGCAGTATTCCTGCATGGCCTGCTCGCCCGCGGAGGTGCCGTCCAGCCAGGCAACGGTGGGGATTGCGCCTGCGCGCACGGCCCATTGATTGAAGTCGGCGAGGGCGGGGAAGCTGTCGGGCGTGGGGGCGACGTAGCCGGGGCCGCCCGCCTTCATGGTTTTGGCGCGGATGAGATTCAGCAGTTTGGGCGATTCGGGCAGGTCCCTGGTTTCGAGGCCCGGTCCCAGTTTTTTGGTCCAGAAGGCCAGGAGTCCGTCGGCGCCGATGACGGCGGCGGCTTTCCGTGCATAGGCGAGAACGAGGTGGCGCTCGGTGGCGTTGCCGGAGGGCGTGAGCGCGCGTGCGACGTCGTCCGGGTCGATGACGGCCGGGTCGAGGAAGGGATTTACGCGTTCGACGACGGCGCGGTTGCGGCGCGCGGAGCGTTCGCGCAGATCGTGGAGGAACGCGGCGGTACGTGGATTGTCGGGCGTCTGTGCGAAACCGCAGGCCATGTGGTAGGCGATGCCGGGCTCGCCCGGGGAGTTGATGACGCGTGTGGCGAACTCGGGAACACTGACACGCGTTTCAATGCTTACGACCGTGCGGAGATCCAGCAGCCGACCCGCCGCGTGGAATTCGTCGAGGCCGTCGAGCACATCGAAATCCACCAGGCCGGCAACATCCATGCCGAAGCGACGCGCCAGCAAGGCATAGCGGGTGGGCGAGTAGCCGTAGCAATTAAAGGAGTAGAAGCTGTGGCCGTGCAAATTGCCGGGCTGAAAACGTGGCGGCGCCGCACGGCGAATCGTGTCAGCGTCCTTTCGGAATGCCTCAATCGCCCGTGCCCGTTCTCTCGCGTCCAAGCTGTCGAGTTGAACTTCCCATCCAGCCGATTCTGTGGTTTTATCTTTCATTTGACGATGACTTGCCAAAATTACTTTTGATAATCTTTGATATTATTGATATGTTTCCGAAATAAAAGAAAATAATTCATAAACAAAGCTATTCAAAAATATTTCGATCGATCTGTTTCGTGAGTGGGACGGCGGAAAAGGGGATCCTATGCTAGCGTTGGAACGGCAGCGGGAGATTATAGCATTGCTTGCGGCGAGGGGAAGCGCGCGTGTCGCGGAATTGGCGGAGCGATTCGACGTTACGGAAGAGACCATACGCCGCGATCTGGACAAGCTGGAGCAGGATGGCCGCCTGACGCGGAGTCATGGCGGCGCGGTGGCGCAGGAGCAGAGGGAGACGCCGCACTGGCAGCGCGAGTATGTGAACACGGTGGAGAAGGAGGCGATCGTCCGGGAGGCGGTCAAGTTGATCAGCGAAGGCGATACACTGATCCTCGACGCGAGTTCCACGTCGTGGTTTCTCGCAAAACGGCTGCCGGAAATTCCGCTGACGGTGATTACCAATGCGTTGCACGTCTCGCTGGTGTTGGCGGAGCGGCAGCATTGCCGACTGATTTCAACCGGTGGCACGCTGGTTCCGACCTCGATGTCCTTCGTCGGATCGGAGGCGCAACTGGCGTTGCGGAGGTATCACGCGGGGCGGCTGTTCGTTTCCTGTCGCGGACTCGACCTGCAGCGCGGGGCGAGTGACATGAGCGAGGAGCAGGCGATGGTCCGCCGCGTTATGATGGAAATTTCGGACAAGCGATACCTGATGATCGACAGCAGCAAGCTCGGCATTCGCGCCTTGTCGATCCTGGCCCCGGCGTCGGCGTTTTCACGGCTGATCACGGATGACCGTGCCCCGGAGGCCTTTTGCCGCGCGTTGGAGGATCAGGGTGTTCCGGTGACGCGGGCCGCGGTACTGTAGCCAACGCGCAACATTGTCGAATGAGCAACAGCGGGAAGTGAGCATGAAGAAGCAGGTTTATCTGGCGGTTGATCTTGGCGCCTCAAATGGGCGTGTGCTGGCCGGCGTATATGATGGAAAATCGCTTTGCCTCGACGAGGTGAATCGATTCCCGAATGCCGGGCACGCGCTGAACGGGCATTTTCATTGGAATGCCGTCGGCCTGTTCACGGAGATCAAGGCCGGCCTCGCGAACGCGGCGCGGCTGCACGGCCGCTCCATCGCCAGCGTGGGCGTGGATACGTGGGGCGTCGATTACGGCCTGCTGGACCGCGACGGTTTTCTACTTGGTGTTCCGTTCCAATACCGGGACAAGCGAACCGACGGGATGATGGAGCGCACGTTTCGCCGGGTAGGCCGCCGCAGCCTTTACGAGGCGACGGGCATCCAATTCATGTTCTTCAACACGATTTTCCAGCTGATGTCGGAGGTGGCGCGCACGTCTCCCGCGCTGGCGGCGGCGGACCGCCTGTTGTTCACGCCCGACCTGATCCACTTCTGGCTCTCCGGCCGCGCGGTGAACGAATACACCATTGCGAGCACGAGCCAGTTGCTTGATGCGCGCACGCGGAGGTGGAGTGCGCCGGTGATTCGCAGGCTGGGCGCGCCCGCTAAAATTTTCGGCAAACTGGTGAATCCGGGCACGGTGTTGGGACCGCTCCTGCCGGAGGTGGCGGAGGAAACAGGCCTGCGTGGGGTGCGCGTGGTGGCGCCGGGCAGCCACGATACCGCGTCCGCCGTGGCCGCCGTGCCCGCCGTTGGTTCGGATTTTGTGTACCTCAGTTCGGGAACGTGGTCGCTGATGGGCGTGGAAACACGCAAGCCGGTCATCACGGAGCAAAGCTACAAGCTCGGCTTTACGAATGAGGGCGGCGTGTGCGGCACGATCCGCCTGCTGAAGAACATCTGCGGACTCTGGCTGTTGCAGGAGTGCCGTCGCGCCTGGAAGCAGCGGGGCCAGGAGGTCGCCTTCGAGGATCTCCGGAGCGGTGCGGCGAGTGCGCGGCCGTTCACGGCATTTATTGATCCGGATCACCCGGATTTCGCGAAAACCTGCGACATGCCGGCACGCATCGCCGCGTTCTGCCGCCGCACGGGGCAAAAGGCGCCGAAGTCACACGGCGAAATCGCGCGCGTGGTGTACGAGAGCCTGGCCCTGCGCTATCGCGAGGTTTTCGGTGAGTTGGAGTCGTTGACGGGCAAGTCGTATCCCGGCCTGCACATTGTCGGCGGTGGCTCGCGCGAAAGCTTGTTGAACCAGTACACGGCGGACGCACTGCAACGGCCCGTGATGACCGGTCCCGTCGAGGCGACGGCGATTGGCAACGTATTGATGCAAATGATCGCGCTGAAGCGGCTGCCGTCGCTCGCCGCGGGCCGCGAACTGGTGCGCTCCTCGTTCGGTTGCGTGGTTGTTAAGCCGGGGCGCGCGGAAGGATGGGACGAGGCCTACGCGCGATTCCAGCGCATCAAACGGATCGCCGCGGGATGACGGACGTTCGTCTCACACCGTGGGCTGCCGTACCGGCGCTGGCGCTCGGCCTGCTCTCGGCCGGCTGTCGTACGCCGGCCGATCATCGCCGCCTGGCGGATGAAAATGCGGCGCGCGTCATCCAATCCGCGCGCGAGGATCTCCAGGGTGCGGGTGCGCCGGTGCTGGTGGTGGAACGCCCGGCGGACACGCTGCGACGACGCCTGCTGATCGACCAGGAATCGACCCCGGGCGCGGAACCGCCCGCGTCCCCCGCCGCAAATAGCGCGGCCGAGCGGCTCACCCTGGTACAGGCTCTCGCGGCGGGTGCGCAGAACAACAACGAGTACCAGGCAAGGAAAGAGGCGGTGTTTCGGGCGGCTCTACGCCTGAACGTGGCGGAGGAGGGATTCGCCAATTCCTGGGCCGGCGTGCTTGTGGGCGAAGCGCAGGAGAACCGTTCCGGCGATGACACCGTGCGCGGGGTGAGCGGCCGCGCGTCGCCCGCCGTACAGCGCCTGTTGCGAGGCGGCGCGCTGGTGAGCGCACAGGTCGCGGTGGATCTGGTCAAGCTGTTGACGCTGGAAAAACCGTCCTCGCTGGGGCTGGTCGCTGATCTTTCGGTGACGGTGCCGCTCCTGCGCGGGGCCGGGCGCGCGGTGGTGACGGAGCCGCTCACGCAGGCGGAGCGCAACCTCGTCTACGCGCTGCTCGAATTCGAGCGTTTCAAACAGGCCTTCGTGGTGCGCGTCGCAAGCCAGTATTTCGGCACGATGGAACAACAGCAACGCGCGCGCAACGCCCGCGACAACCTGGAGCGCCTGCGCCTGGCCCGGCAGCTCGCGGAGAGTCTCGGCCAGTCGGGGCGGCTGCCGGAAATCCAGGTGGACCAGGCGCGACAGGATGAACTGCGTGCGCGCGAGCGCCTCCTGCAGGCGGAATCCGCGGTGGCCCGTTCGCTGGACGAACTCAAACTGACGCTCGGCCTGCCGGTGGACGCGGAAATCGAAATCGATCCCGATGAAATCCAGCGCTTCACGGATGCCGCCGCGACGGCGAGGACGGGCCGGCCCGATGCGCCGGACACCGAATCGGATGCCGCCGGTGAAGCAGGGCCCTACGAATTGGATGTCGCGGTCGCCATTGGCCTTGCACTCGAACGCCGGCCCGATTTGACGATCACGCGCGGTCGTCTGGAGGATGCCCGACGCGCGCTCGTCGTCGCGGAGGATGCCCTGCGTGCGGGGCTCAAGCTGGAGGTCAAGGGCGCCGCCGGCGAGTCGCGCAGTTACGGTTCCGCGGACCGCGATGACGCGGAGTTGCGCCCCGATCGCGGCGTGTATACCGCGCGCCTTACGTCGGACCTGCCCTGGCGGCGCGTGGATGAACGGCGCGCCTACCGCGAACAACTGCTCGCCATCGACGAAGCGGAGCGGGCGGTGGAGCAGGCGGAGGACCAGGTCAAGGCGCAGGTCCGCGATAATCTACGAGCCCTGGCCCTCGCGCGGGAATCGTATCGCATCCAGCAATTGGCGCTGGATGTCGCGCAGAGGCGGGTGGAGAGTAGCGAGATGTTCCTGCAAGCCGGGCGGGTGCAGATTCGCGATGTGCTCGAGGCGCAGGAGGCCCTGCTGAACGCCCTCAATGCGGTGACCGCGGTCACCGTGAACTACCGGCTGGCCGAACTCGCCCTGCAGCGCGATATGGCGGTGCTGGAGGTTGACGACGAAGGCCGTTGGCGGGAATTTGTAATCAATGAATAAGACAATCACAGGAATCGCGCTGGTCCTGTTGGTCGCCGCCGCGGCCACATGGTATTTCCGCCACGGGCGTGCGGAACCGGAGTCGGCGCAGGTCGCGGTGTTTTCGGCGGTGCGCGGACCGATCACCATCAGCGTCACCGAGCCGGGCACGATCCAGAGCCGCGAGCGCGTGATCGTGCGCAGCGGGGTCGAGGGACGCGCCACGCTGCTCTGGCTCGTCGAGGAGGGCCTCCAGGTGCGCACGGGCGATTTGCTCGCGGAGCTGGATTCGAGCCGCCTCGTCGAGGCGCAGTTCGACCAGCAGCTCCGGGTGGAGGGCGCGCAGGCGGCGCTGGTGCAGGCGCGCGAAAACCTCGAAATCGTGCGCAGTGAAAACGCCTCCGCCGTGGAGACGGCTTCGCTGACGTTGCGCTTCGCGCGTCGCGCGCTCGAAAAATTCACCGAAGGGGAATTTCCCTCGCAACTCCAGCAGGCCGAGGCCGAAATCGCCATCGCACGAGAGGAGATGAAACGCGCCGCCGACCGACTCGAGTGGTCGAACCGGCTCTCCACGAGCGGCCATATCACGCGCATCGAATTCGAGGCGGACGAACTGGCGATGAAACGCAAGGAACTGGATGTGCGGCTGGCGGAGGGTCGCCTCCGCCTGCTCACCAATTTCACGCGGCCCCAGCAGGACGAGAAATTGTCGAGCGACGTGAAACAGGCGGAGGCCGCGTTGGAGCGCGCGCAACGGCGTTCCGCGGCGAGCCTGCTGCGCGCGGAAACGGATTTGCGCGCCCGCGAATCAGAGCACGAAAAACAAGTCAGCCGGTTGGCCCGCCTCAAGGCGCAGGTCGCCGCCTGCCGCATCACCGCGCCCACAAATGGCCTCGTGATTTACGCCACCTCCGTGCGGCGTTCCGGGCGTGGCGGCGGCGAGCCGCTGGCGCCGGGCCAGGAAATCGTCGAACGCCAGGAACTGATCTATCTGCCCGCGACATCTGAAATGATGGCGGAAATCAAGGTGGCCGAGGCGAGCATGTCGCGCATTGGGACCGGCCTCACCGCGCGCGTCACGGTGGACGCCCTGCCGGGCCAGCTCTTCCGCGGGCGCATGGCGCGCATCGGCGTGCTGCCCGACGCGGCGGATGCCTGGCTCAATCCGAATCTCAAGCTGTTCAATTGCGAGGTCTTCCTCGATAACGGATCGGATGCGCTTCGCCCCGGCATGAGCTGCCGCGTGGAGCTCATCCTGCGCGAATTCGCCGACGCGGTGTATGTGCCGCTCCAGGCGGTCATGCAAATCGGCGGGCGGCCCCATGTTTACGTTCAGGGGCCGCGGGGCGTGACCGAGCCGCGGCCGGTTTCCATCGGCCTCGACAACAACCGGATGATCGTCATTGAGTCGGGTCTGGCGGAGGGCGAACCGGTGCTGTTAAACCCGCCGTTGCCTCCGTCCTCGCTGGAAGCGCAAACGGAAACGAACACCCATGCCCACGCCGACGCGGAGCACTGAAATGCCCGCGTCGGACGCTTCTTCCACGCGCGCCTTCCCGGTGGTGCGCCTCGCGGGCATCTCGAAGCGTTACCAGATGGGCGATGCGGTCGTCACCGCGCTGGACGAACTCTCGCTCGAAATGGCCCGCGGTTCGTGCTGGGCGATCCTGGGACCAAGCGGCTCCGGCAAAAGCACGCTGATGAACATCATCGGGTGCCTCGACCGCCCGGACACCGGCCAGTACGTGCTGGAGGGCGTCGATGTGGCGACGATGTCCGACGACGCGCTCAGCGACATGCGCCTGCGTCACCTCGGCTTCGTCTTCCAGAGTTTTCACCTGTTGCCGCGCCTGACGGTCGAGGAAAATATCGAACTGCCGATGCATTATCTTGGTCTCGACGAGCGCGAAACGAAGGCGCGCGCGCAGGAACTGGCGGAACGGGTCGGGCTGGCCGACCGCCTGCGCCATCGTCCCGTGGAACTCTCCGGCGGCCAGCGGCAGCGGGTGGCGATCGCGCGCTCGCTGGCCAACGATCCCGCGCTGATTCTCGCGGACGAACCGACCGGAAACCTCGACACGAAAACGAGCATCCAGATTCTCGATCTGCTGCTGCGGCTCAACGCCGAGGGACGAACCGTCATTCTGGTCACCCATGAAGCCGACATCGCCGCCTGCGCGCGCCAGCGCCTGCATCTCCGCGATGGACGCGTGGAACGCGTGGAGGGCGCACCGTGATCCGCATGCTGCGTATCCCGCGTGAAGCGCGCCTGGCCGCCCGCGCGATCGGCGCGCACAAGTTGCGCTCCCTCCTGACGATGTCCGGCATGGTGTTCGGCGTCGGCAGTGTGATCGCGATGCTGGCCGTGGGCGAGGGGGCGAGCCGTGAGGCGGTGGAGGAGATCAAGCGCCTGGGCAGCAACAATATCTTCATCCGTTCCATCAAGCCGTCCACCGAACAGGACGGCCGCGCCGTCAGCCGCCTCAGCATTTACGGGCTCCTCTACGAGGACGAAGAGCGCATTCGCCAAGGCATCCCGCACATCCGCCGGGTCGTACCCGTTCGCGCCGTTCGCCGCTCGGCGCGATTGGGTGAACGCAGCGCGGAAATCCGCATGGTGGCGACCACGCCGGAATGGTTCGCGCTCGTGCCGCGCGAGGTGCTGGCGGGCCGCGTGCTCAATGCGCGGGACAGCGCGACCGGCGCGCCGGTGTGCGTGCTGACGGAAAGCGGCGCGCGTCGCCTGCTCGCCACGGAGCACGCCGTCGGCGAGCGTATCCGCATCGGCGCCCATGTCTTCGAAGTGGTCGGCATCATCGCACCGCCGCGCCTGAGTTCGTCCGCCACCGTGTCCGAGGATGAAGTGGACGCGTATGTGCCGATTGAGGTGGCGCGCCGCCTGCTCGGGGAAATTGAGCGACGCTTCGTGGCCGGCTCCTTCACGATGGAGCAGGTCGAATTGCATGAACTGCTCGTCGAGGTGACCGATTCCCGCCACGTCGAACCGGTCGCGGAGGCGATCGAGGCCATGCTGCGCCACTTCCACCGCATGCCCGATTACCAGGTCAAGGTGCCGCTTGCGCTGCTGCGCGAGGCGGAAAAAACGAAGAAGCGATTCAACATCGTCCTCGGCTCCATCGCCGGGATCAGCCTGCTCGTCGGCGGCATCGGCATCATGAACATCATGCTGGCCTCGGTGACGGAGCGGACCCGTGAAATCGGGATACGCCGCGCGCTGGGGGCCCGCCGCAGACACATCATTCGCCAGTTCCTCATTGAGACCGTGGTCCTCTCCGTCACGGGCGGTTTGATCGGCATGGGACTGGGCCTCGCGCTGCCAAAGATCATTACCTCGGTTTCCGGCATGCCCACCGTCGTCCCGCTGTATGGCATCGTACTGTCCTTCGGGATCAGTGTGTTGACGGGCATTGTATTCGGCCTCTATCCGGCCCTGCGCGCCGCCCGCCTGGATCCAATCGAAGCCTTGCGGCACGAATAGCCTCGCGTTCCCGCATTGCGCGTGGCGATCCGAAGGCTTAATGTTGCCTTTGCACTCCCCGAATATGCGCTTCCTCTTTTACAGGCTGGCGGCATGGATCCGCGACACGCGGCGCACCGGCTATGCACGCCCCATCCTGATCACGGTGCTCGTGACCGCCGTCCTGATGAGCGTGTACAAGGCCTTGGAATTCTGGATGTTCCCGGAGCTGACCCTGTGGCAATCGCGCATCACCGCGCTGCTGATGAGCTGCCTGATGACGGCCCTGATGGCCTACCTCGCACTGCGCCTCTACCGGCAGATGGCGCAGGACACGATTGACGAGCTGACCGAGCGCCTCCGCCTCAGCGAGGAACTGCTGGAGGAACGCAACCTCGTCAAATCCCTGATGGAAAACTCGGTTGACCGGATCTTTTTCAAGGATCTCGATGGTCGTTACATCCGCGCCAGCGCCTCGGTCGCCCAGGCGTTCGGCCTCGCGCATCCGGGGGAGGTCGTCGGCCGCGGCGATTTCGATTTTTTCACCGAAAACTATGCGCGGCAGATGCGGCGTGACGAGCAGCAGGTGATCGAGACGCGACGCCCGGTCATTGGTCGCGCTTATGAGGAAAGGTGGAAGGATGGCCGCGAAACATGGTCCTCCGTGAGTATGGTGCCGCTATGCGACCGGCATGGGCATGTCATCGGTACGCTCGGGATCGCGCGCGACATCACGGAGAGCCGCGCGCAGGAACAGCGTTTCCGCCAGCTCTCCCGCGCCGTGGAGCAAAGCCCGCACATGGTGCTGATCACGGACCGCTCCGGTTCCATCGAGTACGTTAATCCACGTTTCTGCGAAATCACCGGTTATGCCGTCGACGAGGCGTTGGGCCGGAATCCACGGTTCCTCCGGGCCGGCGCCCAAACCGCTGCGTTCTTCCAGGGGCTCTGGGGCACGGTACTGGCCGGACAGGAATGGCGCGGCGAGTTCCGGAATCGCAAAAAGAACGGCGAGGAATTCTGGGTCCGCTCCCTGATTTCGCCAATCCGCAATGCCGCCGGTGAAATTACGAATCTTGTCGCCGTGACCGAGGACATCTCGCGCGAAAAGGAGGCGGCCGCCGCCATCCTGGCGGAACAGCAGCGACGGCGGGAATTGGAGCGCATTGTCACCATAAGCCCCGCGGTCGTTTTCCTCTGGCGGGCCGAGGCGGACTGGCCGGTTGAGTTCGTTTCCGACAACGTGTCGCAATGGGGCTATACCGTGGCCGAACTGACCAGCGGGCGTGTACCCTACAGCAGCATCGTACACCCGGAAGACCTCGCGCGCGTGGCGGATGAAATCCGCCATTACATCGCCGGCGGCATCGATAATTTTATCCAGGAGTATCGCATCATCCAGCGTTCCGGCGAGGTGCGCTGGCTGGAGGACCGGACCTGGGTCCGGAAGGACGCGACCGGCCGGGTGACGCATTTCCAGGGCGTCGTGTTCGATGTGACCGACCGGAAAACCGCGGAGACCGCGCAGCAGGCGCTGCTCGAGGGCCTGCGCACCGTGCTGCAACTGACGGACGAATTGATCGCGTGCCCGACCGAGGAGTCCCTCTACCTCCGCGCCGTGGAACTCGCGCGCGAGCGTCTCGGGTTTGAGCGCTGCGGCATCCTCGTGCTGGATGGCGAGCGGGTGCGGGGCACATTCGGCACCGGGTTTCATGGGGAAACAACGGACGAGCATGCGCATGTCATGCCCATGAACCAGGAGTGGAGCGAGCGCTTCCGCATACGGGGTCCCCATGAGAATCGCTGGGTCATCGTGGAGGAGCCGTACCGGAGCTGGACCGGGGAGCGTTTTGAAGAACGTGGGAAGGGGTGGGTCGCGCTGACGCCCATCCAGTCGAGCGCGCATGAATCCATTGGCGTATTCTGCAATGATACGGCCCTCACGCGGGCCTCGCCGGATTCGATCAAGCAGGAGGTGCTCTCGGTTTACTGCTCGCTGCTCGGAAATATGATCGCGCGAAAACGCGCCGAAGTGGAACAACTGCAGGCCCGGGTGCAGCAGCGCGATTTCATGGAGCGCGCCGACCGCTTGAATTCCCTGGGCCTGCTCGCGGCGGGCATGGCGCATGAAATCAATAATCCCCTGCAGGGCATGATGAGCCACCTGCGCGCGGTGGAGCGTTCCCTCCCCGAAGAGGCCGGGGCCCGCACCAGTCTCAGCATGGTTGAACGCGGCATCGAGACCATCGCCGCACTCGTCCGCAAACTGCTCTTCCTGGGCACGACGGAAAAGGGACTGGAAACGGCCGACGCCCGCGAGTGCGTCGAGTTCGTCACGCAGTTGCTCGCCGCGCCCCTCAAGCGCGCGCGCGTCCGGATCGAACAGGATATGGCGCCGGGGCGGCTCGGTCTCGCCATGCCGCGCCGCGAACTGATCCAGGTGCTGCTGAACTTGATGATCAATGCGCGGGACGCGATGCCGGGCGGCGGCACCATCCGCTTTGAATCCGGCCGCGAGGGAAACAGCGGCTACATCCGCATTTCCGACACGGGTCCGGGAATCCCGCCCGAAATCGCGGCTCGTATTTTTACTCCGTTTTTCACAACGAAAGGCACGCAGGGAACCGGCCTCGGCTTGAGCGTCGCCGAATCCCTCGTGCGCACCAATCATGGACAGATCCGCGTGGAGAGTCCGCCCGGCGAGGGCGCCCGTTTCACCGTGGTCCTGCCGCTGGCATAAGGAGAGGTCGATGAAACAACGCATTCTGGTGGTTGATGACGACGAACTGGTGCGGTCCGGCCTGGCGGCCGATCTCACGCGCGAGGGGTTCCAGGTGCGTTCCGCCGCGGGAGGCGAAATGGCGTTGGCCGACCTCGCCAAGCATCCCGCCGACCTGGTGCTATGCGACCTGGTTCTGGGCGACATGGACGGCATCGAAGTCCTCCGCCGCATCAAACAATTGTCTCACGAGACCGCGGTCGTGATGATCACCGGTCACGCCACGATCCGAAACGCGCTCGACGCCCTGCGCAACGGCGCAAGCGACTACATCGCCAAGCCGGCGGACCCTGAGGAGGTGGCGCACCGGCTGCGCACCGTCCTCGACGCGGAGCACCTGCGACGCTCCCTCGCCGCGGAGCGCACCCGCGCCGAAAACCGGAAGCGGGAGACACAGGACCTCCTGGTTCGCACCGAGCGGATGGCATCCCTCGGCACGCTTGCGGCCGGAGCGGCCCGCGATCTGCAGGACATCCTGCTGCCCATTCGCGCGCACGCCGCCGCCCTGCGCGAGACGCTGCCCTTGGAGAACCCCGGACTCGAACTGGTGCGCGCCATCGAGGAGGCCGGCGCTCGCGCCGAAGCCGTGATCGACGATCTCCACGCCATCGGTACGGCGGCCCGTTACGATACCGATTTCGTTTCCTGCAACCAGCTCGTGGAACGCTGCCTGAAGTCGGAGGAATTTCTCAAGTTGAAGAGCGGGTTGAACAAGGTGCGCGTCGAGATGAAACTCGATTCCGCGCTGCCGCCCATCCGCGCCTCGGCCTCCGCGCTGGAACGCAGCCTCAACCATCTGCTCGCGCACGTGTTGGAAAGCATCGCCGCGGGTGGTCTGATCAGCGTCGAGACCCGCGCGCGCCACATCGAACAACCCGTGGGCCGCTATGGTGCGGGCACGCCCGGCGACTACGTCGTGGTGGCGGTGCATGACACCGGGGCGGCGCTCGCTGGCGAGGATATTGAGCGGCTCTTTGAGCCCTTCTACAACCGCACGGCGATGGGCCGCCGCTTCGTCAGCGGGCTGGGCATGACCTTGGTCCATCGCGTCGTCGCGGACCACGGCGGATATCTTGACGTGGAATCCGTCGCAGGCAAGGGGACCACCTATCTGCTCCACCTGCCGGTGTCCAGCGGCGAGGCCGTGCTCGAACTCAAGGCGGACTACACGGGCCAGGAGCGCATCCTCGTCGTCGACGACTACGAGGACCATCGCCGTGCCGCAGGCGACATCCTGCGCGATCTCGGCTACCACGTCATCACCGCGCCAAACGGGCGTGAAGCCGTGCGCCTCTTTGAAAGCGCGCTGCGCGAGGAGGACACGCGCATCCACCTGGCCGTCATCGACCTCGTGCTGGGCGACGAGTTCGACGGCGTGGAGACGTATAAGAAGTTGATCGAGCTGCAGCCCGGCCAGCCCGCGGTGCTCGTGAGCGGCTTCGCCGACATCGCGCGCATCGTCGAGGCGCGCAAACTCGGCATCCGGCAGAGCATCCAGAAACCCTACGCCGCCGACACGCTCGGCGCCGCCGTCCGCGCCGCGCTGGACGGATAATAGAGGCCATCCCAAAACCCGAGTACAGCTCGGTGGGACACCTCGCCCTACCCAGGAATTCAAAGAAATCCGACAAACGGGTAGGGCGAGCTCTCCGAGCGAGCCGGGTTTGGGGAGCGCTTTAAATTACAGACGTTGTAAGTCCCCAAAAAAGCTTTTACAGACGTTGTAAATTTCAGCGGGCCGCGAGGACGCCGTTCGCGAGGTGGACGCGCGTTGCGGCGAGCGCGTCGAGCAGGGCGGTGTCGTGCGTCGCGATCAACATGGCGACGGGGAGCTCGTGCAGGATATCCAGCAGCCGCGCGCGGGCGGCGTCATCCAACCCGTTGGTCGGTTCATCGAGAAGGAGGACGCGCGGCTCCATGGTGAGCAGGGTGCCCAGCGCCACGAGTCGCTTTTCGCCCTCGGAGAGGCGATAGGTCACGCGCCGGGCGAGCGGGGCGATGGCCAGTTGCCCCAGCACCTGTTCCACCCGCGCGGCGACGCGGTCGCGCGGCCAGCCGAGGTTAAACGGGCCGAAGGCGAGGTCCTCCTCGACGGTCGTGCAGAAAAGCTGGTCGTCCGAATTTTGGAAGAGCAAGCCGACGCCGCGGCGCATGTCTTCGAAATCGCGTTCGGTGCGCCGCTCGCGCCCGTCGTACATGATTTCGCCGGAGGCCGGCTTGTAGAGCCCGACGGCGAGGTGGAGCAGGGTGCTTTTCCCGGACCCGTTCGCGCCGGTCAGGCCGACCCGTTCACCCGGGGCCAGCGACATGGAGGCGCCCCGCAGCACGTCGGCGCCGCCGGGGTGCGCGTAATGCAGGTCGCGAAAGGTGAGGAGCGGCGCTGTCATGCCCAGTTCCATAGGGCCAGGAGGACCGCGAGGTCAATCCCGATGAAGAGGAACAGGGCGTCGGCGGGTCGGAAATGAAAATGGTGCAGCAGGAAGAATTCGCCCCGGTAGCCGCGGCATTTCATCGCGGCGAGGATGCGATCCGCGCGGTCGATGCTGCGGACCACGAGCATGCCCAGCAGGTGGATAAGCGAGCGATACGTGTGGCGGTCGCAACGGGGGCGGAACGCACGCGCGCGCATCGAACGCTGCATGCGCTGTTGTTCGGACCAGAGCAGCTCCGCGTAGCGCGCGGTGAAGAGCAGCAGGTGCACGAGTTTGCGGGGAATGCGCAGATGCGCCAGCGCGTGGCCGAGGGTGACGACGTCGATCGTGCTGACGAGCAGCGAAATGAGCAGCAGCATCGCGTTGGCCTTTGCGGTTGCGGCGAGCGCGAGGTATTCGCCGTCCTTCGGGTCAAGCCACGGCACGGTAATCCACCACATTGCGAGGAAGAGATTGAGGGCGAGGAACCGGCGCGCAAGCAATGCGGAGGGCAGTCGGAAGGCGATGAGCGCGAGGATGCCCGCCGCGCAGGCGGCGAGCAGTATGCGCAGGTCCTGCGTCACGGCCAGCACGGCCAGCAGCAGCGCGCATACGACCAGGCGCGCGCGCGGATCGATCCGGTGAATCGGCGAGGGGGAATCGATAAAGGAAAGGAGGGCCATGGCTAGCGGTTTCCCGTGAAGAGTTCGGGACGTACGCGGGCGAGGAAGGTCGCGATTCCAGCGGTGAGGATTCCTTCAACGACCATCAGTGGCGCATGGGCCGCGAGCAGGAATCCCGCCGCCCCGATAAAACTGCGCGCGGAGAGCGCGAGGGCGCCGGCGGCGAGCAGACCGCTGAAGAGGATCGATATCGAACCGACCAGCGCCCCGCAGATCGCGGCGCGTCGCGGATCGATGGCGGACGCCTGCAGCCAGGTCCGTCCGATCAGGCCAAGCGCGACAGCGGGCGTCGCGAGGATGAACGTGTTGACGCCGAGCACGGTGAGCCCGCCGAATCCGAAGAGGATGGCTTGCAGGAAAAGCGCCACCAGCAGGGCGGGAAAGGTGCGCCAGCCGAGCAGAAGTCCGCACAGGCCCGAGAGAATGAGATGAATGCTGGCGGGTCCAATCGGCACATGGATCAGCGAGGCGACGAAGAAGGCCGTGGTCAGGATCGCCGTGCGCGGAATGTCGTCGTCCTCCATCGCCCGCAGGCCCTTGGCGACGCCCAGTGCTGCGAAGATCGCGCCCCCCGCGAGGACCGGGCCGGAGAGAATGCCTTCCGAGAGGTGCATGGCTACGACCGCCTCGCGCGCCACCAGCCGTAGCTGCTGAAGAGGGCCCAGATGAGACTGATCCCGGTCAATATCCCCAAGGTTCGGGACATGCGTTGCGCAGGCGCGGCGGGTGGGGCGGGAAGCGAGCCGACCGGCAGGTCCACCGCCACGGCATGGCCCATGCCATCGTCGACCGCAATTCGCCAGACGCCGTTCGTCGTCGGATGGAATACGAAACGGCCTTCTCGATCGGTGAGTCCTTCCTGGAAGAGTTCGTCGTTGTGCGGCGGATGGATCTTTACCTCGGCGAATGCGGCCGGCGTGCCATCCGCGTAGCGGACGGCGATTCCCGCGCCACCTTCGATGAGGTGTGCGTCGATGCCGTGGGCGAGGGTGCCGGTCGCAGCGAGCAACCAAAGCAGGGCGATGAGCCGGTTCACGGGGATACCTCGAAGACGAGGGTGGACGTTTGCCCACCGTCGCTCACGATGGCGATGTGTCGTCCGGATTTGCGGGGCGTGTATTCACCAGGTTCATCGGGCGTGGAATTGATCCATGCGCCGCCGCCTTCCGCGGCCTGAATCTGAATGCGTGCGCGCAGCGGAGTCCCGTCGCGCAGCGCCGAGATGGGAAGGGGAGCGCCGACACGCGCGTTTTCAATCGGAGTGCGGGGTGCGAGTTCAAGTCCCTGCCCCGCGGTGTAGAGCGTGGGGTCCGATTGGACGCCGGACGGAACAAGCCAGAGCCGGGCCCAAGCGTCGGGTTTCATCATCTGGGGACGCTGGATCGTGAGATCGATGCGGTGGACTCCGTTGGATCGCACCAGCAGGCGCGCCACGCGTTCACGCTTGTCCGCAACGCTGGGGATGTCACGGACGCCGACATCGTCGGTCACGGTCAAGCTGCGCAGCAGACGATCAGAGAGGAGCAGCGCGCTGGCGGGAAAGTAATGCCCGCTTCTGACATAGACGGCGATCTCGGTGTCCGGCGGGGGCCGAAGCGAATCGGCATCCAGCCAGAATTCGTGTGCGCTACCGCCGGTCGGGGCCAGGAGGGCCCCGACCGACAGCAGCCCAAGAAGCGTGGAAGTGCGCAGGTTCAAAAGCGGTGCATCAGGGTGATGTTGGCGCGGGTGTAATCGGCGCCCTTGCCGACTTCGAAACCGGTTTTGAGAATGGTCTGCTCGTTGATTGGGATGTAGATGCCCGGCAGGACGGACCACGAGTCCTCGAAGTCGTCGAACGCCCCCAGGAATTCGATGCCGGCGGCGGTGCCGTGGGGTTGCCCGGTAAGCGATTCGCGGATGCCGATGCCCCAGCTTTGGGAATCCTCCCCGCCTTCCCACTCCGAGCCCAGATTGAGCGTGATATTTCCGTGCACCCCAAAATTCCGCGTGAGGATCAGGCTCGCGGCGTAGACCTCTTCGCTGCCCAGCAGGTCCTTCGCACGCTCCATCGGCAGCTCGAAGGTACCGGACACGGCGACATCAACCGGCGCGCCCTCCGTCACGCGATATTGCAGGGTGAAGGCCATCGCCTCGAAGAAGGGGGAGGGGCCATTGGGTTCGAATTCCGCCTGGCGCTCCTCAAGGACAAGCCCGTTCTCGAATTTCGCATAATGCCCGTGCACATCGAACATGAGCCGGTCCGTTATGCCATAGGCCAGGCCGGGCGTGATTTCCCAGTGGTCCTGACGTGGGTCGTTCTTGTCCTCGCTCATGAAGTCATAGTGGAGGTGAAAGAGCCATTCGCCCTTCCGTGAGGTCGAGTAGCTCTCCAATTCAATGAATTCCAAGGCGTGGTGCGCGACGGCGCCGCCGATGGGCAGCAACGCAGCGGCGAGCAGCGGTCCAAGTGTTTTCTTCATGGATTTCCTTCCGGCTGGAACCAGTGGTGTTACGAAACGCATATTCGTATTATCACGTCGCGCGTCGATTGCAACTGAAAAAGCGGGCGGGACTGGAGGTTGGCCCAAAACCCGCCAGACTCCCGCCCGCGCAATAGCTGAGCGAACTTCGGCTCCAGCGGGACAAGCCCGCTGGGGGCCAACCCGGATTTGGGATGGCCTGCGTTAATGCAGGTGGGGGCCGGCGGCGCTCATGTTGAGGGTGCCGTCCTTGACGCCGCGGAGGGCGATCAACTGGTCGGCGAGGGCCTTGGCGCGGGAGGCTTTGCTGCGGACAATGATGACTTCGAGGCAGTCGTCGTGGTTCAGGTGGATGTGGGTCGTCGATACGACGTCGTGGTGGAACTGGTGCTGGATCTCGGTGAGCCGATCCTGCAACTGGCGCTGGTGGTGGTCGTACACCAGGGAGATGACGCCGACGACCTCGCGGTCGGCCTCGACTTCCTGGTGAACGAGCGCCTTGCGGATCAGGTCGCGGACGCCCTCAGAGCGGTTCACATACTTGCGCGCCTTGAGAAAGCGGTCGAACTGTTGGAGCAGCTTGTCTTCCAGTGAAACCGAAAAACGCTCGAGCATGATTCCGTTCTCCCGCGCAGATCAGGCCAGCAATTCGGTTTCGAGCTGCTCGTAGCGGTCGATGGCCTGGCGGACGTAGGCGCGCTTGGCGGTGTAGTCGCCGGGGAAGAAGCTGCCCTTGAAGCCGGCGACGACGACGTTGCGCAGCTCGCGTGGCGTCAGTTTGAGGTGCTGGACGGCGAGCATGATTTCGTTGGTGACGGTGGTGTTGGACACGAGCCGGTTGTCGGTGCAGATGCTAACGGAGAGATTGTGATCCAGCATCTGGCGCAGCGGGTGCTTCGCGATGGATTTCATGTGCGGCAGCGTCTGCAGGTTGCTGGTGAGGCAGACTTCGATGCAGATGCGCTGGCTGGCGATGTACTCCGCGAGGTTGTGCACGTAGGCCTTCGGGTCCTCAATGGCCGGGTTGCGGACCATGTCGTCGGCGAAGAGCCAGGTGCCGTGGCCGATGCGATTGGCGTAGCAATCGGTGATGGCCTGGAAAATGGACTCGGGCCCGTATGCCTCGCCCGCGTGCACGGTCTTGCGGATGAAGTGGCTGTGCGCGTACTGGAACGCGGCCTTGTGATCCTCCGCCGGATAGCCGGCTTCCGCGCCGGCGAGGTCGAACGCGACGACCGGCATGCCGAGGTCGTGCCGCAATACGGCGGCGGCGCGCGCGAGTTCCAATGACGCCGCCGCGATGACCTGCTTGCGCGGCGCGTAGGACATCAACCGTGTGATCGCGCTGTAGTACGGCGACATGTACTCGTTAAAGAAGCGGAGCGCGCAGACGATGATGCCGAAGTGGAACGGGATGTCGCGACCCGCCTTAACCTCCGGCGTGCGGTTGTGCTCTTTCTGCGCACGCTCGAAGCCCTTAACCGCGGCGCGCACGGCTTGCTCCATCGAGAAACCTTCCTGCGCGTGCAGTTGCGGCGCGAAGCGCACTTCAACGTAGCGAACGCCTTCGGCGAGGTGGTCCTGCGCGAGTTCGTAGGCGATGCGCTCGATATTCTCGGCGTTCTGCATCACCGCGCAGGTGTAGGCGAAACCGGCGAGATAATCGGGCAGGTCTTTGTAGAAATCCTTGAAGATTTTCTCGCGGAGTCCCGCTTCGGTGTAGGACGGGAGCTTGACCTTGCCCGCCTTCGCGAGCTCGATCAGGGTGGGGATCCGCAGCGAGCCGTCGAGATGGACGTGCAGTTCCGTTTTCGGAATGCGGCGTACGAATTCTTCCGTGATGCGCTGCGCCATGGTGTGCTCCTGGTTATCCGCGTTCTTCCGGCGTCATTTCGCCGCCGATGATGGAGGCGCCGCCGTCGACATAGATGGTCTGGCCCGTGATCTTCTTCGACAGGGGGCCGAGCAGGAAAGCGCAGGCATTCGCGACTTCGGTCTTCTCCGCGAATACGTCCCACGGCAGCGGGCTGATTTTATTCCACGTCGAGGCGAGCATGTCGAAGTGGGGAATTGAAGTCGCGGCCTTCGTGGCGACCGGGCCGGCGGACACCGCGTTCACGCGGATGAGGTCGCGCCCGTGTCGGCGGGCCAGCGCGCGAACGACGGCTTCGAGCGCGGCTTTGTTGACGCCCATCCAGTTGTAGTGCGGGAAGGCGAAACGCGATTCAAACGTCAGCGCGACCACGGCGCCGCCCTGCGTCATGTGCGGGTAGGCATGGCGTACGACGGAGGCGAGGGAAACGGCGCTGATGTGAAATGCCTGTTTAAGGTCGTCGATCGCATCGGTGTGGAACTCCGCGCCGAGGCAGGTCTTGGGATTCGCGTAGCCGATGGAGTGCACGACGCCGGCGAGTTCGCCAAGTCCGGCGAAAAACGTCTTCAGCTCCTCCTCCACGGTGACGTCGCAGTAGCGGATGTCGAGGGCGGCGATCTGTTCCGGGGTGAGGTCCTTGCTGCGATCAAAGAAAATGCGTTTCAGCCGCTCGTTCTGGACCGTGTAGATCACCTTGCCGCCATGCGCCTCGATGACCCGCCCGATGGCGAATGCGATCGAATCACTGTTGAGCAACCCCATGACGACGTACGTTTTGCCTGCTTCAATCATGCCAAGACCTCCTGAATTCAGGCGCACAGGTTCGCACAATCGATCCCGTCGTTTCAAGCTCGCCCTTCATCGGAGCGGCGGGTAGCATGAAAACATGAATGTGTTGCGAACAACCTGGGTGGCCGCGACGGCCGTCATGGGGGGACTTTTCATGCAAGCGAGTTGCCGGGCCCAGCCGGACGGTGAGCAGGATGGACGCTGGGCGATGATGCGCGAGGCGATGGTGGTGCGGCAGATCGAGGCGCGCGGCGTCCGCAATCCCGATGTCCTCGCCGCGATGCGCGCGATGCCGCGGCACCGGCTCGTTCCGGCGGAACTTCGCGAACATGCCTATCAGGATAGTCCGCTGCCCATCGGTCACGGGCAGACGATTTCGCAACCGTATATCGTCGCGTTGATGACGGAATTGGCGGAGGTGCGATCCGGCGACCGGGTCCTGGAGGTGGGGACGGGGTCTGGGTACCAGGCGGCGGTATTGGCGGAGATGGGCGCGGTGGTATTCACGATCGAAATCGTTGAGCCGCTTGCGGAGCGTGCGCGTCGCGACCTCGCGGACCTCGGGTATACAAACATCCAGGTGCGTGCCGGCGATGGCTATCTCGGCTGGCCGGAGGAGGCGCCGTTCGACGCGATCATCGTCACCGCGGGCGCCTCGCACGTGCCGCAGCCGCTGGTCGATCAATTGAAGATCGGCGGGCGCATGGTCATCCCGGTCGGCGAAACCCTCGATGTGCTCTCCTTGCGGCAGTTGACGAAGCGTGACGATGCGACACTGGAGGCGCGCGACGTGTTGCCCGTCCGCTTCGTACCGCTGACCGGCCCTCACGCGGAGCGCCGGGACCGGGATTGAAGCGCCTCGCCGGTTGACCGGGGGCGGGGGCCTCTGCATAGTACCGCTCCGCATGGAAATCCAAACGCACAACGATCGCGGCCCGGACGATGCCGTGGAATTGTCCGTCGTGGTCCCGGTCTACCAGGAGGAGGAAACGGTTCCCGCCTTCCTGCAGCGCATGCAGCCGGTGCTGCGCGCCATCACCGAACGGTATGAGATCCTGTTCGTGCTGGATCCCGGTCGCGACCGGACGGAGGACGTGATTCGCGCGGCGATCTCGGGGGATCCCCGGATTCGCCTTCTGGTGATGACGCGGCGCTGGGGGCAGCCGGCCTGCACGACGGCGGGCATCGAAAACTGCCGCGGCCGCGCGTGCGTCGTCATTGATGTGGATCTCCAGGACCCGCCCGAACTCATCGCGGAGCTCGTCGAAAAGTGGCGCGATGGCAACGAAGTCGTGCTCGCGCAGCGACGGAGCCGTGAAGGGGAGACACTGCCGAAGCGGATCGTCTCCTGGGTCGGCTATTGGATCATCAACCGCATTTCCGAAGTGCCGATCCCGCGCAACACGGGCGACTTCCGCCTGATTGACCGCACGGTTATTGAGGCGCTGCGCGGGCTGAAGGAAACGCATGGGTTCCTGCGCGGGCTGGTCGGTTATGTCGGGTTCCGCCAGGCGATCGTGCAATACGACCGGGCGCCCCGCGCGGGCGGCCAGTCGAAATACAGCCAGATCACCGGCTCACTGCGCATCGGCTTCAATGGGATCGTCGCGTTTTCCAGCAAACCCCTCGCGCTCGCCACGACGCTGGGCTTCACCGTCGCCGCCGCGAGCGTGTTTCTGGGACTCGCCTATGTGGGGGTGAAAATCATCACGCGGCAGGGCTTGGTGACCGGGCTCGCGCCGCTGATCCTGATCATCACCTTCCTCGGCGGCGTACAACTCATCTGCCTCGGCATTATGGGCGAATATGTCGGGCGGATCTACGAGGAGGTGCGGCAGCGGCCGAAATATCTCGTCGCGCGCCGGGTGAATTTTGGGGACGGATCATGAAGGCGCTGGTCACGGGAGCCGCGGGTTTCATCGGCAGCAACCTGGTCGACCGCCTGCTCGCGGACGGGCATTCGGTGGTGGCCTATGACAACCTCTCCAGCGGCTTCGCCGAATACTTTGCGCCGCACGCGAAAAACGCCGCGTTCCATTTTGCGCGCGGCGATGTGCTTGATCCGGACGCGCTGACCAATGCGATGGCGGGATGCGACACGGTGTTCCATCTCGCCGCCAACGCGGATGTGCGTTTCGGCCTGCAACATCCGCGCCGCGACCTCGAGCAGAACACGATTGCCACGCACAACGTGCTCGAGGCCATGCGTGCGTCCGGCGCGCGTCGCATCGCGTTCTCATCCACCGGCTCGGTATATGGCGAGGCGGCGGTGATCCCGACGCCGGAGGATGCGCCGTTTCCGATCCAGACCTCGCTCTATGCCGCGTCGAAACTGGCGGGCGAGGGGATGATCGCGGCCTACGCGGCGGGGTATGGCATCCAGGGGTTCATTTTTCGTTTTGTTTCCGTGCTGGGTGAACGCTACAGCCACGGGCACGTCTTCGATTTCTACAAGCAGTTGCGAACGGACCCGTCCTCGTTGAAGGTGCTGGGCGACGGCACGCAGCGAAAATCCTACCTGCATGTCCACGACTGCATCGATGCCGTGCTGCTGGCGTTGGAGAGCGGGCAGGATCCAGTGCAGGTTTTCAACCTGGGCACGGATGAGTATTGCCGGGTGACGGACTCAATCGGCTGGATTTGCGAGACGCTGGGCGTGAAGCCCGAATTACGTTTCACCGGTGGAAATCGCGGCTGGGTCGGCGACAACCCGTTCATCTTCCTCGCCTGCGCGCGCATCCGTGCGCTCGGCTGGAAACCGCGCCTTTCGATCCGCGAAGGCATCGTGCGCACGGTGAATTACCTGCGCGAAAACACATGGTTGTTGGAGGCACGCGCCTAGATGGAACGTCCGCTGGAAGGACTGGCCGCCATCGTGACCGGCGCGAGCCAGGGCTACGGCGAGCGCATCGCGCGGCATTTCGTGGCGGCGGGCGCGAGTGTGTTGCTTGTGGCGCGCTCGGCGGATCGCCTGCGCGCGCTTTGCGCGGAACTCGAGCCGATCCTCGCCGCCGGCCAAACCGTGGCCGCGGAACCCGCGGATGTGGGTCGCGAGCCGGAGATTGATCGTGTCGTGGCCGCCGCGCTGGCGCGCTGGAGCCGCATCGATGCACTCGTGAATTGCGCGGGCAATGTCGGTCCGCGCGGGCCACTGGATGAAACCGACTGGCCCGCCTGGCGCGCCGCGATCGATCTCAACCTGCTGGGGCCGGCGTATTTCTGCCACCGCGTCATTCCCGTGATGAAGCGGCAGGGTCGGGGAAAAATCATCAATATTTCCGGCGGCGGCGCGACGAAGGCCATCCAGAACCTCAGTTCTTATGGTGCGTCGAAGGCGGGCTTGGTGCGCTTGACCGAGACGCTCGCGTTGGAGCTGGCCGGCGCGGGCATCGACGTGAACGCCGTCGCGCCGGGCTTGCTGGCCACGCGCCTCGCCGAAGACGTCATGGAAGTGGGCGCGGACATCCTGGGGCGGAAATATTTTGACGATGTGGCGCGGCAGAAGCGGGGCGAGGTGGACGCCTTCGCGAAGGCCACCGCGCTGTGCGTATTCCTGGCGTCCGCGGAGAGCGACGGCATCACGGGGCGCCTGATCAGCGCGCCGTGGGACCCCTGGGCCTCGCTGCCCGCGCGCCGGGAGGAGCTGGCGAAATCCGACATTTATACGCTGCGCCGCATTACACCGGAGGACCGGGGTCGCTCATGGGACAACCCAGCGTGAGGGTCGGAATTATCGGCTGCGGGCTGATCGGCGCCAAGCGGGCGGCGTTTCTCACGCCGCACCGGCTGATGGCTGTTTGCGACCTCGATGGCGCCCGCGCCGAGCGGCTCGCGTCCGCGCACGGCGCGCGGGTGGAGCCGGACGCCGTCTCGCTGTGCGCGGCTTCGGATGTGGACGCGGTCATTGTCGCCACCACGCACGACCAACTGGCCTCGCTAGCGGAAACCGCGTTGCGCGGCGGCAAGCATGTATTGATTGAAAAGCCGGGTGCGCGTCGCGCGGAGGAATTGGACTCCGTCGCCTCGGCTTCCCGCGAAACGGGGCGCACGGTGTGCGTGGGATACAACCACCGGTTTCATCCCGGTCTGCAGCAGGCGCGCGATATCATCGATTCAGGCACTCTTGGTCCGCTGATGTTCCTCCGCGGCCGCTACGGACATGGCGGGCGGATCGGCTACGAAAAAGAGTGGCGCGCGAATGAGGCGCTGTCCGGGGGCGGGGAGGCCATTGACCAGGGCGTCCACCTGATCGATCTCGCCCGCTGGTTCCTTGGCGACTTCACCGGGGTGCAGGGCTATGCGCCGACGTATTTCTGGGACATGAAGGTGGAAGACAACGCCTTTATGCTGTTGCGCACCGCCGCGGGACAGGCCGCTTTCCTGCACGCGACCTGGACCGAGTGGAAGAACATGTTTTCGCTGGAGATTTATGGCCGCGACGGCAAGTTGCAACTCGATGGGTTGGGTGGCAGCTACGGACCCGAGCGCTTGATCCACTACCGCATGTTGCCGCAGATGGGACCGCCGGAAACGCGGACTTGGGATTTTGCCGGCGCGGATGAGTCATGGCGCCTGGAATTCGAGCATTTTGTCCGGGCCATTGGCGGCGAACAGAACCGGTGTGCGAAGCTGGAGGATGCGCGCGAAGCGCTCCGCATTGCGCAAGTCATACGCAGCTTCCGCTAAACGGACTAGCCGCCGCCGATGGCGTTCAACGTCTGTCGGGCGCGCGGATCGTTCGGAAACAGTTGTTCGAGACGCCTGAGAATCTGGACCAACAAATCGCGCTCGCCGCTGCGCCCCGCGCATTCCGCCGCGACCCAGAGCGCCTGGTGCCATTGCGGGCCATCATATTGATTGAATCCAAGCGTCAATTGGAGCGCCAGATCACAACGCCCGGCGTCCTTTGCGAGTATGGCGGTATCGATGCGCAGATCCGCGTCTTCCGGGCGCAACTGGTGGCAGGCGAAATAGTCCGCAAAAACGGATGCCGGCGGTGCGCCAAGCGAGCGGGCGATCCGGGCATTTTCGTATCGCTCATAAAAGGGGCGTTCCCGTTTGATTTCGGCGTCCAACGCTTCTTCGCCATCCGGCAACGGACCGAGCGCGCGGGCTTTTTGCAGGTAGTCTTCTGCGGCTGGATATTGGAACTGTCGCGCGAAGGTGTACGCGTTGGTGAAGAAGTACGCCGCCGATCCCGCATAGGCGAGAACACGCGCACGGTCCTCCGGGGGCAGCACACCCTGTGCAAGCAGCAGCGCCAGTTCCTGCAATCCGAGTTCCGTGAGGTGGATGCCGTCCTTGAAGAAGTAGAGCGGAGGTTCCGGATACAGCGCCCGCAGCGGTTCGATGTCCGCTGCGAGATCAATGAGCGACACCTTTTCCTCGCGCGCCGTTGTGCGCACGACGCCGTTGTATTCCTCGTTGAGTCCCCGCCAGGCGGCGACCGGGCCGTCGAATCGCGCTTGAACCAGATCGTAGAGGTCCGAATCCCAGTCCCGTTGCCGTTTCGCCGGGTCGAAGCGGCGGCGAATGTTATCCTCCGGCATGCCGTCCGGTGTCGTGGCGAGGTGAAGGGCAATGCCGCGATCCCGGCACAGTCGGGCGAAACGGCGCAGGTTGCGGGCTGTTTCCGCTGGCGGTACGCGTTGCTCAATCCGCGAAGAACGGGAGCGGTCCGCAAAATAGACGAGTCCTTGGAAGAGACGTGAAACGGCCAGTGCATCGCGCATGCGCGCCTGGAAGGGCGTGGGCAACTGATGCGCGGAATCGCTCCGCCCGTCATGCACCCACCGGTCATTCCAGCCGAGGAAGACCACGGCGATGTCGGGCTTCATGGGCAGGACGTACTGCTCGAATATCTGCAGCATCTGGTGCGTGCTGCTGGAGCCGACGCCGCCGTTGAGCACTTCATAGCGCCCGGGGCCGAGCGCCTCGGCCAGCAGGCGATCCAGGCGTTCCGAGTAGGATTCCTGGCCGCCCAGCGTGCAGGAGTCGCCGAGGCTCGCGATGCGGATGAGCCCCTCCGGTTTGGCTTCATGCCAGTCCCGGCCGCGAAACCCCTTGTTGTTCGTGATCGGCGTGTTCGGGGCGGGGACCCAGTGGTACGGCGGATGCACGGTGTAGGGAATCGATAGTTTGCGTGTGCCGAAGTATTCCTCGTGTCCGCCCGCGACATAAAAGAAGCGGTTTGATTTCAGGTCGCGAGGCAACGTGAGTCGCGCAATCGTTTCGCCGAGCAACAGCAACACGATCAGCGGGATGACGGCGAAGCAGAGTTTCCTGCCGAGTGGAATGGAGGAGGGGGCGGGCATATACCCCGAAGCATAGCATGGTTGCGTCAGGGATGGATAGCCTCTGATTCCCCTTGGCCGTTGACAACACCGGGCCGGCCCGCACAATCACCGCCGCTGACTCCGGGTCGGCGCAGGAGAGGTGCATGGGACAACGCAACGAGGCGATCACGGCGGGGAAGGGTTCCAATCGGACGCCGACGGCATTCTGGCTGGTGCTGGCGGCGGCCGCGCTGGCCCGCTTCTGGTGGCTCGGCCGCGCCAATCTCTGGCAGGACGAGGCCGGATTTATGATGCTGACGCGACTGGACACGACCCTGTCGGAATTGTTCCGCACGTCGCGCGACTACATCCTGTCCGTCGGCCAGCTTCCGTTCACCTTTCTCGTCCAGCATCTCTATGTGCGGCTGCTGGAGGGACTCATTCCAGACATCGCACGCTCCGCCGGTTGGTTGCGCGTACCGTCCGTGCTGTGGGGGGTCGCCGCGGTTTGGGGCGTCTTTCGATTCACGACGCTGGTGGCCGACCGTTCCCGTGCGTTCGCCGCCGCGCTGCTGTTTTCCTTCATGTTCTTTCCCGTGCACTATTCGCGGGAAGTGTACTGCTATGCGGCGGTGATCGCCGCGGCGGCATGGACGGCCGCGTGGGGATTGGCGTACGTCCTGGAACCGCGCGCCCACTGGCGTGTGCTGGCCGGTTCCTTGCTCGCGGCGCTCGTGCTTTGCTTCTCGCATCTGAGCGGAACCGCCTTCTTCGGCGTACTGGCCGCAATGATGGGCGTGTGGTGGTTGCAGTTATGGCGGCGCCGTGACCCGATCTCCCGCCGCGCCCTCGCAGTGATCGGCGTTTGGTTGCTGGTCGCCCTCGCCGTACTTCCCACCGGTTTCCGTTTCCTGTTCGAGAACAAGGCGCATACCGGGGGGGCGGATATTCCATTGTGGATGATCCTGCAGGACCCCGTCGCCAAAATGTTCCTCGGCGAGCGTCCCGTGACCCTTGTGCTCTCGTGGATGCTGTTCGCTACGGGCGTGTTGGCGGCATTGCGGCGCCGCGGTCCGGCCGGCTGGCTGGCCGGTTGTGCGCTTCTGGCGTGGATCCTCATCGCGGTGATGACATCCCGCTCGCAGTACATTTCGGTCCGCTATTTCTCACCACTTGCCCCGCTGTTTTGCTGGTTGCTCGCGGAGGCTCTCGCCGTGGTGGCCACCCGGATCGCGCGTGTCGTTCGCCGCGTGCAACCCGCGCAGGCCCTGTACGCGCTGACCGGCACGGTGTTGGTGTTTCACGCCGTTTGGTACCTCGGACCCATGTACCGGCTGCGGGAAAAGGACGTCGGATTCGCCCCGATCGCCGCGTGGTTGAATGAGCGCCTGGAGCCGGGCACGCCCTTCCTGATGGAGAGCGCCTACGAATTGCGCTGGGTTTCCGGATATTACCCCACGCCGGGACTCATTGGCGCCGCCCCTTATGTCCATGGCGGTGGCCCCGAGGAAATGGCGCGGCTGCACCAGCGGCAACAGGCGTTCATGTTGCGCTTCCCCGAGGCGCCCTTCATTCAGTCCGCGCACCACAATATCGACACACCCCAAGGCATCTGGCGCTGGCCTCACACCCACCACGCGCGCATGGATCGGCTTGCGAATGAGCCGCTGCGCGACCTTGTCCGACGCGGGATGTGGATTGCACTTCCGCTGCAGCCAGTCAACGATCACACGTTTTCCACCTTCATCTATTACAGCGATCGGGAGGATCTCGACCGCCGTGCGCGTGACCAGGGCGCCCCCGCGCGTGCCGAATTCCCGGGGTGGACCGTGGCGCAGATCGCGCAGGGCGAATACCGGCGGGTCCTGAACGCCTCGCGCGGTGCGATTCGACTCCGCCCCGTGGCCGCGATACCCACGCCCGTGCAGGTTCGGATGCGGGCCGCGCTGGATACCGAACGCGACGAACCGGTTCGGATTGTCATCGATGGACCTGGCGGCGTTCTCCACGAATCGATCCAGCCGTCGCGCCGCTGGTGGGAGGTCGAACTGCGTATCGACCCAATCTCTCAGCCCGTTGAACTGCGCATCCGGTGCGAGGGAATGGCGGGTGTACGCGCGTTGCTTCTGGAGGAACTTCGCTTGGCGGCCGCGCCAGGCGAGGTGGATGCCGCCCAGGATGTCCGTTGACAACGCGTTCCGAATCTCCACAATCGCGCCATGTCATTCGCCGATACCTTTCTCGCTGAAGCCGCCACCATTTGTGCCCGCATCGACCGGCCGGCGGTGGAAAAAATGGTCCAGATTCTGGCCGACTGCCGTGCGGCGGAGGGACGCGTTTTCGTCCTCGGCGTGGGCGGCAGCGCGGCCTCGGCCTCGCACCTCGTTAATGATCTCCGGAAAATCGCGCGCGTGGAAACGTACGCCCCCACGGATAACGTGGCGGAGTTGACGGCGCGGACCAACGACGAGGGATGGGCGACCTGCTTCGCGGGTTGGTTGCAGGGCAGTCACCTAAAACCGCGCGATGTCATCTTCGTGCTTTCCGTCGGCGGCGGCGACTCGGATCGCAACATCAGCCCGAATCTCGTGCAGGCCATCGATTACGCGAAATCCATCGGTGCGCGCGTAGTCGGCATCGTCGGCCGCGACGGCGGCTATACGGCGAAGAAGGCAGACGCCTGTGTCCTTATTCCCGTGGTTTCTACCGACCGCATCACGCCGCATACGGAGTCCTTCCACTCGGTGGTGGGGCATCTCCTCGTTTCCCATCCGGCCCTGCAGGCGGCGGCCACGAAATGGGAATCCGCGGTTTCCAAATAGTCCAGCCCCAGGGAGCATTGTATGCCGGAGCAACCTTCCGTCCCGCGCCTCGAGCAAATGCGGATCAAGATCTTTGGAGACGGCGCGGACCTCGATACGATCATTGAAGCCAATCAGCGCGGCCTCGTGAAGGGGTTCACGACCAACCCCACGCTGATGTGCAAGGCCGGCATCACGAATTATATGGTCTTTGCACGCGAGGTGTTGCGCGTCGTCACCGACAAGCCGGTGTCGTTTGAAGTGTTCTCCGATGAATTCGACGAAATGGAGGAGCAGGCCCACAAGCTCGCCGACCTCGCCCCGAATGTGTACGTCAAGATTCCGGTCACCAACACGCGGCGCGAGTCCGCCTGCCCGCTCATCGCGAAGCTGCACCGCGAGCGCATCCAGTTGAATATCACCGCGATACTCTCCCTTGCGCAGGTGCGCGCCGTCGTCGACGCGCTCCAGCCGGATGTCTCGGCCTTCGTCTCCGTCTTCGCCGGCCGTATCGCGGACACCGGCCTGGACCCGCTGCCCCTGATGAAGGAAGCGCTTTGCATCTGCGCGGAGAAACCCGCCGCCGAACTGCTCTGGGCCAGCCCGCGCGAACCGCTGAACTTGATGCAAGCCGAGCAGATGGGTTGTCACATCATCACCGTGACGCCCGACATCCTCGCCAAATGCACCAAATTCGGCATGTCCCTCGAGGACCTCTCCCTCGACACCGTGAAGATGTTTTACAACGACGCGCAGAAGAGTGGGTTTGCCATTTGAACGGGCGGCGCCTGCTCAAGTGGCGGAGTGATGGAGTAGTGGAGTAATGGGATATCGGAACAAGAATCGCGGCTATCAGCAGCTCACGGTCTGGAGTGAGGCGATCAGCTACTATGCGGACACGTACCGAATGTTTCGGACGCTGCCGTATGAGCTGCGGCGGGTTGTTTCCCAGCAAATGGCCTCGGTGGACTCCATACATCGGAACATCGCTGAAGGCTATTGCCGCAGAGGTTTGAAGGAATATGTTCATTTTCTCTATATCGCACTCTCCTCGCTGGGTGAATCCGTTTCCGGGATTTGCGCGACGCGCGTTGCCGGGCAGCTTTCCGCGGCGGACGCGGAATCGCTTGATCGAATGGCGTTCAAACTGGAGAACGGCATGCTGAAACTGATTGAAAGCTTGGAATCCAAGCAGGAGCGTGGGGACTGGATCGATCATCTGGTCCTGCGCGAATCCAACGAAACCTACGAAACAGCGGCCCAGCCCCCGCACCCCAACACTCCATCACGCCAACACCCCACTCCTGCGGAGGTCCATTCCCCATGATTGTCACCCGTACACCCTTTCGCATCACCCTTGGCGGCGGCGGGACCGACCTGCCTTCGTTTTATCGCGAGCACGGCGGCTATGTGTTCACGATGGCGATCAACAAGTACATGTACATTTGCCTGAACCGCCGGCCGCTGGCCGCGCCGAAAATTGTCATCCGCTACAGCAGTGTGGAAACGGTCGATTCGATCGAGGAAATCCGCCATCCGCTCGCGCGCGAGGCGCTGAAACTGCACGATGTGCGCGACCACATCGAACTCACCAGCATCGCGGACATGCCGGCGAAGGCGGGCCTCGGGTCTTCAGGCTCCTATACAGTCGGCCTCCTGACCGCGATCCGCGCCTACAAGCGACTGCCGGTGGCCCCGCAGGTGGTGGCCGAGGAGGCGTGCCACATCGAAATCGACGTGCTCAAGGAGCCGGTCGGCAAGCAGGACCAATACATCGCGGCCTTCGGCGGATTCCAGGAACTGGACATCGCGAAGGACGGCGCGGTGCGGGTTTCGCCGGTGCCCGTCGACTTCGTCACAGTCAACGAACTCGTGTCGAAGGCGCGCATGTACTACACGGGCATCCAGCGCTCCGCCACGGCGGTGCTCAAGGCGCAGAACGAGGCGGCCGCCCAGAAAGCCAAGCCGGATCATGCCCGCGTGGTCGACAACCTGCTCAAGATCAAGGCGCTCGGCGGTGATATTCGGCAGGCCTTCGCCGACCGCGACATGGATCGCTTCGCCGTCCTGATGGACCAACACTGGATGCACAAGCGTGCGATGTCGGCCGGGATCAGCCTCTCGGTGCTCGACCAATTGTACGACCAGGTGAAGAAGGATTACGGCGTGCTGGGCGGTAAAATCATTGGCGCCGGCGGCGGTGGCTTCGTCCTGCTTTATGCGCCGGACAATGGACGCGGCCTCGACGAGTACATGGCCAGACACGGCATGCCGCGCGTCAGCTATTTCCCTTCGATGCAGGGTACAAAGGTCGTCACGGATATGAGTCCGTTCGACGATTTCGACGCCGTCCGCTGATATGCACCTGCTGGTCATCGGCCTCTGGCACCAGGGCGTGGTGGGCGCGGCCTGCCTTGCGAAGCTGGGCCATTCGGTGGCCGCCTGCGATGCCGACCCCGCGCGCGTCGCGCAACTCTCGACAGGCGCAACGCCGGTCTATGAGCCCGGATTGCAGGAACTCATCAGCGAACAGGTGCACGCCGGGCGCTTGCGCTGGTTGTCCGCGCCGGGCGATGCGCCGCCGCCGGATGTGGTCCTGCTCATGCACGACACGCCGGTCAACGAGCGCGATGAGAGTGATCCCGCGTGCGTGCTGGATTCCATCGGCCTGTTTGCGCCGCATCTGAAGCAGCAGACCGATGTGCTCGTGACGGCGCAAGTGCCGGTCGGTACCTGCCAGCGTCTCGTGGAATCGCTGCGCACGATCCGACCCGACTGGCGCGGCGGACTCGCGTATGCGCCGGAAAACCTGCGGCTGGGGCAGGGGATCGAGCGCTTCCTGAATCCACCACTGCCCGTGATGGGCGCGGATGAACAGACCGTGCTGGATCGCCTGACCGCGTTGTGGCCACCGGAGATCCGCTGGGACCGCGTCTCGCTGCGGACGGCGGAAATGGTCAAGCACGCGCTGAACAGTTTTCTCGCCACGACGATCACGTTCGCGAACGAACTGGGCAATCTCTGCGACGAGATCGGCGCGGATGGCCAGCGCATCGCCGAGGTCCTGCGCCGAGAGCCGCGCGTCGGCCCGAAGGCGATGCTCGTTCCCGGCCTCGGGTTCGCGGGTGGAACGCTCGCGCGCGACGTGCAGACGCTTCGTGCCATCGGGGATCGTGCCGGGCTGGATACGCCGTTTCTTGACGGTCTCATGCAGGCCAATGCCGCGCAGAATCAGATTGTCCTGCGCAAGCTGCGTCAGGCGTTCGGTGGTTCACTCGCCGGACGTCGCATCGCGATTCTCGGGCTCACCTACAAGCCGGACACCAGTACGCTGCGCCGCTCTGCCTCCGTCGAACTGGCCGTCGCGTTGACGCGTGAGGGCGCGGAGGTGTCGGCGGCGGACCCGCTGGCGGACCGGACGGAAGTGGCCGCGTTGCGCGAGATTCACTTTGTTGAGGCGCCGCTGGAGGCCGTGCGCGATGCGGATGCCGTGGTATTGATGACGCCGTGGCCGGCCTACCGCGCGTTGGATCTCGCCGTGTTGCGCGCGGTGGTTCGGACGCCGTTGTTAATCGACACCGCGCCGTTGTGGAAGGCGTCGGATGCGGAGGCAGCGGGGTGGACCTATCTCGATATCGGGCGCGGGCGAAAGGCGGGATCATGCAAGTCGTGATCCTTGCCGGAGGTCTGGGCACCCGCCTGCGTGCGCTCGATCCGTTGCGCCCGAAGGCCTTGATGCCGGTAGCCGGACGTCCATTCATCGAATGGCAGTTCGACCTGTTGCGCCGCAACGGCATCTCTGACGTGCTGCTGTCCATCGGGCATCTCGGCGACCAGATCCAACGTCACGTCGGCGAGGGCGCGTGGGGCCTGCGCGTTCGCTATGCCGTCGAGGAACCGGGGCGGTTGCGCGGAACCGGCGGCGCGCTGGTCCACGCGCTGCCGCTGCTCGCGGATGAATTCATGATGTTGTATGGAGATTCCTATTTGCCGATTCCCTTCGCGCCCGTCATCACCGCCTTTCGTGCGGCCGGATGTCCCGCGTTGATGACCGTCTATCGGAATGCGGGCGCGTGGGATGCCAGCAACGCGCGGATTGCGAACGGGCGGGTCGTGTTCTATTCCAAGTCGGCCAAACCGGGCGAAGCGGATTGGATCGACTACGGCCTGATCGCATATCGCCGTGCCGTGATTGAACGGTACACCGACGCGCCGGCTCCGTTGGACATGGCGGTGATTCTCGCCGACCTCGTAACCGCGGGCGAACTGGCTGCATACGAAGCGCCGGACCGCTTCTATGAAATCGGGAAGCCCGAAGGTTTGCGCGAACTGGAGCAGCATCTGGCGGGGACCCCGCGATGAAACCGGCTCTCTTCATTGATCGCGACGGCGTCCTGAACCAAATGGTTTACGATCAGACGCACGGATTGCTCGATTCCCCGCGCCGCCCCGAACAGGTGGTGGCGATTCCCGGCGCCGGGGCGTTTCTCCGCGAAATCCGGGCCGCCGGCTACCCAATCATCGTCGCCACCAACCAGCCCGGTCTCGCCAAGGGCACCTTGACCGATCGCGAACTGGCGGCGGTCAACGATGAACTCGCCCGACAGCTCGCGCTGGAGCAGGGGCGGTGGGACGACCTGCGTTATTGTCCGCATCATCCGGGTCCCTGTCCCGGCGGGAACCCGGCCTACATCCGCGCCTGCGCGTGTCGGAAGCCCGCGCCGGGGCTCCTGCTCGATGCCGCTCGCGAACACGACATCGACCTCGCAGCCAGTTGGATGATCGGCGACGGGCTCGTCGATATCGCCGCCGGCCGTCGCGCGGGCTGCCGTACGATTCTCGTGACCGCCCTGAAATGGTCCATGGCCGAACGCTTCCTCGATCTGGCTGAGGGCGGGCCCGATGCCGTGGCGAGAGACCTCGGCGAGGCGTTGCACCTCATCCGCGACGGTCAAACACCCCGGCGGATGCGCGAGGCGTGATGGAGTCCTCGTTCACATGCATGGCCTGTTCCGGGCGGAACTCCACACCCCTGCACGCGGATGTCGCCGATTATTTTCTGCCGACGGGAATCCGGGTCAGCTACGTCCGCTGCGCGGCGTGCGGCCTGGTCCAGCAGTATCCGATCCCCGCTGATGTGGGACCGTTCTATGCGGGGTATCCGGTGCACGCGAACAAGTCCCGCTTGCACGACGCCATGCGTCGCCTCGTCATGAAGCCCGTCTATTATCCGCTTCATTCTCTCCGCCCGGATGCGGTGTTGCTCGATTACGGATGTGGCGATGGCTGGTTTTTGGATCAGGCCCGGGCGCGCGCCCAACACGTGATTGGTTTTGAGCCCACCCGCGCCCAGGCCGAGGAAGTCGCCCGCCGGGTCGGAACGCCCGTCTATCATCAGATGGATGAATTGCTGCGCGATTGGGCGGGGCGCGTGGATGTGATCACGATGCACTTCGTCCTCGAGCATCTCACCGATCTGCACGGAACATTCGCGCAACTCGCCGCCCTGTTGAAACCCGGCGGCGTCTTGCGCGCCGTTGTGCCGAACCTCGACAACATCGAGTACCGCTGGTTCGGTTCCCGCTGGCACGGTTTCGACGCACCCCGCCATATTTGTTTCCCCGCAGCTCATCATCTCGCCCCCGTGCTGCGCATGGCGGGACTCGAATCCGCCGGCGAGTCGTTCGCCCCGTTCCCCAACACGCTGGCCGCGAGCCTTTGCATCGCCATCACCGGTCGCTACCGGCCACTGCCCTTCATCGCCTTCTTGCCGCTGGCCCTCCCATGGGCCCATCTGTATCCTCGCGGCACACGGGTCATGAATTTCCGCAAATCATGAAAGCCACCAGTCTGAAGCTCCAAATCCCGCTGCTCGTTGCGCTGGCCGCCGCGGCGTTCTTCCGCCTGTACGACCTGGCCGAACCTGCGTTCCGGGCCGACACGATCCTCTTCTACAACATCACGCGCCAAGTGGACGGCGCATGGACGATCATGAGCCAGTGGCTCAGCCTCATGGGCATTTCCGCCCAGCTTCCGTTCCCCATGGCGTTCACCGAAGGATTCATGAATCTTTTCGGGCTTGAACCCGGTCACTTCACCCTGCGCCTGCCCGCCGTGCTCTGGGGTCTTGGCGCCGTCGCCGCCGCGTGGGCGCTGGGCCTGAGGCTCGGGGGACGCGCAACCGCCTTCGCGCTGGCGCTCATCGCGGCGTTTAATCCGTATCTGATTCTCACCAGCCGCGAGGCGTATTTCTATCCGCCGATGGTCCTCGGTTCCTTCCTCCTGCCGGTCGCCGCGATTGACGCGGTGCGCGGCTGGCGCTTGCGCGAGACCGTGATCCCGGTCCGCCGCATCGCCGTGCATCTTTGCGGCATGTTCCTGATGATCTACAGTCAACCCTCCGGCTGGTTCGCGGGTCTGCTGCTGGCGGGGACCTCCGCGCTGTTCACCGTTCTGCATGCGCTGCGCGTTCCCGCGCTCCGCACCCGCGCGATGACGTTGATCGGCTTGTCCATTGTGATCGGGCTGCCGGTCCTTTTCGCGGATTGGGGCGTACCCCAGTTGCTGAAAAGTTCCTCCGCGGAAATGCGGTCGTGGGCGCAGCGGGTATTCGAGGGCGGGCCGTCGTTGCCCCAGATGCTCGCCACGTCCGCGACGGCTTTTTTTGTCGGGCGGGGCTATTTCAACGCCGCGCTGACGATCCTCCTGTTTGGCGGGGGGATTTGGTGCCTCATTCGCGTCGCACGCCGTGAGCCCTGGCTTCTCGTCATCCCCGCCATACTCGCGGTGGGCATGGCATCGTTCCTCGTTGGCCGCGAAGCGACCGGCGCGGGGTTCTATTCCCGCTACATGCTCGCCTACCTCCCGCTCTACTTGTCGTTGCTCGTGCTGGGGCTTCGCTGCTGCACCGACGGCATCGCCGCGCGCCGGCCCGGCTGGCCGGCCGAACGCGCGATGCATGGCGCCGCAATTCTGCTTGCGCTCATCAATCTGCTGCCCGCGTGGTGGTGTACGCAACTCTCGGGAAAACCCACGCCCTACAAACTCATCCGCGACTGGCTCGACACCAACCTGCCGCGCGGCACGTTGGTGATCACGGATCGCTGGCTTGAGCCGTGGAACGAAATGGCGCTCTATCAGCCAACCAACGTAACCGTCACGTTCACCGTCCCGGATGAGCCCTACGACCAGTTCCTCGCCAACCGCTGGCGCGACTCGGTGCAGGACTTCTTCAGTAAATTCCCGGATGCCGCCTACATGGAAATCGCCCGCAACTATTGGGACCGCCCCGCCACCGGTCGTTGGGCCTGGCCCCAACAGTATTTTGCGCGGCAGACGACCTTGACCAACACCGCCGCCCTCAAGTTGCGCGAATACGGACTCGCCAACCGCGAGGATTACTTCGCCGCCACGACCAATCGCGTGCTGGTCAATATCTACTGGAACACCGCGGACGACCTCTTGGCCCGCGCGCGGGCCGAGGGCCGGGATTCGCTGCTGCTCTTCGGCCCCGACTGGGGCTACGCCAAGCCCTGGCAACAGACCCGCAGTTTCACCGATTACCGCGTGCTGCAGGAGCGCGCCACGCTTCGTGTTTTCTGGCTCGGCGACCAACCCGCGCAAGCCACGCTCCGCCTGCGCGCCGCCGCCATCGGCGGCAACAAGATCGTGAATTTTGCAGGGATCGCCGCGCGTGAGTTTCCTGCAAACCAGTTGATTTCGGTGGAGATCGGTCCGCTGGCGCTGCAGCCCGGCGAAACGAGCATCGAATTGCGTGACGCCGGCCGGGGCGCCGCCGCCGCGCTATTCGTGGAGAGCGTTGAGTTGATGGTCGGACGCTAGGTCCGGCCGAAGAGCAGCGTCTTCACCGTGCCCTCCGCGGCACCCGCCAGGTACCAGAGATCGGCGAGCGGCCCGATGAACGTCACCAGCAAGGTGTCGCGGGGTGATTGGACCCAGCCAACGATCGCGTAATACATGAGGCGCAACGCGCACCAACCCACCAGCGGCCACGGCTGCGTCGGAACCAGCAGCCAGAACGCCAGTGCCGCCAGATAGCCCGCGGCGAAAACCAATTGGCCCAGGCGGTGCAGTGCCCGATTGCGCCGGTTCGGTGTTGTTTCCCCAAACACGCCGAGTCCGTATTTGATCACCACGTAGGCCTGGCCACGCCCGTAGGTGCGCTGTTTCCGCAGCACCTTGCGTATCGAATCGCTCGTGCCGGTGAACATCACGCGGAACCGCGCACGGCAATCCTGTACGATGCGATGCCCGTCGCGTCGCAGTTTGGCCGACAGGTCCTGGTCCTCCGCCGTCAGCGAGAGGTTCTCCGTGAAAAAACCATAGCCGGCGATGACCTCGCGGCGGAAGACATCCGCTTTGCCCTCGATAAATCCGAGCGGATAGATCCCGGTATCATCCCGATTCGTCTCGATGGGCAGGAGGTTCAACGCCGCGAACAGTCGATCGCTCAACCCCAGCGCACGGTAATCGTCGAACAGGTACTGCCCTGTGGCCACGGCGATCGACGGATCCGACTCAAGGTGCCCAAGCATGCGTTCGATATAGTCCGGGTCGAGCAGGCAATCGGAATGCAGCGTCATCACGTACGGCGCCGTGGTCCGGCGCAGCCCGGCGTTGCAGGTGCGCGCCAGACCCAGGTTGCGCTCGTTCCGCACATAGTCGATGCGCGAAACGAAAGGCGCCACCGCTTCATCGAGGTTGTCCGGCGACCGGTCGTTCACCACGATGATTTGCAGCGGCTGCACGGTTTGCGCGAACAGCGCCTCCAGGACGTGCGGGATCGTGCGCGCGCACCCGTACGCCGGAATCACCACGGAAACCTTTGGGATCGCCGTCATCGCGCCGCATCCTACCCGGCGCGGGCGCGCGGCCAAAACAATTTTTACAGACGTTGCAAGTCCCACAAAAAGGAATTACAGACGTTGCAAATTTGAGCGTGGCGGCGGGTTGCGCGCTTGAGCCGGGGCGGGGAGGGGGCTACCATCGCGGCTTTTGGAGGTTTGTGTGGCTGCTCGCATTTTGGATGGCAAAGCCATCGCCCTGGCCATCCGCCAGGAACTCGCGGTGGAGGTGGCGCAACTCAAGCAGGGCGGAATCACGCCGGGACTGGGCGTCCTGCTGGTCGGCGATCACCCCGCGTCGCGTTCGTACGTGACGGCGAAGGAAAAAGCCTGCGCGGAAATCGGCATGCTTTCGCGCGAGGTGCACCTGCCGGCGACGGCGGGACGCGAAGAAATTCTCAGTGCGGTAAGCGCCTTCAACCATGCCCCAGAAATTCATGGCATCCTCGTCCAACTGCCCCTGCCGAACGCCGCGATTGAACAGGAAATCCTGCAGGCGGTGAACCCGGACAAGGATGTCGACGGATTCCACCCGGTGAATGTCGGGCGCATGGCGCTCGGCCTGCCCGCCTACTGGCCCTGTACGCCGCACGGCGTCCTGCAAATGCTCAAACGCAGCGAAATCCCGGTGGCCGGCGCGCATGTCGTCGTGATCGGGCGCAGCAACATCGTCGGCCGCCCGCTCTCGATCCTGCTCTCGATGAAGCACGCGCTCGGCAACGCGACAGTGACGATCTGCCACACGGGTTCCCGCGACATCGGCGCGCTGACACGGCAGGCGGACATCGTGATCGCCGCCGCGGGTCGCCCGCATACGCTTACCGCGGAGATGGTGCGTCCCGGCGCGGTGGTGATCGATGTCGGCGTGAATCGCGTAGAAGACCCGGCGCACCCGCGCGGATACCGGCTCGTCGGCGACGCGGATTACGATGAGCTGTTGCCGGTGGCTTCCGCCATCACGCCGGTGCCGGGCGGCGTCGGTCCCATGACCATCGCGATGCTGCTGTTCAACACCGTGCAGGCCGCGCGCCGACTCAATGGCCTGAAGGCCGGAGCCTGACCCCATGCGCGTGCTGAATCGCTATTTGATGCACGACTACATCGTCGCCTTCGGGATGACGCTGCTGGTCTTCACCTTCGTGATGAGTCTCGGCGCCGTCGTGAAGGCGATCGACCTCGGCGCGCGCGGGGTGTCGGGACTGATCCTTCTTCAGGTGTTCAGCTTCAACATCCCGTACATGCTGACGTTCACGCTGCCGATGAGCGTGTTGACGGCCACGCTGTTGCTGTTCGGGCGCCTTTCCTTCGACGGTGAACTCACGGCGATGCGGGCCTCGGGCATGAGCCTCTGGCAGATCATCGCGCCGGTCGTGCTGCTTTCGATCGCGTTATCGGTCGCCTGCATCGCGATCACCGCCGAGGTCTCGCCGCGCGCCCGCCATGCGATGCGGTCGGCGCTGGTGCAAATCGGCGTGGAAGACCCGATCAACCTGCTCGAAGCCGGTCGTTTCGTCCGCGATTTCCCCGGCCTGATGATCTACATCGGGGACCGCTCGGGCAACCGCGTGACGGATGTGATCGTCTACGAAACGGGCAACGACGGGGCTGAACGAAACGTGCGCGCGAAGCACGGCACGATGCGCACCGACCCGGAAGCGAAGGTCATGTACATTGACCTGTACGAGGTGCGGATCGACCAACGCGAAAAGGCGCGGCGCGGCGAGGCGGCGACGACGCAATACATCAACGCCAGTCACTATCCGGTGAAGCTTGATTTTTCGGAGATGCAGAAGCGCACCGTCCGTCGCAAGGTCTCGGACATGGTCTTCCCCGAATTGCTTGGGGCGATCCGCAATGTGAAGGAAGCATTCCCGGAACTGAACCCGGAGGATGTCAGCCGTCAGCGCATGATGCTGGTGGTGGAGGCGAACAAGCGCCTTGCGTTATCCCTGTCCTGTTTTGCCTTCACGTTGCTCGCCATTCCGCTGGGCATGCGCTCGAAGCGCAAGGAATCTTCCGTCGGGATCGGCATCAGCCTGCTGCTCGTATTTTTCTTTTATCTGTTCATCATCGTGGCGAATTCGCTGGTGAAGTATCCGCAATATCGCCCGGACTACATCGTCTGGATTCCGGTGGTCGCGTCCCAGCTCGCTGGTTTTGTTCTTCTTCGCCGGATGCGCTGACGCAACCGCCCGGCACGTTATTCGCGCAGCCAGATCGCGCTGCGCAATCCGCCTTGCCCGGCTTCGCCGAGTACGTGAACCGGTCCCGGAGGCTCGGGCAGCGGGGCGTTGCGCGTATTCAGGACGATCAAGTCGCCCGGTCGCGAATGACGCCAGGCTTCCCGCGCGGAATCCATGTCTAGAATGGGGCGGCCCGCATAGAACTCGATGAGACCGCGATGCCGTCCAACGAGCAGGACGCGGTCGACGGATTGCAGTGTGGCGCCATGGGCTCGCAGCAACCCAACCAGCGCCGCGCGGGGCTCCCGGTTCGCCAGCCAGAAGGCTGCCGACAGGTGAACCACCCAGATCGCGAACACCAGCGCGAAGAAGCGGCGCGAGACCCACACGAAGCGGCTGCGCGCGCGACCGAGATACCAGCCCGTGAGCAAACTGGCCGGCGCGACGAGCAGCAGGGCGTAGTGAATTTGTTTGCTGGGCGTCAGGGAGAGCAGTGCAAATACCACAACGAACCAGACGAGTGCGAAGCGCGCCGCGCGGCGACCCCGTCCCGCGCGCCAGGCCGTCGCGAGCGCGAAGGGCAAGAGGAGACTCCACGGGGCGAAGGCGTGCAGGAGCGTGTAGATGTAATAGAAGACTGATCCCGGATGCGCCGTCTCGTCACTGAAGGTCGCGGACAGTTCCGCGCGCAGTTGCGCGAGCGAACCCGCGTGCACCGCGAGGTAGATATACCACGGTGCGGCCACCAGCACTGTGATGGCGAGCCAGAGCGCGCCGCGCGCGACAGCGCCGCGCGGTGACACCGCGCGGTGTCCGGTCCGGGGGTTCCAGATGGCGAGGACGAGCCAGATCACCGGCGGGATGGCGAGTGCGGCGGGGCCTTTGGTCATGAATCCGAGCCCGCTCGCGATGCCGGCGAGGGCCATCCAGGGCAGCGCCGCGCCTTGCTGGAGGCCGCGATGGCCGCAGATCGTCGCGAGGGCGACAAAGAACGCGAGCAGGATGTCCGTCTCCGCCAAACGCGCCTGCCGCAGGAAAATCAGGTTGCTGGCGCATACGAGCGCCGCGAAGAGGGCGCGGCGGCGTCCCAGTCCGCGCAGCGCGGAAAGATAGACGAGCAGGACAAGCCCGGCGCCCGCCAGCGCGGAAGGGAGCCGGGCGAGCCCGGGTGAATTAGTGCGACCACCGACCTCGTAGCTGGCCGCGACGGCCCAGTACATCAAGGGCGGTTTTCGGATACGCAAGTCGCCCAGATAGCTTGGAAGCAGCCAACTTTCGCCCTCGGCCATCGGACGGGCCGTCAATGCGACGCGAAGTTCCTGTTCGCGTTGCACCGGGTGCAGCCCCAGGCCGGGCAGAAGAAAACTGAGCGCTGCGAGCAGGACAAGAATACCCACGGACCGCACGGAACGGAGGCGCTCGGGTGGGGCGGTCATCGACGGCGATCAGGGCCGGCGCGGACGTCCGTTGGTTGGCGGGTCGTCCATGAATTTGAATACCGTTTCGCCGGGTTTCGCGAGGCCGAGTTCCTCGCGGGCGATGCGTTCCACGAAGCGCGGGTCGGAGCGCAGCTTCTCCTGCCGGGCACGCAGGTTCTGCAGCATCTCCTCCTCGATGCGCACCTCTTCGCGCAGTTGAGCTTCGCGGTTCTGGAGTTCGCGATGTTCCTGGAATTTTGGATAGAACACGCCAGCCAGCGCGATGAAGATGAGGATGAACAACGCCGCCCAGGAGAGGCGGATGATCAAGGTCCAGATGTTCATGCGCTCACGCTTTCATCCACAGGCAAACGGCGGAGCGGCCTGACGCCGCCCCGCCGTCGCCACGATCATTCGAGTGCCGGATTAGACGCCATACACGGCGGAATCGCCGAGGATTTCCTCGATGCGAAGCAGCTGGTTGTATTTGCAGACGCGGTCCGTGCGGCTCAGCGAGCCGGTCTTAATCTGGCCCGCGTTGGTCGCCACCGCAATGTCGGCGATCGTCGCATCCTCGGTCTCGCCCGAGCGATGGCTGATGACGGCCGTATAGTTCGCGCGCTTGGCCATTTCGACGGCTTCCAGCGTCTCGGTCAGCGAACCAATCTGGTTCACTTTCACGAGGATCGAGTTCGCCGTGCCGGTGTCGATGCCGCGCTTGAGGAACTTCGTGTTGGTGACGAAGAGATCGTCGCCGACGAGCTGGCATTTGTCGCCGATTGCGTCCGTCAGCAGCTTCCAGCCGGCCCAATCGCCCTCGGCACAGCCGTCCTCGATGCTGATGATCGGGTACTGCTTGACCCACTTCGCCCAGTATTCAACGAGCTGTTCGGCGGAGCGAACCGACTTGTCGGACTTCTTGAAGACGTACTTCTTCTTCGCCTTGTCGTAGAATTCACTGGAGGCCACGTCGAGGGCGAGGAAGATGTCCTTGCCCGCCTTGTACCCCGCGTTCGCGATGGCTTCGAGGATGACCTCGATCGCGTGTTCGTTCCCCTTCAGGACCGGCGCAAATCCGCCTTCATCGCCGACGGCCGTGCTCAGGCCGAGCTTCTTCAGCACCGCCTTCAGCGCGTGGAACACTTCCGTTCCCATGCGCAAGCCTTCGGAGAATTTCTTCGCGCCTTTCGGGATGATCATGAATTCCTGGACATCGATCGGGGCGTCGGAGTGCGCGCCGCCGTTCATGATGTTCATCATCGGGACGGGGAGAACCTTCGCGTTGGTGCCGCCGATGTAGCGGAACAGGGGAATGTCCAGTTCGTTCGCGGCCGCGTGGGCGGCGGCGAGGGACACGCCGAGAATCGCGTTGGCCCCGAGCTTCGACTTCGTTTCCGTGCCGTCCAGCTTGATCATCGCGCGATCAAGGCCGGTCTGATCGAATACGTCGTGACCGGCGAGCGCCTTGCGGATCGGGCCGTTGACGTTGGCGACGGCCTTTTGGACGCCCTTGCCGAGGTAGCGCTGCTTGTCGCCGTCGCGCAATTCGATGGCTTCGTGCTCGCCGGTCGAGGCGCCCGACGGAACGGCCGCTCGGCCTTTCGCGCCGCTGGCGAGGTGGACGTCGACTTCAACGGTGGGGTTGCCGCGCGAATCGAGAATTTCGCGGCCCATGATGTGAATGATCTCGGACATGAAGGCTCCTGTTTGGGGGTTGCTAAACGGGTCGAAAATAGCAACCTCCGGCGCAAGATCAAGCCGGGATGCCGGGTGAATATGAAGTCGCTCAGGGGGGCGGGGCGGACTTGTCGAGCAGCGTGGTGAGCTGCTTTTCAATGTAGGCGGTCCGGTCGCGCTCGCGCTCGTCCAGCACGGTCTCCACCTCGCGGAGGCGCATCTTCATCTCCTCAACGCGCTGGCGCCGCAGTTGCTGGCGGAGTTCGAACGAGCGGGTGAGCGTATCGCGGAGCGACTCGATGTGCTCCTTTCGCTTCGGGCCATCCTCCGTCGCGCGGAGCTGGCGAACCAGGTCGCGTGCGCGGGCCTCGAGTTCGCGCAATTCGGGACTTTGGACAAACATCGGCTCGCCATCCTCGTTTCTCCAGGAGCGTCGCTTTGGACCGGCATCGTCGTCTGGCGCGCCGGGCGGCCGGAACGCTGGCGCGGCTCCGTGCCGATCCCGCGCCTTGCGCAGCCGTTCGCCGAGTTCCGCGCGGAAGGCTTCCGGATCGGTTTCCCGCAGTTGGCGCATGCGCTCGAATTCCTCCGGGTTGCGCTGCTGGAGGACCTCGAAAAAGTGCTGCACATGGGGCGGGGGCGGTCCCGGCGGCGGTGCGTCGAATTCCGGCCCGGGCGGCGGCGGCGCCGCGGTGGCGACCAGGGCGGCGAGCAGCGAGCAAAGGATAATCCAACGGTTTTTCATATCGCTTGTCCCTCCAGCGCCAGCAGTTCACGGATCAATTTTTCTTCGTCGTCCATCACCGTGGCGCCATTCTCACCCGTACCATAGACCCAGGCGACAATGTCCTGCAAGGCTTCGAGCTCCTCGTCCATCCAGGCGTCGAGTGTCAGTTCCATTTCCCCGGCGTCCGCCACACGCGCGGGTTCGGTGGGGGGGCGGAACCAGAGACCCAGGGCAACGAGCGCGAGGGCGGCGACACCGGCCAGCGCGGGCCACCGGATGGCGCGGTGCGTGGGCTGGAACACCCATTCCTCCGTGCGGTCGACCGGCGCATGAATGCGCGCATGAATCGCCTCCGCCGTGTGCGGTCGCGGTTGGGCCACGGACCACGCGCGCGCGGTGTGGGTGAGGTGTTCGGCATCCGCCGCGAACGCGCGCAGCGCCGGATCGCGGGCCAGCAGCCGTTCGAGCCGCCGCGTACGCCACGGGCCCAATTCGCCCGCCTGCCGGAGCAGGATCCACTGTTCAATTTTATCGCGATTCACGGTTCACTCCCGGGACGGCCTGGAGCGCAGTCCCTTAACTCATAACGCAGTTTCCGCACCGCATATTGCATCCGCGCGAGCGCGGTATTGATCGAGACCCCCTGGATGCGAGCGATTTCCTTGAATGGCACGTCGCCTTCCGTGCGCAGGAGGAAGACTTCGCGCTGTTCCGGCGGCAGGCCGGCCACCGCCGAGGCGATTTCCGACTGGATATCCGCCGACAACAGGGCGGCCGCCGGGTCGGGCCGCGTTTCGGCGATCCGTTCCGCGACGGGCAACCGGTCCTCCGTCGCCGCCTGGTCGAAGGAAACGAGCCGGTTCGTCTTGCGCGCGCGGTCGATCACGAGGTTGTGCGCGATGCGGAACAGCCAGCTCAGGAACCGGTCATCCTTGTAGCGGTCGATGCTGCGCATCGCGCGGACCCAGACCTCCTGGAAGATTTCGTCGGAATCCGCGTGTCCCTGCATCATTTTCGCGATGAAGCCGAAGAGCGGTTTCCGCGTATGCTCCACGAGGCGGCCCAGCGCCTCGACGCTGCCCGCCCGATATTCGTCCAGCCACTGTTTTTCCAGCCCGTCCATTGAGAGGACCGCATGCACACCAGCAGAACGGCTGGCCGCAACGGATTATTGCATGCCACCGCCCACGCGCGACGCGGAATTTCAACGTCTGTAATTTCTTTTTTTGCTACTTACAAGGTCGGTAAAAGCTTTTTGGCCGCGCTGAGCAGTCCGGAGGTGTCGGCGACTCGGCCAAGGACGGTGAGCGTGGATTGTGATTCGTCGCGAAGGATGGCCGCGTAGTCGCGCCAGGTGGGGTGGGCGGCGGCGACGACGCCGAGGCCGGCGCCGAGCAGGTTCAGGATGATGATGACGGTGTAGGAAAACAGGCGACCGTGTTCCTGGATGTCGGGCTGGCGCTGGAGCAGGATGGCGACGGTGAACGTGAGGTGAAAGGCGTAGGTGAGGCCGACGAGGGCGAGGGCGAGCGGTTCGTACGGCCTTAAATCGGTCACGAAACCGAGGGCGAACACGAGGGCCACGACGAGGACGGTGTAAAAGGGGAAGAAATACGGCGCGAGGGTGATGATCCAGTTGGATTTGGACACATTTACGCTGCCGCCGCGCGCGCTGACGCGGAGTCGCGAAACCCGCGCCCCCATCAGGAGCGCCCAGAAGGCGTGGGTCAGCTCGTGGGCAAGGACGTAGGTCCGCATCGGGCGCGGCATCGTGAAAAAGAGAAAGAGCCAGAGGAGGAACCCACCGGCGAGCCACCAGACGGCGTGGGGCCGGCCGCCCAGCTCCTCAAGGCGCAGGCCGGCGAAGAGGCGCGCGGTCGCCGAGAGCACGATCCAGACGGCGGGCAGCAGAAAAAGCCCGATCAGAAATTTCAGGGGCCGCATCGCGTTTGCTTTTCCTTGAGCAGGCGCCGGTGCGTCCAGCGCCGTATCACCGCCTCCGCGTTGGGGGCGCGCAGCCACGGATGAACCCGCGCGACTTCGTCGAGAAAACGGAGGCGCTGCGCGTCCGGCGCCCAGGAGCGCAACGAGCCATTCAGTTGCGCGAGGTTGCGCAGGATCTGGTGCCTGCTGGCGCGGTGGCCGGGATGTACGCTTTCGGGGTCGATCCAGAAGAAGTGCGGAAAAGGCGTTTCGACGGGGAACTTGACGAGGATGTTCAGGGCCTTCGTGTCGTCATGGTAGAATCCGTGGCGCCCGAGACTGAGCCAGAAGGTCGATAGCGCGTGTCGGTAGGCGTCCCACTGGGCGGGCGTCCATCGACGGTGATTGCGGCGGACCCATTCGCGCAACGTCATTGTTTCCGGGATCGTGCGCATGACGAGGCAGGAGGTGAAGGGGGCGAACGCGGGGGAGTCGTCGACGAACCCGAGCACCTCGATTGTCGGCAGTTCACTTTCGCGCATCGCGATGGCGGCGGCCCAGGCGCGCCGGGCCCGGCTGGGCCGCCAGCGGGCGAAGAGATCGCGATCGGTGTAGAACTTGAAGATCAGGTCGGCGTCCTGCCCGCGAACGAGCAGTTGGTGTGGGCTGCGTTTGAGGACCTCCTCGGGATGCGCGTAGGCGGCGGCGGCCCGCGCGGTCAGGGCATCGTCGGACCGGGCCGCGCGCAGATGCCCGCGGTAGCGTGCGCGTGCGGCTGCAAAAACAGTCGAATTGCCGGTTGACTTCATGTGCTTGGCCGATAGTATGTCACAACTTTTTCCCGCGGTTCAACAATGCCGCGGAACGGGTGCACGGTGCACCCTGGTTGAGGAGAGGATATTATGGCGCATTCGAAGCAGGCATTGAAACGGCACCGCCAGAGCGAAGAGGACCGTCTTCGCAACAAGGCGAATCGCTCGATCATCAAGACATTCCAGACCCAGATGAACGCGGCGATTGCGGGCAAGGACGCGGCGAAGGCCGATGCCCTGTTCCGTCGTTTCTGCTCCGCCCTGGACAAGGCGGTCAAGAAGGGCGTGATCGCGAAAAACCAAGCGGTGCGCAAGAAGGGCCGTGCCTCGGATCATCTGCGTGCGCTCAAAGCGGCCTGATCGAGCCGTCATGGATTGACTTGAATCGAGCGGTCTTCGGACCGCTCGATTTGTTTAACCGGGTTGTGCACGCGTGGTTTCTCCCTCACCCCAGCCCTCTCCCTCGGGGAGAGGGGAAGATGTACGCCCGCTTGCGCCGGATCTGGAAATGGGCGAGGGGTTGCCCGAAATGGATGTTTCGCGAATCTCTCTACCAGGCTTCCACCATCTGCTGCACGATATTGCGCGCGAGGTCAGCGGCGGCGACGGGCAGGCCGGTGAGCTTGGAAGAGCTCAGGTCGCCGGCCACGGTGAAGACACCTTCGCCGCGAACGGCGGGTCGCTCCACGATCACGGTGTCGTCAACCCGGCGCGTCATGACGATCGCGGCGGTCAGCCGGATGCGATACTGGCGCACATTCGAGCGGCTGGTGGTGTCGAACACGACGGGCTCCAGGCGGTATTCGCGCAGGCGGACGCGTACGATGGAGTCGGCGCTGGCTTCGTCCGCGATCTGAAGCGAGCCGTCGCGCTGGAGTTCCTCGATCACCGCGCGCTGGCAGTCGATTTCAATGAGCGGCTCGCTCGTCTCATTAAGGAATGAGGGGACGTAGACCGTCTTGATGTCGTCGGGCAGCATGGAGCCGAGCCGGTACCCGGCGCAGCCGCTGGACGCAAGCAGGAGACCCACCAGGGCGGCACAGAAGGCAAATACGCTAATTCGTTTCATCAGTCTTCTCCACGAGGGGCGCTAGCTGTTCCATACGCGCTCGCGCGAGCGCCGTCCACTCCGAATTCGGGAATTGGCGCACAAACACCGAGTACGACTGGTACGCGGCGGCGGGCCGTTTGGCGAGCCGGTCATAGAAAATGGCCTTGTCGTAGGACGCCTTCGCGCGGCGGCGCAACAAGGTTTCGCGATAGGCGCGCGCGAGTTCCGCGTCGGGGGATTGGGCGAACGCGTTAAGGAATACGGACACGGCGGCCCAGGCCTGTTCCAGCGCCTCCTCGTCGTTCGGGCTTTCCTCGGAGAGGCGATATAGTGCACGCGCGCGGCCGAAGGAGGCGGTGGCGGCCCAGGGGCTCGCCGGGTAGCGGTGCTGCGCGGTCATGTAGGCGACGACGGCCAGTTCAAGTTGTTCGCTCAATTCGTAGGCGCGTCCAATCAAGTACTGGGCTTCCGGCGCGAACGGGGCGCGGGGCGCGTTCTGGATGACTTTTTCAAACAGCGGCACGGCGCGCTCCGGCGCTTTGAATCCGCCAAAAATCAGCAGCGACCCGCGGCGCCGGTCCATGACGGACTTCGCGATTTCGAACTGGCGCTGGATGACCTCGTCATAGTCGTAGCCGCCGGTATAGCGCGTCGCGAGTTCGTGGTAGGCGTCGAAGGCGTCTTCCACTTTGCCGCGGGCATCGAGCGTGCGGGCGAGTCCCTGCTGCGCGAGCGGCGCCTGTTCGCTGCCCGGCCAGGTCACGGCGAGGGCGCGATAGGCCCGCGCGGCTTTGCGCAGGCGGCCATCCGCGTGCAATTCGCGCGCCCAGACCAGCTGGTCCGCTGGATTTTTGCGGGAGGGCCGGCTGAAGCTGAACCAGGAATGCTCCTTTTCGCTTTCCTCGTACGGCTTGGAGCGCGCGCACACGGCGGAGGGCGCAATGAGCGCGGCCGCGAGAATGATCGGAAGGAAAAACGAACGGAACATGAGGCGAGACAGTAGGTAGCACACGAAGACCGGTCAAGCGCATAGCCGCGTTCGCACGGAAGTTGCGCCTCAAGCTTGCCATCCGGTGGAGGGGCGGGGTAGGGTCTGGATGGCCGTGCTAGACGGGGAAGTAGCGGTGCCCTGAGCCCCGATTTCCATCGGGGTAACCTGCAACCCGCTATAGCAGGGTTGAATTCCCGCGCGAGACGGTTTTGGGCTGGTGAGCGCACCGGAAAGCGGCGTTGAACGCCGGGCCCGCGATGACGGATGCAGGTGAACCCCGCCAGGACCGGAAGGTAGCAACGGTAAACCATCGCGTTCCGGGTGTCGCGGCAACCTGGCTGGAGCCGTGGAACGGAAGCGGCGCTTGCGTGGAACCGGCGACCGCGGGTGCACGGTCATTATTTGAAGCAAGGGGATCATCAGCGTGGCGGAAAAAAAGAAGAACAAAACGCACGAGGTGTTGGCGCGGAAATACCGCCCGCAGGTTTTCGCGGATGTCGTCGCGCAGCAGCACGTCACCCAGACGCTCGCGAACGCGATCACCTCGGGCCGGATCGCGCAGGCCTACCTGTTCGTCGGTCCGCGCGGTGTGGGCAAGACGACGCTCGCGCGCATCTATGCGAAGGCCCTGAATTGCGAGAAGGGGCCGGCCGCGGAACCGTGCAATGCCTGCGAGCTGTGCACATCGATCGCGGAGGGACGCTGCCTCGACGTCATGGAATTCGACGCGGCCTCCAATACGCAGGTCGACCGCGTGCGCGAAATCATCCTCGACAACATCGGGTTCGCCCCGGCGCAGGCGCGCTTCAAGGTGTTCATCATCGACGAAGTCCACATGCTTTCGGGTTCCTCCTTTAACGCCCTGCTCAAGACGCTTGAGGAACCGCCCGCGCACGTGAAGTTTGTTTTCGCGACGACGGAGCCGCAGAAGATCCCGGCGACGATCCTGTCGCGCTGCCAGCGGTTCGACCTGCGGCGCATCCCGACGGGCACGATTGCCGGCCAGTTGGAGAAGATCGCGAAGCTGGAGAAGGTGAAGCTCGAGGGCGAAGCGGCCCTCGCCATCGCGCGCGGCGCCGAGGGCGGCATGCGCGATGCGGAGTCGGCGCTGGACCAGTTAATGGCGTTCTGCGGCGACACGATCACGGAGGACGACGTCTTGTCCGTGTTCGGCCTGGTCGCCTGGGGCAACGTGGAGGCGATGGCGGCCGCGTTGCTGAAGGGTGATGTGGCGGCGGTGCTCCGGCAGATCGCCGAACTGGACGAGGCGGGCAAGGACCTGCTGCGCCTGTCGGTTGAATTCCTGGATTATTTCCGTGACCTGCTCGTCGTTGCCTATACCGGATCGCTTGGCGGCGGCGATGACGTGGATGCGGCGCGCTTGAAGCGCCTGAAGGAACTGGCGGCGCTGACGGACCCTGGACGGCTTGGCCGGATCACGGAGCTATTCGTCGAATTGCAGGGTCAATTGCGTTACGCGCTCTCGCGCCGGACGTTGTTGGAGGTGACGCTGGTTCGCGCCGCTCGTTCCGCGGTCGCGGTGACGCTCGACGAGGTGCTGGCCACGCTCGCGGAAGCGCCCGGGGGCCCGGTTACCGCGATTCCCGCCACCGTGGCACAGGCCACGGCTGCACCAGCGCCAGCGGCCGCCGCTCCCGCTGCGCCGCCAGTGCCTCCCCGGCCTCCTGTCGCGCCCGCGCGTCCGGAGCCCGTGACGCGACCCGCGCGGACCGCGGCTCCCGTGGTGGCGCCCGGCGAGGAGTTGTCCGTGCTGTTGGGCGAGTGGCCGGCGCTGGTCGAGAAGGTCGGCACGGTGAACCCGTTGATCCGCGGTGCGCTCAAGGACGCGCAGCCCGTGGCGGTGGAAGACGACCATGTGCGCCTCTCCTTCGATCCGGAATTCGCGGCGAGCCTGGAAACCTTGAACGTGCCGCGCAACATGCGGCTCGTGCAGAAGTTGGTGGAGGATATCCTGCGCCGCCCCGTCTCGCTGCGACTGGTCATCGGCGAGCCGCCCCCTGGCGTGACGCCCGCACCGACGTCAGCCGCACCCGCCTCGGAACCGGATGCCGCGGCGACGGGACGCAAAGCGACCGGACGCGACTGGCGGAAGGACGACGCGGTACGCCGCGCACTGGATGCCTTCAATGGCGACATCGTGGAAGTTCGTGAATAGGAGTGACGCATGAATGTGATGAAATTGATGAAGCAGGCGGCGGCCATGCAGCAGAATATGCAAAAGCTGCAGGAGGAACTGGCGGCCCGCGAATACAGTTTTTCATCGGGCGGCGGCGCCGTGACCGCGGTGGCGGGCGGCGACATGTCGATCCGCCAGTTGACGATCTCGCCGCAGGCGGTGGACCCATCCGACACGGAAATGCTCCAGGACCTCGTCCTGTCCGCGGTGAACGGCGCGCTGGCTTCTGCGCGTGAGAATGCTTCCTCGGAGATGGGCAAGCTGACCGGCGGATTGAACATCCCCGGGATGTAGAGGCCCCGCATGCCGGAGGCGCTGGACAAGTTGATCGCCGGGCTCGGCCGGCTGCCGGGGGTGGGGCGACGATCCGCGGAGCGCATGGCGATGGCCATCCTGCGCGACCCAGCCGGAACCGGCGCGGAACTCGCCGGCGTCCTGCAGGTGGCCCTGCAACATCTGACCCCCTGCAAGTGGTGCGGAAACATCACGCTGCGCGCGCAGGATCCCTGCCCGCTCTGCACCGATCCCCGCCGCGACACGGGCGTTTTGTGCGTCGTTGAAGAACCGGCGGACATCCTGAACCTGGAGCGATCCGGGGCCTATCGGGGCCGGTATCATGCCCTCATGGGACGCCTCTCGCCGATGCGCGGGGAGGGGGTGCGCAACCTGCGTGTGGACGCGCTGGTCGAACGGGTTCGTGCCGGCTCGTTCAAGGAGGTCGTTTTGGCCCTGAACAGCGATGTCGAAAGCGACGCCACCGCGGCGTATCTTCAGGAGGTCTTGGCAACCGCGGGTGTGAAGGTCACGCGCCTTGCGCGGGGAATTCCGGCCGGCAGCGGCCTTTCGTACACCGACGCCATCACCCTCGCGCGTGCGTTTGAAAACCGCCGGTCGTGGTGAAGGGATGGAGGAAGCTGGCGTCCCCGGAGAGAGTTGAACTCCCAACCTTCTGATCCGTAGTCAGATGCTCTATCCAATTGAGCTACGGGGACTCCAAGAAGCGGAGAAAGTAGCGGAATCATCCGCCGCGTGCAACCAAGAGTTCAAAAAAAACGATGCGCTGCGGATTCCGTGTTTGGGCACTTTTTGATGGCGTGCCAATCGACCTGTTATGTAAAGTCCACCCAATGAAGGAGAACGTCATGTTCAAAAAGCTCTTGATCCCCGCCCTCTGCGGCGTCGCTTCGCTCGCTATCGCGGAACCCCAGCGCGCCGTGCTCACCACCGAAAATAAATTCCCCGAATTGCGCCAGCTCGAAGTGGGGTACGACTTCACCAGCACCGAATACGACACCTCCAAATTCCGCTCGCACGAATTCGTGGCGCGATACGGCTTGCTGGAAAACCTGACGGCGCGCCTGCATGTGCCCTTCAACACGATCGACCCGGATTTCGGCGACAAGGAAGAGGGCATCGGCGACGTGCGCCTCGGCCTCGACCTCGTGGCATACCAGGATGTGTTTTCGTTCCCCTACGCGATCCCGCATGTCGAGGTTTCATTCCCGACGGGCGACGAGGACAAGAATCTTGGCACGGGCGACAACATGGTCAAGGTTGGCCTCGCCATCGGTACGGTGACCCATGAGGTGCTGCACTGGGTGGCCGATTTCACCTACGCGATCAACACGGATTCCAAGGCGGCGGTGGATGACGACATATTTTCGGCTGCACTCTCGCTCATCTGGGACGTGTCGGACCGGTTCGCGGTTTCCGGCGAAGGCCTTGTGCAGGACCGGGAGAATACGAGCAGCAATCCCGTCTTGCTCGGCGCCGGCCTGAATTACAAGTGGACGCCCTCCTTCCAGACGCGTTTCTTTATGGGTGTTTGGAATGACTCCGCCGATGGCGAAGACATCGTCTTGAATTTCAACGCGGCCTACACGTTCTGATCCGCAGCGCGTCATGATGTTCAGCGGTCCCTTCCTCACGGAAGGGACCGCTTTTTTTCACCCGCGCTGGCAAATGACGTCATACCCGCGTACACTTCCGCAGATGAATTCCAGCATGCCACCGACTGCCCCAGCCGAGCCATCCCGCCATGAAGTCTGGCGGATGTTCGACCGGATCGCACCCCGCTACGACCTGCTGAATCGTGTCCTGTCCGGCGGGCGCGATGTCGCATGGCGTCGTCGGATGGCCAAATTGTTGCCCAATCGTGAAGGGCTTCGCCTCCTTGATGTCGCCACCGGCACCGCGGACCAGATCCTGATGCTGATGGATGTCGCGCCTCGGGTGACGGAGGCCACCGGCGTGGACATGGCGGAAAAGATGCTGGAGAAAGGCCGTGAGAAGGTCCGCGCGCGCGGTATGGAAAAACAAATCCATCTCAAGACGGGTGACGCCGTCGCGATCCCCGAGCCGGACGCCGCCTACGATGTCTGCACGATTTCCTTCGGCATCCGCAATGTCGTGGATGTGGTGCAGGGACTTCGCGAGATGCGCCGCGTCCTGCGCCCGGACGGTCGCGCGATGGTGCTCGAATTTTCGCAGCCGGAAGCCCGCTGGTTTCGCGGGCTGTATTTCTTCTACCTGCGCCATGTCCTTCCCGTGCTGGGGGGCTGGTTCTCCGGCGACCGCGAGGCCTATCGCTATCTGAACGTGACGATCGAAACCTTTCCCAGCGGCGCAGCGTTTTGCGCGCTGATGCAGCAGGCGGGTTTCGTGAACGTACGCGCCGTGCCACTCACGCTGGGTATCGCTTCCATCTACGTTGGTGACGCTCCCGCATGAACCCCTCCGCCACCATGCCGCTCGCGGCGTGCCGGCGGCTGGAAGAGCAACTCGCGCGCCTGCCGACGGACGCGCTGAACGGCCATTCACGTTTGCTGCGCCTGCGCGAATCCGTTGAGTCGGCCGACTTGCTGGCCTGGCTCGCGGCGCAGCCGGGGCGCATCAAAGGCTACTGGGCGGACCGCGATGGCGGCCTCGAAGTGGCGGCGCTCGGCGAGGCGGACGAAGTCAAGGGGGAGACCGCGGGCGACTATGCCGCCTGCTGGCGCGCCCTGCGCGAACGTTGGCCGGACGCCGACCCGGAGACGCGCTACTACGGCGGCTTTCGCTTCGGGCCCTGGCATCCGAGCGATCCGAGTTGGCGTCCCTTCCAGGCGTACCGATTCATCCTGCCCGCCTTCGAGTTGCTGCGGCGCGACGATGGTCGATGCGAGTTGGTGTGCAACCTCTGCCCCCAACCGGGCCGCGATCCCGTCGCGGAGGCGCGCGAAACCCTGCGCGCGATGACGTTTCCCGCCGCGTTTCAACCCTCCGTGATTCGCGGTGCGCGAGGCCGCCATGACACGCCTGCGCGCGATGCATGGATATCGCTCGTGCAGCAGGTTCTGGCTTCCCTGCGAGCGCGGGAAGTCGAGAAGGTCGTGCTGGCGCGCCGCGTCTGCTTTGAACTCGAGCAGGCCGTCGACGCCTTCACGCTCATCCACCGCATGCGCGAGGAGGCGGGCCGCTGCTATCTCTTCTGCGGCGTGCACCAGTTGGGCGTGGCCTTCGTTGGCGCGTCGCCGGAACGCCTCTACCAGCGCATCGGCAGACGGCTGCGCAGCGAGGCGGTCGCCGGAACACGGCCGCGCGGCGCGACGGCGGATGAAGACCTGCGCCTCGGCGACGAACTGATGCAAAGCGCGAAGGAGCAGCGCGAACACCGTCTCGTGGTGGACGGCATCCGCGCGGCCCTCAATCCACTCGCGGCGTCGATCCGAATCGAGCCGCGCATGTCGCTCCTGAAGTTGGCGCGGCTCCAACATCTCGTGACGCGGATCGAGGCCGATTTGTCCGGGACGACGGACGATCCCGCCTTGCTGTCGGCCCTCCATCCCACGCCCGCCGTGGGCGGTCTGCCGCCTGCGCGGGCGCTGCCGTTGCTGCAACGACTCGAACCGTTCGATCGCGGCTGGTACACCGGTCCCGTCGGCTGGGTCGGCCCGGACTCCGCGGAATTCGCGGTCGCGATCCGGTGCGGGCTGGCCGCGGGTTCCAAACTATGCCTGTTCTCCGGCGCGGGCATCGTCGAAGGCGCAGACCCGGCCGCCGAGTGGGATGAAATTGAGTCGAAACTCGCCAACTTTCTCGCCATCCTGCGCACCGAATGAAGCCGCGTCCACCGAACCTGAATTGCGCCTGGGCGGAGTTGCTCGTCGAGGAACTGGCCCGCAGCGGCGTGCGCGCCATCGGTGTCGCGCCCGGCTCCCGCTCCAGTCCGCTCGCGGAAGCCGCCGCCGCACAGAAGCAGATGGACCTCGTTGTTCATCCCGATGAGCGCGGACTCGCCTTTCACCTGCTGGGCCGCGCAAAGGCCTCCAGGCGGCCGGCGGCCGTCGTAACCACGTCGGGCACCGCCGCCGCCAATCTGTTTCCCGCCGTCGCCGAGGCGCACCACGCGGGCATCCCTCTGATCGTGATCACGGCGGACCGCCCCCACGAACTGCGCGATTGCGGCGCGAACCAAGCCACGGATCAGACGAAGTTGTTCGGAACCTTTGTGCGTCGTTTCATCGAACTGCCGCCGCCGGACCCCGCGATCGCACCGGGTTTTCTGCTTGCGGCGGTCGACGATGCCGTGCATGCGGCGAGACTCGAAGTTCCGGGTCCGGTTCACCTCAATGTTCTCTTCCGCGAACCGCTGGCGCCGACGCCCGTCCCGTATTCCTGGCGCGCGATGCAGCGCGAACTGGGGGCCTGGCTTACGCACAAGCGTCCCTGGGTGGACCATGCGCAGGTCGAAACGAATCCGCTCCGAGATGATACGCTGCTGAATGCGCTGGGCGCCGCGTCGCGTGGCATCATTCTCGCCGGCGCGATGAACGAAGAGGACGCGGCCGCAGCGGTGACGCTCGCCGAACGCATGGGCTGGCCGTTGCTGCCGGACCTGCAATCCGGCCTTCGCCTCGGTTCGGATTCCCCCGCCGTCGTCCCGCACGCGGATCTGCTGCTGTGCAGCGAGCGGTTCCGGGCCACGTGCAAAGGCGCGCTGCTCCTCCAATTGGGCTCGGGTTTCGTCACGCGTCGATTCCTTGATTTTGCCGGGTCACCGGACTTTTCCGCGCGTATCCTTGTGGACCCGGCGCCGGGCCGCGTCGATCCCCGCCATCGCGCAAGCCATCGCGTGATGGCCCGTGTCGGCCCGTGGATACGATCCGTACTACCACATTTGCCCCCGCGCAGCGCCGGTACGTTCCCGACTGAATGGCGTGAGGCCTCGCAGCGCGTGGAGCGTGCGCTTGAAAAACGGTTTTCCAGCGACGCAATGTCCGAACCGGCTATTGCGTGGACGCTTTCCCGCCTGCTGAAGGAAGACCATGCGTGCTTTATCGGCAACAGCTTGCCCATTCGCATGGCCGCCACCTTTGCATCGGCGAGCGGCGTGGCCTCGCCGGTCTACGCCAATCGCGGCTTGAGTGGCATCGATGGCCAACTCGCCACGGCGGCTGGCTGCGCGGTAGGCGCGGGCGTACCGCTGACGGCGCTCGTGGGCGACCTGACGTTCCTGCATGACTTGAATTCACTCGCACTGCTGCGCCAGCTCCGCGTGCCTGTGATCATCGTCCTCATCAACAATGACGGCGGTGGCATATTCTCGCTTCTCCCGATCGCGGATTCCGCCCGCCATTTCGAGCGCGTATTCGGCACACCGCATGGACTGGGCTTCAAGTCCGCCGCGAATCTGTTCGGCCTGTCCTATGCCGCGCCCCGGACGCTATCTGCCTTGGAACGCGCCTGGCGCGCAGCGGCGAGAAGCGGGCGTTCCTGCCTGATCGAAATGCGGACGACGCGCGCGGCGACCGCGCGTGAGGTGCGTGCAATCCAATCGGCCATTGCCCGCATGCTGGATGCGTGAACCATGCGCGCGGCTTCTTTTTCTCCGGGTCAACGCCCGGTCCTGTGCCTGCATGGATTTCTCGGTGACTCCGCGGACTGGGAACCGCTTTCTAATGCACTGGGGCCGGCGTATCGCGTCGCGGCCCCGGCCCTGCCCGGTCACGGTGCGCCGCCCGTGGCATCGTTCACCGATGCGGTGGCGAGCGTCGTCGACGCAATTCGCGCAAGCCCCGAACCGCCCCAGCTCGTGGGGTATTCCATGGGCGGACGCATCGCGCTCGCCGCCGCGCTGCAACCGGGCGTGCGGCTCGCGTCGCTGGTGATCCTCTCCGCTTCACCCGGTATGGAATGCGCGATGGAGCGGGCGGAGCGGGCGAGGGGGGATGATCGTACCGCTGATCTGCTGGAGCGCCGGGGTCTCCCGCGTTTCGTGCGTGACTGGTATGCCCAGCCCTTATTCGCCTCGCTGGCGCGCCGTCCCGCCTTGTTGCACGCGCTCCAGTCCCGGCGCGCGCAGGGCCGGGCAGCGGATCGCGCGTCGGCCTTGCGCGCGTTGTCCGTTGGACGACAACCATCGCTCTGGCCGTGCCTCGGCTCGCTGCGGCATCGGACCCTGTTCATCGCGGGAGAACTCGACGCAGCTTATCGCGACGCACTCGCGCGGGCGTCGGGCTTGTGCCCCCGCGCACGCCTGCTTATTGTTCCCGACTCGGGGCACATGCCCCATCTGGAACATCCGGCGTTCGTGCACGCGCATCTGCGCCATTTTTTTGAAGCAACGGAGGAATGATCATGGGCGGCAACGTGAAGTGGATCAAGGCGGGCGACTACACGGACATCAAATACGAAAAAGGTGAGGGGATCGCGAAGATCACCATCAACCGGCCGGAGGTGCGCAATGCGTTCCGTCCGCTCACCGTGAAGGAAATGATCGCGGCATTGCAGGACGCGCGCCTCGACGAGCAGATCGGCGTGATCATCCTGACCGGCGCGGGCGACAAGGCGTTTTGCTCCGGCGGCGACCAGAAAATTCGCGGCGACGCGGGCTACCGCGACGAGGGCGGGCAGCACCACCTGAACGTGCTCGATTTCCAGCGCGACATCCGGGCCTGTCCGAAGCCGATCATCGCGATGGTCGCCGGCTATGCCATCGGCGGAGGCCACGTTCTGCACGTCATGTGCGACCTGACGATCGCCGCGGACAATGCGATTTTCGGTCAGACCGGCCCGAAGGTCGGCTCGTTCGATGGCGGGTTCGGCGCGTCCTACCTCGCCCGCATCGTCGGCCAGAAGAAGGCGCGCGAAATCTGGTACCTGTGCCGCCAGTACAACGCGCAGCAGGCGTTGGAGATGGGATTGGTGAACACGGTGGTCCCGCTGGCGCGCCTCGAGGAGGAAACCGTCGCGTGGTGCCGTGAAATTCTCGAGAAGTCCCCACTGTCCATCCGCTGCCTCAAGGCCGCGTTGAATGCGGATTGCGACGGACAATCGGGCTTGCAGGAGCTCGCGGGCAACGCGACGCTGCTCTACTACATGACCGAGGAGGCGCAGGAAGGCAAAAAGGCCTTTGTGGAGAAGCGGAAACCGGACTTCAGCCGCTTTCCGCGCCGTCCATAGCAGGAAAACCCATGCTCGAAACGCCCTTCCAACTCGGCACGTTGACGCTTGCGAATCGCGGTATTCTCGCGCCGCTCGCAGGCGTCAGCGATGTGCCGTTTCGTCGCATTTGCCAGGAGTTGGGGGCAGGCCTGACGTACGTTGAAATGTTGTCGGCGGTGGCGCTGCTGATTCGCAATCGCCGCACGGTCGAAATGCTCGCGCGGCATGAAAGCGAGTCCGTCCTGGGCGTGCAGGTGACCGGGCCGGATCCGGAACGAGTGCACGCGGCGGTTACCGTGCTGGATCGTGCCGGGTTTGACGCCATCGACCTGAACATGGGCTGTCCCGTCCGCAAGGTGGTGGGCTCGGGGCTCGGTTCCGCACTGTTGAAGGACACCGGGCGTCTCGAACAAATTGTCGCCGCCGCGCGCGCGGCCACGAAGCGGCCACTCTCCGTGAAAATCCGGCTGGGCTTCACGCCGGATACCATCAATGTCGAGGCTAACGCGGCCGCGATCGCGCGGGCGGGCGCGGACATGATCACGATCCACGGACGCACGCGCGAGGATACCTATGCGGTGCGGGTCAGCATGCCCGGCATCGCGGCGGGCATCGCGGCGGCGCGCGCCGTGAATCCGCGCATCGTGACCGTCGGCAACGGTGATTTGATGGCGGTGGCGGATGCCGTGCGTATGCGCGAGGCGACGGGTTGCGATGCGGTGATGGTGAGCCGGGGCGCGCTGGGCAATCCGTGGATATTTCGCGCACTGGCAGGGAAGGGCGATGAGGACCCGACGGTGGAGGAGTGGGCGGCGGTGGTCGACCGTCATCTTGATTATCACGCCGCGCATTACGGCGAAAGCCAGCTCTCCGCACGCCTCACGCGGAAGCATCTCCTGTGGTACGCATCGGGATTCCCACATGTGAACCGATTGCGCCTTGCCTGCAATAGTGTGGACAGCATTGACGACGCGCGCCGGGTGATTTCGGATTTCGCGAAACAGCTCCCCCCCGACCTTCGGCGCGGAGAGGACCGCCCCCGGGACGCAGGGGCCGCCGCCGACCCGAAATTCCAAATGGACAGGGAACTGGACCGCGGGGTGGGGTGCGAGGAACTATCGAACGAACCAACGAGGGCGACGTGAATCAAATAGAAATGCCGCGGCGTCGCTTTGGTCGCACCGGACTGAGCATGCCGGTGTTCTCCTGCGGCGGCATGCGCTACCAGCACGCGTGGAAGGATCTCCCGCCTAACGAAATTCCGGACGACAACCAGGCGAACCTGGAAGCGACGATTCGCCATGCTGTTGAGCTCGGCATCAATCACATCGAGACGGCGCGCGGCTACGGCACCTCGGAGATCCAACTGGGGCGCATCCTGCCTCAATTTCCGCGCGACGAGCTGATCGTACAGACGAAAATTGGACCACGCGACACAGGCGCTGAATTCCTTTCGGTCTTCGAGACCTGCCTCGCGAACCTGCGCCTCGAGCATGTGGAACTGCTCGGCATCCACGGCATCAACAACCACGAGGTGCTGGAGCAGACGCTGCTCCCCGGCGGCTCCCTCGACACCGCGGAGCAATTGAAACGCGAGGGCCGGGTGCGCCACATCGGATTCTCGACGCACGGTCCCGTGGAGAGCACGGTGCGCGCGATCGAGACGGGGCGTTTTGACTACGTCAACCTGCACTGGTACTTCGTGAACGAATTCACCTGGCCCGCGATTGAGGCCGCGACGAAGCAGGACATGGGCGTATTCATCATCAGCCCCAACGACAAGGGCGGCAAGTTGTATGAGCCGTCGGAAAAGCTGTTGCGCCTCTGCGCTCCACTCACCCCGATGCAATTCAACGACCTGTATTGCCTGAGCCGTCCGCAGGTGCACACGTTGAGCCTCGGGGCGAGCCGGCCGACGGATTTCGACGAGCACGTGGCGGGACTGGCGCACTACGCGCATGCGGGCGACGTCACCGCGCCCATTGCCGCGCGTATTCATGCGGAGGTGGCGCGCGTCCTCGGCGCCGACTGGGCCTCGCGCTGGCACGAGGGATTGCCGTTCTGGGCCGATGCGCCGGGCGGGATCAACGTGCACGAGATCCTGCGCCTTTGGACCTGGGCCACGGCGCTCGACATGGAGTCCTTCGCCAAAATGCGCTACAACCTGCTCGGGCAGGGTGGCCACTGGTTCCCCGGCGTGAACGCGGAAAAAGCCGGTGATTTCGACTGGTCCGCGGCACTCGCGCGCAGCCCCTTCGCCGACCGGATCCCCGCGCTCCTGCGCGAAGCGCACGAACGCTTCTTCGAGGCCCCGAAAAAGCGCCTCAGCGAGTCGGACTAGCATCAGCAAGAGCTCACACCCGTCCACTCGCTCTGGATTCCCCTCGTGGCATGTACGGGCTCGTTGAGGCACCATCTGGCATCTTGGCGTCCAATATGCCCACTCCTTGCGTTGCTATACGGACCTGTTCGATAACGGAGCGATTCATGCGATGACATCCCCAAGGCATGTCTCTGAGAGCACTTTTCCAACATCGGGAACCGCTCAGCAAAAATCTGGATCCGGCCTTGACTCCTGCTTCGCGCGCATGATAGAGACTCGAATCATCCTATTGCCAATGACCGCCAGGGGGTTGCCTCATGAGCGCGCGAAGTGGATTAAGTTTGGTTCTGGCCTTCATCTGTATCTCGGGGTCGAACCCGGCGCGCGCGCAGGGCGAGGCGACGACGAACGCGCCGGAGGATGCCCTTTTTCTTGATGCGGGTTTCGCGGAAAGCAGACAGACCGATACCGAGGCGCGCACCGGTACGAATGCGTTGGAATATCTCGAATGGATGCGCGCGCAAGCAGCGGCGATGGCCATGTCCGAGGAACGGCGGGAGCAACCCGCGGCAACGGTGCGATCACCGACCTATGCGCCGATCTCAAGCGCCCAAGTCTACACAGATGAAGCGGGGCGCGCGCAACCGACGCGGATCGAACCGCGAATCGAAGCCGACGGCGCCGTGGCCTTCGCCGCGCAACCCGCGCCAGTGCGCTTCGCGGCGAACGCCAACCGGGCGGTGGTCGTCGAAACGGCCCGGCGGGCGGACCGGGCGCCCTCCCGGTCCGCGGCCGCCGGGCTGGCCTACCACGAGCAGCGCACCGGTCGGCGCGTCATCATCGCGCTACCGCGGGACAGCCATGCGCAGGCCGCGCCCGATGGCGTCTTCTATACCAACGCCTTTGACGCGGTCGACGCCGATATCGTCTACACCGTGCGCCCGTGGGGGCTGGAGCAATTTGTTTATCTGTACGGCGGCCTGCCGCATCCGGAGCAGGCCAAACTCAACGCGGAGGACGTAACGCTCTGCGTGCTGACGGAGCTGATGGATCTCGACCTCGCGCGCATGGGAGTCAACCGGGACGGCGACGCGGAACCGCAAGCGCTGAGTCCGGAACCCATTCAGGTGTTTCGACAGGATGCGGAAGGCTGGTATGAGGCGCATACGTACATGCGGTCTTATGCCTATACCGGTCGGGAGGGCGTGGCGCTGGGAGGCCTGCACCTCGACGACGCGGACCGGCAGGCGGTGGGGCTCCGGATCGTGCGCGAAGGCGGGCGCGTGTTCCTGTCCGAGGAAATCCCGCTGGCCCCCCTGCTGGCGCGGCAGCCCGCGCTGTTTCAGTCGCGCGCTTCCCTCGATCTGGGGCGGAGTCTGCCCCCGCCGCGCGGCGCTCCGGCAGATGACCAGCAACTGGCCGATGAACCCGAGGCCCGCCGCGAATTCGCCCGCTACGAACCCCGCGCACAACCGCACTTCGTCATCGACTACATCGAATATACCGGCACCAACACCTCGAATTTGATCCTGCGAAACGGCCAGACCTATTACGTGAGCAACGCACTCGTGCTGTCCGGATCAAAACTGACCATCGAGCCCGGCGCGGTCGTCAAATTCGCCACCAACGGCTACATCCAACTGATCAACGGCGCGTTCGTCGAATGCCGGAGCCACCTGCTCAACCCCGCCATCTTCACCTCCGCCGCGGATACGAACCACGGCGAGGCGATCACGGGATACGGCGGGCTGGACCCGCTCAGCAACCGCTATCCCCGCGCGTTCATCCTGGATAGCGGCACGAACTTCCTGACCGGCGTGACGATCAAGTATGCCCAGACCGGGGTGGAACTCAACGCGCCGGGCACCCAGACCGTGCGGCACGCGCAATTGCTGCACTGCCAGCGCGGAATCTCGATTCTGGGCGCGGGCACGACCGGCGTGGTCGCGAACGTCCTCATCCGCGACGGCGCCGAAGGGGTGTACGCCGCCGGACCGAGCGCCCAGCTCACCTTCCAGACCTTCCACCGGTTGACCAACTGGGCCGTCAGCACCGCCGGCGGCATGACCAACCTGGAACTGCGCAGGAACATATTCTACGCCATCACCAACGCCTTCGCGTCCAACGTCGTGTTGAGCGTCGGAACCATCAGCGCCAACGCCGCCTACGACGTGCCGGCGGGGTGGATGGGCGCCGCGGTCGTATCGCTCTCCAATAACACCTTCGAGGTCGGGCCGCACGGTTCCAATTATCTGGTGCAGACCAGCCCCGCCGTGGACGGGAGCGGCATCTTCACCTTCGGCGTGGGCTTGGTGCACTACACCACGCGCACCAACGGCAACAAGGAGGGGATATCCCTGACGGACATCGGGTTCCACTACGGCAGTACGAATGACGCAGACGGCGACGGGTTGGCCGATTTCATCGAAGAGAGTTCCGGTAACGGCTCGTTTTGGATCGGCGAGGATTATTCGAACCCCTCGAATGCCTACACCGATGCGGACAGTTTGACGGATGCCGAGGAACACGCGTTGGGCACGAACCCGAGGGTGGCCGATACTGACGGCGACGGGGCCGACGATGGGGATGAAGTGACCTACGGCACCGACCCGCTCAACCCCGCGTCATTCCCCGCCACGATCTCCGGCCAGACCAGCTACGCCGGGTCGCAGACCGGAACACTGTACATTTCGCTGACCCCCTACGGCGTCGTCACCAGCCCGCCCGTGCTGCATCTCCGGTTCGACGGCGCCAACACCACCCACGACAACAGCGCCTGGAACACCCCGCTCACCGTCAACGGCGCGACATGGACGACAAATGGCAAGGCGGGCGGGGCCTATTCGTTCGATGGCAACGACACCATCCAACTGGGTCAGCTCCGTCAGGCCGTCGGCGGCGAGCGTTTGAGCTGGGGCGCTTGGTTCCGGGCCGATTCGGGCATTTCGCTGGGATCCATTCTCGGCAAAACGTGGTTTGGTGATGACTCCATCTTTTTGATCCTAAACAGCAACGGGACGGGACTGGATTCCAGAGTAAATCCGCAGGACCTCAGCGGGGTGCGCGACGCAACCATTGGCAACGTAGTCACCAACGGCGTTTGGCAGCACGTATTCGTCACATACGACGGCTCGATGACCCGGCTCTACCTCAACGGAACGCTCGCCGCGACCAGCGCGGTCTATTCCGTGCAGCCCGTGCGTTCCAACAACGTGACGGCGACGCTGGGCGATATCTCGCCCGGCGCCGGCTGGTACTTCAAGGGCAGGCTGGACGAGGTGCAGATGTACCGCGCCACCCTGACGCCTGTGGAACTTGAAGGGCTCTATCGGTCTGGAAACGGCGGCGAAAACACACGGTCCACGAACCAGGCCGTGCCCGGCGCCTATGCGTTCGCCAACGTGCCCACCTTGAGCAACTACTGGGTCACGGCCTGGCGCGACGCGAACGGGAACGGAGTTCGCGACCACTTCGAGCCGGTTGGCTTCTACAACGGCAACGGCTTCCAGCTCACCAATGACCAGGCCGGAGTCGACATCGAATTGCACGACCCCGACACGGATGGCGACGGCTCATCGGACTGGCTGGAGCTCCAAGCGGGCACCGATCCTTCCGATCCCGCGTCCCACCTCGTGAACCTCGCCGGCACGGTCGCCTACAGCGGCGGTCAGACCGGGCCGGTCGTCGTGGAGGCCCGTACCGAAGCGGGCTTGGTTCTGCACTACGCCATGAACCCGCAGGAAACGAACCGCGTCACCGACTTCAGCGGCAGTGCCCATACCGGTACTCTTTATAGCGCGAAATGGACGAATACCGGCTACAGCGGCGGCGCCTACACCTTTACGAGCTCGACCGGGAGCATTCATGTTGGTCGCCCGCCCGCACTGGTCGGCGGACTCGCCAATCGGTTCACGATGTCGGCGTGGATCAATCCCTCCGTAAACCAGGACGCCTACATCGTCGGCCGCGCGCGCAGTTATTACAACGATATGGCGATTTTCATAGCCGACAATGTTGCCCAAGGCATCTACTACGCGCTAAAACTTGGCGGAGTCGAGTATTTCATCTCGTCCAGCGCGGGCGGGCATAGCTATATTCCAGACAACATCTGGAGCCATGTCGCCTCGGTGTACGACGGCACTAATTTCATCGGCTACCTCAATGGCGTGGAGGTCGTCCGCACGAACGTCAGCGGCGCGGTCGCCGACGGCGGGAACAACTTCCTGATCGGCAACCGCCATACGCTGAACCGCCGCTTTCAGGGGCGGATCGACGAGGTGAAGGTGTACAGCCGCGCGCTCGCCGCCGCGGATATCGGCGCCGTGTACTCGAACGGCTTCGCCTTCCTCGGTTTGTATGCAACCACGCTGCCGGGGCCAGGCCCTTACGTCATCAGCAATGTGCCGAACCGCCGCGCTTACACGCTGGCCGCCTACCGCGATTCCAACACCAACGCGGCGCAGGACGGCCCCGAGGCGCGCGGCGTCTACACCAACAACCCCGTCCTCGCGCACAGCGGCGCCACCAACCTGAACATCACCCTCACCGACCCCGACGCCGATCAGGATGGCATGCCGGACTGGTGGGAGATTTTGCATGGGTTCAATCCGAATTCTTTGGCGAGCAACAGCTTGGTAGCGTGGTGGAGGTTTGAGGAGGCTGGAGGCACGGTCGCCAGCAACGCCGTTTCCACGAATTACCCGGGCAGTTTGACCAGTATGAGCGCGACGAACCGTGTTCAAGGGAGGGTGGGGCAGGGAATGTGGTTTGACGGGATTGATGATTATATTTCCATCGGTACTGCTCTTTCCTCCGCCATTACCAACACCATTACCATTGATGCATGGGCGTGGGCGGATACCCTTGATGAAGCGAGTGTCTATCGCGGGCTATTCAATGAGGTCTATCCTGGATACGGCGATGTCGAGTTCTCGCTCACCCTGAATGGAACCTCCCATCTCTTTAGCGTGGGTTATTACGACGGTACATGGCGGCAGAAACAGGACACAACGGGGTTTCCAACGGGTCGCTGGGTCCGCGTTACCGGATCGTTTAACCGGACCAATCTCGCCGTTTACACCGACGGAATTCTTCGCGCCAGTGGCACATCCGGCAACAACGCCTTGCCCGGTGGTGGGAATGGGTGGCGGATCGGACGTCGCCATGACCAAGGCAACGCTTCAGACATGTGGCACGGAAAACTTGATGAAGTGCGCATCTACAGCTCAGCCCTCTCCTCCAACGAAATCGCCTCCATGTACGACGCCCTGGCGGACGCGGATGGGGATGGGTTGAGCAATTTGGAGGAATACCAAGCGGGAACTGATCCGCACCACACGGATACGGATGGCGATGGCTTGGATGACTGGACGGAAATTCAGGTCGCGGGAACCGATCCGCTAAACTGGGATACGGATGGGGATGGCCTACCGGATGGGTGGGAGTATGAATATTGCTTCGATATATACGATACCATTGAGACGGAAGACGACTACTGCTTTGATCCTCTTGATCCCGCCGACGGCGCTTTCGACCTGGATGGCGACGGGCTCTCGAACTATGAGGAGTATGTCGCTGGCACCTATATGGCGGTGAGCGATAGTGACGGCGACGGCCTTTCCGATGGCGAGGAGCTGCTTGGCGCTTATTCAGCCGCGTCGTATCCGTATCAGTGGCGCTCGCCTACGGGTGGATATCAATATGTAACCAACTGGCATGGGGTGAATACCAATATCTCTGACGCCATCGCGATTGGCTTTCCGTTCGAGTTCTATGGTGGTGTCTACACACAGGTATATGTGGCCATGAACGGTGTGCTCGTATTCGAAAATCAGGACGTACCCTTCTATAATCAGACTATTCCTAACACAAATGAACCCAATGGCCTTGTGGCGGTATTGTGGGATGAGCTTCAGCCGTTCTTGAGCGCCCACAGCACCGTGAGTTGGTTCACCAATAGCGTGAATGGCCACTTCACCCATTCCAATGAGCTGGTCATAACGTGGAATTGGCTGACTAACTCGGCAACGCCCGGGCACCGGTACACGTTCCAAGCCTTACTCCGCCCCGATAAGGGCTCCATCGTGATGCAATACGAATGCACGCGACAAGTGCTTCCCGGAGCGACAATAGGCGTTGAGAGTGAGTCGGGACGCATCGCCCGGACGAATCACTTAGCATTTCTGCGAGAAAGGGCATATATTTATCGCAAATACGTGAGTGATCCGTTGGTGAGCGACACGGATGGCGACGGGTGGACTGATAGAGAAGAGGTGAATGCGTATGGGACCGATCCGATGGGCTACGATACGGACGGAGACGGCTTACTTGATGCGGATGAGGCGCAGTATTTTGGGCATCTCTTGCACCCCGATCGGGATTTTGACGGGTTGTCAGACTATGACGAGGCCATTGCCCACCAAACGATCACGTTCGTTGCGGACAGCGATGGGGACGGATTGAACGATGGCGATGAAATCCTGCACGGAACAAACCCCTGGGCGAGTGACACGGATAACGACGGACTTGGCGATGCGGAAGAGGTGGCGTTGGGGTTGGATCCGTTGGATCCAGACAGCGATGGGGACGGCTTGCCTGACTCTGAGATTCATGGGGTATACTCCGTAGTCCCCGCCTCCTTCCAGTGGCGCGATATCACCAATTCGGGCGTTCTCGTTACAAACTGGACGGGAGCCGGCGATGAGGCATACACGAGCATAACGAACCCCCACGCCTATTCATTTTTCGATCTGACACCCACCCAAATCCATGTATCGGACAACGGCCTTCTTTCATTCGACGTTATCAGTGTTTCGCGCCTGAACGAGGCCCTCCCGAATCCCGACGCGCCCAACGGTATTTTGGCTGCCTTCTGGGATGATCTTGTGTTGGCAACCAACGCCGCGCCAACGTCGAGCGTGTACTACCTCTACACCACAAATCTGGTTGGCGAATCGGAGACGATTGTTTCCTGGCATGATCTCGCGCACCGCAATGACCTGACGACTCGTTACACCTTCCAAGCTGTTCTGCAACGCGAGACCAATAGCGCCTCGCAGGTTTCGCGTGTCCTGGTGCAGTTCCATTCGATGACGGGCCAATGGGCCGACGGTTCGAGCGCCACGCTTGGCGTGGAAAGCCGCATGGGTCGGATTGCGACCGTTTACTCGCACAATGAAGCTGCCGTGACCAACGGATTGGCACTTCTCTATACACGCTACAAGACGTCCGCCATGCTAGCAGACACGGACGGCGATGGGTTGATTGATTATGACGAAATTTACATTCACAAGACCGACCCGCTGGTTGCGGATACCGATGGCGATGGGTTGAGCGACGGTTTCGAAATCGCCCACGGTTCGGACCCGCTGTTGTCCGCATCCAAAATCGTCGTGATATCCGGAACGCTGGGCTATTCCGGTGTGCAGACGGGGGTCTTTCACGTTGTCGCCACAAATGGGGCTTCCATCTGGTCAACCAGTACAACCGGAACGGTCTATACGATCACGAATGTGCCCACGCTGGTTTCGCTAGGCATTCGCGCCTATCGGGACAGCAGTGGGGATGGCGTCGAGAACCGCGGTGAAGCGTATGGCGTGCACGGGCCGACGACGCTGACGGCGAATGTGTCGGGATTGCATATCGAATTGTCTGATCCCGACGAGGATTCGGACATGCTTCCTGATTGGTGGGAGTATGCGTGGCTTGGCGACATGGCGCTGGATGGCGATGACGACCCTGACCTTGATGGAGCGGACAATCTTGCGGAGTATGAGGCCTTCACCGATCCGCTCATGGCCGACACGGATGGTGATGGACGCCTGGATGGCGAAGAAAGCGCGATCGGACATAATCCAAATGATCCGGGCGAGTATGCCGTGCGCGTTGCGGGACAAGTTTTGTGCTCTCCTGCCTGGAACGGGAGCGTGTGGATAGTGGCCGTCACCAATGCTGCCAGTTGGTCAACAGATTTGGCGACGGAGGCGGCGCATGACCGCACGTTTCAAATCGACCGACTTCTGCCTGGAACCAGCTACTGGCTGAAGGCTTATCTGGATGTAGATGACGATGGCGCATTCGATGTGGGAGAAGAATATGGCGTTAACATCGACAGTCCCATCGTGTTGCAGCACGACCTGCATGGAGTGAACATCCCCATTCCGGATGCAGATGGAGATGGACTGGATGATGGTTGGGAGTCAGCCTACGGCATCTCTTCGCAGGGGGCGGGCGATGACACTGATGGCGATGGGGTTTCCAATCTTCATGAGCGCTTGATGGGGCGGGACCCATTGGAGCAATATACCCAGGATACAAATTTGATAATCCGTCTTAAGGTTTACACCCCCATTAACCATCAAGAGTAACCGCATGAAAATCATAATAGAGGCTCGGTAATACGATGAGCGGATTGCGAATAATTCTTATCGCGGTCGTATTGTTGGTCGCATCAATGCGTGCGGCGACCGCCGCTTTGATACTTGTGTCGCAGTCAGCGACAGATTATCGCACGATTGAGGTTCGGCGAGATAAGGGTGGCTACAGAGAGTTTGACGACGAGCAGTATCCACGCCGCATAAGGCCAGAATATTACAAGCGAATTACGTTTGATACAGAATATATGTGGTCGCTTCGGGAGGAATATGATCAATCTATCCCCTTTATAAGAGATGTCACTTATTCGACCTCCGGTTTGCTGTATTCGGAGACGCTAGATCCCGCCGCCTTGAAATATCAGCGATCTGCGTCGGGAGGGATAAGTGTCGACCTGCGTGAAGAAAATCTTCATGACCCACAATATACTAACTTCATTCTGTGGACTGTAGAGGAGTGGAGGGGTAATTATATTGGGGGCGAAGACTATGAGTTTAGAATCAGTGCAACGAATAATCTAAATGAAGGACATTCGACTGCGTGGGTGTACACGAACAAGTATTATGATTTATGTCAATCTGGCATCGGCCAGCGCGATGGATTGCTTATGACGCTTGCCCTCTGGGATGGTGTCAACGCTGATCCCACCCCGACACCCAACTCACCCATGCTTGTCTCTAGGGAGGTCGCGCAATACGACGAGCAGTTGGCCGTGAGTGGAGATCGCAGTTATGGGGGGGTGCGCGTAAATATAGACAACAAAGTTGTATATCGTGAGACCATCGCCCTTGAGGATAAATTTACAGACGGTGAACTGCGGGATCTCGTTGCGGGTGATTATATGAACCGAGCGGCAATTCTGTCAGAACTTCCGTGGGGTTCTGGATGGATGTTCGCTGTAGATTATAACCCTTGTGAGCCGCAGATAGCAACGAACGAGAGCGGTGCCGCCGGTAGTTCGTTGCATTCGGTCGGGCCGATTGTTTTTGTGAATGGATCGTTCTTGTCGGAGGATATCAGCGCAACGCTTCGCGGAATGGAGTATCGTAAACGATTAAATGAGACAGAGGCGGGGGCTCGCTATGAGGTCCATTGGTGCGAGAAGGTGGTTTCGAAGCATCCATCCAATTGGACTAATGTCATTGCAACAACACTTCTGCGGGAGGAGTTTGTCGGTACTGGCGGCACGGTAACAAGTGCTCGGGTGTACTCTCACCCTCCGCCGCAGACGCTGTCAGAGGTCTCTGTCATAGACGCAAACAGTGATCCCGACTCGCGAATTGAGGGAATCAGGGTGGAGGTAGGTGACGTGGATGGGGAGTTATACGCGAGAGCGTTGACGAACGCGGGGACGGGGCCGATCCGGTGGACGATGCACGGGTTAAAGGGGAGAGCGCGGGACGGATGGAGAATTAACCCGGACACGGGCGAAATCACCCTGGGGGATACCGACAAGATCCGAATTCGAGCGACGGACACAGCGCAGAACTGCAATATCTACGAGATCGTGTACGAGCATCCGTGCCAGAGCTGTTCGCAAAGCGCGGGGGCGTGCCCGCGTTTTCGGAACGCCTGCATTGATGTGAGCCTCGGGCTTGGGGGCCTCCCTGATGGGGCGAACGCCGGGAACCTGAACCTGTACATCCTGTATCCGACCCCGTCGCTCTACAGCCCGCGGATGCTGTCCTACCCGATGGACCACGCGTCGGTGGAGGTTGTCAACGACACGAATGGAGTGATGCGGCAGATCCGTGCCCCGCAGAAGTTCGTCGATATCGTCACCGTGACCGACACGATGTATCGGGTGCGCTACTTTGCGCCTGACCAGGTGGGCGCGATGACCAACGGCGTCTACGCCCTGAGCGGCACTCCCTTCGTGACCTATACCTTCGAGAACCCGAACCCGGGTGTTTATACCAACCATACGGCTCTCAAAGTGATCGAGACCTACGGCATCTACACGAACGGCAAGGAGTACCTGTATATCTGGGAGCCCGAGAACAACGACTGGAGCATGTTTTCAGGAAGCGGAGCGGAGCTTCGGCAGGAGCGGAAGGTAAGCTATATCGACCCGGGCGACCCGTGGACGCGGGTTGAGATCGCCGACGTACTCAACGCCGGCAGCAACATCATCTCAACCACCGAGCGACAGTTCCTGGCGTTCCCGCTGGGAGAGCTTCTGGTGGGCGAGGTGACCTATGCAGGATCGGAAGAGCGGCGAACCACCAAGGAGTATTACCTCGACGCCTCGGCGCCGCACCTGTTGGGGCTGCTGAAATCACAAATCAATCCCGATGGGTCTTGGACGCGCTTCCATTATGACGTCGGCCAACGTGTCACGCGCGAGGTCCATTCCTGGAAAGATGCCCCGGTAACCGCCCCGAACGAACAGGTTCGGGTCATTGATTACGGATATGCTCAGGATACCGCCGCAGCGAAATGGGGGACGCCGACCTCGACCACGGAAAGCATCGAGGGAGTCATCGTCGCGCAGTCGTATTTTCAGGTGTACTCGACCAACGGAGAGCGGGTGGAAGTCAGCATCCGCTGCCTGGACCCGCTGGGCGGGCCAGAGCATCCGTCAAACGAGTTCAGCCGGACGACGTATTACGCGACCAACGCCGCGCCGGTCTGCGCCGGGCGCGTAAAGAGCGTCGAGCGGCACGATGGAAGCCTTAGCTCCTACGCCTACACGAACGGTACCTACGCGCCCGGCAGCGGCGGGACGCCGGGCACGTTCACGCCTGGGGCCGGGTCCGCCCTGCGGACGGAAGTCGTGCAGGGGACCGTCGCGCAGCCGACCGGCATCGCCAACCAAACGACCAAGCGGACCACCATCCTGGATGAACAGGGGCGTCAGGTGCTGACCGAGACCGCGGTGTATACCGGGAGCGGATACGAACGGATCGACTGGAACGTGTCGATCTACGACAGCGTGAGCCGATTGCTTTGGGAGAACTCGCTCAAAGGCATCCGCCAGACCAACGTCTGGGGGAGTTGCTGCGGAAAGGAGCGTTCCACCGACGCATCGGGGATCGAGACGCTGTATGCGTACGACTCACTCGGGCGCGTGCAGAGCCAGACCCAGGTGGGGGCCGGAGGGCGGCCCGACATCGTCACGACCTTCACCTATGACGCCGATGGGCGGATGCTCAAGCAGGTAACCGCCGCAGGCAGTCTTCTCATCACCAACAGCGTGAACGTCTACAACACCGGCGGTGACTTGGTGCAGAGTGTCGATCAAGCGGGGCTGCTCACGGAGTATGAGGAAAGCGCCGATGGCCGCATCCGGAGCGTGATCCTGCCCGGTGGCGCGACGCAGCGCACGGAGACGTATCTCGACGGACAGGTCAAGACCGTGACCGACGCCGGCGGACACGCGGAATACTACGACTATGGAGTGAACCCCGACGGGACCCGTTGGAGCAAAGTGTCGCATGGAGCTGCCGATGGCCTGCACTGGGAGAAGACCACAACCGACCCCTTGGGTCGCACCATTCGGGTGGAGCGTCCCGCGTTCGGCGGAGGCGCCCTCACGAACCAGTCCGTCTACAATGCCCTCGGGCAGCTCATCCGCATCATCCAACCCGGCCAGCCCGATGTTCTGAACGAATACGACGAAATGGGAAGGATGACCCTATCTGCACAGGATATGGACGCGGACGGTCAGATCGACCTCGCCGGGCCGGACCGAGTCAGCGGGTCCGGCGGTGCGTATCAGGAGCTCGGCGGCGACTGGTGGCGTGTGAGCTGGTCCGTGTTGTATCCGGTTGACCAGTCCTCCACCGTGCGGACGAACCAGATGAGCCGGGAGCGGCTCACCGGGTTCAGCGCCGGGCAGATCGCTGAACGGATCAGCATCGATGCGCTGGGCAACACCAATAGCGCGGGCAGCACACTCGACTGGGCCGGGAAGACCCAAGCGCACACCAGTCAGATGCCTGGCTCCACGGCGGTCGTCGTCTCCGTCACCGTAAACGGGCTCCAGATCTCCACCACCTCCCGAAGCGGACATCTGACCACCAACGCCTACGACGCGCTGGGGCGCCTCATCGGGACGACCCATCCCCGGACCGGAACCGCAACGGTGAACTACAACGCCAAAGGGCAAGTCGAGTACACGGAAGACGCCGCGGGGCATCGTACAAGTTATGCCTACGATCCCGACACCGGGCAGCCCATCGCCGTCACCGACGCCCTGAGCAACACGATTTATACGGCATATGACGAGCAAGGCCGGGCCATGGCCACCTGGGGGGCGACCTATCCTGTCCTCCACGAGTACGACGATGAAGGGCGCATGATCGCCCTGTACACCTATCGGGGACACAAGGCGTTCACCTCCCTTGCCGAGATGGAAGCGAGCAAGGGAAGCATGGACAAGACGGCGTGGAGCTACGATCCGGCGACCGGGCTGCTTGTCGCCAAAACGGACGCCGCCGGTGAATCCGTCACCTACAGCTATACTCCTTCCGGACAACTGGCCCAGCGCACGTGGGCGCGTGGCGTGGCCACCACCTATGCGTACGACCTGGCCGGCGCACTGACCAACGTGGACTACAGCGACGACACGCCGGATGTCGCCTACACCTATGACCGGATCGGGCGGCAGAAAACCATACGGGACGTACAGGGAACGCGCACAAACGTCTACGATCCAGCGACCCTGAATCTCCAGTCGGAGCGGTTATCGAATGGAGCCGGGCTGGACCGTTCCTACGACGCCATCGGACGTCCGATCTCGCTGGCCTTGGATGGCGACTATCAGGTTGCCTACGGGTATGACAGCGTCGGGCGCCTGAACGTCATCACAGCGAGCGTCGCCGGAGTGGTAGGGCAGGTGTCCTACGGGTATGCGGCAAACGCTGACCTGGTCGCCACACGCGTCGTCACCAGCACCGCTGGGTCCGCGGTCCTGCACGTGGGGTATGGCTACGAGGCCCAGCGCGACCTGATCACCGCGCTGACCAACCGGGTCAGTACTCCCGGTACCAACCTGATCGTCTCCATGTTCGCCTACCAGAACGACGCGGTCGGACGGCGCATCCAGATGGAGCTGGCAGACGAATCGTACTGGAACTACGGCTACGACCAGCGCAGCCAAGTCATCTCCGGCAAGCGGCGTTGGTCCGATGACGCCCTGGTCTCCGGGCAGCAGTACGAATACGACTACGACCCCATCGGAAACCGGCGCTCCGCCAAAGCGGGCGGCAATACCAACGGGAGCGGCCTTCAAACCACCGTCTACAAGGCCAACGCCCTCAACCAGTATGAGCAGCAGACGTTGCCCGGGGTGGTGGACCTCGTGGGCTCGGCGGAAACAGCGGCCGTGGTGACCGTCAACCTGGAACCGACCACCCGGCAAGGCGCCTACTGGCACAAGGCGCTCGCCCTCGCCAATCGCGACTCGGCGGTGTATGAAGAGGTGACGGCGGTAGGCGTGATCAACCCGGCCACGACGGGGTTGCCTGACATCGTGATGTCCGAAAGCGGCGCCGTGTTCATGGCGCGGACGCCCGAGACGTTCGTGTATGACACCGATGGCAACTTGACGCGGGATGGGCGATGGGACTACGAATGGGATGGTGAAAATCGGTTGATCCGCATGCAAACACGCAGCGACATCTCCAGTAATGTGCCCCGGCAGAAGCTCGAGTTCGCGTATGATCATATGAGCCGCCGGGTCGGGAAGGCTGTGTACGAGTGGATCAGCAATAGCTGGGCGCAGGTGCTCGCCGGGAGCTTCGCCTACGACGGGTGGAACCTGCTGAGGGAGGAGCGGGCAGAAAACAGCGCAACAGCAACGAATGCGTATGTCTGGGGGTTGGACCTGTCGCGGTCGCTGCAAGGGGCGGGCGGTGTTGGTGGGCTGGTCCTGGCGCATCTGGGTGGAGTGGGCGGGCTGCATCATCCGGCGTATGATGGGAATGGGAACGTGGCGACGCTGGTGAGTGCCACCGGAACGGTGAGCGCGGTGTACGAGTACGATCCGTTCGGCGGGCTCATTCGCGCCACGGGGCCCGCCGCGGATGACAATCCATTCCAGTTCTCCTCCAAGTACACCGACTCAGAAACCGGGCTCAGCTATTACGGCTTCAGATTCTACAGCCCGGAGCTGGGGCGATGGCTCTCAAGGGATCCGATTGAAGAGGAGGGGGGGATTAACCTTTATGGATTTGTCAACAATAACTCTGTTGATGTTTATGATCCATTTGGCCTCGATTTTATCGCGATGGCAGCTAGGCCATTGCAAGGGTTTCCCCGTCCATACAGATATTTTAATCACGCTTCAATAGAATATTGGGATTCAATATGCCGGGCAAGAATTGGAGTAGAGCATGTTTCAGATGAATTTCGACGAACTGCATTAGGGCGCATCGGTGGGTATGCAACTAGGCTGGCTGGGGTAGAGTTGCTGCAAGACAATAACTGGTCAATATGGGATCCACCCATGTCGAGCGGGCGAAGCGGTCGCGGATGGCAAGTGTCCGATATTGGGATATCGGTTATACGTGAAGCTAGTGACGGAATTCGTTTCGCTGCAGTATATGAACCTGCTCGAAATAATGTGCGAGCCGTTCGGCGTATGTGGAATCGAATACTTGATAATGCCAGAAGGTATAGGTGGGCAGAGCATAACCCAAATGGTTCACAGGCTGAAAGATTAAGACTTAATCATGTTTTTAGTCGCTGGCCTAATTCGCGATATCAGTTGCCCCCGGGAAACAACAGTAATACTTTTGGCAGAGAAATGTTGAGGCAAGTTGGATTGCGTGATCCAAACTTGAGCGGTCGTTTACCTGGTAGAATGTTTGCAAGTAACATCAATAATTGGTGGGGAAATCAAGTTCCGTTCCCGCGAGGGATGGCTAATCCCCCACCTCACCCATAGGGGAGAAGAGTTGAGTATATTAATTTATAAGTATTTCCTAACGTGCCTATTGGTATTGTCTTTGTCTGGCTGTTCGGCTTTTTTTACATCGCATTATGAAAAGGTAGTTTCCGTGGTGGAAGAACTTGAGCAGGGTGGTGCTCGGGTAAAGATAGTGCTTGATAAGGAAGGTAAGGCGTGGGCAATCCGATTCGGAAATATTTATGAGAATAATCTACTGTTGGAGGAGTTGGTCGAGATATCTATACTGAATAAATCAGAATGCGAGCTAAAGATTATGAGCGTCTCGCTTAATGTGCACATTGCAAGAAATCAATCGAAAACAGTTTTCGCCGGTACGATGGAAAGCTTCTGGATAAATGAAGTCGAATTGTTGTGTGATACTGTTGGAAGGGAATGCGATATTGAATTTGTTGTTAACTTGAGATTCAAGGGGTTGAACAAAAAATTGCCGCAACCTCTAGTCATCACGGCAAGTATCTCAGATTCTTTGTGAGTGTCAGCAACGGCATCATATCATAAAGGCATAAAGGGGTCAGAGGGGGTATAGGGGTCAGTCCGTACATATGAACATAATTGGCTCGACGTGTGAGGCGGAATCGGTAGTTTGGGTTCATGCCTAGAAGTGCACGGATTGAATATGCGGGCGCGGTGTACCACGTCATGTGTCGCGGCGACCGGCGGGAGGACATCTTCCGGGGCGATGAGGATCGTCTGTTGATGCTGGAAACGCTGGGCGAAGTGTGCGAGCGGACCGGGTTTCTGATTCATTCGTATGTGTTGATGCCGAATCACTACCACCTGTTGCTCGAAACGCCCGAGCCGAACCTGGTGGCGGGCATGAAGTGGTTTCAGGGGACCTATACGCTGCGGTTCAACGCGCGGAACCGCCTGAGCGGTCACCTGTTTCAGGGGCGGTACAAGGCGATCCCGGTCGATGCCGACGACGCTGACTATTTCAGGATCGTAAGCGACTATATCCACCTGAACCCGGCGCGGGCGGGACTGCTGGCAGGGGATCGCCCAAAGTTGTGCGATTATCGATGGAGCAGCTTTCCCGTATTTGTGGGGAACAGCGAGTTACCGGCGGGACTGACGCGTGGCCGTGTGTTCTCCGCGCTGGAATTGCCGGACGAGGGCAGGGGTTCGCGGGTTCGGTATCGCGCCCATCTGGAGAAGATGGCGGTGGAAGTCGTGGGCGGGGAGCTGACGGAAGCGGACGAGGAGCGCTGGCGGACGATACGACGCGGCTGGTACATTGGGAGCGAGGGGTTTCGAGAAGAACTTCAGGATCGGCTGGATAAAGCGGTGCGCGGGCGGCGCCGCGATTCGTATCGTTCGGAGGGTATGCGGCGGCATGACGAGCGCGCGGCAGGGGAGGTTCTTCGGACGGCATGCGGAACCTTGGGTGTGACGCTCAAAGAGGTTCGCGGGCGCAGGCAGAACGACCCGGTCAAACAGGCGGTGGCGTGGTGGGTGAAGAGCCGGACAGTCGTGTCGGACCAGTGGGTGTGCGAGCGCTTGGAGATGGGTAATCGGGTCAATATCAGCCGCGCCGTCCAAGCGTATCGGCATGCGGGTGACGCGGAACGGAGCAGACTGCGAGCAGTGATGTACAAATGTACGGACTGACCCCTGCTCCCAATTCGAGGCGTCGCGCTGGATGCGGCGGCTTCCCCCCTTCGCGCGCTGCGCTTCGGAGGACGCGTGGGCCAACCCGCTCTACCACCATTTGGGGATGGCGACTCAAGCGAATAAGGATTTTATGCAAAAGCGTTTTACCTTTTGTGAGGTATGTGTATATTCACGCTTATGTTAGGGGTGCTCAACTGGAGGAAGGTCTGTCTCGGACTGCTCTGTTCCGCCCTCGCTTGGGGTGGCGCCTCGGCGCGCGCGGGCGAGGTGATCCTCCAGTATTTCAACACGAGCTGGCCCGAAATCACGCGGCGGATTCCCGAGCTGGCGGAGGCGGGCTATAACGCGCTCTGGCTGCCCCCTCCTTTTAAAGCGGGCAGCGTGTTCTCGGTCGGTTTCGACACCTACGACCGGTTTGATCTCGTAGGTAAAGGGGTCAGTCCGCACATAGTTGCAGAATGCGATTGACTGGGCGGGTAGGCTCGTCGAAGGTGCGGGCATGCCGAGAAGCATCCGAATCGAATACGCGGGAGGCGTCTATCATGTGATGTGCCGGGGGGATCGTCGCGAGGCGATCTTTCGCGACGGGGGCGATTATGTCTGCTTCCTGGATACGCTGGCGGAGGCGTGCGCGCGGACGGGGTTCCGGATTCATGCCTATGTGTTGATGGGGAATCACTATCACCTGCTGCTGGAGACGCCCGAACCGAATTTGGTGGCGGGGATGAAGTGGTTTCAGGGGACATACACGCAACGCTTCAACCGTCGGCATCGCGTCAGCGGGCATTTGTTCCAAGGCCGGTACAAGGCGATTCCCGTGGAAGCGCAGGACGACGGGTACTTCAAGACGCTGAGCACGTACATCCATCTCAATCCAGCGAGGGCCGGGTTGCTGACAACCGGAAGGGGCCGGTTGGCGGAGTATCCCTGGAGCAGTTTCCCTCGTTTCGTCCGAGAGGCCGAGTTGCCGGAGTGGCTGGTGAGGGATCGGGTGTTTGCGAGCCATGAACTGCCCGACGAGAGCGCCGGTAGCCGCAGACGCTACGGGGCGTTGTTGGAGCGCCGGGCGGTCGAAGTGCGCGGCGGGAAGGAGTCGGAGGAACTGGCCGAAGAATGGAAGGCGATTCGCCGGGGCTGGTATGTAGGGGATGACACGTTCCGGGATCGATTGCTCGAACTGGCGGATCGGCGAGCAACTGGCCGCAGACGCGCGTCCTATCGAGAAGAGGGGCTTCGGTTGCATGACGAGCGTGAGGCGATTCGCTTGCTGGAGCAGGCGAGATCGCGGTTCGGGGTGAAGATGAGTGAGTTGTGGAGCCGACGGCAGACGGACCCGGTGAAACAGGCCGTGGCATGGTGGGTCAAGAGTCGGAGCGTGGTGAGCGACGACTGGTTGAGCGCGAAACTGGAGATGGGCAGCCGGACCAATATCCACCGCGCCGTCCATGCGTATCGTGCGCCCCGAGATCGAGTTCGGTCAAAGTTGAAATCCGAGTTGCAACTATGTGCGGACTGACCCCATTCCTCTGCCATTCCTCTGACCGCCGCGGCATCCTGGCGCCGCTCGCGGGCGTTAGCGACGTGCCGTTCCGCCGGATTTGCCAGGAATTGGGCGCCGGGTTGACCTACGTCGAAATGTTGTCCGCGGTGGCCCTGCTGATCCGCAACCGCCGCACGGTCGAAATGCTCGCGCGCCATTCCAGCGAGACGGTGCTGGGCGTGCAGGTGACCGGGCCTGATCCGGAACGCGTGCACGCGGCGGTCGCCGTGCTGGATCGCGCGGGGTTCGACGCCATCGATCTCAACATGGGGTGTCCCGTCCGCAAGGTGGTGGGCTCGGGATTGGGCTCCGCGCTGTTGAAGGACACCGGACGGCTTGAACAAATCGTCGCCGCCGCGCGCGCGGCCACGAAACGACCGCTCTCCGTGAAAATCCGGCTGGGCTTCACGCCGGATACCATCAATGTTGAGGCAAACGCGGCCGCGATCGCTCGGGCTGGCGCGGACCTGATCACGATCCACGGCCGCACCCGCGAGGACACGTATGCCGTGCGCGTCAGCCTGCCCGGCATCGCGGCGGGCATCGCGGCCGCGCGTGCCGTGAACCCGCGCATCGTGACCGTCGGCAACGGTGATTTGATGGCGGTGGCGGATGCCGCGCGCATGCGCGAGGCGACGGGTTGCGATGCGGTGATGGTGAGCCGGGGCGCGCTGGGGAATCCCTGGATCTTCCGCGCGCTCGCCGGGAAGGGACATGAGGACCCGACGGTCGAGGAGTGGGCGGCGGTGGTCGACCGTCATCTCGATTATCACGCCGCGCACTATGGCGACAGCGAACTGTCGGCGCGCCTGACGCGCAAGCACCTCCTGTGGTACGCCTCGGGTTTCCCGCATGTGAACCGCCTGCGTCTCGCCTGCAACAGCGTGAACAGCATCCCGGAGGCGCGTCGGGTGATTGCGGACTTCGCGAAACAACTGCCCGCCGATCTGCGGCGCGGGCAGGACCTGCCCCGCGAAGCGGCGGCCTCCGCCGACCCGAAGTTCCAGATGGATCGCCAACTGGACCGCGGGGTGGGGTGCGAGGAGCTGTCGAACGAACCAACAAGGGCAACGACATGACTCGCATCGAAATGCCGCGGCGTCGCTTTGGCCGCACCAACCTGGCCATGCCCGTGTTCTCCTGCGGCGGCATGCGCTACCAGCACGCGTGGAATGACGTTCCCCCGGGGGAAATCCCGGCCGACAACCAGGCGAATCTGGAAGCGACGATCCGCCGCGCGGTGGAGTGCGGCATCAACCACATTGAGACCGCGCGCGGTTACGGCACCTCGGAAATCCAACTGGGCCGCATCCTCCCGCAATTCCCGCGCGACGAACTGATCGTCCAGACCAAGATCGGCCCGCGCGACACGGGCGCTGAATTCCTGTCGGTGTTCGAAACCTGCCTGGCCAACCTGCGCCTGGAGCATGTCGACCTGCTTGGCATCCACGGCATCAACAACCACGAGGTGCTGGAACAGACGTTGCTGCCCGGCGGCTCGCTGGACACCGCGGAACGGCTGAAGCGCGAAGGCCGGGTGCGCCACATCGGATTCTCGACGCACGGCCCCGTGGAAAGCACGGTGCGTGCGATCGAGACGGGTCGCTTCGATTACGTCAACCTGCACTGGTATTTCGTCAACGAATTCACCTGGCCGGCGATCGAGGCCGCGACGAAGCAGGACATGGGCGTCTTCATCATCAGCCCCAACGACAAGGGCGGAAAACTGTACGAACCGTCGGAGAAGCTGCTGCGCCTCTGCGCGCCGCTCACCCCGATGCAGTTCAACGACCTCTATTGCCTGAGCCGGCCGCAGGTGCACACCCTGAGCCTCGGGGCGAGCCGGCCCACGGATTTCGACGAGCATGTCGCGGGCCTCGCGCATTATGCGGGGGCGGGCGAAGTCACCGCGCCCATCGCCGCGCGACTGCATGCGGAGGTGGCGCGGGTTCTCGGCGCCGACTGGGCAACGCGCTGGCACGAAGGGTTGCCGTTCTGGGCCGATGCGCCGGGCGGAATCAACGTGCATGAAATCCTACGCCTCTGGACCTGGGCCACGGCGCTCGACATGGAGTCCTTCGCCAAAATGCGTTACAACCTGCTCGGTCAGGGTGGCCACTGGTTCCCCGGCGTGAACGCGGAAAAAGCAGGCGACTTCGACTGGTTCGCCGCGCTATCCCGCAGCCCCTTCGCCGACCGGATTCCCGGTATCCTCCGCGAGGCGCACGAACGCTTCTTCGAAGCCCCGAAGAAGCGCCTCAGCGAGTCGGATTAAGCGCGGAGGTCCGGACGGAGCCGGGCCCTCCGGAAACACCACAGGCGTCGCCTTCCATTGTACGGCGCGCGCCGGATGCGGTATGTTATGGCGGCTTTAGCCTTTCATTCAGAATGCATTGCAGACGTCATCTCGCCGGGTTGGTGGTGGGGCTCCTGGGCGTTCTCCCGTGGGCTGCGCACGCCGTGCCCCGGACCAATGGCCCGGTCCAGTCCTGGTCGATCCGCACCAATGAAACCGGTCACCGCAGTCTCTTCCTGAACCTCGCCACGAACGGCATCGCGGAGGTGATTCCATTCGCCCCCGACGTGGTGCGGGTGCGGTTCTATTTCCTGGGCGAGACGAATTTCTTCGCGCGCGAGGAAATCGCGCTCGCGAAACCACTGACGAACTGGCCCGCGTTCAGCGCCACGTTTACCGCGGCGAGTCCGACGAACTTCCTTATCACGACGGACCAGTTGCAGGTCGAGGTGGTCTTCAGCAACCGGTTCCAGGTGCACTTCAAGGACCTCGCGGGACGCGACCTGCTCCGCGACCGGCGTCTGGAATGGAACAGCGAATATTTCATGATCTTCGACACCAACGCCTACGCGCAGGTGACGTGGCCGGGCGGCTCCGCCAGCGTTTCCAACCGCCCCACGGGATTCAAGCTCCGCGCGGTGAAGGAGATGCCCTCGAACGAAGCGTACTTCGGCTTGGGCGATGAGGGTGGCCCGCTGAACCGGCGCGGGCGCGTGTTCCAGTTCTGGACGCAGGACACCTACGGCTTCGAGGAATTCCGCGCGCCGAAATACAACGCGCTGCCGTTCTGGTACGGCGTGCAGGGCCCGTCCACCAGCCGTTCCGCCTTCGCCTACGGCATCTTCTTCCACAACCCCGCGCGGCCGGTGGTCGATTTCTCCGGGACGAACGGGACCTACTCGTTCGAGGCGGGCGACGACCAGATGGATTACTTTTTCTTCGGCGGCGGCGCGAGCAACACGATGCCGGCGGTGATCGACCGGTTCTCCGAATTGACCGGCCGTCCCGCGTTCCTGCCGAAATGGGCGTATGGGTTCCACCAGTCGCGCCACAGCTACATGTCGCAGGAAGAGGTCACGGAATTGATGGCGGAATTTCGCGCGCGCGACATCCCGTGCGACTCGATCTATCTCGACATCGGCGCGCAATTCAACGGCGGCCAGAATCACCAGCTCACCTTCAATCCCGTCTACAGCAATGTGCCCGCCCTCGTGGCCCTGGCCACGAACCAGGGTTTCCAGTTGGTGCCGATCATCGAGCCCCTGTTGACGACGAACGATCCGCTTTACGTGGAAGCCTTCACGAATCTGTACTTCATCAAAACCAACAATCTCGAAAATTATGCGGGCTCCAACTTCCTGGGCAGAGTTTCCTGGTTGGACTTTACCATTGAACCCACGCGCGATTGGTGGCGCGGGAAGTTGACCAACTACCTCTCGCAATATGGTTTCCAAGGCATCTGGAACGACCTCAATGAGCCGAATGAAAATGAACTGCCCCTGGATTCGATCTGGTATATGGGGGGGCGCTACGGCGACTTCACGACGAACGACACGCGGAAATGGACCGCCGTCAACCGCAACACCTACAGCCTCTGGCAGGCGCAGGTTTCGCACGGCGCGTTGAAGGCGCAACAGCCGTCCCTGCGCCCCTACGTCTTGAGTCGCTCCGCCTGGCCGGGCATCCAGGCCTATGCCGCCGGGTGGAGCGGCGACAACCGGTCGGACTACGCTCACTTGCGTTTCAACACGCGCCTCGGTCTCAGCGTGATGATCTCGGGACAGGCGAACTACGGCCATGACGTCGGCGGCTTCATTGGCGATACGACGCCGGAACTGCTCGCTCGCTGGCAGCAGCAGGGCGTGCTGCATCCCCTTTATCGGAACCACAACGACATCAACGCCACAAGCCAGGAGCCGTGGGTGTTTGGCGAGCCCTACACGCTGTTCAACCAGCACTGGATCAAGTTCCGCTACCGACTGATGCCCTATCTCTATTCGCTGGCCTACGAGGCGTCCACCAATGGACTGCCGATGAATGTGCCTACGGTCTTTGTATTCCCGCACGACACGAACACCTGGTCGCAGAATGAATATGAGCTGATGGCCGGCACGCATCTGCTGGCCGCGCCGGTGATCGCGCAGGGCAACACGTCCCGCTCCGTGTATCTGCCCGCGGGAGCCGACTGGCATCACTGGGAGACGGACACGCTGTATGCGGGCGGCCAGACGGTCACCGTGCCGGCCTCCCTGTCGCGCCTGCCCCTGTTCGCGCGCGCGGGCGCGATCATCCCGATGGGACCGTCGATGACCCACGTGTATGAGTTCCAGCCGGCGTGGCTGGACTTCCATGTCTGGCCCGGCGCGTCGAACCGCTTCGTGCTCTTTGAAGACGACGGGCGCACCACGAACCATGCGGCCGGCGTTCACGCGCGGACCCCGGTGACGGTGAGCGGTTCCGCGACCGCGCTGACGGTGACGGTGCACGCGCGCTCGGGCAGTTACGATCCCGGCGCCCGCGATTTCTACATCGTGGCGCATGCGCTTTCCAACGTGACGGCGGTGACGATCGACGGCGCGCCCGTCACGCGGTATGGCACGCGTGCCGCGTTGAGCAACGCCCCGGGCCTGGGCTGGGCTTACGACACCGCCTCGCGGCGGGCGTGGGCGAAATTCGGCGACTCGGGCGCGCTGCGCACGGTGTTTTTCCGTGCGGACAACGGGGCGCCCGCGCCGGCCTCATTCCCCTCCGCCTACACCAGCATGGCGGTCGCCGGCACCTTCACGCTTTGGAATGAAGGCGCGCAGAACATGCGACTCGTGGCCTCCTCGCAGTGGGCCTTCGTGACCGCGTTGGATGCCTCGCCTGCGGTCGAGTTTAAATTCGTGGCGAACAACAACTGGGGCATCGCGAATTGGGGCCAGAACACGCCCACGAATTTCACGGTTCCCCTGGCGCAAACGGGTGATCCTGACGGCGCGAATATCGTGCTCTCCAATCTCGCCGCGGGCGTCTATTCCTTCCGCTTTGACGAGGCGACGCTGGCGTATCAGGTGACCGCGGCGGCGGCGGTGGACAGCGATGGCGACGGCCTGCACGATGAATGGGAGTTCAACAACGGGCTGAATCCCCTGCTGGCGTCGGACGCGGAGGGCGACCTCGACGGGGACGGCATCCGCAATCGCGATGAGTTCATCGCGGCGACGCAGCCGATTGATGCCGCGGATTACTTCCGTGTGGCCGATCATGCGCTCGGCGTGAGCGCCGGGACCGACATCCGCTGGAACGCGGTGACGGGGCGTCTGTACCGGGTATATTTCAGCACGAACCTGCTGGATGTGCCGGCGTTTGCGCCGCTTTCACCATTCAGCAATGTCATCGGCAGCGGCGTCATTAGCGTGACCGATACCAATATCGCCGGCGATCGGATCTATCGCGTTGGCGTGGAGTTGGAGCCATGAACACCGGACAACCCGATCGAAAGTCCGATGGGGAAGCTGAAGACGGCGGCGTGGCCACGGTGTGTCCAGTATGCGGGGGGCCGCTGGAGCACCAAAAGTGCAAGGTCGTCTGCCGCAGTTCCGTGTGCGTCTATCGGATCGTCTTCAACTGCGCGGAATTCTGACCGGCTTACTTTTCGGCTTCGCGCTCGACGATGACGAGGCAGATGTCGTCCTGCAAATCGTTGTTCTCGTGTGAAACCGCGTGCTGGAATACCTGGTCGGCGAGCTTGGCGGAATCGGGCGCGGAGCGCTGGTTCAGCCAATCGCAGAGTTCCAGTTCGGGAACATGCGCTGCGGCGGGATCGACCCAGCCCTCCACCAATCCGTCTGAAAAAACGAGCAGGCGCGCACCGGGCGGCAGGGTCGCCTTGCTTTCCTCGTAGAGGGCGTTGTTCTGCAGGCCGAGTCCCGGTCCCTTCTCCCGGCTGTCGCACAGCGGATGCGCGCCCGTTGTGCCGGGCGGCACGACCAGGGGGGAGGGGTGTCCGGCGCTGGCATAACGCAGCACCCCATTGCGCGCATCGAGCACCCCGCAGAAAGCTGTGGCAAAACGCAGTGTGTCCGGTTTCGCGAACAGTTCATAGAGTCGTTGGTTGAGAAGCGCGAGGAGGGCCGCTGGCGCCATTTCGCGCCGGACCATCTGGCCCACCCAGATGCGAAGGATCGCCGCCACGAGCGCAGCGGATACCCCATGACCCATTACATCGCACAGGAAAATGAACGCCGAATCCCGGTTGAACGGCGTGACGACGTAGAAGTCGCCGCTGAGCACCTCCGCCGCCGAGTAGCGGTAGTGGAACCGGAGCAGTGGATCAGGAAGATGGTCGGGGAAGGTTTCCAGCCTGCTGGACGACAAGGCATTCATCACCTCTCCCGCAAGGGAGAGTTCCTGGCGGAAACGATCGTTGCTTGCGCGCAAATCCTCTGCATAGCGCGCGAGTTGTTCGTCCTTGAGATGTTGCTCCGTTACATCGCGTGAAATGCCGAAGGTGCCGATGATCCGGCCGGCCTCATCCTTCAGCGGCAGCTTGGTCGTGGATACCCAGGTGCGTCTCCCGTCGGGCCAGGTTTCCTTTTCGACTTTTCCGACCATGGGGTTGCCCGTGCGGATGATTTCCTCCTCGTCTTCCCATGCCTGACGCGCGTGTTCCTCGGAGAAGAAGTCGCGATCTGTTTTACCCACCGCGTCAGCCGGATCGGCGAGACCATACCAATGAGCGACCGCGTGATTGACCCGGAGCAGGCGGCCCTCGCGGTCCTTGAAATAAATGTGGTCTGGATTGTTCTCCAACAGGAGACGCAGGAGTCTGCTGTCATCCAGGGGAGCAGGCGCGGGTTTGTGTTCAGCGCTCATGGAGCTTATCCATGGATAAATCTACCCCGTGTTGCCGAAGGGTTCCAGCTCTCACCGTTGTACACGCGCTGAGCCGCCGCCGGCGAGACTACGTACCTCAGCGAGTGTCGCCATGGAGGTGTCGCCCGGCGTGGTCATCGCGAGCGCCCCGTGCGCGGCGCCGTATTCGACGCAAGCCTGGGGGTCCAGGCCCTGTAGGAATCCGTAGATCAAGCCGGAGGCAAAACTGTCGCCTCCGCCCACGCGATCGAGGATTTCCAGCGTGCGGGTCTGTGCCTGGTGAAACTGACCACCAACCCACAACGTCGCGCTCCAATCGTTGATAGTCGCGCTCTTCACATGGCGCAGGGTGGTGGCAATGGCTTGGAAATTGGGGTAGGCGGCTTTCGCGACCTCGATCATCTTTTTGAAGTTCGCCGGGTCGAGGTTGGAGCAGTGCTCATCGAGGCCGGGAACTTCAAATCCCAGTGCGGCGGTGAAGTCCTCTTCGTTTCCGATCATCACGTCGATGTATGGCGCGAGTGCACGATTCACCTCAATGGCGCGCTTGGACCCTCCGACGGCTTTCCACAGGCTGGGGCGATAGTTGAGATCGTAAGAAATGATCGTGCCGTTTTCCTTGGCGCATTCCATCGCTTCGCGCGCCACGTCGGGCGCCGTCTCGGAGAGCGCTGCGAAAATTCCACCGCAGTGGAACCAGCGCGCGCCCTCGTCCTTGAAAATGCGCTTCCAGTTGATGTCGCCGCGCTTGAGCTGCGAGACGGCGGTGTGGCCGCGATCGCTGACGCCGACAGCGCCGCGCGCGCCGTAGCCACGCTCGGTGAAGTTCAACCCGTTGCGCGCCGCGCGCCCGACGCCATCGAAAGGCATCCACTTCACATGGCGCATGTCCACGCCGCCCTGCAGGATGAAGTCCTCCAGCAAGCGTCCAACAGCGTTGTCAACAAAGGCCGTGACGATGGCGGTGCGCTGGCCGAAACAGCGGCGCAAGCCGCGCGCGACATTGTATTCGCCGCCGCCTTCCCAGGCGCGAAAGGTACGCGTGGTGTGCACACGCTCCTCACCGGGGTCGAGCCGCAACATGACCTCGCCGAGTGAAACTTCATCCCAGAGGCATTCCGAGGCAGCTTTGATTTTCATGGGGCCGTTCTCCATGGATAAATGAGTGTCCCTTTTAGTTTGTTTGCGAATTTATTGGCAAGTGAAAGCGCGGGTCAGGCCAGGAGAAAGCGGCTCATGCCGCCGTCCACAGGGATGGCGGCGCCGGTGATGGAACCGCCGCGATCCGAGGCCAGCAGCGCCACCAGCGCGCCCAGATCGTCCGGGTCCTGAAAGCATTGCTGGGGCAGGGCACGGCGCATTGTTTCCTCCACCGCGGCGGGGGTGATGCCTTCGCGTTGCGCCCGGTCAGCGATCAGGCTCTTCAAGCGGTCGGTCAGGAATTGACCAGGCATGACACTATTTACCGTCACGCCTTCCGCGGCGACTTCTCGCGCCAGTGTTTTGAGATATGCGGTCAGCGCCGTGCGATAGACATTGCTCAAGGTGAGTCGATCCGCTGGCTCAAACACCACTTGGGAGGTGATCGCGAGGATGCGGCCACGGCGGTTTTCGCGCATGGCGGGCAACGCAGCCATGCAGAGGCGGCGGGCCGAATCCAGCAGGAGCTGGTGTGCGTCCGCCCACGCGCCGTCCATCAATTCGGTCGGAGTGCCCGGCGGCGGACCGCCCGCGTTCAACAGGAGTATATCGGGGCGCCATGCGCCGACATCCGCGCACGCCGCCTCAATGCCCTCGCGTGTGCCGAGATCAACTGCGAGGGTGCGGGTGGACTCTTTTCCGCCCAGGTTCGCCGCCGCCGCCGCGAGCTGTGCGGCGTGACGGCCAACGAGGGTAACTTCACAGCCTTCGAGCGCGAGCGCATGTGCGCACGCGAGTCCCAGACCACGGCTTGAACCGCCCAGCCATGCCCGGCGGTTTTCCAAGCCCAAGTCCATACGGTTTCCCGCGCTTACAGTTCGTGGTGGAACTTGATGTCCGCGTTGGAACGCAGGTTCATCAGGTATTCCTGGATGACCGGCTGTGCGCGCTGCGAGCGGAGATAGTTCACGAGGTTCGTCTGGACCTCCACGAAGGGCACTTCGCGCGCTTCCTGGCGGCTTTCCACCTTGATGATGTGGTAGCCGAATTGCGTCTCGACCAGCGGGCCCACCACGCCAATTTCCTGCGTGAACGAGGCCTCCTCGAAGGGCGGCACCATCTGCCCGCGGGGGAAGGTGTAGAGGCCGCCGGTCTCGCGGCTTCCCGGGTCGTCCGTCGTTTCGGTGGCGACGGTGGCGAAATCCTCGCCCGCTTCCAACCGAGTCCGGATGGCCTCGGCTTCCGTCTTTTTGGCGTCCTTCGAATCCTCGCCTTCAAACGCCACCAGGATGTGGCGCGCGGTGGCCGTCTCGGGCTGCTGGAAACGCGCCTTGTTTTCCTCATAGAAGTTGGCGACTTCCTCGTCCGTGACCACGACCTTCTCTTCGGCGACCTGCTGGATCAATTTCTGGACGCGCACATCATCGCCGGATTCGCGGCGGAATTGCTCTTCGCTGACGCCGCGTTGGCGGAGAATTTCATCAAGCGAAAGGCCCGGCGGCAATTGCGACTCGAGCATTTCACGCGCGCGATCAATGTCTTCATCGCTGGCAACGAGTTGTTGGCGGTCCGCCTCCTGCAGGAGCAACTGGCGTGCGATCATCTGGTCCAGGGTCTGCTCGCGTACCCGCTCCTGCATCTGCGCCAGTTGTTCCGGGGGATAGCGCTGCTGCAACATGCTCATCCGGCTGCTGAACTCGCGAATGAAGTTTTCAGCGAGAATGTCGGTGCCATTGACCGTCACCAGCGGACCGGTTTGGGGAAGTGGCTGCTGGGACGGAACGGGCTGGCGAAACATGTCGGTTCCCTCTGAAAGATCAATTGTGGTGGCGGGCTCGGGCGCCTTCTTCGAACAGCCGATGACGCCGAGGGCCATGACGGCGACAACAGGAAGGATTGCGAAGCGTGAGGTGGACATGGAGAACCTTTCGTTGAATGGCCGATTATGTTGCATCACGGATGCGCGCCTGTCAAATGCCGTGTTTTGTGATGTTCATGCGATTGACACGGCCCACGCGCGTTGTATCTTATTGCACTTCGCGGCAGTTGCGGCTGCCGTTTTTTTGAGTTCACAATGGCGACACAATTGGTCGGGAATATCGATGCTGACGTTGAGCAAACGCGTTGAATACGGGCTGATGGCGATTCTGCACATGGCGGATATGCCGGCGTCCGAGCTGGCGACGGCCAAACTAATGGCCGAGCGCTATTCGATCCCGGCCGAACTGCTCGGCAAGGTCTTGCAGGCGTTGGCGCGGGCCGGCGTCGTTTCCTCAACGCCTGGTGTGCACGGCGGCTATCGCCTCAATGGGCCGCTGGACACGGTCAATTTGGGCCGCGTCATCGAGGCGGTGGAAGGGCCCGTCATGCTCACGGACTGCCAGGAGGACCCGGAGCGCTGCGGGCAATACCACACCTGCACGATCAAAGAGCCGATCCAGCATATCCATGCGCAGCTCGTGCGCTACATTCACAACATTTCCCTGAACCAATTTCGCGCCCCGCCCGCACTGGAGAACGTGACATGAGCGACGAATCCACACCAGCGCAACCCCCGGCGGAATCCACCGCGCCTTCCTCCGACCTGCCGGTCTGGACGCCGGACCAGGTACGCGAAGTGCTTCGCGGCGTGTTCGACCCCGAACTCCATATGAATATCGTGGACCTCGGACTCGTGTATAACGTGCGCGTCGCGGGCGAACGGGCCGAGGTCGACATGACGCTGACCTCGCCGGGGTGCCCCTACGGTCCATATTTGATCCACCAGGTGAAGGACACCGTGCAGTCGCTGAAGGGCATCAGTGATGCAAAAGTGACCGTGGTGTGGGACCCGCCGTGGGGCCCGGACAAGATGTCCGAGGAAGTCCGTTTGGAATTGGGATTTGATTTGTAAGCAAGCCGCGCGGTGCGGCGAAATCAGCGCGAACGTGAACGACAACGAGTACTGAGGAAGAACAGAGATGAGCGAAACGGCATTTTTTGAGATTCGGAATTTGCACGCCAAAACGGAGGACAAGGACATCCTCAAGGGCGTGAACCTGGTGATCAACCCCGGCGAAACGCACGCGCTGATGGGGCCGAACGGCTCCGGCAAGAGCACGCTGTCCAACGTCATCATGGGTCACCCGTCCTACGAAGTGACCGCGGGCGAAATCATCTACAAGGGACAAAACATCGTGGAGATGGATCCGGACGAGCGCGCCCGACTCGGCCTGTTCCTGGCCTTTCAATATCCGGTCGCGATCCCGGGCATCAGTGTCGCCAAGTTCCTCAAGAGCGCGGCCGACGCGCGTTTCGGGCAGGGCACGATCAAGGCCGGCGACTTCATCAAGCAGATGCGCGAGAACCTGAAGTTTCTCGAAATGGACGAGGCCTTCCTTAATCGCTTCCTGAACGACGGCTTTTCCGGCGGTGAAAAGAAACGCATGGAAATTCTCCAGATGCTCACTCTGAAGCCCTCGCTCGCGGTGATGGATGAAACGGACTCCGGCCTCGACATCGACGCGCTGCGCATCGTGTCCAAGGGCGTGAACCGGCTGGTCGGCCCCGAGTTCGGCCTGCTCGTGATCACGCACTACGAGCGAATCCTCAAGTACATCAACCCGGATCACCTGCATGTCCTGATCGACGGGCAAATCGCCATGTCGGGCGGACCGGAACTCGTCAAGGAAGTTGAAAAGAACGGCTATGACTGGATTCGCGCAAAATTCGGCAAGGAAGTCCTGGTCTGACGCACGGACGGGGGACGCACCATGAACACGACTGAAACCACGCACAAACTCGAAACCGACAGCAAGCTGGTCCGGGAATACCAGTACGGCTTCGTGACCGACGTGCTCACGGACGAGCTTCCGAAAGGGCTCAACGAGGACATCGTTCGCGCGATCTCCGCGAAAAAGAACGAACCGGAATGGATGACCGAGTGGCGGCTCAAGGCCTATCGCCGCTGGCTGGCCATGCGCGAACCGCGCTGGGCGAAAATCACCTATCCCGAGATCGACTACCAGGACATCCGCTACTATTCCGCCCCGAAATCCTCGGGGGCCGGATCGGCGGAGTCCGACCCCGAACTGATGAAGACCTTTGAGCGGCTCGGCATCCCGCTGCACGAGCGCGATCGGCTCGCCGGCGTCGCGGTGGACGCCGTGTTCGACAGCGTGTCCGTGGCGACCACACATCGCGAGATGCTGTCGGAGAAGGGGATCATCTTCTGCTCCATGTCCGAGGCGCTGAAGGACCATCCCGACCTCGTTCGCAAATATCTGGGCACGGTGGTGCCGCCCGCCGACAACTATTTCGCGGCGCTCAACTCCGCCGTGTTCAGCGACGGCTCGTTCTGCTTCATCCCGAAGGGCGTAAAATGCCCGGTCGAGCTGTCCACCTACTTCCGCATCAACGCGGTCGACACCGGGCAGTTTGAACGCACGCTGATCGTCGCGGAGGAGGGCGCCTCCGTCTCCTACATCGAGGGCTGCACCGCGCCAATGCGCGACACGAACCAGTTGCACGCGGCGGTGGTGGAACTGGTCGCGCTGGATAACGCGCAAATCAAATATTCCACCGTGCAGAACTGGTATGCCGGGGACGAGAAGGGGCACGGCGGCATCTACAATTTCGTCACCAAGCGCGGCCACTGCCGCGGCGCCCACTCCAAGATTTCGTGGACGCAGGTCGAAGTCGGCGCGGCGATCACCTGGAAATACCCGAGCGTGATCCTCGAGGGCGACCATTCGGTCGGCGAGTTCTATTCCGTCGCCTTCACGAACAACAAGATGCAGGCGGACACCGGCACGAAGATGATCCACATCGGTGCGAACACAAAGAGCACAATCATCTCGAAGGGCATCTCGGCGGGCGAGTCCGCCAATTCCTACCGCGGTCTCGTGCAGATCCTGCCGACTGCACTGAACGCGCGCAACCACACCTGCTGCGATTCGATGCTGATCGGCGACAAATGCTCGGCGAACACCTACCCGGTGATCGAAGCCGAGACGAGCACGGCGATCACGGAGCACGAGGCGACCACCTCGAAGATCAGCGAGGAACAGTTGTTCTACGTGCAGAGCCGCGGCATTGACGAGGAGAGCGCGACGTCGCTCATCGTGAACGGATTCTGCAAGGATGTATTCAAGGAGCTGCCGCTGGAATTTTCAGTCGAGGCGATCAAGCTGCTGGAACTGAAACTCGAACACAGCGTCGGTTGACGGAGATGGCTATGACGAGCGTTCAAATGACTGCGGAAGCCGCCTGCGTGCCGGGCTTCGACGAAACACGACTGGCCGGGATTGACGACGGAAACGCCCTGCTGAAGGCGAAACGCCTGGCGGCCTTCGCCCAATACACGGAATTGCCGCTGCCGACGGTGCGGGACGAGGAGTGGCGCCGAACCGACCCGGGCCTGTTCCCGTTCGACCGGTTCACGCCGGCCGCCGCGCTGCCCGCGCTTGCGCAGGCGACGGATGTGGGACCGTGGAATTCCGAATTTGATGTCGTCGTCAGCGTCACCGACGCCGGTTTCCACATCAACGACGCCGCCGGACTCATCGCCGGGGGGCAGTTGACGGTCCTTTCTTTGGCGGACGCGGCGCGACGCCAGCCCGAGTTGGTCGATCGCTATCTGCAGGGCGCGGCCCGCGTGAAACAGCCGCGAAAATTCAGCGCACTGGGCGACGCCTTCTGGAATTTCGGCCTGTTCATCCATGTCCCGGCGAAGACCCTGATCCCGCGTGGTGTGCTCGTGCGCTACCGGCACGCCGCCTCCGGGCAGGCGGTCGTTCCGCACCTCGTCGCCGCCGTCGAAGCGCAGGCGGAACTGACGATCGCGGAGCATTACGAATCGCCCGCGTCGGCTGAACTGCTCGCCATCACAACGCGCGAATTGTACGCGGGGCAGGGCGCCTTGTTGCGCGCGGCATCGCTCCAGGAGTGGGGCGCGAACACCTTCCATGTCGGGGAGGACTGGGTTCGCGCCGAACGCGACGCGCGCATCGAGTGGGTGACGCTGCTCCTCGGCGGACAGGTCAGCAAGATGATGGTCTCGTGCGACGTGCATGAGCCGAACGCCAATGCGTACCTGAGCGGACTGTTCTTCGCCAACGACCGGCAGCACGTGGACCAGCGCACGCTGCAACTGCACACCGCGCCGAACACCTACAGCAACCTGCTCTACAAGGGCGCGGTGAAGGACCAGGGCCACTCGGTGTACCAGGGCATCATCGACGCGGCCCCCGGCGCGATCAAGGTGGACGCCTACCAGATGAACAACAACCTGATCCTGACCGAGGGCGCGCGCGCGGACTCGCTGCCGGGTTTGGAGATCGACGCCGACGACCTCAAGTGCAGCCACGGCGCGACGTTCGGCAACCTCGACGCGAGCCAGTTGTTTTACCTGCGTTCCCGCGGCCTCTCCGAGGCGGAGGCGCGCCAGATGCTGGTGATGGCCTTCTTCGAGGAGGTCATCGCCCGCGTGCCCCACGAGTTCATGCGCGAACGCGTGCGGGAGGATGTGCGCCGCAAGTGCGGAGACGCGGCATGAGCGACTGGCGCGAAGTAGCCGACGAATCTGAATTCAAGGACACGGATCGGAAACTGGTCGACCTCGGTGGCATCAACCAGATAGGCATCTTCAAGCGGCCCGACGGCTATTTCGCCCTCAGCGCCTGGTGCAGCCACCAGAAGGCCACGATGATCCACGGCGAGGTCGTGGACCATGAGCTGGAGTGCCCGCTTCATGGCGCGCGTTTCTGCCTGCGCACGGGCCGCAACCTGAGCCTGCCCGCCGTCCGCCCCGTCCGCCGCTACGACCTCAAGGTTGAGGGTGGAAAGATTTTCCTGCGGGTGTAAATTGGACGCCGACGGCGCGGCGCCCTCCAGAATGGTTTATTGGAGGGCGGCAGGCCCTTGCCGCCGAATAGATGGGTGACGCCATTCGTGAGTGTATGAAAATAAATCCGGAAACATTGCGCCAGGATTTCCCCATTCTGTCGCAGCGCGTGCGCGACGGGAAACCGCTTGTGTATCTCGACAACGCGGCGACGACCCAGAAGCCGCAGGTCGTGATCGACGCGCTCGACGCGTATTACCGCGAAATCAACGCCAACGTGCACCGTGCGATCCACCGCCTCGCGGAACTGGCCACCGAGGCGTACGAGGAGGCGCGCCGCAAAATCGCCGCGTTCATCGGCGCATCCGAGGAGCGCGAAATCATCTACACGCGCGGCACCACCGAGGCCATCAACCTCGTGGCGCACGCCTGGGGAAACCGCCACCTCCGGCAGGGCGATGAAATCATCCTGACCGAGATGGAGCACCACAGCAACCTCGTGCCCTGGCAGTTGCTGGCGGCGCGGACGGGCGCGGTGCTCAAGTTCATCCCCGTCACGGAGTCGGGCGAACTGGACCTCGACGCATTTCGCGCGCTGCTCACCCCGCGCACGAAGCTGCTCGCCGTCACGCACATGTCCAACGTGCTAGGCACGATCAATCCCGTGCGCGACATGATCGAAGCCGCGCACGCCGCCGGGGCGCTGGTCCTCGTGGATGGCGCGCAGAGCGTGCCGCACATGCCGGTCGATGTGCGCGCACTGGATTGCGACTTCCTCGCCTTTTCCGGGCACAAGATGTGCGGGCCCACCGGGATTGGCGTGTTGTACGGCAAAGCCGTGCTGCTGGAGCAGATGGACCCGTTCCTCGGCGGCGGCGAAATGATCAGCAAAGTCACGCTGGAGCAGTCGACGTGGGCCGAACTGCCGCACAAATTCGAGGCCGGCACGCCGGATATTTCAGGCGCCATCGGCCTCGGTGTCGCCGTCGACTACCTGACGAGCATCGGCCTGGACGCCATCCATGCCTACGAGGAGGACCTGTCGGCCTACACCGTTTCCGCGCTGGCGCAGGTGCCCGGGCTCACCGTGCACGGACGGGCCGCCCAGCGCGGCGGAGCGGTGTCCTTCGCCCTCGACGGCGTGCACCCGCACGACGTGGCGCATTTTGTAGACCGGGATGGAATCGCAATCCGCGCGGGTCACATGTGCGCGCAGCCGTTGATGCGGAAGCGCGGCGTGACGGCGTTGAGCCGCGCCTCAGTTTACTTCTACAACACCCGCGCGGAAATCGACGCCCTCGTGCGGTCCCTGCGCGGCGTACAGGAGTTCTTCGCCCGTGCAAATCGATGACCTCTACCAGGAGATCATCCTGGACCACTACAAGCACCCGCGCCGGGCGAAGGTGATTCCCGACGCGGAGGCGCTGGTGGACGAGGAGAACCCGACCTGCGGCGACCACATCAAATTGAACGCGCGTGTCGCCCGCGACCGCATCGAGGATGTTGAAATTGATTGCCAGGGCTGCGCCATCTGCACCGCCTCCGCCTCCATGATGGCCGAGCGCGTGCCGGGCCAGTCCATCGCGGACGTGCGCCGCTTCGCCAGCGCCTTCGCCGAAATGATGCGCGGCGGCGCGGAGATTCCCGAGGACGAACTCGGCGACCTCACCGCCCTGTGCGGCGTGCGCCAATATCCCCTGCGCGTCAAATGCGCCACCATGCCCTGGCACGCCCTCGAAAACGCCCTGAAGAAACTCGGCGTCTAGTTCGCATATTTCACCGCAGAGACGCGGAGAGCGCAGAGGAAGACATGTCGTATTGGGCACACATCGTCCAGCGGGACGTGGTGATCATGCGTGCAATCTGCTCCGAATGAATTGCGCTCCTCACTGGGCAGGTCGCCTTGCCCTGCTTCATCTCCGCGGCCTTCCCCCTTCGCCAAGGCTTCGGGGGACAAGCGGCGCCTCTGCGGTGACGCAATATGCGGGCTAGCCAGAAAAAGGTAGGGCGGCTTGGCTCAAGCCGCCGAAAACCAACGGCGCGTTCGGCGAACGCGCCCTACCAAAGCGAAATCATTCGGATGCGGAATTACAGGGTCTGTAAATTACAGACGTTGGAAGTGCCGAAAAAAGGAATTACAGACGTTGCAAATTCCGGGCTACCAGCGTTCGTCGTGCACGCGGTTGGCGCGGAAGCGGGTGCGGGGTTCGGCGCGTTCGGCGGGCCAGCCGATGGCGGCGATGGCGACGGGCAGGATGGGGGCGGGGATGCCGAGCAGGCTGTGCGCGAGTTTGACGCGGTCCTCGTGCGGGTGGACGCTGCACCAGCAACCGGACAGGCCGGTCATGGAGGCCGCGAGCAGCAATTGCGTCATCGCGGCGGAGCATTCCTGCACCGCATGTTCAAGGCGTCCCTCGTGAGCGCGCGCGGGGTCGGTGCAGACCAGGATGCCCACGCCCGCATGCGCGAGGTGGCGTCCGTTTTCCATCGCGGCGGCGAGCGCGGTGAGGGTGGCCGGGTTGCGAATTACGATGAAATGCCAGGAGTCCGTGCCGGCCGGGGAGGGCGCGGCCATCGCCGCTTCCAGCAGGTCGTGCACCGCCTCGTCGCTGATATGCTGGTCCGTGTATTTCCGTATGCTGCGCCGCGCGAAGATCGCCGAGAGTTTCGAATTCATGCCACACCACGTTGTTCCAGCGTTCATGTTATCCCCGCAGCACCGGGCTGGGAAAAGAAAAAATCGATCCGACCCTCAATCGCGAACATCAAGCGCCGCCGTGAACGTCTGCTCGTTGCCCCATTGACATCGCTATCGTTTCCCGTAAGATCGCAACTTCTTTCGGGGCCAGATAGCTCAGTTGGTAGAGCACAGCACTGAAAATGCTGGTGTCCTCGGTTCGATTCCGAGTCTGGCCACCATCCTTCGCTCCTCGCCGCTCAGGCTCTCCCGCGAAAAGGGGGTACGGCGTTTTCTTTTGTTAATGCGAGCGTCGGTTGACCGGCGTTCAATCGCGAATTGGGTAAAACCGCGCGAAGGCGCGGTTTTTTGTCATGCCGCGGGCGGGGCGGTGCGGTCGCGGCAGAGGAGGTCGACGACGAGTTCCTCGCTGGTCGCGTCGAGGACCTGCTGGCGGATGGCGGCGTCGTGCAGGGTGCGGCTGATGTCGGCGAGGAACTGGATGTGCGGGCCGGTGCGGCTGGCGGGGGAGAGGGTCATCAGGAAGATGTGGCAGGGCTGGCCGTCGAGCGAATCGAAGTCGATGCCGGTTTTCGCAATGCCGAGCGCCGCCACGAGGCTTTCCACGGTATCGGTCTTGCCGTGGGGGATGGCGATGCCGTTCTGGAGCCCGGTGGACATCTTGCGTTCGCGCTCCAGCACAGCCTTCAAGGCGGCCTTGCGGTCCTTGATGCGGCCCGCCTGCGCCAGCACGTCCACCAACTCCTCAATGAGCGCCTCCTTCGTGGTGGCGCGCAAATTGAGTATGACTGTTTCCTTGGACAATACCCGTTTGGGGTTCATGTCGAGTTCCTTCGTAAGCCGGGCATAATTGCGGCATCGACAGCAGGGGTCAATCACGCAATCTTAAAAATTGTACCCCTTGCATGCCGGAAGCGGCGTGCTATAACGAAACCGTTTTTACACGCCCAACAAGGACCCACACCGATGACGCAAGCTGACGCGACCACCGCCCACGGAACGATGCAACGATGGATTAACCAGATGATCCAGCTCCAGGATCTGATCTTCGCCCGCGACCAGCAGCAGGCCTCCATGCCCGGCGCCCGCTTGAGCTCGCTCGAGGAATCGATCCAGGCCCTCCAGTCGGACCTGCCCGACGAGCTGGGCACGCACTTCCTCAAGATGCACAAGCGCGGCAATATGGCGATCGTTCCCATCGCGAATGGCGTCTGCTCGGCGTGCGGCATGGCGATTCCCGTCAGCCAGGTGCATGCGGTGCATGCCGCGGACAAGATTTACCACTGCCCGAGTTGCGCGCGATTCCTCTTCTATCCAACCTCGGCGCCCCGCCGCATCGCGAAGCAACGACGCCGGAGCGAGCCGGTGCAGGCCGGGCTGGCCCGTTTCTCCGCGCCGTCGCTGATGATTCCACAACTGGCGGCGACGGACCGGGATGAGGCGTTGGCGGAGTTGAGCGGGCGTCTCGAATCGGAGGGTTTCGTGGACAGCGCGGCCCGCCTGACGGAAGAGGCCTTGAAACGCGAAGCATTGGCGAGCACGGCGGTGGACCAGGGACTGGCGTTCCCGCACGTGCGCGGTGTGGAGGGCGGCGGCCTGACGCTGGCGCTCGGCTTGAGCCGCAAGGGACTCAAGTTCGGCGGCAAGACCCTGACGCGGGTTGTCTTCTTCATGGTCATCCCGACGGCGGCGAGCGCGTTTTATCTCCGCCTGCTTTCGGGTCTTACGCAGAGCTTCCGCGAAGAGGATGCGCGCGACGCGCTGTTCAAGGCGGAAACGCCGGAAGACCTTTGGAAGGCCCTGACGAAAGCCACTCGTCTGACGGTCACATAGCCCGAATATTTCACCGCAGAGGCGCAGAGAGCGCTGAGGAAAACCCGAAAGGGCGGGAGAATGTTCGCAACAAACGACTCCAAGGAAGCGAGTGCAAACGGTTCAGAACGCATCTCGGGCATCAAAGGACTTGTCGCCCCTGTCCCTGCCTTTCTCGGCGGCCTCCCCCCCTTCGCCAAGGTTTCGGTGGACAAGCTGCGTCTCTGCGGTGATGCAATTTCCGGGCTAGCGCAAATCCGAATATTCAGTGCGAATGCCAAAATCAAGCGCGGCAATTCGTCATTCGGGTTTCGTCATTCGTGCTCTGTTCTAGAGCCCCTGAAGTTCACGGAGCGGTGAGCGGGCCCGCTTCACGGTGCCGTCGCTATAGAGGACGTTGTAGCGCCAGAGGTGCGGCGCGGGGACGTCATCCGTCAACGCGCTGATGTCCACGAGCATCCAGGTGGTTTCCTCGCCGCGCGGCATGCGTTGTCCGTTGAGTCCGACGTTCCAGATGTAGGTCAGCCCTTCCGACTGGATGAAGCGATGGCTGGCCGGGCAGAGGCAGCGTTGCCCGTTCAGCCCGTACGGCTCCAGCACCGTGCGCAGGCTGTCCGCGTCTTCCATGGGCTGATCCGGAAAATACGCCAGGGTGGGCAGGACGCCGCGCTCCAGTTCGTAGAGTTCCAGTGCGCGGTAGATCGACTGGAGATTCTCCGCGCAGGCGGCGGTGCGCCGGACCTGCACGAGGATGTGAAGGAGGCCCCAGACTACGAGGCCGAGGCAGGCGGAGAGAAAGAGGATGCGAATCCAGATCCCTCCGGATTGGGGTACCCATCCGCTTCGCTTGTGCGCAATCCGATGCATGGCTCAGTTCCGCCTTTGATCCAGCAGGGCCCGCGCAAACGGGCCGGGCCATTCGTAGGATGGGCTGGATTGTTGAAGTACGCGCCGCAACTGCGTGGACGAAGCTGATTCGTTGCCGTCCATCCGATAGCGCACCGCGAGCGTGAAATGAAAATCGTTGCGAAGCCGCGCTGGAGCGAAGGGCAGGCGGTCGGCCAGTTGCTGGGTCGAAACTTCGCCAGCCAGGCAGCGCAGCGCCTCGCGAATCGGACCTTCGGGGGGGAGCGGTTTGAGGTTGAGATAACGGACGGCTTCCGAGCGCTGGTCTTGAAGCAGGGCGAGCTGGATGGCCTCCAACTGGGCCATGTCGGCGACGACGGGGGAGGAATCGGCGTTGATGATGACCTCGTGGTAGGTGCTCAACGCGGCGTCGGGCCGGCCCAGCATGACTTCGCAGCGCGCGAGTTCCAGCGCTGCCTGCGAAGCGGTGCGGCCGTCGCCCACCGCGCGGGCCAGCGCGATGGCGCCGCTGAATCCGTCGCGGGCGGCGGTCCATTTGCCGGCATTCATGTCGCGGCGGGCCAGTCGGATTTCATTCCACGCCGCCGGCTGGTCCAACGCACCGCTCCGGCTCGGCACCGGCGCGCCGCGCAGCACGAGGTTGCGCAGGTGCGCGGTGCTGAGCAGCTTCTCGTAGCGGGCGTTCATTAATTTCTGCCGCAGGTAAAAGCCCGCGCCGAACGCCATGGCCAGCATCACCACCGCCGCGGCGAAAAACTGGTCATATCGGCGGATGAGATCCCAGAGGCGCTCGGCCACGGAGGCGAGGCGGGCGCTGACCCGGCGACCGGTTCGGGCCCGCTCGAGATCGCTCGCGAAGGATTCCGCGTCGCCATAGCGTCGCCCCTCGGGCTTTTCGATTGCTTTGAGGATCACCGCCTCGATATCCGGGGAAATATCGCGCCGGTAGTGGCGCAAGCGGCGGGGATGCTCGCTTTTGACGGCTTCGAGAACCTGTTTGACCGGCGCGGAATGCTGGGCGGAGTAGGGCAGCATGCCGGTGATTGACTCGTAGAGCACCACGCCGAGCGAATAGATGTCGCTCGCCGGCCCGGCGCGATCCGCGCGCGCCTGCTCGGGCGACATGTAGAGCGGCGTGCCGGTCAGCGCGCCGGAGATGGTGCAGGACGGCCAGTCGACGAGTTCCGCGACGCCAAAATCCGTCAGCAGCGGCTCGCCGAACTCGTCCACCATGATGTTGGAGGGTTTGACGTCCCGATGGACGATGTTGCGGGTGTGCGCGTAGTGGAGCGCGCGCGCCATCTTGATGCCGATGTCGAGAATCTCATCCATCGACAGCGGCTGCACTTCCATCAGGTCTTCCAGCGTACGGCTATTCCGGATGGGCTCCATCACGATGAAGTGATAGATGCCTTCCTGGCCGGTCGCGTAGACCTTCATGATGTTGGGGTGCCGCCGCAGTTTCTTGGAGGCCTCGGCTTCGCGCTTGAAGCGCTCGAGCATGGTGGGGGAGACGCCGGGGCCTTCCTGGAAGACCTTGATGGCGACTTCATGGCCCGTGGCGTCGCGGGCGAGGTACACCGTCGCCATCGACCCATGCCCCAGCGTGTCAATGATTGTGTACCCGCCGATGGTGAATCCCTTGCCCGGCGCGCCGGGCAGGGTTTGCGACGCATCTGGCGTGGTCGATTCAGTCATGATACGGCGGGTGCGACCCGCGAATCGGCCCGGTTAGCGGGCTGGCGCGGCGACGGCTTCGATAATTTCGACGGCGTCCAGGGGCACGTTTTCGTGAAAGCCGCGCGTGCCGGTCCGCACGCCCTTGATTTTGTCCACGACATCCATGCCGCTCACGACCTTGCCGAAGACGCAATAGCCGAAGCCGCGCGGGTTTGGCGCTGAGAAATTCAGGAAGGCATTGTCCGCGACGTTGATGAAGAACTGCGCCGACGCGCTGTGCGGGTCCGAGGTGCGGGCCATGGCGATGGTGCCGCGGTCGTTTTTCAGGCCGTTGGCCGCTTCGTTCTTCACCGGAGCGCGCGTGGATTTCTGCTGCATGTCCTTGGTGAATCCGCCGCCCTGGATCATGAAGCCGTCCATGACGCGGTGGAAGATGGTTCCGTTGTAGTGCCCGTCCGCGACATATTGCAGGAAGTTCGCCACCGTATCAGGGGCTTTGTCCGCATAGAGTTCGAGGGTGATGTCGCCGTGGGAGGTCTTGAGCGTAACCATGGGGTGGGTCTCCGGGGGTTGGGTTTCTTCTGCAACGGGAGCCGGCGGTTCGGATTCCTGCGCGCGGGCAACGCCCGTAAGCAGAACCGCCCAAACCATGGCCAAGGACACAAGATGCTTCTTCATGTGCGATCTCCCGTTTGCCGGCAAAGCGTAGGGCCTGTGCATCGCGGTTTCAAGCGCGCGCTGACGTCGATTTGGCGGCACGCCGACAGCGCCGCTGCACGGCGGGGTCGAGGAAGGCCTTCCACGCTCTGCGAAAAAGCCGGCATTCCTTGCGGCGACGCCGCGCGAGTGCGCGTGCCAGGTCGCCGGGCGTCCCGGTCTGTCCCGCGCGCGACAGGGCTTCATCGAGATCATGGATGCGTCCGAGATTCCTCTCCAGCCCGTGCACGGTTTCGATCAGGTATGGCGCATCCGCGCCGAGCAGCGGCTGAACAAGATGGGCAAGCAGGCGCAGTTTGCGGAGAAGGATGCGGAGGGCGTGCAGGTTCGAGGATTTGCGGCTTGCCGCGAGTTTGCGATTCGCACGAATCTCGCGCCAGGCGGCGCGTACAGCCTTCCGCGCCAAAGGTCCGATGGGTTTTGTGTCGTCCGCCATTCCCGGGAGTTCAATGCGCAGCAGGGTGCCCAGCAGGCTAAAGAGATGCGCGGTTTCCGGCGCGCCGAGGGCCTGGCGCAGTGCCGCATGGGCCTCATCGCGCAAGTGGCGTTGCCCGTTCAGGAAATGTGGCTCGTCCGCAATGGCGGCCAGGAATCGGGGCCGCTCCAGCAGGCTGATCCATACGTCGAGATCGCGCGCAGGGCCAAGTTCCTTCGCGAAACCGCGCAGGTGCTTCAACGCCTTCGCGGCGCTCGTTTTCCGTAGGGGTCGCGCGAAGGCCTCCAGCAGGCGGCGCAACGCGCGCACCGCGATCCGCAGGTCGTGCAGGGCCTCCTCATCATCATCCCGCGCGGCACGCCGCGCCGCGGTGCGCATGATGTTGTATTGCAGTTGCAGCAGGCGTCGAATCGCCGTCCAAGCCGTATCCCGTTCGGAACAGGCGGCGCGCGGTTTCCGGCGCATGGGTTCGAAGACGATGCCGATGGGGAAAACCTGCTGCCACAGGTCCGACTTGGTCATCGCGCGCTCCGCGCTGAGGCTGCCTGCGGGCAGGGAAATGCGCACGCGGATCATGCCGTCGCGGAGGTCCACGCGCAGAATGCGCGTATCCTGGAGATGGCTGTGGTCGAGCGCGTCCGCGATGCGGAGCAGCGCCCCGAGCCGGAGCACGCGGTCCGGGCGGGATCGTTCCGCGAGTCGCGGGGCGGCGGGCAGACGGCCATGCAGGGCAATGATGGCCGTGAGGTCGTTGATCCGGTCCGCCGTCCAGCCGCGCAGCCCGTGTTCACGAATCAGCGCGATGCCGGCGGCGACATGGTCGTCCGGTCGTGAGGCGTAACCGATGTCGTGCAGTCGCGCCGCCGTCTCCAACAACACGCGGTCCCGTCGGTGCAGGCCCAGCGGTCCGTGCAAGGCATCGAACAACTGCAGGACGAGGGCCGCGACATGCCGCGCATGCGGTTCCTCGTTCAGATGTCGGGCGCAGAGCGCCTCGATGTCGGGCGTTTCGGAGGCCTTTCGGTTTCGCTTTTTCATGACGCGGAACTCGTTCCACGCCGCGGCGGCGCTGCTTAAGCGGTGTGAACCGGACGTTGCGGTTCAAACACCACGGTGCTCGCCGGCGCGGCGCGTTTGACCATTTCAACGGCTTGCTGGAAAAATTCCAACTGGGAGCGAACCGCCTTTTCCCGGTGCGCCTTCTCATGGCGGATATACGTGCCGTCCGGTTGCAGGGTGCGGACCTTGGCCTCATCCGTCAGGCAGGTTTTCAGGATGCCAACCAGGCGGTCCCGGCAGGCCGGGTCATCCACCGGCACGAGCAGTTCGACCCGGCGGTCCAGGTTGCGTGGCATCCAATCCGCGCTGGAGATGAAGACGAGTGGTTCGCCGCCGTGCCGGAAGTACAGGATCCGCGCGTGCTCGAGGAAACGGTCCACGACGCTGGTCACCGTGATGTTTTCGCTCAATCCGGGCACGCCCGGGCGAAGGCAGCAAATGCCGCGCACGTTCAATTGGATCTTCACACCGGCCTGCGAGGCCCGGTAGAGCGCCTCAATCACCTCGCGGTCCACCAGCGAATTGACCTTCGCGATGATGTGCCCTTTCTGCCCCTGCTGATGGCGCTGCAGTTCGCCTTCGATCAGGTCCAACAGCCGGCGGCGGAGACCCAGCGGCGCCGCCTCAATCCGCTGGAAATTTACCGGCTGCGCGTAGCCGGTGATCATGTTGAAGAACGCGGTGGCGTCGGCGCCGTATTCGTCGTGGCACGTCATGAAGCTCACGTCGGTGTAGAGGCGCGCGGTGATCTCGTTGTAGTTGCCCGTGCCGAAATGGACGTAGCGGCGGATGCCGCCTGGTTCGCGCCGCACGATGATGCAAATCTTCGCGTGGGTTTTCAGGCGCTTGAGCCCGTAGATGACCTGGACGCCGGTTTGCTCCAGCGCCTCGGCCCACCCGATGTTGCGCGCCTCATCGAAGCGCGCCTTGAGTTCCACCAGCGCGGTGACATGTTTGTCGCGCGTCGCGGCGCGTGCGAGCGCGGCGACAATGGGGCTGTTCTCGCTGGTACGGTAAAGGATCTGCTTGATCGCGAGCACGTCCGGATCCTCGGCGGCCTCCTCGATCAGGCGGACCACCGGATCAAAACTCTGGTAGGGGTGATAGAGCACGACGTCGCCCCGGCGGATGATGGCGAACATCGATTCCTTCGGCTGCGTGCCCGGCAGGGGCTGGGGCGTCCAGGGCTTCTCGCGCAAGTCATCGAACCCGGTCATGCGGGCCAGGCTGAAATAGGCGGCCATGTCGATGGGGCCACGAATCAGATACGTGTGCGCGTCGTCCACCTCCAACAGCTTTTGCAGAAAGGCGCGGGTGGGATTCGAAGCGCGATCAGCCAACTCGAGGCGCACGCAGGCGCTGTTGCGGCGCTGGGAGAGCACATCCTTCATTTCAGCGAGCAAATCGGAGGCGAGATCCTCCCGCACGCCCATGTCCGCGTTGCGCGTGATGCGGAACGGTACGCACTCGCTGACGGTTTCGCCCGGGAAAAGGCGATCGACGAAAAGCGCGACGACATCCTCGATCATGGCGTAGTTGTGGCCTTCGTCGATGGGCAGCGTGATGAAGCGACCCAGCTTTTTGGGCAGCGTGACGACGGCGAAGCGCGGCTTGCGACGTCCCGATTCCGCGCTCTTCAGGCGGACCGCGAGGTGCATCGTCAGGCCGGGAATCAACGGCGGCTCCTCGCTGTTTTCGAGGGCCAGCGGACTCAAGACGGGATAGATCTCACGCTCGAAGATGTGCTGGACATGTTCGTAGAGAACCGGCGTGAGCGAGTCCACATCCTGGCGGTGAATCCCCACCGCGCGCATCTTCGGTTTGATGTCATCCAGGAAACATTCGTATTGAGCCGCCACCATGGCCATCGTGCGACGGCTGATCTCCGCGAGCTGCTGGTCGGGATCGAGGCCGGCCGCGTCGCGGTCGCCGCGTCCCTGCTGCTTCAGGAGTTGGAGTCCGCCGACGCGCACCATGAAAAATTCGTCGAGATTCGACGACACGATGGCGAGGAATTTGAGCCGTTCCAGCAGCGGGTTGGACGGGTCCAGCGCCTCCTCCAGCACGCGTGAATTGAAGGCGAGCCAGCTGAGCTCCCGGCTGAACTGGCGCGGTTCCGGGGGGATGGCATGCGCGGGGGCGTCAGACATCGGCGAGCACTCCTTCAGAACTGATTTCCGTGCGGAAAACCACGGTAAGTCCGTAAACCTCTTCAAAGAGGGATCCCTTTTCCTTCAGCGCGAGGCGCTCCAGGGTGAGGTCCTCCACGTCCCGCACCCAGACGATGAACGCGTTCTCCTCGCGGCTGCACCGCACGTCGCGCACCTGCTGCATATGGTTGCGGTCCAGCGCGTCGGCGACGCGGAGAATCGCGGCCAGCTTGCTGACCGCGAGGCGCGCATCCCGGTCCAGGGAGGCGAAACCCTCGTGATAGGGTTGAGGCGTGGCGCGGCGGTGATAACGCGCGACCATCGCGATCAGCAACATGTCCTCCCGCGAGAGGCCGAACAGGTCGCTGTTCATGATCAGATACATCGAATGCTTGTGGTGGCTCCGGTTGTTCACGAACAGGCCGATCTCATGCAGGATGCCGGCGATGCGCAGGATCAGCTCGAAGCGCGGGGGCAGCATGTGCTCGACCTGGAGTTCGCGATAGAAGCGCACCGCCAGGCCCGTCACCTGGCGCGCGTGCCGCTCGTCAAACGCATACTTGGTTCCGAGCGCGATCGCGGAATGCTCCACCTGGTCCATGAATTCACTGGTCCAGGCGCCCCCGGTGATCGCCTCCTTCAACAATCCGTGCCGCAGACTGGTCTTGGGCACAAGGATCTCGTCCACATCAAAGACGCGGGCGAGCTGCGCAAACGCCAGCAGCGCGGGGCCCAGCGCCTCGGCTTCCGGATAGTTGAGGCGGAACGCCTTCACCAGGTCGTCGGGCGTCTGTCCGGCCAGTTTGCGAGCAAACGAAATGAAATTCTTGGGCTCGATCCGCGCGATCCGGGCCGTTTTCCATTCGGGGAACAGTTGCGCCGCGGCGAAGCGGGCGTCGCCCGATAGCGCGACGAGATGTGGCGTGCGCGACAGCGGCACGCTCCTCCGGATTTGGTCCACGGACAACTGGATCTGCTTGAGCAGCGTCGCCAGGGCGCGCTGCGGCGAGGCATTCGAAGTGCCGAGCGACTCCCGCATGCGCAGTGTACCGAGGCGGAAGGTATTGGAGAAGGTGACAAACCCGTCCTGGATCAGCAGGAGTTCCGTGTCGCCTCCGCCGACTTCGATCACCAGCACGTCACCGCGCTTCAGCGAGGGCTCCTGCTCAAGCAGTTCCTGGACGGCCATGTAGGTGAGACGCGTTTCCTCCGCCTCGTCGATCGCCTCCACGTTGATGCGCGTCGCCATGTAGATGCGATCAAGGAACATTTCCTTGTTCGCAGCTTCGCGCACGGAGCTGGTCGCCACGGCGCGAATCTGGGACGGCTCCGTCACGCCGTACTCCGCCATCACGCGGCCGTATCCCTTGAGGATGCGCACGCATTGTTCGATCGTGGACTGCTGGATGCGGCCCATGGTGAACGTATCCTTGCCGAGATGCACCGGTTGTTGGAGGGACTCGACCGTACGAATGCCGCCTTCCGCGCTCAACTCCGCGATCTCCATGCGGATGGCCGTGGAACCGACGTCGATCACCGCCGCGGTGCGAAAGGTCGCAGGTGCGGGCGGCTGGGGTGGGGCGGTGGGCGCCTGGGGGCGGGGGTCCATGGTTATCCCGCAAGTTCCGCGGCCAGGGCGGCCGCGCCCATGACCGTCGCCATATCGTCCAGCTTGGCGGCGACGATGTCCGTGGTTTTGGCGAAGGAGACCATCGCGCGTTTGCTGACCGCGTCCTTCACCTCTTCGAGGAAGATGTCCTTCATCGCTTCAACAAGGCCGCCGCCGAGCACGACGACATCCGGCGCGAGCAGGTTGATCGCGTTGCCCACGCCGACGCCGAGCTGCTTCGCCGCCTGCCGCACGATGCGTTCGACCACCTTGTCGCCCGCCTTGATCGCGTCGGCCAGCGTGCCGCTGCGGATTTTGCTGATGTCCGGGCCGGCCATTTCGGCGAGGACGGGCGCGTCCCCGCGATACACCGCCATCGCGCATTCCGCGGCGATCGCGAGCCGGCTGGCGACGGTTTCCAGGCAGCCGCGCCGCCCGCAGCCGCACAGTCGACCGTTGCTGGAGATCATCATGTGCCCGAATTCCATGCACGACCCGGTCTTCCCGCGCAGCAGACGACCCTCATACACGCAGCCGCCGCCAATGCCCGTGCCCGGGAAAACGCCGAGCACGCAGCGCGCCTTTTGCGCGGCGCCAAAGCGGTATTCGCCATACGTGCCCGCATCCACGTCATTCGCGATGGCGACCGGAACCTTGAATTTTTTCTGGAAGACTTCCTTCAGGTCAACATTCTTCCAGCCGAGATTGGGCGCCTCCAGCACGATGCCGCGGTCCAGATCGAGCGGGCCGGGACAGCCTGCGCCTATGGCGCCAAGATCCGAACGGTCGACGTGCGCCTCATCGAGCACGGATTCGATCATTTCGATCATTCGCTCGATCCCGCCCGCCACGCCGGCCTCGGCCTTGGTTTTTTTACGCACGCTCGCGACCACATTAAATTTGTGGTCAAACAGCACGCAGAACATCTTCGTGCCACCGAGATCAAAGCCGATCCAGTGTTTTTTGCCGTTGTCGCCCATTTCGTTGTGTCCCCGGTTGGAAGTGAAAGCCGGTGGGCATACTAGCCATCCTGCGAAAACGCCGCAAGGCGGCGTTGGAGGCTTATCCGTGATCCCTGACTGCTCCCCAAGATTTGTTTCTGTTCTACAAGAAAGAAAACCCCGCTATCCTATTCAGGAGATGAGGGAACCCTTCCGAGCAGTTCGAATGAGGACCCGGGCAGGAGCTACTGCGGAAAGTGAAAGATTATGATTTTCCATCGACTTGCGATTCGGTTCGTCCTGTATACGGTGATGATTGCCGTTGTTACGAGTTCGCTCCCCATCTGGGCGCATGAATGGGGCACCCGTTCTTTTTTTGTCGAACGCGGCCCTGTGGAGTATCTTCAATTGTGCCTGCTGGCCATCACCACACTGGTGTTCATCGCCAGTGCCCGGAAGGCGCCGCAGTGGCGTGAATTGGGGCTGGTTCTCGCCAGTGTGACCGCCCTGGCCGCCACGCGCGAACTGGATTTCATCTCAAATCACCTCATCCCGGTCCTCGGGTGGAAGGTTGGATTCCTTTTTGTGCTGTCCGCCGGATGGATCGCATTTTCGCGCCGAGTCGTGTTCCGTCGCCAAGTGCATGCCTTCACCAGCACGCGCTCATTCGTGATCCTCTGGGCCGGTTTCATCGTGACCCTGCCGCTGGCCCAGATGCTCGGACACGGCACCCTCTTTGAAGCGATGATGGGCGAGGACTATCAGCGCCACTATAAACGCGTCATTGAAGAAAGCTGCGAGTTGATCGGTTATGTCATTCTGATGTCCGGCAGCATTGAATGGCGCTGCGAAACGCGGGTGGGCCCACCCGCTGACTTAGAGTAATTCTCAAAAGTTTTGTCATGAACCGCTGTAGCGACGGCATTTCATGCCGTCGGATTTGGGCCGACGGGATG
>DAOLDD010000001.1:205587-206795 GCA_035327585.1 Kiritimatiellia bacterium | reverse complement strand
TCTAAGGCACGTCCATGATCGCCTGTGCGGTACAGTCCAAGGTGCTGGTGATCGACGATGAGGTCGGTCCGCGGGAGAGTTTGCGTATTCTCCTGAAGAATGACTATCAGGTCTTCTGCGCGGATTCGGTGAACCGCGGCGTCGAAATGCTGCGGGAGGTCCGGCCCGATGTCGTGGTCATGGACATCCGCATGCCGGGCAAAAGCGGCATCGAGGGGCTGCGGGAAATCCGCGCCCTCGACCCGTTGATCGCCGTGATCATGCTCACCGGTTATGGCGCCTTGGAAACCGCGCAGGAGGCGTTGCGCCTCGGTGCGAGCGACTACATCAAGAAGCCCTTCGATACGAAGGAAATGATGGAGATCATCCGCACGAATGTGCGGCGGACGGCGCTTAACCGCAAACGCGCGGGCACGGAGCGCGACCTCCAGGAACTGAACAGCCGCCTGACTTCGGAACTGGCGAAGAAGGACCGAATGGCCTCGCTCGGTCAGGCCTCGGCGGAGCTGGTGCACGACCTGCGCAACCCGCTGACGGTCGTGCTCGGCTATGTCCAAATCCTTTCGGAGGACCTGCAGAAGGCGCGCCAGACCCAGTCCGGCACATTCGAATCGAGCAGCGAATATATCAGCATGATCGAGCGAAACATCGAACGCTGTCGCGCGCTGATCGAAACCTGGCAGGATCTCGGCAAGGCCAACCGCCCACCCGCCCGTCCGCTCTCGCCCGCCAACGTCCTGCGCGAGGTGGTGGATGCACAGCGCGCGCTCGCAGCTGCGCGCCATGCGGATATCAAGCTGGAGGTGAGCGATCCGGCGGTTCAGATCGCCGGCGATGCCGTGCAGCTGGGGCGCGCCTTGCAGAATATCATCGGCAACGCCCTGGACGCCCTGCGGCCACAGGGCGGATGCATCGTGATCGCGGCGGGCGTGCACGAGCAGGGCTATCGCATCGTCGTGCGCGACAACGGCGTCGGCATCCCGGCGGAAAATCTGCCGTACCTTTTCGAGGCCTATTTCACGACAAAAACCTCGAACAAGGGCACGGGGCTTGGGCTGTTCATCACCCGTCGCATCATTGAAGACCACAAGGGCACCATCGCCGTCGAGAGCCGGATGGGCGAGGGCACGGAAATGACGATTCGGCTACCCCTGTGGAGCGAAGCCCAGGGCTCATCCTGATCCCAAGTTGAACTCGACAGCGAGCCC
>DAOLDD010000001.1:0-205487 GCA_035327585.1 Kiritimatiellia bacterium | reverse complement strand
TGGGCTCCCGCCTGCCCGTGCGCGATGGCGCCTGCCTGGTTGATCTTTCGCGCTTGAACCGAATCCGCGAGGTGAACGCGCGGGATCGCTACGCGGTCGTGGAGCCCGGCGTCACGCAGCAGCAGTTGTATGAGCATATTGAAGGCCACCACCTGCCCTTGGTGCTCAATGTCATCGGCGCCGGGTGCGGCACGAGCCTCCTGGGCAACGCGTTGGAACGCGGCATTGGTTATTTCGCGAGCCGTGCAGGCACACTTTCCGGCCTCGAAGTCGTGCTGGGCAACGGCACACTGCTGCGAACGGGATTTGGCGACGAAACGCGAACGCCGCTGACGCACCTTTACAAACACGGTATCGGGCCGGGCCTCGACGGCCTGTTCCACCAATCGAATTTCGGCATCGTCACCGCGGCGGGCATCGAATTGCTGCCCCGTCATCCCTGCCGCTGTTCCGCTATTGCGAAAATCGACCGGCCGGAGCGGCTGCCACATCTCGTCGACGCGTTCGCGGAGTTGCGTCGACGCGATATCATCCGGATGGTCACGCATATTGGAAACCGCCACCGCTCGTTCGCGACCCTGGCCCCGTTGGTGTACCAGCAACTTGGTCCGGGGCGCACGCGCCAGGCGGCGGAGGATATTCTCGCTGCGGAGGGCTTCGGCCCCTGGAGCGCCGTCGCCAGCGTCGCGGGCGATGCGGATCAGGTCCGCCATGCGGTGCGCGCCATCCGGGCCGCATTGCGCGGCATCGCGCGGGTGGATATGCTTGACGATGCCCGGTTCGCGCGCGCGGAGAAGATGCTGCACCGGCTGCGCGCGCTTCCCGCCATCCGTCGCAAGCAGGCGGTCCTTCGCGCCGTGCGTCCCGTCTATGCCCTTTCCCAAGGCGTTCCGACCGACGATCCGTTGAAAGCCCTGTATTGGGGCGCCGGTCTGGAGCCGCCGGAGGCCGCGGGCATCAACCCGGACCAAAGCGACGCGGGATACCTTTATGTCCTGCCGCTATTCCCATTGGACGGGTCGATCGCGGCGACTATCGTGGCGGAGGCGGAGCGCCGCGCGGCTGCCCACGGACTGGATCCCGCGATGACGCTGAACATCCTGGACGAGCGTTGCCTGGAACTGGTCCTTTCCGTCTCCTTCCGCCGCGACCAGCCGGAACGCGTGCAAGCGGCGCACGCATTCGCGGAGGAAATTCTGGATTCGTATGCCGGGCAGGGCTACCGGCCCTATCGCGTCGGCGTGCACCAGATGAATCGCGTCGTGAAAGCCGGCGATCCCTTCTGGGAGACGGCGCGTTTGATCAAGCAAGCGCTTGATCCAAATGGAATCATCGCACCGGGCCGCTACAATCTGTTGTGAGCAGTCCCCCCTCTCCCCGGGAGAGAGGGCTGGGGTGAGGGCGGAGAGCCTGGCGGCCGGTCAAAGCGTTATTCCGCCGCGGGCGCTTCCACGGGGGGCGCGCCGCCCGCGTCCGGCGCATTTTCCAAGCCGCCGACGAGGGTTTGCGCGGTGATGTCCTCAATGACAAAAAAGACGCGCTGTGTTCGTTTTTCCGGATTCATGACCTTGATCTGATAGGTGCGATTGGTGTGCGCCTGCACCCAGACCGAGCCGTTCGCCACGCCGTGGACGTGTTCATATTGGATGTCCAGTTTGCGTCGGCCGGGCTGCACGTAGACCGCGGTGGGGAAGGCGGAGGGCGAGTACCAGGGAATCGTGCTGCGGTCATCCACGCGCGAGATCGTAATGCGTTCGCGGGACGGGCTGAATACGTTGTAGGTCTGCTGCGTGGTGCCGAGCACGACGGCGAGTTCGGCGGGGTCCTGGCGTTCCCCCTTGTAGGCGTGCTTCACGCCGGGCGACGCGCACCCGACGGACAAAAGTGCAATGGAAACTCCGGCCAGAGCCAGCAACAAACGAAACGTTCTCATGACGATCATCCTCTTTCATGAGGCGGAGATTCGCCTCGCTGGGGATATACATAGCGCAATCGGGGCCCGCGCTCAAGTCCCGCCGGTCGTCCAGCCTTCGGGATTGCCTCGCCGGGGGGCAATCCGCATTATCCCCGCATGCAGAACGCCCCGCCGCCCGCCGTGTCCGTCGTCATCCCCGTCTACAACGAGGAGGAGAGCGTCGATCTTCTTTGCGACAAGCTTCACGCCTCGCTGTCGCGACTTGATCGCTCCTACGAAATCATCCTCGTGGACGATGGGAGCAGCGATCGGACCTGGTCGTTGCTCGCCGCTAATGCGAAGCGCATCCCGCACCTGCGCGCCATCCGGTTCCGCCGCAATTTTGGACAGACCGCCGCGATGAGCGCGGGCTTCCATGCCGCACGGGGCGACGTGGTGGTCACGCTCGACGCCGACCTGCAGAACGACCCGGCGGACATTCCCAAACTGCTGGAGCGGATCGACGCCGGCTACGACGTCGTCAGCGGCTGGCGCAAGGACCGGAAGGATACATTCATCAACCGGCGCCTGCCGTCCATCATCGCGAATGGCCTGATCAGCAAAATGACCGGTGTTGCGCTGCACGACTACGGCTGCACGCTGAAGGCGTATCGCCGTGATGTGATCAAGAACGTGCACCTGTATGGCGAGATGCACCGCTTCATCCCCGCCCTGGCGAGTTGGGTGGGGGGCAGCATCGACGAGGTGGTCGTGACGCATCATGCCCGCCAGTTCGGCACGTCGAAATACGGCATTTCGCGTACGTTCCGGGTCGTGCTCGACCTGATGACCGTCAAATTTCTACTGCAATACAGCACGCGGCCCATCCAGGTGTTTGGCCGCATCGGGCTGGTCTGCGGCGGCCTCGCGGCGGTGATGCTCGCGATGCTCGCGGGCGACCGGCTGTTCCACCTGTTCGATCCGTTCCTGCTCAAACGTCCCTTCTGGGTGATCACGCCGTTGATGCTGCTGGCGTTTTGCATGCAGTTCATCAGCATGGGCCTGCTCGCGGAGATGCAAATCCGCACCTACCACGAGGCGCAGGACAAACCCATCTACGTGATTCGCGAAACGTTGGAATCCGGCGCGAGTTGAACCGGGACATGCTGATCCTGGCCCAAGCCGAAGCCGCCGGTCTCACGCCGCTCGAATACGACCTGCTTCAGCGCGCGGGCCTGATCGGTTCGATCTATGGCGCGTTGGTGCTGGTGGGCCTGATCATCAATCTCGTCGCCTTCATCCGGTTGCGTCGCCGCCCGTTTCCGCTTCGTCCCGCCTTGAACCGCCTGTTGGAGTGGCCGTGGGAAGGCCGCGATATCCGGGCGGTGCTGCTGGTGCTGGGCGCGGGGTTCGTCGGCGCATTGTTCCTGCGCGGACCGTGGTTGCGCTGGACAGCGGATTGGTCGCTGAATCCGGCGTCCAGCCTGGTTCTGCTCCAGAGCTGCCTGTTCCACGTGGCCGGGCTGTTTACCGTCGCCGTGCTGTTGGTCCGGCGGCGACGATCCATTCGCGACGGCTTCGGCGTCGAACTCCTCAGCGTCCCCTACGACGTGCTGAAGGGCGTCGTGGCGTTGCTCGGCGCGCTGCCCGCGCTGCTGGTGTTGACGCTGCTCTTTCATCTCGTGCTGCATCTCCTCGGGCATCAACCCTCGCTCCAGGAGGTCGCGTTCGCCATCGCCGACGAGCCGCAGCGCTGGATGCGGATCTACTTTGTCGTACTGGCTGTGGGCCTCGCGCCGCTGTTTGAGGAAGTCCTGTTTCGCGGCCTGCTGCTGCCGGTGATGGCGCGTCGCTACGGCACGTGGACCGCGATGCTCGTGACGTCCTTCCTCTTCGCGATCATCCACGGGCATCTGCCGTCCTTCGCGACGCTGTTCGCGCTTTCCCTGGCGCTGGGGGTCGGCTACATCCTCAGCGGGTCGGTGCTGGTGCCGATTGTCATGCACGCGAGTTTTAACGCCATCACCACCGCCATCCTGTTGACGATCAAATGAAAAAATCCATGCCAACCTTGTCCACGCTGGGCGAGCGCGCCCTGATCCGGCTCCTGACCTCGGGACTGCCGATGCCGCGCAGTGTCTGCGTGGGGCCGGGCGACGATGCAGCGGTGGTGCGCGCCGCGCGCGGCCGGGATTTGGTGTTGAAGTGCGATGCGGTGGTGGAGGGCGTGCATTTTCACCCGGAAGCCTCGCCGCGCGCCGCCGGCCGCAAAGCGGTCGGCCGCGTACTCAGCGATTTTGCCGCGATGGGCGCCGAGCCGCGCCACCTCCTCGTCAGCCTCGCCGCGCCCGATTCGACGCCGGTGGCGCGCATACGGGACCTCTATCGCGGCCTGCGTACCATCGCCGAAGCGCACGGCGTGACCCTCGTCGGTGGGGAAACCGTCCGCGCCAACCAACTCGCCTTGCATGTGTTCGGAATTGGCGAATTGCCCGCGGGCCGCGCCTTGTTGCGCTCGGGCGCCCGCGCCGGCGACATCCTGTTTGTGACCGGCGAATTGGGCGGCAGCTTCACGGGCCGACATCTCCGATTCGACCCGCGCGTGCGTGAAGGGCGCTGGTTGCTGGCGGGCGGTTGGTCGCGTGCCGCGATCGATATCAGCGATGGGCTCGCAACGGACCTCCGCCATCTCGTGACCGCGAGCGGTGTCGGCGCCGATCTTGATCCCCTGCGCATACCCGTTTCCGCGGCGGCGCGGCGGTCGCGCGATGGGCGTACGCCACTTGAACACGCGCTGGAGGACGGGGAGGATTTTGAACTGCTCTTCACCGTGCCGCGGCGCAAGGTGCCCGCGTTTTTGAAGGCATGGCCGCGTGCCTTCGCGACGCGCGTCACCGCGTTTGGCGCCATCACCCCCCACGTCGGCCGCATTCGCCTGCGCACGCCCGGCGCGCCGGATCGCGAATTGCAGGCGCGCGGCTACGAACATTTTCAATCCGCGCGCGCGGCTACTTGACCCGACCGCCCAAACAGGCGAGATTCAGCCCCCATTTCATGAAGCTCGAACAAGCCATCGTCCTCGATCATCAGCCCATCCACGGCGGCTACAATCTCCTGCGCATGCGCGCGCCCGGCGTCGCGCCGCGGGTCCAACCCGGCCAGTTTATCCACGTCAAGGTGCCGCACCTCGACGAGTGCGTGCTGCGCCGCCCCTTCAGCGTATTCCGGGCGGACGGCGACACGCTGGCGATTCTCTATAAGGATGTGGGCAAAGGCACCCGCACCCTCCAGTACCTCAAGGCCGGCGAGACCCTGAGCATCCTCGGCCCGCTTGGCCATGGGTTCCCCGCGCCGCAGCCCGGTGCCTATCCCGTCATCGTCGCCGGCGGCTACGGCATGGCCGCGCTCTACCTCACCGCCCGCACGTCGCCGGTGAAGGGCGTCGCGTTTTTCGGGGGGCGCGCCGCGAAGGACATCCTCTGCGTGTCCGATTTCGAGGCGCTCGGGTGGACCGTGCATGTGACCACCGAGGACGGTTCGCTCGGCCGTCGCGGCATCGTTACTGATGCGCTGGACGACTGGTGGCGCGCGGAGGGCGGTGACCTCAAACCCGAACTTTTCGTCTGCGGACCCGGCGGCATGTTGAAAGCCGTCGCCGCGCGCGCGTTGCAGGAAGGCTGGACCGCGTGGACCTCCGCCGACAACAACATGGGCTGCGGCGTCGGCGCATGCCTCACGTGCGTCCTCAAGGTGAGGGACGGCGACGGCTGGACCTGGGCACGCGCCTGCCGCGAAGGCCCCGTCTTCAATGCCCGCGATGTGTTGTGGGAGGAGCTCGCGTGAACCCCGATTGTTGCGTGGATATCGGCGGCATCCGGATGAAAAATCCGGTGATGACCGCGTCGGGCACGTTTGGGTACGGGCCGGAATACGCGGAGTTGGTGGATCTCAACCAGCTCGGCGCAATTGTCGTGAAGGGCATTTGCCTCAACCCGACGAAGGGGAACCCGACGCCGCGCACGGCGGAGGTGGCGAGCGGCCTGCTGAACGCCATCGGCCTGCCCGGTCCCGGCGTGGACGGATTCGTCAGCGAATACATGCCGTTCCTCCGCGGGTACGACGTGCCGGTGATTGTGAACATTTGGGGCAGGACGATTGAGGAATACACCGAGGTCGCGGCGCGCTTCGACGAAGTGCCGGGCATCGCCGGTCTCGAAATCAATGTATCCTGCCCGAACATCAAGGAGGGCAGCGCGCTGTTCGGAACGGACCTTTGCATGTTCGAACGCGTGGTGAAATCCGTTCGCGGGGCCACGAAGCTCCCCGTGATTCCCAAGCTCGCGCCGAATGTGAGCGACATCGCGGAGTATGCGCGGTGCGCGGAGGCCTGCGGGGCAAACGCGATTTCGCTGATCAACTCGTTCCCCGCGATGGGCGTGGATTTGAAGACCCGCACGCCGGTGCTGGCGAACAAAACGGGCGGGTTGACCGGCCCCGCGATCAAACCAATTGCGCTTCGCCTCGTCTGGCTCGCGGCGAAGGCCGTCAAGATTCCCGTGATTGGCATGGGCGGCATCACGTCAGCGGAGGACGCCTTGGAATTCCTCCTGGTTGGCGCACGGGCGGTGGCGGTCGGCACCGCGAGCTTCACCAACCCGGACACCGCGTTGCGCGTGGCGGCGGGCATCCGCGATTTTCTCGCGCGGGAAAAACTCGGCTCCGTGGGCGAGTGGGTGGGTTCACTCAAGGCATGAAGCGGCGACCGCTACTTTTCTGGGCGCTCTTCGTCCTCTCCGTGGTCGCCACGGTTTGGTGGTCCCTGCATGTGCCGCGCGACCCGCGCGCACCGCTTCGCGCCATTCCGGTGGGCGCGACTTGGGTGACCGCGCATTACAACCTGGCGGGGCGCTGGGACGCGATTTCGGCGCACCCGTTGCTGGCGAGCGTCGCGGGCGCGCTGGGCATCGAGGTGTCCGAATGGCGGGAACTCGCCGACAGCGCGGATACGCATAAATTTCTCCAGCGGATTGCGCGCGACGACGTTTATCTCGCGTACGTTCCCGAGATGCGGATGACCGGTCGCCCGGCTTGGGTGTTCAGCGCGTGGCTGGGGGGACAGAGCCAGCGCTTCCGCTGGGCGCTCAAATCGATCAAGGACCCGACGCTGCGGCGCGCCGCCTCCCGCAACGGCTGGAGCGTTTGGGTGTGGACGCCGAAGGGGCTCAATAATGGTGAGCGCGTCACCTTCGCCCTGGTGGAGGGCATGCTCGTCGGCTGCATGGCCGTCGACACGCTCGGCATCGAAGACATTCTCGCCTGTTACGACGGATACTTCAGTTCGCTTGCGAGCATGGGGTCGCTCGCGCCCGTCTCCGCGGACGACGCGCTGGATCGCGGCTGGGTGCGGCTGCCCGCCGAGGCGGGCTGGGGACCGCCCATTCGCTACACGCTGGATTTCAGGAACGATGGGGGTCTGGATGGCACGATTACGGTGGCCGGTGTGCCGGTTGAATCGCGGCCGTCTCCGCCGCTCGGCAGTTTGGATGAGTTCTCCAGCCTGCTGGCCGGCCATCCGGCGGCGGCGCTGGTGCTCGATCGCAGCCTCGCGCACGCCTGGCTGGCGGCCGCCGCGGATAATCCCATTGGCCGCGAGGTGGCCGCGTTGCTGCAGGGCGACGAACCCGGCGCGGCGGCCTTCGCACTGGTCGGCGGACCGTACAGCGGTCGCTTCATGGCGGTGCGGTTGCCGAGCCTGCTCGCGGCCTATTCGACGCCCGACCCGGCCGGCGCGCAACGCGGAATCCATGCCGCGTTTGACCGCCTCAACGCGATCGCCCCGTGGGGGCTTGTGCCGCAACCTGTTTTGGTGGGCACGCAGCGGGTGTTCGCCATCGAGTCCACCGGACGATCCGCGTACGCTTCGCTGGAGGCGCGCGAGCGACTGGCTTATGCGTCGTTCACTCAGTCGATGGTTTTTTCGAGCAATGTCGATGTGCTTGCCAAGCTCCTGCGTGAACGCGGGCAGACGGCCCCGGGCGACGGGGTGCTGGCGGACGGCATGCGGCGGATGCGCGATCAGGGTGCGCTGGGCTATTTGTGGATGGACCTTGATGACGGGGCAAAGCTGATCCGTCTCGCCATCACCGCGTGGTCCTTGAAGCTGCTGGTCGAAAATCCGCGCGAATCGCAGCCGATGCGCCAGCGCCTGAACGAGGCGAAGGCCTGGATCGACGCGCTTGCGCCGCAGCGCGAGTTGCGCCTGTGGGTTCGGCCCCGGCAGGATACGCTGGAATACGAATTTCAACTGGGAGGCGAACGATGAAGCGATTCCTCGAATGGGCCGGCACGGGTTTTGGCCTCGGTTACAGTCCGTTCGCGCCTGGCACCGTGGGGTGCCTTCTCGGCCTTCCGCTGGTGTGGGCCATCAACTCCCACTTCGGCGTGCCCGGCCAGATCGCGTGGGCAATCGCGCTCACGCTGCTCGCGATCCCGCTGAGCCAGGCCGTCGAGGACAAGCTGAAGAACAAGGACCCGAAGCCGTGCGTGGCGGATGAATACCTCACGTTCCCGATTTGCATGATCGGCCTGCCGGTCTGGGACCACCCGCACGGGCTCGTCGTGATGGCCGTGGCCTTTGTAACGAACCGCTTTTTCGACATCGCGAAATTCTGGCCCGCAAACGGCCTCCAGCGCCTGAAAGGCGGCGTCGGCATCGTGATCGACGATGTTTTCGCGGCGCTTTACGCGCTCGCCGTCAACCACGCGCTCTACCGCGCGGCGCTGCATTTTGGCTGGCTGTGAGCATTGCCAATTGCCAATTGCGAACGAAAAATAACGAGCGCTCTAATCTCCCCAATTGACAATTGGAAATTGGCAATTGGCAATGCCTCACGCCGGATGCACCCACCAACGATCATTCGCCACGGTGACGGCGAGGGGATGGCCGTAGGCCTCCGTCAGGCGCTCCGCTCGCAGCACGTCCTCGCGTCCGCCTTCAGCGGTGAGTTTTCCCTTCTCGATGAGGGCGAGCCGCGTGCAGGTGGACGCGGCGAGGGAGAGGTCGTGGGTGGAGAGAACGACGACGAGCTGCTGCGCGCGGGCGAGGTCGCGCACGAGTTGCATGAGATTCCACGCGTGGTGCAGGTCCAGGTGCGCCGTCGGTTCATCCAACAGCAGGACACGCGGTTGTTGCGCGAGGGCGAGGGCGAGCAGGGCGCGTTGTTGTTCGCCAGCGCTTAGCGCGTGGATCGACGTATCGGCTTTTCCCGCGAGACCCACCTGCTCCAGCGCGGACGCGACCGCGATTTCATCCTCCGCCGTGAGCGGCGCCCAGCCGCCGAGGTAGGGCAGGCGGCCCATGGCGACGATGTCGGCGACGGTGAACGGCACCGGGATGTTAACGCCCTGCGGCACGAAGGCGACCTGGCGCGCGCGTTCGCGCGGGGTGAGCGCCTCCAGCGGTTCATCGCCGAGCAGGATGCGACCCGCCCACGGTTCATGGACGCCGCTCAACAGGCGCAGCAGCGTGGTCTTGCCCGCGCCGTTTGGGCCGATCAGCCCGAGCACCTCGCCGGGCGCCGCGGTGATGGAGACCTCGTGCACCACCGGCACGCGCCGGTAGCCCGTGGTGACGCGAACGGCGGAAAGCGGGCGGGCTGCCGGCGTCATGGCGCATATCCCCACATGTCGCGTCGCTTCTTGCGCAGCAGCGCGAGGAAGAACGGCGCGCCGATCAGCGCGGTGAAGATGCCGACCGGCACTTCCACCGGATAAAACAGCGTGCGTCCCAGTCCGTCGACGAGGGCGAGGAAGGCGGCGCCCAGCAGGATGGCGGCGGGGAGCAGGCGTCGGTGGCTGGGACCGGCGAGGGCGCGCGCGATGTGCGGAATGACCAGGCCGACGAAAGCGATGAGGCCGCACGCGCTGACGCTCGCGGAGGCCAGCAGGGTGGCGAGCGCGAGCAGGAGAATTTTGCTGCGTTCCGCCGACACACCGAGGTGCGTTGCGAGTTCATCGCCCAGCGTTAACGCGTCGAGCGTGCGCGCGCGCAGCAGGATGGCGGCCAGCGCGCAGGCGTTCAGCAGCGCCACGGTGAGGACGAGGCCGGGGTCATACACCTGCAGGTCGCCGAGGAACCACCACGAGACGGCGTGCAGGCCCTCCGCGGTGGAGCGCGAGACGAAGAACATCAGGATGCTGCTGCACAGCGCCCCCCAGGCCACGCCGGCGAGGATGAGCGTGTGCGGCGCCGTGCGCGTATCCACGCGCGCGAGCAGGTACACCGCGAAGAGGCTGATCAGGCCGCCCGCGAAGCCACCCATCGGCAGAACCAGCGCGCCCAGCGCCAGGCCGCCCCAGACGATTGCCGACGCCGCGCCGACGCCCGCGCCCGCGGACACGCCGAGGATGTACGGTTCCGCGAGCGGATTGCGCAGAATGGCTTGAAGCACGACGCCCGCCGCGGCGAGCGATGCGCCGCTGACCGCGCCCAGCAGCACGCGCCACGCGCGGATTTCCAAGATGCCGCGCTGCTCCGGCAGGAACAAATCCCACGGGGCGGCCCAGCCCGGGCCGAGCACCAGGGCAACCGCCATGGAGATCGGGAACAGCAGGGCAATCCATCGAAGCGTGGCGCGGTGAGTGGACATGTGGACGGCAGCGTAGCAAATGCGCGCCCGCCGACAAATCTCAACCCGCCGGCTTTACGAGACCGCGAAGATGAAGCAGTAGGCGTTGGCAAGCAGCGCCAGTGCGTACACGGCCAGCGTGGCTGCCGTCTGGATGCGCGGAAAACGGCGGCGCAGGCAATTGAGTCCATGCGCACAAAAGAGCAGGGCGACCGGGACGAGGACGAAGAGGTATTTCGTTTTCAGCATCCAGATGGGATGGGAAAGAAACCAGCGGACATAGAGCCCCAGCGTTAAGGCGGCCAGGAGCAGGAGGGGCATGTGCACGGGCCAGCGCCGGAACGCGACCCAGAGGCCGATGGCGGCCAGCGGCAGCGTGATCAGCCCCGCGAGCAGCAGGGCGACAACCAGGGCGATGGGCTTGTCCTTCCGGGGATACAACCCCTTCGCGAGCCCGTGCCGCCACGGATTGGAAAAAATGCTGCCATCCGTCCAAATCTGGCCATAGAGGCTGGTGGGCACGTTTTCATTATAGGCCGGAAATTCCCGCAGCGTGAGTTTGGGCGAATCCTCACGCATCAGGTCGATGAACTCCTCACCGCGCAATTCAAGGAACTCATAGTGGTCGAGATACAATCTGTCCCCTTCCAGGTTGTCCCACGCCTCGTTGCCCACAATGGGCGTGCCGTATTCCGCGACGTTCTCCGCGTAATGCCAGCCGCCGACGACGAGCGTCAGGGCGGCGAAAACGGCGGCGTGGGCGATCCGCCGCCAGGCGCGGTCGCGAAGCACATCCCAGCAGAGCATGGCGCCGAGCACCGCGACGATGATGAGCCCGGAGTATTTGGTTCCCAGCGCCAGCCCGGCGAGAACGCCCATCGCCACGAGCGGAATTCCCCATGCGGGGTCACGCCGATACCGAAAATAGAGCGCCAGCGCGCACAGTGCGAAGGTCGCGCACAGCAGATCGGACTCGATGGAGAATGAACTGATGAACACGACAGGCAGGGAGGCCAGCAGGGCCATCATGGGGAGCAGGACGGAGGGATGGCGGATGAAGTTGCGGATGATTGAGTAGGTTGCCCCGAGGAAAACCAGGGATACCGGGACGGAGAAGAAGGCGATCCACCAGAGCGCGCGGCCCAAGTCGTGCGAACCGAACAGCACGGTCAGCTTCATGATGGCGCTGCCGATGAGCGTGTACACGGGCGGATGGTAACACTGCCAGCAGTCGTCCGCTTCGGGGAGCGCGCCGGTCTGGTAATAGCTGATCATCGGCTCATGATAGAAATCATAGACGTAGCCGATGGGTGTGGGGGCATCCAGCCCAAGAAGGATGCGAAGTCCGACGGCGATCAGGACGATCAATGCGAGAACCGCCTTTTCCCAGGGGCGCCATGGGCGGGAAAGCGGCGGCGGTGCGCTCGATGAATTCATCGAGATGCGCGCCAAGCCTGTTATGCGCCCAAACGCCCCCATCACAGGCCGGGCAGATTTATATTCAGCGGCAGGTCGAGCCGGCTTTGGACCGGCGGGATCAGCGCGCGGAATTCGGGCGACTCGCGGATCGGGTTGAAACGCGGGTCCTTGCGGGCCATGTCCCGCACGGCTTCGCCGCCGAGTTCGATGGCGCGCCGCAGAGTGCGCACCGCGTCCGGCCCGCGCTGCAACTGGGCCTGCACACCGGCGAGGTCAAACCAGATGCGCGGGTTGGACGGTTCCTTCCGCAGGTAGGCTTCCAGCGCGATGGCGAGCAGGTCGCCGCGCTGGGTCTGCGCGTACATCTCCGCGATGCGCAGGATGATCGCGGGCGGCAGGTGTTCCTGGCGGATGATGTTCATCGTCAGGTTTTCGAAGAGGTGCATGATGTTCATGCTGCGATAAACTTCGGCGAGTTCCATCGCGAGATTGATATCCGCGCCCTGTGCCATCTGCGGCTCCAATTCGCGGCGGCGGTTGTCGAGCGCCTCCAACTGGCGAATCTGCACGAGGAATTCCCCGACGCGGTCGTTGCCCGGGTCTTCCTTCAGGAAGGTCTCGATGACCTCGCGCGCCTTGCTGAAACGGAACTGCTGCATTTCGATGTCGGCGAGCCGGAAGTTGGCTTCGGGACTGAGCGGGTAGAGTTTGATCGCCTGCTCGAAGGCGTATTCCGCCTCGTCGAACAACCGGCGATAGGCGTAGAGGCCGGCGATCGCGCTGCGCAGTTTCGAGAAGGTCTTCCGGGCAACGACATCGCGCAGGAATTTCGGGTTGGCCGTGAGGCGCGCCACGTACCAGTCCCAGAACTCGCGGTCGTTCTTGACCATTTCGGGCGAGATTTCCGGCACCGGCTCGGTGTTGATCTTCATGATCAGGCCGTGCGGGGTGAGGTAGGGGTACATCCAGGGGATGACGTAGCTTTCCTCGACATAGAAGTCGTGGAGGTGTTTGTTCACGTCGAAGATGCGGCGCGCGAGCAGGCCGTTGATGGTCATCACGCCCTGCACACCCTGCACACTGACGCGGCCGCCCTCGAAGGAGACGTCGGCGCCGGCCTGGATGCGGCCCGCGCGCACGTCCTCGACGTACTGCTGGAACGCCATGTTGCTGTCCTGCTGCGAGGGGATGTAGATGCGGTCGCCGTAGAGGTCGCGCATCACGTTCATGTACGTATTGTCGGCGAGCGCGTTCTGGGTGATGAGATAGACGTCCGAACGATAGTGCGCGGAATAGATCATGTAGGTGGGCACGAACCGACCCGGGTCGGTGCCGCCGAAGAAGATCGCGTTGGTCGTCATGCGCGGCGGATAGTCCGGATTCGGAAACGCGGCGCGCTCGTGCTCGGGGATTTCCGCGAGGATCGCGTGGGCGCCTTCGAGCTGCCACGCGCCGAATTGCCAGCCGAAATCGTGGCCGTTCTGTTCCGCGCCACCGACGAGTTGGATGAATTTGTCATCGTAGGCATTCTTCAGCAGGGGCACGCTGGAGAGCGCGAAGGCCAGCGCGCACGCGCCATACAACGCCGCACGGTTGCCGCGCAGGACGGTCGCAAGGATCGCGATGGCGAAGAGGATGCCGTAGCTGATCCACATCGCCCAGATCGCGTGCGATTGGATGTATTGCACGCGGCCGATGAAGAGCGTCTGGACGTCCAGTTTCGGCCACTGGAAAATCAGGAAGATCACCGTCAGCGAGTGGAAGGCGACGAAGGTGACGATGAGCCAGCGCACGCCGCTCCCAAGTTTGTCCTCGTCGAACCAGCGGTGGATCGAGATCAGGATCACGCAGATGGGTATGCCGCACAGCACGACGATAAACGGGGCGGGTATCGGAAACGCCAGGGTGAACAGGGCGACGAAGAGCAGGGGGATGAACGACAGCGCGGCGAGGGCCGCGAACCACAATCCCGCCGTCCTGGTCAGCGCATCCCGGTGTTCGGCCTCTCGTCGCAGCCGGTGATAGATCAACAGGGCAGGGATCGCGACGAGGGCGAACAGGGCGAACAGGGAGATACCCCAGGAAAACTGGGCGACGACCGAGACGTAGCCGATGGGGTCTACAATGACGTCCTCTAGCATTTTGGCGAAATAGCCCGGGCGCGCGATGGCGTCGCGGAAGTTCGCTGCGGGATCAATTTTTTCGTACTGGCCGCGTGAGACGGCGTGGATGAAGCCCTCGGGCGTGCGGGGATAGCCCCAGTTCATCGGGGGATTCTGTTCGGACGCAAAGGGGAGATAGGCGTAGAAGGACAGGCCCAGGCCGGCCGCCGCGACGAGGATCAGCATCCGCTTCCATGCCGTCAGCAGCTTGCGTTCGATGAGGAATAGCGCGATCGGGGATGCGAGGAACAACATGCCGACAACGATCAGCATCTGCTTGTTTTTGATCGCCTCCGGGGAGGTCACCGCGCCTGTTTTGTAGGCCAGCCCAAACAACGCCGCGGCGAGCAGCCAGAATGCGCCGGCGATGGTGTCGCGGAAGAGGATGCGGTCGCGCAGGGCGATCGCGGCCAACAGCGCCGGCGCCATGAACAACAGCGCCTGGTGATTGGTCAGGCCGAGTCCGAACAGGAACGCCGCGATGTAGAGCGTATGATTCTCGCCCGGTCGGCACATCCAGCGGTAGACCAGCAGCATGATGAGCGCCATGAAGAAGGCGTTCATGCCGTACACTTCAACGATCGTGGCCTGCGACCACAGCACGGGGCTGAACGCGAAAAGCAGGCCTCCGGTGACGCCGGCCACCCAACTGATCAGGCTTTCCTGGCGCACGCCCAGCAGCTCGGTGGTCTTGATCATGCCGCGCAGCAGATCGCCGCCGGATCGGCTGATGAGTTGCGCCGTAAAAGCCGCCGCCAACGCACTGAAGAAGCCGGAGCACAAGCCGACGGACCATGCCGGGTTGGGGTGTCCCTGGAAGCCCGTGCCGTCGACCACATCCTTCAGCGAACGCAGGACCAGTGTAAGGTTGCCGTCGGGTTGCCCGTAATAGCGGACCCAGTGGAAAATCCACTGGAAGAACCACGTGACCAGCGTCCAGATCGGATAGCCGGGCGGGTGAGGCACGCCGAGATAATCGGAAGCGACCGCGAGTTCGCCCGAGTCCTCCAGCGTGACGGTGGGCGCATTGGTGTAAAAGTAGACGCCGAACGATACGAGGAAAGTGAACCAGAAGGCCCACCTGTCGACGCGTCGGAAGAATGGCCCCGTGGCGCGGTCAAAAAAGTCGGCCCTCGCCTGGTCGTCGGGCAGCAGCGCCCCCTCGATTTTTTCTTCAAGACTTTTGCTCATAATGAGATGCGAAGAGGCGGATGTGGTTGATTGTTTGGACCGCAACAAGGCGGGGAAAGGTAGGTATTTGCGCGAACAGCGTCAAGTTTGATGGGCACCCGGATAAGCGGTCAGACACCGCCGGCTGCGAAGCGTTGAGTGCGGGTGGAACTTCAGGGCTGGGCGTCGCCGCCGGGTTGCAGCAGCTTGAGCGCGGCCTCGCGAGTCGCGTCCAGTTCCCGGGCGGAGGCTTCCAATTGCTCGCGCATGCGCGCCAGGTCGGCTTTGACTTCCTCGGTGGAGCGGGAGCCGGCGGCGGTGATGCGTGCGATTTCCTTCTGTAGCGCGTCCCGTTCCTTTAAAAGTTCCGCCCGGGCATCCTCGCCGGCCTGGATTTCCTTGCGCAGCTTTTCGGTCTCGCGGGACTTGGATTTGCTCTCGGGCGCCGGGTCGGTCTTTTGCGCGTCATTGATCGCCTGTTGGAGGCGGTTCGACAGTGCCGCGAGCTCCGTCTCCATGGTGATCGCCTGTTCGTGCAGCTCCTTGTTTTCTTCCTCCAGCAGCACGAGGCGCTGCATGGCCTCCGCCGTCGCGGGGTCCGGCCGCCCGGGTTCCTGCCCGTCCGCGGTGTCCGGCGGTCGAACGCCTTCCGCGCGACCGCGCAGGGCTTCCAGTTGCGATTGGCAATAGGAGAGCCGGAACTCGACGATGTCGGGGTGCCAGGCGGGGTCTTTTTTCGCGATGGCGGTGTAGAGGTCCGCCGCCTCCTGGTAATGGCGGCGCGCCTCGGCCACGGAACCCGCGTCGCGTGCGAGGTCGGCTTTGACCACGGCTACGTAGGCGGCCACCTGGTCCTGCGAGAGATCCTGCTGGGCTTGAATCGTGCCCGTGAGGAGCGTGGCGAAAATCATCGCGGCGAAAACGTGTCGTTTCATGTCGTCCGGAATCCTCCGTGCCGCACAGGAGCTTCGTGCCGGGAAAAAGTGGAGCGGGAGATGGGATTTGAACCCACGACATTCACGTTGGCAACGTGACGCTCTACCACTGAGCTACTCCCGCAAAGAGAATCGAAACGTAACAAGCCGCGAAAAAAAGGCAAGCGAGAATCATGCATCCGCCGGGGTCCGCGCCGGGGTGTCGGTGGGCTGGGGCGGGTGCCGGTCCTCGCGGCTTTCGTGCTCGGAAAATTTAACCGATACGATCTTGGAGACGCCCTGCTTCTCCATCGTTACGCCGTACAGCATGCGCGCCGCCGCGATGGTCTGGCGGTTGTGCGTGATGACGATGAACTGCGAGCGCTCGAGAAAGCCGGTCACCGTTTTCACGAAGCGGCCGATGTTCGCGTCGTCCAGCGCCGCGTCCAACTCGTCGAGCAGGCAGAAGGGGCTGGGTTTCACGAGGTAGAGCGAGAAGAGCAGCGCGACCGCCGTCATCGTGCGTTCGCCGCCCGAGAGCAGCGACACCGTCTGGAGCTTCTTGCCCGGTGGCCGCGCGATGATCTCAATGCCGGACTCCAGCACGTCGCCCTCGTCCACCAGCACGAGCTTGGCCGAGCCGCCGCCGAACAGCTTGGTGAACATCTCCTGGAAGTTCGCATTCACCTTCGCGAACGTGTCCGCGAACATTTCCGTGGTCGTCTTGTTGATCTCGCGGATCATCTCCATCAACTGGTCCTTGGAGTTCGTCAGATCCGTCTGCTGCTGCGTCAGGAACTGGTAGCGTTCCTCCAGTTCGCGGTGCTCCTCGATGGCGACGAGGTTCACGGGACCCATTGCTTCGAGTTTCGCACGCAATTCGGCCACCTGGATTTCGAGGGCTTCACGGTCCGGCCGCTCGCTGTTTTCCCATGTCGGCTCAGGCGCGCCGAGCACCTCGTCCATCGTGATTCGGTAGTCGCCCGTGACGCGCTCGACCTGGTTTTGCCGGCGCACGCGTTGCTGGGCGAGTTCCACCTCGCAACTGGATTTGCGTCCGCGGATTTCCTCGATGCGCGTGCGCTTCTCGCGAAGGGCGGCTTCGAGTTGGGCGAGCGCGCGGGAAGACTCGTCGCGCAGCGCCTTCTGTTGCTCCAGTACGGCGCCGTGCCGGGTCGCATCGGCCTCAAGCGGTTCGACGCGCGCCGCAGCGCCCGCGCGAGTGGTTTCAAGGTCGGCGAGCCGCGCCTGGTAGGTGCTGATCCCGCGTGAACGTTCGTCGATCAACCCGGTCAGTTCCTGGACGCGCGCGCCCAGTTGCGCGCAGGAATCGGTCAGGCTCTGCACCGCCTGCCGCGTCTCGGCGAAGCGTACGCGCCGGTCCGTGGCTTCCGCCGCGCAACGGTTGCGGTGCTGCTCGGCATCGCGCAATTCCTCGGTCTTCGCGCTCAGCGTCGCGCGGACCTCGGCCTGGCGGCTGCGCACGCTTTCGAGTCCATTTTGGATGCCGGTGCGCCGGTCGTCCCCGCTCTTGTGCTGCGCTTCGATATTCTGCAATTCCCAGGCGACGGTCTCCGCGCGTTCGCGCGCCTGTTTGGCTTCCTGCGCAATGACCTGGTTTTCGCCCTCCGCCGTATTCAGCAGGCGGCGGTGCTCCTCCAGCATCTGGCGCGCGGCGCGCAGGGCCTGGTCGAGATCGTTGGACTCGCCGGCCAGTCCGGCCAGCGCCGCCTCCTGCTGGCGGATGTCGGCCTGTAGGCGCGCCAACTCCTCACGCCAGCCGTTCAAGAGCTGCTGGCGGGTGAGGGGATTCGATCCCGCCTCCTCGCGCCGCCACAATTCCGCCGTGCCATTGGGGTTGACCAGCAAGCCGCTCGCGGTGACCCACGCCAGCCCGGCAGGCCGGTCGTCAGGAATGTCCGCCGCGCGTTCCGCGATGCAGACATGGCCCAGGATGCACTCCAACGCGGGGCGCAGGGCGTCGGGCGCACGAACATGGTCGAGCAGGCGGGCGTGGCCCGCAGGGGGCGGAAAAGCGGGTCGCGCGGATGTGGACAGAAGGCGTATGGCGCCCGCCGACTGCTCATCCATCGCGCGCAGGATCGCCAGCGCGGCGGCATCGCCGTCCACGACGACCGCGTCCAGCCAGGGGCGCAACGCGGCTTCCAGCGCGTGCTGCCAGTGCGGATCAATCTGGATCTGCTCCGCGAGCGGCCCGAGTACGCGGGCGCGATCGACCTGGAGCCCGTCGTTCGCGTTCAGCAGTTGCCGGGCGCCCAGCGCGAAACCTTCGTGTTGCTGACCGCTCGCCTCCAACAATTCGATCTGGGCCTGGCGCGCCGCCGCTTGGGATTTCAGGGCGCCGAGCGTCTTTTGCAGCGCCGTCGCGGCGTTGGCCTTGTCGTGTTTTTGCTCCTCAAGCCGCGCGAGATGATCGCGGGTCGATTCCACGGTGCCCCGCAAGTCGCCGAGCCGGCTGCCCATGTCCTGCTGCCGGCCTTCAAAGATTTCGAGCGCGCGCGTCGTCTCCGCGTGTTCCGCCGCCAATCGCTCGCGGCGCAGCATGTTCGCGCGTTCCTCGGCGTCGAGTTGCGCGAGTTCGTTCTGGCGCTGGGCCGCACGCGAATCGAGTTCGACCTGCTCGGTTCGCAAGGTGTGCAGCATGCGGCCGATTTCCTCGACGCGCTTCTCCGCGTCCGTCAGCCGCTGCGCATGTTCGGTAAGCTCCCGCTCCGCCAGGTCGCGATCCGCCTGGGCGCGCGTGAGCCGGACCTGCTGGTCGTTAAGCGTTTGCTCGTGCTGGGCGCGTCGCTGGCGGGCTTCGTCGGCGTCGCGCGTGTCGCGTTCGGAAAGCTGCTGCAATTCCTGCCGGCGCTCTTCGCTGTGGCGGATCGCCTCGCGCACGCGCTCCAATTCGGTGCGCGCGGACATTGCCGCCTCCATCGCGCCCGCAATCGAGAGCTCGACCTGCTCCAGCGCGTGCCGCCGCTGCGCGGTTTCGGCCTCCACCTGATCGATGTCCGTGCGGGCCGCGTCGTCCTGCTCGGTGATGGACGCGAGCCGCGCCTCGAGCGCCTTGATTTGCGTCTCCATCAGGTCGAGCCGCTCGCGGGTCGCGAACAGGTCGATCGCACGCAACTGGGTCTGCAATTCCTGGTAGCGCTTCGCCTTGCCGGCCTGGCGCTGCATTGAAATGATCTGGCGCTTCACCTCGCGGATGATGTCGTCGAGGCGCAGCAGGTTCGCCTCCGTCTGCTCCAGCTTGCGCAGCGCCTCGCGCTTGTCCGCCTTGAACTTCGTGATGCCGCTCGCCTCCTCGAACACCGCGCGGCGATCCTCCGGGTGCGAGCTCAGGATGCGGTCGATCTTGCCCTGTTCCATCAGGGAATAGGAATTCGTCCCGATGCCCGTGTCCATGAACAGGCGCTGGATGTCCTTCAGGCGGCAGGGCGCCCGGTTGATGAAATACTGGCCTTCGCCGCTGCGGAAGACCCGGCGCGTGACCGTGACCTCGTGGTATTCCGTGCCCAGCGCCTGCTCGCAGTCCGCCAGCGTCAGGCTGACCTCCGCCATGCCGAGCGGCTTGTGCGAGTCGGTGCCGTTGAAGATGACATCCTCCATCTTCGCGCCGCGCAGCGCCTTCGCGCTTTGCTCGCCCAGCGCCCACCGCACCGCGTCGGAAACGTTGCTCTTGCCGCAGCCGTTCGGGCCGACAATCGCCGTCATGCCGGGTTCAAATTCCAGCCGCGTCTTTTCCGCAAAACTCTTAAAGCCAACGATTTCGAGTGCTTTCAGGTACACCTGCAAAATCCTCCAAATTCCCCGGACAGGTGTGACGGCGGGCGTCCGCCCTCTCCAACGCCCTGTTCGAATTGCGCGGGGGACACCTATAGCAAGCGCCCCGCCCGCATTTCAATCACCATGTTGGGTGCACACCCCCCGCGGATCATCGCCCCGCCCGCGCCTCCGCCGCCTGCGCCGTCAAACGCCTCTGGCGCTGATCCGCATCCTTTTAGATGAGCAACCCCGACTGAATCCTGCGGTTGGAAGAGCGGAACCGCAGATGCCGCGGATATCAAATATAAATCCGCGCTAATCCGTGAAATCAGCGGTTATTTTCCGAAAAGAACACCGCGGATTTCGCGGATGACGCGGATGGGGAGGAAGGGACAACCACGAATGCACACCAATAGACACGAATGGTGAACCGCGGATGGGGAGGATATCCCGGAATAATTCGCGCTTATTCGCGTAAATTCGCGGAGGTATATCCGGAGGGCACGCCACGGGAATTCCCCCATCGCGGGAATTGTCACCCGGCCCGTTCTTCCGGTATGGTCTGGCGCGAAGCGAGGTGCTATGGCGGAACAAGGACTCATCGAACTACTCCAGAAGCTGGTCGCGATACCGAGCGTAAATCCGCTGCTGGCGTCCGACCCGCGAATCGGCACGGAAAAGCCGCTCGCGGAGTTTCTCGCCGCGTACCTCAACCAAAAGGGCTTCCGCGTTGAATGGCACGAAATCACGCCGGGCCGCCCCAATGTCGTGGGCCGCTTTGGTCCGGACCAGCCAAAACGCACGTTGCTGATTGAATCGCATCTCGACACCCAGGGGGTACACGGCATGACCATCCCGCCGTTCGACCCGCAGGTCCGCGAGGGCCGGCTCTATGGCCGCGGCGCATGCGACACAAAGGGCCCGATGGCCGCCGCGCTGTGGGCGCTGTCCGCCGAACTTCTCGATTCGCTCTCCGCCGCATGCGTTCAGGTGATCTACGTCGGCGCCGTCGGCGAGGAAAAGGGCAACGTCGGTGCGGAACAACTCGTGGACCTTGAAATCGGCGCCGACGAAGCGCTCATCCTCGAGCCCACCGAACTGGCCATCGTCCACGCGCACAAAGGCACGCTCTGGTACGAAATCGAAGTGCAGGGCCGCGCCGCGCACGGATCGAACCCGGAACAGGGCCTCAACGCCGTCCGCGCGATGGCGCTCGTGATGGATGACATCGCGCGGGAGATCGAACAGGCTCGTCTCAAACACACCAACCCCTTGCTCGGCCCGCCCACCGTCAACATCGGCCTCATCCGCGGCGGCTCCTCCATTAACATCGTGCCCGACCGCTGCGTCATCGAGGTGGATCGCCGTACCGTGCCCGGCGAGGACAACGCCGCGATCCTGGGCGAAATCCGCGCCGGCCTCATCCGCCTGCAGGCGCTCGGCGCCATCAGCGGCTGGCAGCTCACGCCGATCAAGGACGGCACGCCGTTCGAGACGAAAGCCGACACGCCGTTGGTTCAGCGACTCGCCGCCAGTTGCGTTGCGCGTGGCGCGGCGGGCCGCACCGAAGGCGCAGGGTGGTACAGCGATGCCGGTCCCTTCGCGCGTTCCTGCCGCGAGGTCGCCGTCTTCGGCCCGGGCAGCATCAAACAGGCCCACACGGCGGACGAATTCATCGAACTCGCCAGCCTCCAGCAAGGCGTCGACATCCTGCGCGAATTTCTGGCGCGACTGGCCGTCGAGGCAAAGGAATCGGCTTGAAGCAACGCACGCCAGTGCTCATCGCCCTGCTCGCGCTCGCCGCCTGGCTGGTGCTCATGTTCGCCAATCTCTTCCTGGGTGAACTGAACCAGGACGAAGGTTGGTATCTTTACGCCGCGCGCCTCGTGAGCGAGGGCGAACTGCCCTTCCGCGATTTCGCCTTCACGCAGGGCCCGATGCTGCCGCTCGTCTACGCCCTCGCGCAGCCCCTCGTCGACGCGTGGGGTGTGGGTGGGGGACGGGCGCTGACCGCGCTGCTCGGCCTCGCCGCCGCGCTCGCCGCCGCCGCGCTGGCTGGCCGCATCGCGCCGCCGGGCCGAAAGGAGGCCGCCGCGCTGTTCGCCTTCATCCTCATCGCGGTCAACGTCTACCACAGCTATTTCACGACCGTCGTCAAAACCTATTCCCTCTGCGCGCTGCTCCTTGCGAAGGGGCTGCTCGTCGTCGTGATGGCGCGGGAGCGGCGCTCTACCGCCCTGTTCGCCTGGGCCGGATTCGTGCTTGCCGCCGCAGCCGCCACGCGCATCACCACCGGCCTCGCCCTCGCGACGGTGGGGCTCTGCCTGCTGTGCAACCGCAAGGCAAACGGCGACCGCGCGTGGATCGCGTTCGGCCTCGGCGGTGCGACCGGGCTCGCGATCTTCCTCGGCCTGTTCTATGCGCTCGCCCCGGAGTCGTTCCGCTTCTTCCTGCTGGACTACCATGCCTATCGCGAGGCGGGCGGCCTGTTCAGCACGCTGGCCTTCAAGCTCGGCCTTGTCTCACGCGTCACGCAGGCCTATCTCGCCGCCATCGCGCTCGGGGTGGGGTTGGTCGTCCTCCGTCTCGTTGGCCTCGCCCGCGGCGAAGGACCCCGCGACTGCTTCGTCGTCACGCTCTGGCTCACACTCGCCGGCATCGCGCTTGTGCAAGCTGCCGCGCCGTTCCCGTACGACGACTATCAGGTCCCGATCTTCCCGATCTTTGCCGCGCTGCTCGCCGCCGCGGTGTTTCGCCTGCCCGCGCTCGCCGCACCGCGCATGGCGGGCGCCGCGCTTTGGCTCGCGCTCCTGCTCAGCGGCGCAGCGGCGCTGTCCTCCCCGGTGAACCAGTCCTGGATGATCGTCGGCCGCGACCGGATATGGTGGCGCATGCGCGAACAGCCCGCGCTCCTCCAGTTGCGCGACGCCGCGCGCCTCGTCCGCGAAAGATCAGGCGACGCGCGAGAGTTGCTCACGCAGGACACCTACCTCGCCGTCGAAGCCGGACTCCGCGTCCCGCGCGGCTGGGAAATGGGCGTCTTCAGCTACTACCCCGACTGGCCGCGCGACCGCGCCGAGCCTCTGCGCGTGGTCAACGCGGAGATGCTGCACGAGCAGCTCGCGTCCTCCGACGCCCGCGTCGCCGCGCTGAGTGACTACGCCTTCAGCATCGCCGCCCCCGCCGTCGCGCCGCTGGCCGTCGCCGATCAGCAGGAACTGGTCGCCCTGCTGGAGCGCCGCTTCACCCTCGCGGAAACCATCCCGTATTTCGGCCAGGGCAACACCACGCTCCGCCTCTACACTCGCGCGCCGTGAAACTCTCCATCGTCATCCCCGCCTACAACGAGGAGGCGCGTCTGCCGCCGACGCTGCGGGCCTACCTGGACTACTACGAACCGCGCCTCGGCGCGGACTTCGAACTGATCGTCGTCGTCAACGGCTCGCGCGACGGCACCGAGCGCGTCGCCCGCGAGCAAATCGCGGCGCATCCCGCCGTCCGCGTCCTCGTCGAGCCCCGCGCCATCGGGAAGGGTGGGGCGATCATGCTTGGCTTCGCCGCCGCGCGCGGCGAGCGTATCGGGTTCGTCGATGCCGACGGCGCCACGCCGCCCCACGCCTTCGATGACCTCGTCCGGAACATTGGCGACGCCGGCGCGATCATCGCGTCGCGTTGGTTCAAGGAATCCGTCGTCCATCCCCCGCAGCCGCTGAAACGCCGCGTCGCGTCGCGCATCTTCAATTTCTTTGTCCGCTGGTTCTTTAAGGTGAAGATCCGCGACACGCAGTGCGGCGCGAAGGTCCTCACCCGCGAGGCGGTGCAGGCCGTGCTGCCCGAAATCGGCATCACGCGCTGGGCGTTCGACGTTGACCTGCTCTTTAAACTCCGCCGCGCCGGGTTTCGCATCGTCGAACATCCCACCACCTGGCACGACATCGGCGGCTCGCAGCTCAATATTTCCAAGGCGTCCGCCGAAATGTTTGTTGCCATCGTGCGCCTGCGCCTGCTCTATTCGCCCTTCAAGTGGGTGGTGGATCTCTATGACCATACGCTGGGCCGCTGGTTCCACCGTCCCCACGCCAAATGAGCGCCTCCACCCCTGAATACGAAGGCAAGCTGGTTAAACACGGCTTCCTGCTGATCTTCACCACGGGCATCGCCAACGTGGCGAATGTCGTGTTTCACATGGTCATGGGGCGCGGCCTCACGACGGACGAATACGGCATCCTCGCCACGCTGCTCAACATGCTGCTCGTGATGGCCACGCCGCTCGACGCGCTGCGCAACGCGATGGCGCACTTCGCCGCGCGCGCGCACCGTCAGCAGAACCCAGCGCTCGCCCGCGCGATTGCGCGTCGATGGAGTTGGCGCATCGGCGCGCTGGCGATCCCCGCGAGCGTACTGCTCTGGCTGGTGCACACCCAGGTCGCCACGTTTTTCCACATGGCCTCGCCCGCGCCCATCCTGGTGGTCGCCCTGTCGCTTCCGGCGTTCATGCTGTTGCCCGTGCTCGCGGGCATCCTACAGGGCATGCAGACCTTCTGGTGGTTCGGCGCGTCCCTGCACGGGCTCAGCATCGTGCGCCTGGTTCTCGGCTATGCGTTCCTGCTCGCCTTCGCCGCCACCGCGTTCCACGCCGTCATGGCCCACGCGCTTGCGATGGTCTATGGCACGCTGGCCGCGGGCTTCGGCGTCTGGTGGATCACACGGGCCGCGCGCGAACGCGTGGAATCGACGCGCGGCATCGGCCCGTATTTCCTCAAGGCGATGTTCATGCTCGCGGGCTACGGCGTGTTGATGAATTGCGACGTGATGCTCGTGCGGCACTTCCATCCCGAGGAGGCCGGCCACTTCGCGTGGGCCGCGACTATCGGGCGCTCCGTCGTCTTCCTGCCCATGCCGATTGCGATGGCGATGTTCCCGAAGGTGATTTCCACCGGCGGCACGACCCGCAACAGCCGCCTCACAGTGCTAAAAGCGCTCGGCATGGTCGTCGCGATGATCGGCGCAGGCGTCGCGGTGTCCGTCATCTGGCCCTGGCTCCCGTTGCGCATCCTCTACGGCGTCACCGATCCCACGCCCGAACTCGAGCACCTCGTGCGCATGGTGATGCTCGCCATGAGCCCGCTCGGCATTGCGTACCTGCTGCTGCACTTCGAGATGGCGCAACACCGCTTTGAAACCGTGCCTTGGCTGCTCGCGCTCGCCGTCGCGTACCTCGGCGGCGTCGCGCTCTGGCACGATACCGTGCTGCACATCGTCGCCGTGCTCGGCGCCGTCGCCACCCTCTCCGCGCTGCTCTACCTTTGGGTCCTGCTCCGCCCCGGTCGCTCCGCACCCGCGTCGGATGAAAAATTACAGGGTCTGTAATTTACAGACGTTGCAAGCGCCCAAAAAACATTTTACAGACGTTGCAAATTGATATGAATCGCTATCCGAAAAACAGGTCGGCCCCCGGCGGGCTTGCCCCGCCGGAGCCCAAGTCCACTTCGCTACCGCTTGGTCGCGGGAGCGAAAGTTCCCCAGCTGCGCGGTAGCTCGATAAACTTTGGCTCCGGCGGGACAAGCCCGCCGGGGGCCAGAATTCGTCAGTCTTCATATTCTTGAATTTCCCCATGTCCGTCGCTTTTGAACAGGAACTGAACGAGGAGCAGCTCGCAGCCGTGCAGGCGCCGGACGGGCCGGTGCTGGTCATCGCCGCGGCGGGTACGGGCAAGACGCGCACGCTGACGTACCGCGTCGCGTGGCTGGTCGAGCGCGGCATCGAGCCGGACCGCATCCTGCTGCTCACGTTTACAAACCGGGCGGCGCGCGAGATGCTGGACCGCGCGCGCCTGCTCGTCGGCGACGGTGTGGGCGGCCTCTGGGGCGGCACGTTCCACCACATGGCGAACCGCATGCTGCGCCGGCACGGGGACGCGCTGGGGTACGGGTCCGACTACACGATCCTCGACCAGGACGACGCGCGTTCGCTGCTGAAATCCGCGGCGGACGAACTGAACCTGCTCGGTAAACATTTCCCGAAGCCGGACGTGTTGCTCTCCATTTACGGGCTCGCCAACAGCAAGGAGGTTCCCGTCATCCGCATCGCGGAGCAGCGCCTCGGCGCGCACGAGATCGACCTGCACGACGTGGTCCGCGTGCACGAACTGTACGAGAAGAAGAAAACCGAGCTCAACGCGATGGACTTCGACGACCTGCTCGTGAACGGCCTGCGCCTGTTCCGCGAGCACCCCGACATCCTCGCGCGCTACCGCGAGCGGTTCATGCACATTCTCGTGGATGAGTACCAGGATACGAACGTCATCCAGGCGGCGTGGGTCGACATCCTCGCGACGGAGCGCCGCAACCTGCTCGTGGTCGGCGACGATTTCCAGAGCATCTATTCCTGGCGCGGCGCGGATTTCCGGAACATCCTGTCCTTTCCCCAGCGCTATCCCGGCACGACGGTGTTTAAACTGGAGACAAACTACCGCAGCGTGCCCGGCATCCTTGATGTGGCGAACTCGTGCATCGCGGGGAATCCGGAGCAGTTCCAGAAGACGCTGCGCGCGACGCGTCCGGCGACCCGGCCGCCCGTGGTCGCGCGCTTGCGCGATGGCGACCAGCAGGCGCTGTACGTGGTGGATCGCATTCGCCGCCTGCGCGCGGCGGGCCGTAGCCTGAACGACATCGTCGTGCTTTACCGCGCGCACTACCACGCGCTGGAATTGCAGTTGCTGCTCGCGCGCGAGCGGCTGCCGTTCCTGATCACGTCGGGCATGCGCTTCTTCGAGCAGGCGCACATCAAGGATGCCTGCACGCTGCTGCGGCTCGTGGCAAATCCGGGCGACGAACTTTCGTTTTCGCGTCTGATGCAGCTCTTCCCGAAAATGGGGAAGAAGACCTGTGTGAAGGTCTGGACCGCGCTGGGTGGGCGCTTTGACGTGCGCGATCCGGCGGCGCGCGAAAAGTTGCTTTCCCTCCTGCCCACCGCGGCCCGCGCGCCGTGGCAGGATTTGGAGGAGGTTTTTGGCATCCTCGACGGCGACCCCGCGACGGTGATCGAGCGGTTTGTCGCCGCGTTCTACGACCAGTATGCCGTCGAGACGTTTGACAACTACGATCGCCGCAAGGAGGACCTCGAGGAATTGGTCCTCTTTACATCGCGGTTCACCAGCACGACGGAATTCCTGAGCGAGATGGCGTTGCTGACGAACCTGGACACCGAGGTGGACGATCCGCACGCGACGCACAACGAGGCGGTGCGCTTGAGCACGATCCACCAGGCGAAGGGCCTCGAATGGCCATCGGTGTTCGTGCTCTGGCTGTCCGACGGCATGTTCCCGTCGAGCCGGTCGATGAACGACGACGAGGGCGACTCGGAGGAGCGCCGTTTGTTCTACGTCGCCACGACGCGCGCGAAGGACGAACTCTATCTTTGCGTGCCCGCGCTCCGCCGCGCGCGCGATGGCGGGGTGCAATTCTATCCGCCGTCGCGTTTCGTGACGGATCTTCCGCCGCCGTTGGTGAAGGAAGAGAATTTTTACGGCTGACCGGCGGACGCGCGCGTCGCGAGCAGCATGATCCAGCGGTGCTCGATCCGGACTTCTTGTTCGAAGCGGATCGTGAATCCCGCCGCTTCCAACATCCGCCGGTACGGGTGGGAGAACGAGCATTCCAGTCCGCCCGCGCGCGAGGTTGTTTCGTTCGATGCGTCGAAGGCGGGGTCCAGCGGTTCCACGAGGGCGACGGTCGAGGGGGCGAAGCGATCCGCCCAGAGACGGAACAGGTGCTGGAGTTCGTCGGGTGCGAAGTATTCGAGCACGCCGCCGTAGGTGAGCAGAATCGAGCCCGATTGCGCATGCGCGGGCAACCACTCCGCGGCGTCCGCGCACGCGAAGGAGAGACGGGGTAGAGCGGCGTAGGTCGCGCGATTGCGCTCAATGATGGACGGGTTCACGTCCAGTCCGGTGAACTGCGTGATGTCCGGCATTTGTTCGGCGAGGTGCGCGAGGACGCGGCCATTCCCGCAACCGATTTCATAGAGTCGCGTGTAGCTGCCTCGTACGGCCTCCGCGCAGAGGGCGTTGACCAGCGGGTAATGATGCTGCAGGAACCACTGGTCGAACCGCTCGGGATAAGCGTCGTAGAACTGGTCGCCGGGCGTGCCCTGCCAGTAGGTGGTGAGACCGCGCCGGAGACCGGTCCAGTTGCGGGTTCGGACGGCCTGCTGCAGTTGCGCGTGGCGGATGAGGCGACCGCGTCGGGACGCCAGCGCGTGTGGGTCGCCGTTCGCGACGGCGCCGGCGAGGGCGGGGGAGCAGCGCGCGAGCGCCCGGCCGAGCGCCTCTTTCAGCACCGATTTCATGGGAGGGAACCGTAGTGCGGCCATCGGCATGCCGCAAGTGAATGCGTTCCGCGCTTTTCAGCGCGGCGCATCTGTCTTACCCTGCCGCGCGTGGATGCCGTTGCGCGGTGATCCACGGGAGTCCCGGCGATGCTGGCCAAAGTATTTTCGAGCGCGGTGTACGGCGTGGACGCGTTTCCCGTCGAAATCGAGGTAAACGCGGGTCGCGGCGACCCCAAGGTGATCGTGGTCGGGCTGCCCGACGCGGCGGTGAAGGAGAGCACCGATCGCGTCTGGACCGCGCTGATCAATTCCGGTTTCGCGCCGCCGTTGGGGCGCACGACGGTAAATCTCGCGCCGGCCGACGTGAAGAAAGAGGGGCCTAGTTTCGATCTGCCGATTGCGCTGGGCATGCTGGCCGCGACCGACGCGATTCCCGGCGCGGCGCTCGAAAAATACGTCGTCGTGGGCGAACTCGCGTTGAGCGGCGAGGTGCGCCGGGTGCGTGGCGTGCTGCCGATGACGTTGATGGCGCGACGGGAGGGACGCGTGGCGGTGTTGGTGCCGCCGGACAACGTCGAGGAGGCCGCGGTGGTGGAGGGGATCGCGGTATATCCCGTGCGCACGCTGCGCGAGGCGGCGGATTTCGTCGCGGGAAAAATCGAGATCGCGCCGGTCCGCGTGGACGTGAGCCGGGAGTTCACGTCGCATTGCGCCTACGAGGAAGACTACGCGGACGTGAAGGGGCAGGAATTCGCGAAGCGCGCGGTCGAGGTCGCCATCGCGGGCGGGCACAACCTCCTGCTCATCGGGCCACCGGGCACGGGCAAGTCGATGCTCGCGAAGCGGGTGCCGAGTATTTTGCCGCCGCTGAGCATGGACGAGGCGCTGGAGACGACGAAGATCCACAGCATCGCGGGCATGCTGCCGCCGCACCAGGCGCTGGTCGCGCGCCGTCCGTTTCGTTCGCCGCACCATACGATCTCGGACGCGGGGCTGCTTGGCGGCGGCACGCATCCGATGCCGGGCGAGGTGAGTCTCGCGCACCACGGCGTGCTGTTTCTCGACGAGTTGCCGGAGTTCCATCGCAACGTGCTGGAGGTGATGCGGCAGCCGCTGGAGGACGGGCAGGTGACGATTGCGCGCGCAGCGGCGAGCCTGACCTTCCCGTGCCGCTTTATGCTGGTGGCGGCGATGAATCCCTGCCCGTGCGGGTACTACGGCGACACGAAGCGCGAGTGCCGCTGCACGCCCGTGCAGATCCAGCGGTACCGCGCGAAAATTTCCGGGCCGCTGCTGGACCGCATCGACATCCATGTCGAGGTGCCCGCGGTGAAGTATCACGACCTCGCGTCCGAGGCGAAGGGCGAGCCCTCGTCCGCCATCCGCGACCGCGTGATGCGCGCGCGGCAGGTGCAGCAGGCCCGGTATGACGGGAATCCGCGTGTGAACTGCAACGCCGCGATGCGTGCGAAGGAAGTCCAGCGGCATGCGAAGTTGGGCGTGGAGGCGCAGGACATGCTTAAGATGGCGCTTCACGAGTTGAACTTCAGCGCCCGTGCCTACGACCGCATCCTGAAGGTGGCGCGCACGATCGCCGATCTTGCCTGCGCGGACGACATCCAGACCGCCCACATTTCCGAGGCGCTGCAATACCGTGCGCTCGACCGGCAGTGGCAGTTGTGAGGAGGGAGGAGAAGCGAGGCGCGCGTAGCGAGTGGCAGGGCGAGGCTACTTGGGTTCCGCCAGCCAGACTTGGGAGCGACCTTCGCGCTCGACGGTCCAGACGATGCGACGACCGGCGGTGCGCGGATCGCGATCTTCTTCCTGGTTGTCCGTGAGTTGAACGGGCTGGCCGGTGCCGTCCCATGCAAATATCTCCGCGTCCCAGTTGCCTTCGTAGCCCATCCACGTGATGAGGCCATCGCGGATATCGGGGTTCGTGTCGTCGTAGGTATTGGCGGTGACCTTGATGGACTTGGATCCATCGTAGAGATAGATCTCAAAATCGTCGCCGTCGAAGGCCTGCCAGACGACCTGGCCGTTCCAGATGCGCGGATTGATGTCGTCCTCGATGTTGTCGCTCAGTTTGATCGTCTGGCCGTCGCGGTAGAGAAATACATCGGACTCCACGGCGGGGTAGCCTTCCCAGGCCACCTGGCCGTCCCAGATGACCGGCGAAACGTCGTCGTAGCGGTTGCTGGTGATCTGGATGGTGGTGTCGGAGTCGGCGTTATACAGATAGATCTCGAAATCGTAGCCGTCCCAGCCGTACCAGACCACCTGGCGTCCGTGCACCTTCGGGGCCATGTCGTAGTAGAAATTCGTGGTGAGCTGTTTGGTGACCCCGTCGTCCCAGACCATGATTTCCCAGCCGAACGGGAAGCCCTTTTCCTTTTGCCAGGCGATCAGCCGCCCCGAAAAACTCGGCGCAAAGTCGTGCCGCTGATCCGTGGACACCCGCACGACTTCCCCGCTGCCCGGCCAGAAATTGATTTCGGACATGCCGCTGGGATGCCTGCGAAGCTGGTCTTCCGTGGCGACGGGCGGTATGAAGTTGGTCGCGACAACGCCGACCTCATTGGTGACGACCTCCACCCGTCCGGTGGTGTCCGCTACGTTGAAAAAGAATTTTTCCCCGGAATCAGAAACACGAACTTGGTAGAGAGCGGGCAATTCGGAAGCGCCCTCATCGCGTTGAGGCACCTCGCGCAGTATCCACGAATGTGGGGTGGGGAAGTGGCGATAATTGGCCACCCACACCAAGCTGTTGCTTTCCAGGACGGCTCTTACGTTGCCGTAAAACATGGAAGCCGTTTCCTCGGTGAGATTGAGTCGTTCGTTTTGGCGGAACAGCACGATATCCGTGATGGAGGAGGCTGCGTCATTGGTCTTGTATTGCGTCCACGCGGCCACCCCGGTTTCGCTGATGATGGCCTCTCGATTGACCTGTGTCTCATCCGCGATTTGCCGCAGATTGAACTCGATCGCGGAAGCATTTTGGAGGAACCCGATTGCGGGAAGGAGAATCAAAGCGACGGTGCAAAGCGCGGATTGCGCTTTAGCCCGTTCTGTAGTCTTCAGGATTCGACAAATCATGTCCCCACCGCTGCAAGCGCCAGCACGCGCCGACTGCAAACTCGCCGGATAATAGTCCATCGGCGCCGCGCTTGGCAACAGAGGATCGCGCGTGGAAGAAGTTCGCGTTCGGTTAGCAATTCTTGAAACGACAAATACTCGTTTCAGGGCGTTGCGATGGTCGGGGGCGCGTCGAAAACAGCCGCATCAGGTTCCGTATTTTCACGGCGGGCGATCTCGTCTGGATTGGCTATTGGCCAGTCTGGACCCCACTGGTGGGCGTCTCCCCAATAGTGGAGAGGTTTCTGTGAACGCAGTCGCTCGTCGACGAGGCGGGGATCGAGTTTTTCATCCATACTGCCGCGCATCTGGGCCAAGTCGCGGCCCATGCGCTCTATCGACTTCAGGGTTGCATTGACCATCACGCGTTCAAAATTGAGCCGCAGTCGGACCAAGTTCTGCTCCTTCTCCAGCGTCATGCGTTGGAGGTTGTTACCCATTTCCAAAGCCCACCAAACCGGGATGTGCGAGCCCCAAGCGGTCTGAAGGACTACGCCTTGGAAACGGCTTTGCAGAGCCATTTGTGCGGCAATCTTCATATCGTAGATCATCGATAGCGCGTAGCTGGCGGATTCGGGGTTGGGGGTCAGGATGGTGATGTCGTACGAGCCTTCCTGAGGAGCGAGATGGCCTTTGAGGATGAACGCCTGGATGTGAGGTCGCAATTGGGCGGGTACAACCCGTCGGGGGTCCGGAAATACGGCGGTGAAGTGAAGTGGGCGGTCCATGATCATTTCGGCGAGCGGCATGATGTCGCCGGAAAGCACGGATTCGAGCACGTTTTGCTGCTTGTTTGCAACGGCTTCATCGGCGAACAGCACGATGTCGCGGCCGAGGAACGCAATCATGCTGTTGCCCGTTCCCCACAAGTTGCGGTCAATTTGCGCATTGAAAAAGCCTTCCCGGTGGAAGCCGGGTTTGCGTTGACCCAACGGAAATCCTCCGATGACATGAGCCACGACGTCTTCAATGCGATTTTCGCTACCCTTCCGGTAGGTTACAATCATGGCCGCGACCTCCCCAAGGCTGAGCGAGGGGTCCTCGGCGAGGCCCTTCGAGATGACCCCGCGTAATTTCCCCAGCAACTCTGCATCGCCCCCAAAAACCGCCTCGAGGTAGCCATCCTCGAAGGTGTCAGCCGCAGGGACTTCACCGATGGTTCCTCCGTTCTCAATCAGATAGCGGATATCCTTGCGCCAATCCTGGGCGGTTTCGTAGAGTCGCTTGCCCCGCACGGACAAGGCCACGGCCCCGAGCGCCACGCCGAGGAACATCAGCATCAATAGGTATCGAAGCGCTTTTTTCATGATTCGCCCATCCGACGTTATACATACCCCGCAGGAGGCTGAAAGGGCAAGAGTCGAATCTGATTGACCTTGCGCAAATTGGGTCAGAAGAGCGTTAGGGCATGGAATTACGCTTGCCCGACCCGCGCTGATTTGCCATTTTCCCAGCGTTCCAAAATCGTGGGCAGCCAAGAAGGAGATACGCCGTGAAGGTGGGAATCAAAACATTTGCATGTGTTCTCGTGCTGGCATTGGTGGGATGCGGAACTCCCGCGCCGAAGATCAAAAAGCTCCGCTTGGGCATGACGCCCGACGAAGTGCGGGACGAATTGGGCAAACCCTCAACGATTCGCGCGGCCAAGGTGTACGAAGACGGCCAGACCCAGCAGGTTTGGGAATACCTGTCCGGAATCGCCATAAACCCCAAGAACTACTGGGTCTTTTTTGAGAACGACCGGGTGGTACAGTGGGGCGAGCCGGGCGATTTTGCCGGCAAGAGCGGCGCGGCGGTTCCCGTCGCCGAGTACAAATCGATCAAGCAGGCCCGCTGATTGTCCGCACGCACCGGTCAACAGGTTCAAGCGTCTTCGGTTGGGCCTGCGGGTGGGCCGTGTGTTCACCGTGAAAGGGCATAGCGACTCGTGAGCAGCATCGGCCAGCGCGACATATTCATTTCAGGCATCGCCCGTTTGGTGGCTGGTCTGGTGGTGGCGGGTGTCGCTACGGCATCCTGGAAAGCCTCAGCCCAGTCGCTTCGGCTTGGCCCCTTCGATTTCGATGCCAGGATGCGGGTTGAGGCCATCTACACGACCAATGTGGAGCAGGAGCGTCCATCCGAAGCCGAGGCAGATCGAGAGGACTATTATGTGGTGTGGTCGCTGGCATTGAACTCGAAGACGGATATGTCGCCTTCGACCCAGCTCACGCTGGATACCGGCGTTGCGATCGAAAAACATTTCGTGCGTGATGACTTGGATAATTCCAAAAGCCCCTTTGGTCGGTTTCGCCTCGCCTCGGCGACGGAGATGAGGAATCTCAAGGTGTCCTCCTATGTGGAGTGGGAACGCACATCGGAATCGGCGGAAGATGTTTCGCTTCCCGTCGGAGTCAGCCGGAAAACCCGCAATCCGGGCACCAGATTCGGGTACGGTGCGGCCGCTGACTGGCAAGGTGGTCCCTTTGAAGCCGGGCTTCGATACGAATTCGACAGGGAACGATACGAAAAGGATGTTTTCAAGGTGGGGGATCGGGATGAAACCACCGTCTTGTACTATGTCGGCTCACGGCTGCGTGAAAATTTGAAATTGCGCTACGAGGTGGAGCGCACGTTCACGGAAATCGTCAATGATCCCGAGGATGACCCCGACTGGAAGGTGACCGAGACCATTCGCGTTGATTGGCGAATTCCAATTCTTGAACGACCGGAGTTGGTGTACTCCTTTGGCTTGGAGAAGGAGGACACGGACGATAATGATGGCGAATGGGAGATTTTTCACGAATTGGCGGCCCGTGACCGCATTCAATTCAATGATCGCCTGGAGCTGACGCTTGCCGCCCTATACCGCTATGAGCAGGAGATGGAGGACGACGAAGTTGAGTTCACGTACAGCGCCATGCTGCGACACGAGATCAACCGCACCACCCGCCAGACGCTCGCCCTGACGCGGGAGCCGCGCGCGACCCTGGGTTCGACGCAGGATACGGATACGACCGAGCTGCGCTACAGCTTGGAAAAGAACGATTTTCTGTTTCCCAATGTGACCGCTCGATTTTCCGCCGATTATGAGATCAAGCGTCCGGTGGATGGCCCGACGGAAAAGATCCTTTCCTATACTTTCCAGTTGAGTCATCGCGCGGCGCTGACGCGCCGTTTGTCCCGCACATTAGAGTATATGTATGACTACGAGGATTCGAACCTCGAGGATGAGATTTTGGATGAGCACCGGATCAGGCTTTCCTACGACTATGCGTTCTAGCCGGTCATGCGTGATGGGTGTCGTGATGCTCATCGGATGGATGGGTGCGGTCACGTTGGCGGCTGAGGACGAAGTGGCCGTTCGGCCCATTATGGCGGGTGACCGCTTGCGAGTCACGGTCGCGGAGGACGCGGATTTGTCGCGCGTCTATTCTGTCGCGGGCGATGGCACGATCGACTTTGGTTTTTTGGGCCGTGTCGGCTTGGATGGCGTGGCCACGTCCGAGGCGGCCACGCGTTTGCGGGAGTTGCTGGAACGTTCCTATTACAGGAAGGCCTCCGTTTCCGTGGAGGTCGCGGAATTCGTTGAGGGTTCCGTCATGATGGTGGGTGCGCTCAACAGTCCCGGTGCGCTTGATTTCAAAGGGGACCAGATTCTGACCCTGATGGAAGCCATCGCGCTATCCGGCGGCCTCGCTCAATCAGCGGATGGAAAGAACGTTCGGATCCTTCGCTGGCGTCCCGGAGGAGGATTGGAACGGCAGATCATCACCGTGGACGTGAAGTCGATGGTTGACTCCCTGAATTTTACGGATGACCAGTTCTTGCGCCCGCGCGACATGGTTTTTGTGCCGCGTCTTGGCGGGGGGGAGCAGTCCGTTGAATTTCTCGCGTTGGGTGAGTTCGGCGCTTCCGGTTTCCATCCGCATCAGCCGGGGATGGATGTGATTCGTGCGGTCGCTCAAGCCGGTGGTTTAAGCAGGGAGGCCCGCCTAGACGCCGTACGCTTGCTTCGTCCCGATGGCGCCGGGGGGCAGTATCGCGCGATTCCGCTGGATCTGTCCCGTTTGTTTGGGTCCGCGGATATGCAGGTGAACATGGAGGTTTTGCCCGGTGACATTCTTTTCGCACCGACCGCCGCCCAGTCTTCGGGTGGGCGGATCTATTTGCTGGGTGAAGTGAACAACCCGGGGATTGTACCGCTTCCGCTTCAAGGTGAGGCGACCGTTGCCCGCACGATCTTGATCAATGGCGGCATGACGAAATTTGCCAATCCTTCCCGCGTGCGCATTCAGCGCACGGCTCCGGACGGACGAAAGGTGAGTTTGGATGTGGATGTCGGGCGAATCCTGAAGACCGGTGCTTTTGAAGATGATGTGCCACTACGGGATGAGGATGTTGTGATCGTGGCAGAGCGGATGCTGTTTTGATCATGAGAAAAATCATCGAACCGCCGGCCTTGCCGAAAGCAGATGTCGTGGAGGTTGCCACTGCTGCATCCGCGTCATCCGCGATCCCATCGCCGCCTCTCGCCAAGTCATTCGATCTGGTCGATCTCAAGCAGTACTTTCATATCGTCGTCAAGCGCATCTGGCTCGTCGCGCTGTGCTTTGTGATCTCCCTGTCGGTAACGGTCGTCAATCTCGTAAAGCAGGTGCCGGTTTTCCGATCGACTTCGACAATTCTGTTGAGTCGCGGCCTCAACCTGCCCGCGCCGTTGCGGGAGCGCGACCTTGAGAATGTGCTGGGCGATGCCGTGGATACACAATTGCGTATTCTGCAATCCGGCATGATGATCGGTCGTGCGCGCGAGCGAATAGCCCGATCACCCCAGGAGATCAGCGAAAAGCTCTCGCGGGTGCAGGTATATGCGGTGGGCAAGGGAGGGGTCCTCGCGGTTGCAGTGGACGCGCTGGATGCGCAGTTCGCCGCCGATTTTGCCAACGCGATGGTCGATGCATTTATCGATTACAAGTCGGAAGAACGTATGGAGACCTCGCAGGCCACGGTAATCAGCCTGACTCAGCAGGCCAATCGATTGCGTGAGGAATTGCGAAAGGCGGAGGAGCGCGTGCTTACGTTCAAACGCGAGAACAGCGTGGTGGCCATTGCCGAACGTGGTAACGTCGCCGCCGGTATGCTGGCCACATTGTCGGGCCGGAGCGCCAGCTATCGGGCGGAACGCATGATTCTTCAAGCTCAACAGCCCCTGCTCAGCCAGGCCAGTGATGAGGTGGTGCTTCAGACGTTGGCGGCCCCCATGAATCTGTCAATTGCCATGATGGGGGGGGGGGACGACGGGCGCGCCACTGATTTCAACGCGCGGGCCGGAGGCTCTGCTGGAGCGTGGCGTGATCGAACGCCCGACTTGGGAGGCCTTGAAACGTGAGCGTGTCATGCTGGACAGCCAACTGGCCTCGCTTCGAGAGAAGTTCAAGGACGCGCATCCGGATGTTGTGCGTGTTCAGGGACGCATTCGTGATGTCCAGCGAATGCTCGATCAGGAAGTTCAATTTGCCCTTCAGCAATATTATTCCGAACTCGAGTCACTTCAAGTCAAGGAACGTGCCATCCAGCGGGCTGAGAGCGAGTGGGAGACAGAGGCCCTTGAGGTGTCCCGCAAAGCGGATGAATTTGCCGCCCTGTCCCGGGATGTCGAGCGCTTGCGAAGCTTGTACGATCTTATCTTCAACCGGCTCAAGGAAATCGACCTCACCATCGGTATTGAGCCGGAATCCATTCGCCGCTTGGAGCGGGCGATGCCTTCAGGGTCGCCCATCACCCCTCGACGGATGCAAAGCATATTCATGGCGGCCTTGCTCGGACTTGGGATAGGTCTCGGTCTCGTTTTCGGGCTGGAATTTCTGGACGACTCCATTCGATATCCTGAGGAGGTGAGCCGCAGTCTTAATCTCGAATTCCTCGGTGTCATTCCTGCAGCCAACTGGAACCCGTTGGACATTCGTTCTCACTTGATATCCAATATTGATCAAAAAAGCGGACTGGCCGAGGCCTACCGCAACGTGCGTTCGGCCTTGATTGTTCAAGCCCGCGAAAAAAATGTCCGCACGATTGTTCTTACTTCAGCCGTTCCCAAGGAGGGAAAGACAACCACATCTCTCAACATGTCGGTCAGTCTGTCTCAGGCAGGGATGCGCGTGCTGCTTGTCGATGCCGATATGCGTCGCGGTGAATTGCATAAATTTTTCGGACTGGAAGGTGGCCGTGGGTTATCAGACGTACTGACGGGTCAAGCGAAGCCGGAATCAGTAATTCAACGTACTGGCCTGCCCAATCTCGATCTTGTAGCGACGGGTCCCTTTCCTCCCAATCCGGCCGAATTAATGCTGCGTGCGGAATTTAACGCTTTTGTTGAGTATGCGAAGCGCACGTATGACCGGATCATTTTTGACTGCCCGCCCATTATGGCTGTTTCGGAATCGGCGATTCTGGCCGCCCAGGCTGACGGGGTGGTGATGGTGGTCTGGGCAGGCCAAACCTCCCGCCGCTTGGCCCAAATGTCCCTGCAGATCATCCGCCAGCGGGGCGGCCGCCTGCTGGGCTGCGTGCTGAACAATCTCGAATTCGGGCGGGTGGGGTACTATTATTACTCCACCTACTACGGGTACTACGACTACGACTATCGCTACGACCGTCCGGAAACGGGTTCGGCCAAGACTTGAGTTTGGTCGGAGGGGCGCAAGATGCTGTTTCATCGTGGCCAATATGTCTCTTTCAGACGCATCGTCCTCCTGACGGCGGACGTCGTGGCGGTTGCTGCTTCGATCGTCTGTTCTGCATTGCTGCGGCTCGGGTTTGACTTGGGCACGGACTACATTGCGCGACACCTGCCTTCCCTTCTCGGCTCGCTGGCCATTTTTCTCGTCGTGTTTTATGCCAGCGGTCTCTACGAGCGCCAGGCGCTTACGCGACGTCACTCCGCTTTCCTGCTGCCGCTGGTGGCCACGATCGTCAGCCTCATCCTCATCATCGTCGTTTTTTATGCGAAATCCCAAGTCCACATCGGACGGGGCATCCTCCTGTTAAGCGGTGTGTTCGTGTTCCTGTTCACCTGGGGCCTGCGCGGCATGTATCGCATGGTGGTGCGCAGCGGCGTGCTATCAAAAAATACGCTCATTGTCGGCGAGGGGCAGGAAGCGGTGGAGGTGGCCCAGTTGTTGCTCGGCAACCCGGACTCCGGCTTGAAGGTCCGCGGCGTAATCTCCAGCCGAAAGATCCAGCCTGGCACATTGTTGTCCGGTGTCCCGGTGATCGGCTCCATCGATCGTCTGCGCGAGCTGACCGAGGCATTCGAGGTGGAAACGCTCGTGGTCGCCACCTCGTTGTCGCGTGAGCCCGCGGTCCTGCGCCTGCTGCGTCCCCTGCGTTGCACCGGCACGGAGATTCTCGATTATGTCTCGCTGCACGAGCTGTTGGTGCAGGACATTCCCCTCAACCACATCAACGACGAATGGCTGATGAGCGCGGCGATGAACAGCTCGGTGATCCACGTCCGCAAGATCAAGCGCATCCTGGATTTTGTCACCGCCGGTGTTGGGCTCGTCATCGGTTCGCCCATCATGGCCGTCACGGCGCTGCTCATCAAAATGGATTCGCGGGGACCCATCCTCTACCGCCAGCGGCGCAGCGGCCTGGATGGTCGCCACGTCACGGTCCTCAAGTTTCGCTCCATGCGGACCGATGCCGAGGCCGGTTCGGGCGCGGTGTGGACCGGTCGCGCCGACGACCGCGTAACGCGCGTGGGCCGGGTCATCCGTAAATGGCGAATTGACGAATTGCCGCAACTCATCAATGTGCTGCGCGGCGAAATGAGCCTCGTCGGGCCGCGTCCCGAACGGCCGGAATTTGTGGAGACGCTGGCCGCGGCCATCCCGTTCTACCGCGAGCGGCTCATGGTGCCGCCCGGCATCACCGGTTGGGCGCAGGTCAAATATCCTTACGCGGCCAGCATCGACGCCGCGCGTCGCAAGCTGCAATACGATCTCTTCTACATCAAACACATGAGCTTCATCCTTGATGTAACGATCCTGCTCCGCACCTTCAAAACGATCATCGTCGGACTTCGGCACAGCGAGGAGGAAGCCTCCAGCGTTGCGCCGACCGGCGGGACCATCGCCGTCATGCCCGCCCCGGCGCCCGGCAATACGGCGAAAACGGCGTGATGTCTTCCGTTGAAACGGGCGCTTCGCCCCCTCTTTTCGCGGCGTTTTCCGAAACGGAACGATGGGTGGTCGTGCACACCCGGCCCCGCTGCGAAAAGAAACTGGCCGATGCCGCCCGTCGCGCGGGCGCCGTCGTTTATCTGCCCCTGCAGTCGAAAACGCACCACTATGGTGCGCGCGAACGAACGTTTTCTTCGCCGCTCTTCGCGGGTTACGTCTTTTGCCGCGGCGACATCGCGCTGCGCCAATGGTTGCGCCAGAATCAACACACCGCAAACCTGCTTGAGGTCGTGGACCAGGCCGCCCTCGCGGCACAGCTCCAGCAATTGCACGCCCTGCTTGCGGCGGGTAGTCTTGTCGAAGTGATGCCGTTTCTGGAAAGTGGACGCCGTGTGCGCGTAAAATCGGGTCCCCTGCGCGGCCTGGAAGGCATCGTGGTTCGCGTGCACGGCACGGCGCGCGTGGTCGTCAACATCGACATGATCCGCCAGGCCGCCGCCGTCGAGGTGGACAGCGCAACCCTCGCGCCAGTATAATCCCGACCTTTCCATTTAACCACGGATGAACGCGGATAAACACGGATGACCCAAGCGTGTCTCTTTCGTCGACCCATCAATATTTCCTTCTACGCCGCATGACCGCATCCTCGGTATTCGGTTATTTGATGGCCCGTCTTGATTCCGTGTGCATCGGTGTTGATCCGTGGTTGGCACACTCCGATTAGGATCCGGCTTATTCCTCTGAAGCACCATCTTGTTCGATTCCTGCCCGCCGCGCTCCGGCAGCAGTTGCGCCGCTGGTACCATCCCCGGGTGGTAGCCCGCTTCACCGCGGACCGCTGGCCGCCGGCTGATGCCGTCCGCAGGCTGGTCAAACCCGGCGCGGTCGTGGTGGATGCCGGCGCGAATGTGGGCTATGTCACCGCGTTGCTCGCCTCCTGGGTGGGGCCCGCGGGCCGCGTGCACAGTTTTGAGCCGGTACCGCAAACGGCGGAGTTGCTTGAGCGCGCCGTGCGCCGCCTTGGGCTCGTGCAAGTGATCCTGCACCGCTGCGGCGTATCCGATCATCATGGCGAGGCGCGCATGGTGATCCCGCGCTATGGTGATGGCGGCGAGAATCTGTACGAATCCCGCGTGCTGGCCGCCGGTGAATCCGGCGCGGACGGGGTGGAGGTAACCATCCCGCTGCGCCGGATGGATGATGAATTGTCGGCGGACGCGCCGCGCATCGCGTTCATGAAAATTGATGTCGAGGGACACGAACAAGCCGCGCTGGCGGGCGCCGAACGCGTCCTTGCGGAGTCACGTCCCGTTCTGCTGGTTGAAATCATGGGCGACCTTGATGCGGCGGGCACGCCTGCGAACCGTGTCGTGAACTGGCTCGCTGAACGGGGGTACCGGCCCTTTTTCTGGGAGGGCGCCTGGCGCGAACGCCGGCATGGTGAATCCGCCGTGGATTATTTTTTCCTGATGCCGCATCATACGGAGCGATCGCCATGAAACCTGCCTCCTGCACGACGCTCTCCATCGTGATTCCCGTCTACAACGAGGAGCATACCGTCGCGGCATTGGTGGACTCCGTCCGACGCGTCGAGACGGGGCTGGCGAAGCAAATCGTGCTCGTCAACGATTGCTCGCGGGACGGCACGGGCGCGGTGCTGGACCGGCTGGCGAGCGAGGACCCCTCCCTGGTGGTGACGCATCATGAAGTGAACCAAGGCAAGGGCGCCGCGCTCCGCACGGGCTTCGCCCGCGCGACCGGTGACATCGTGCTCATCCAGGACGCCGACCTGGAATACGACCCCCGCGAATACCCGAACCTGCTCGCGCCGATCCTGGAGGGTCACGCCGACGTCGTGTACGGCTCGCGCTTCGCCGGCGGCGGCGCCCACCGGGTGCACCTGTTCTGGCACATGGTCGGGAACAAGTTCCTGACGCTGCTCTCCAACATGATGACCAACCTGAACCTCACCGATATGGAGGTCTGCTACAAGGTCTTCCGCCGCGAAATCCTGCAGGGCATCGAAATCCGGGAGAACCGCTTCGGGTTCGAGGTCGAAATCACCGCCAAGGTCGCCCGCAAGCGCTGCCGCATCTACGAGGTGCCCATCAGCTACCACGGCCGCTCCTACGATGAGGGCAAAAAAATCGGCTGGAAGGACGGCTTCCGCGCGCTGTGGTGCATCATTCGCTATCGGCTGGGGGATTGACCCAAGGGGACGGGTTCAAAACGGCCTTTCCGCCAATCCTCGTCCGGGACAAACCGATGGAGCGACCGTGTGGGAAACGCGTCAGCCAGACAACCGTATGCATGCGCGCGGTCCCGCGCGTAGATGATGTCATTTCGCAGCCACGGATCATTCAGGATAAATCCGGACGAATAACGAAAATCATGCGGGTAGTCGCTCGGCACCAGGACTACTGCATTCGACAAACCGGACACCGACGCAGACGTTTCCAGCACGCGGGAAACCTGTTCGTAGTCTTTGCTGTATTTGGGCCAGATGTGCGATGGAACATAGAAAAACGCGCTGTGCGCGATGAATGCTGCGAGGAGCAATTCCGGCAGTCCGTGCCAGCGGTTCGTGTTTCGGGTCATTGCCAGCGCAGTGCGGGTGCCCCGGGCGGTCAGATACGCCAGAAAGGGCAGGGCGGGGGTGAAGTAGCGTGCTTCGTATTCCAGTCCCTGGTAGGGAAACAGCGCGTAGAGCAGGACCACGGCGGCGCAGGAAAGCAACGCGGCCACGTTCCATGCTTTCCGGTCGCTGAAGAAGGCCAGCGGGATAAACAGAAAGGATAGGGGCCATCCGAACAATGCCTGGTTGAAGCGCCAGAGTGTCTGGAGCGTGAAATACAAAGCGACCCGCGGAGTGTGGCGGTCCCCGAAGCCGAGCGAATCCTGGATGATCGGTGTCAGCGAAATGGACCGGCTAAAGTTGTAGCCGCCCGATGTGAGCGCGCCGTAATGCGCCATATTCCATAGCAGCAGCCCGCCCAAGGGAATCGCCACGCCTAGTGTGGCCCACGGCAGGCCCCGCCCGATACGCTGTGCGGCGGTGCGGGGATGAAGGCAGGCGAGCGCGAGCATCGGGCCCAGCCACGCCACCATGTCCTGCGGGCGTGTAATCAGCGCAAGCCCGGCGAAGAGGCCCGCGAGGAACCAGGGCCGCGCGGCCCGGTCCCGGCGCGACCACGCCTCCACCAATGCCGCGCCGGCGAGCAGGGAAAACATCAGGAACGTCGTGTGCGACATGAAGGAGCCCGCAAGAAGGAGCCCCATCGGCGACAGGGCCAGCAGTGCGCCCGCACCCAGGGCGAGGCGTTTGTCGTGCAGGCGCTCGACCAGACGCATGAAGGCCCAGACGCAGAGCAACCAGCCCAGGGGCATCATGAGGCCGTCCAACCCGATGGCGACGCCGGGCGCAAGCCAGAGCGCCTGGCCGGGGAAATACTTGGTGTGCCACGTCCCGTTGGGGTTCATCACCACGTTGTGTTGGTGGAAGGACTCGTAACAGGGCGGCAGCGGCGCCGCGAGTTGGCCCTCCGCGAAGATGCGCGCCTGGAACAGGTGGCTGGTCGCGTCGGTTACGTGCGGAACCCCTTCAAAACATGCGTATTGCACAAGGGCGGCCAGCACTCCGGAGGTGCACACAATGCACCATCTCAACAGAGGGATGGGGTGCCGACCCAGCCATGCGCCCGCACACAGGAGATAGGGCAACGACAGAGCCGCAGCCAGCATGGTCACCCCAAACGCGCATTGCGAACGGGCGAGGTACGCGTGAAAAGTTGGGGAAAGCGTCTCCCGGCCCGAAGCGAGTGCGGCGAACCAAGCAACGGGAATGACACCCATGTACCAGCCCGCGATCCACAGCGCGCCGATGAAAGCACCTGCGGCCCGAATGCCGCAGTAATTCCTTCGGATGATTTCCGGCTTCCCCATTCCCGAGGGTTCCTCTTGGGCGGATGATAAGGTGTGCATTCGCTGACTTTACTGCGCGCCGCTGATTTTCCGCGAGCAACTTTCTTGTTTGAGGCGCCATGCTCGGGGCGGTACAACGGCATTGCCACGTGAGGTGGATTCGTCAGCCGGTTGCAGTTGCGAACGGGAGTGGCGCGATCCGACTTCCGCCGTGCGTTGGTGAAGCCCTTGGACTACGGGCTTGGGAGACATGGATTGGAGGACCACTTGACGAAATTTAGTTCGTTTAGTAATTTATAAACGAATGCCGGTTGAGCCGACAGCAGTGGGTGCCATCTGGGAGATGGTGGAGGCGGGGGGGCGGACGGCTCAGTCGTTCGGTCTTTCCCGGCTGTTCGGCCAGATTTACACCTTGTTGTATTTGAGCCCCGATCCGCTGTGTCTTGACGATCTAGCCCGGCAGTTGGGTGTCAGCAAGGCGAGCGTCAGCATCGCGGGCCGCAAATTGGAGGCTTGGGGCGCGGTGCGCAAGGTATGGGTGAGGGGTGACCGCCGCGATTTTTACCAAGCCGAAACGGATTTCAGGTCAATTCTGAACGGCGGACTTCTCACCTCCCTAGGCAAGAAGTTGGAATCGGCGCGCATACAGATCGAACGCAGCATGTGGATGGCCGCGCAGAACGGGGGAGGCGAGCGGAATGCCTTTCTGCTGGAACGCCTGCAGGAGGCCGAAAAGCGCCGACAACGTGTCGCCGCCCTGATTGACAATCCTTTGTTGCGCAAGTTGTTGTAGAAGCGGGGGCCTCGTGGGGTCCACTATACATCTTCACGTGGCGGGTTGGTTCATCGGGAACTGACCGGGACGAAGTCTGCGGATGAAGCATTTCGGTTACGTGCACGCGCAGCGAGGAGCGGGGTAACCCCCGCCACGATATATGGCGACCTGGGCATTTCGCTTCCTGCTGTTCTACATCGTCGTGCTATGCGTCCAACCGCAAAACCGTTTTTTGTTCCTGCATCCCATGCGTTTGGGAAACCTGACGATCATCACCGCCGCGGTATTGCATTTCGTTTCAGCGTCACAAGCCGGCAAACCTTTGATCCGTTTCGGGCCAGCAACGATTACCGCGCTTTTGCTGATGCTGTTCAGTTTTATCTCCCTTCATACGGGGGTGTTCCAGACGGCGACCCACTGGAATTCGGACATTGATCTCATCTACAAGAATTGCTTCGTCCTGATTCTTGTGGATGCGATGGCGTGGAATGTGCAAAGGGTCTGGGCGGTTCAGGCCACGTTATTGTTGGCCACCACCTGGTGGTTAAAAGGCGGGATTCGGTTGGCCACGGCAGGCGCCACGTATTCCGGCGATCGCATCATGGGGCCGGCGGTGTCCTTGATCGAAAATCCCAATGGCTTTGCCTACTTGATGACTGTGATGATCCCGCTTTATCTGTATTTTTTTCAAAAAGCACACAACAAATACGTGCGATGGGGCAACTTGGGCGCTGCCTTGGCGGCTGTGTTCATCGTGATGCAAACGGGAAGCCGCACTGGCGTGCTGGCGCTGGCTGCCGTTGGTGTGTTCCTGTTGCCGAAGTACGGCGCAAAATATAAGCGGGCGCTGATTATTGGCGGGGTTGCAATCTTTATGCTGATGTCAACGGTTGGTGCATCCAACATCGAACGGTTCAAAACCATCCCGGCCTCCATCAAGAGCTTTCTGGGTGGAGTTGATGAGGATGCCGACGTGGCCTCCATGAATCAGGACCAGCAAAGTGCATGGGAACGGAAAATGAAGAATCGCCATACTTGGCAGCTGATCCTTGATTTTCCCCTCTTCGGCGTGGGTATCCAATCCAATCATGCGCTTGTGGCTGAACGCTATCCATTCGCTGCGGGGCAGGTGCACAACGAAATCCTCTATGCGGGTAAGCAGATGGGTTTTATCGGTATCGGCTTGTACATCGCATTCATGACGATCCTTTTCCGAAGCGGACGCCGGGTGGAGAATGAGACCAGACCGTGGTGGCCGGAAGTCTCCGATCTGGGATGGACCTTTAAGATGCAAGCCATCGTATTCATGGTCGGCGGTTTTTTTTCGCCCATACCCTGGAACCCGATCTATCTGGTGCTCGTGGCCAGCGCTTCGTCGTTGCTGCTCCATACGCGCGAAATAGCCCGCACCCAGCCCCAATTGCTTTCCTCGGTCCGCATGGCGTGAGAAACTGAAGATGCGTGATTTGACCATAACCGTCTATGACAGTTCCGGGAGGGATCGGATCCGATTGGGCGCGTGGCGTACCATGGTCCGCGAATTGTGGGACTATCGGGAGCTGATTTATCGCCTCGTCGTGCGCAATGTCGCGGGCCAATTCCGCCAGTCGTTTCTCGGTTATCTGTGGATCATCCTGCCGCCTATCGCGACCACGGTCGTCTTTAGCCTGTTGCAGGAAGCGAAAATTGTGAATATCAACCTGCCTGCGGACGGCATGCCCTATGCCATTTTCGCTCTCCTGGGCGCGACCATCTGGGGCTATTTCACGCAGGTGACAACGATGGCGACCAACAGCATATCGGGCGCGGGGCCGCTCGTGTCAAAGATCTATTTTCCCCGCGAGGTGATCGTACTGAGCGCGGTTGGGAATGCGGTGATCAATTTGTGCATCCGGCTTCTGGTGGTTATGCTGACATTCGTCCTTCTGCGCTATACGCCCCATGTGGAGGCCATCGGGTTTTTCGTGCTGCTGATTCCGCTAACCGCGCTGGGCATTGGTCTCGGCTTGATGCTTGCCCCGCTCAACACCATGATGCATGACATAGCGCGCCTGCTGGAATTCGCCTTCCAATTCGGATTATTCCTCGCCCCTGCCGTATATCCGACCCCCGCTATGGGTGGTGGGGGGCTGACGGATGCGCTGTATTGGCTGCACAAGTGCAATCCCGTTTCTCACTACCTGTATGCCCTCCATGGATTGGTTGAAACCGGCCGGCTGGTCTGCACAACCGGCCTGACGATTTCCGTCACGCTCTCGTTTCTCGCGTTGCTGATTGGATGGCGATTCTTCCACGTGACGGAACCGATGCTGGCGGAGCGTATGTGAGCATGGATGACTGGGTGGTCAAATTCGATCGGGTGTCGAAGAAATTCGCGCGATCGCTGAAGCATGCCATGTGGTATGGGTTGGTTGATATCACACAGGCAGCGCTGATCCCTCGTCAATTCCGCTCCAACGGTTTCAACGCCCGGGTTGCGGATGCGGGACGTCAATCGGTGACTCCACCGTCGTCCTTGCCCGAACAGCCTTCCGATGCCGTCGAATCGCTTCCGCTCCGTCCAACCGAGTTCTGGGCGCTTCGCGACGTATCGCTTGAATTAAAGCAGGGTGAAAGCCTTGGGTTGCTCGGCGCGAATGGCGCCGGAAAGAGCACCTTGTTTTCCATCCTAAGCGGCATCTATGGACCCACGTCGGGCGTCGCCGCATACCGCGGTCGCTTGCAGGCGCTCATTGCGCTCGGCGCCGGCTTTCATCCGGCCCTTTCCGGACGGGAGAACGTCTACATCAATGCCGCGGTCCTGGGCCTTCGCGAGAAGGAGGTGGACCGTATTTTCGACCAGATCGTTGAGTTCGCGGATATCGGGGCCTTCATCGATGCGCCGATCAAGAACTACAGCTCCGGGATGCTCGTCCGCCTCGCCTTCAGCGTCGCGATCCATCTCGATCCGGACATCTTGTTGATCGACGAGGTGCTCGCGGTGGGTGATGCGGCGTTCCAATTAAAGTGTGCGAAGTTTTCCCAGAAATTGATCAGCTCGGGGAAAACCATTGTATTGGTTTCCCACAACATGCTGATTGTACAAATGATGTGTGCGCGCGCTGTTTGGCTGGATGGGGGACGGATCGTCCGCGACGGGCCGACGGCCACCGTGGCGGAAGAGTACAAGCGATTCATGCTCGAAAAAACCGTGCGTTCGCAGATCGTCGCATCCAGCCGGGCCTCCTCGTTTGATGCCATGATCATGGGCGCCCACTGGCTGTCGCGCGATGGGGATCGCGTGCCCGCGCCAATTCTGGGGCACCCGGTGGGCGTGGAGATCGAATTGGAGGCGGTCGCTGACGTCGCGGAGGCGCGCGTCTGGGTGGAAATCAACGCGGTGGGCCGTGATTATTCCGTCGTATCCGCCGCGATGTTTGAAGACGGTAAGATTTGGTCTTTCCGAAAAGGTAGAAACGTGATTCGCGTTACTTTCCCGGACCTGCCACTTTCGCCCGTTCTCAGCTACCAGATCACGACCGGTGTGCGAGATCGAACCGGTGCCATCATGGTCACCGATTCGTATGCGTCGGCGCCAGCCATACCCGTGCCTCCTCCTCATTATCCCCCGCGCGAATCGCGGACAACGGAATCGCTCATCTGGGTGCCCTATGAGTGGTCCGTCGTTGTGGGGCCCGCACTGATGGACAGGAACGCCGTGGGCCCATGACACGAGTCCTTTCATTCGCTGTGTTGCTGGTGGCATCGATAATTGTGGGTGGCCCGGGATGCGCGCATCACCCGCCAGAATTGCCACTTGCTTCGGATGCTGTAGAGTCGCCGACCGCGACCATCTCCTCCATGGCGGTGACGGAGCGTTCAAAGGCGTCGGGCATACGCATCTCGCGCGGGGAGCGCCAGATGGTTGTGTGGTCACCCTCCCAGGGTGTGAATGCAGCAAGCCGCACATGGGGGAAAACCACGCATCCGTGGTTTTTCCGCATGAATCCGGACACGTTCGTGGTGTACTACCAGATTATTGGCGATAAGGGGGGCGAGGCCAAGGGCATTGCGCCGGCTGATTGGCCCATGTACACCGATGACCGTGGCCGGACTTGGAAGCATGGCAATCCGATGCTTTGGGGTGACGGTCTCCCTCCATTTTCACTTTCGATCAAGAAGGACGAACCCATCGTCACGCACTGGGGATTTGGATTCGTCCGCACGGATTTCCGGGATGGTATTTCATTCGGCATGACACAAGAAACCACCGGCGGTGCACAGGAACGTTACGGTTCCGGCGTGTGGAGCAAGGATGGCAGGATATGGTTCGGCCCCTATCGCATCACCAGTTTCACCCCCTTCCATTGTGGCGGCATCTGGTGGCTGCCGTCCTCGGTCGAGTTGGATGATGGAACACTTCTCGCCATTGCCTTTGCCCGCGTCCGTCACGAAGAGGTCGGCCCACGCCCGTTCACGCTGTTGATGTTCGAATCGCGTGATCAAGGGCGCACGTTTCACTATCGATCCACCATCGCAACCCCTGCCCAGACCGCGTGGTCAAGTGATGAAGGCCCCAACGAAGCGGACTTGGTGCGCCTTCCAGACGGCGAACTGCTGGTGGTGGCGCGCGTTGGAAAATACAATGTCCCGCTTGTGGAGGCCCGCAGCCGGGATGACGGTCGCACGTGGACGCTCCAACAGATGGAATTACGCGGCGTGAATCCGCAATTCTGCCAGATGCGGGACGGCACGCTTGCGTTGGTATATGGCCGCCCGGGAACCCACATCGTTTTCAGCAGGGACGGCGGACGTAGTTGGAAGAACCGGGTCAGCCTTCCGCCCGACGGCTATTTCACCACGGGATATGGGGACGTGGAGGAGGTCGAACCGGGTCGTTTGCTTGTGATTTATGATGCCCAGGACTACCCGTGGAAAGACGAGTCGGGCACCAGAATAAAAGTCAACGCCATCTTCAGCGAGATTCTGACGGTGCGCTAGGGTCTACCGATGAAATCCAGCCTGAAAATCGGAGCATCGAAAATGGTGCGTCTCCTGCTCCGGGAGCCACATCTTCGCGCGTTGGTGGAGCGCGAGGTAACGAATGATATTCTGCGCAACCGCGGTATGTTGGCCTCGCTTCCTTGGGAAATGGCCGACATCCTGGATGCGGAATTGCGCCCCCGATTATTCGCGAATCCCAAGTGGAGGAGGGGTCCACTCCGCATCCTGGAGGTCGCGCGCGAGACCTTCGCCGTGCTTTCGGCCGCACGTCCGTGGGCTGGGGGAACTTTCTGCGAGCTCGGGTGCGGACACCATCCCTATGGATTGTCCGCGGTCTTTTTCCTCAACGGCCTTTCCTCCGGCGTAGCAACAGATATCACCCGGGTTCCCGCGCCGCGTGTCGCCCTCGCACTGTACGATCTGCTGGTGGACTGCACGGTCCGTCCGACCCGCTGGAATTGGGGCGGATTATCGGAACGCGAATGGAGGGATCGACTGGCCTGTTTTTCCCTGCCGGAGCTGCAAGACGGTCGTCTGGCCGATGGTGTGGCAGGCGCACCGATTCGCTACGTGTGTGGGGATATCAATGTGGCCGAGTTGCCGGATGAATCGTTTGATTTTATGTCATCCCGCGCGGTGCTTGAACACCTGCTCGACTTCGAATCGGCGGCACGGCGCTTATTCAGGCTCATGCGCCCGGGCGGCGTGGCGTATCACGTGGTCGATCTCATAGACCACCGGCACTACGTGGATCCGGAACGCTTTCATCCGTGGTCCTTTCTTTCAGAGGACGAACGGTGGACTGATCATTGTGTGAATCGCCTGCGCTCGTGCGAGTTGACCGCAGCCCTCCAGAGGGCTGGTTTTGAGATCATACGCAGTGAATCCGTGCAAGACACGCCGCCTCGCGGATTCCGGGAAGCCCTTCATCCGAATTATGCGGCGATGTCTGACGACGAACTTGCCACTACTCAAGTTAACCTGCTTATACGCAAACCGGGTTCCGCACCATGTTGAAATCTTTGCTTAAACGACTTGCTGGCCGCTGGGCTCGGGATCCCCACTATGCTGCTCATATCTCACGCGTGCTTGCCTGGGGTGACGTTGGAGCGCCGGGTAGTCGGGCGCGCGCTATCGGTGCGCTCTCCGACGACGCGCTCCCTCCATGGCCGTCCGATCTCTTGGGCGAGCGAATCGCTCCATTGGCGCTGAGCGCTTATCCAGAGTTGGAGAGGGATTTGGCAGGTATTACATCCGAAACGACCCTGCGCGAACGACGTTTGCTAGTTACGCTCATGGCGACCGTATGGGACGGCGTGCACAATGTGCTCGAAGTCGGCCCTTTCCTGGGGGGCACGACGCGTGCACTCGGGCTGGGCATGTATATGAATCCGCGCCGCCAAAACTCGGCCCGGTTATGGACGATGGATCGATTCCACCAGTACTACAGCGGAGAGGATCTTCGCGCCCGTCTTCGAGCCTGCACAGGGCCGGCCCTCTCCCCGGAGCTGATTGAAGAGGCGGCCCGTACCACAAATTTTCGACCCGCGTTTGATGCCCTTCACACCGGAACACGCTACGCGCCATTTCTCCAGGTCGCCGACGGCTGGCTCCCGGACACCCCGGTTGTCCAAACCGGCGGGGTCGCCCTGGTGCGCTCAATGGGTCCTACCTCCGTATTCTTCGTGGATGGATGCAAATCGTGGTTCAGTCTCCGGGCGCTGTTCCAGTCTGCTGCCGATGTGGCGCAGCCCGGCGCCTGTTGGATTTTCCAGGACTATGGCTGGCCGGCCTGTTTCTGGATCCCGCTCGCCGTAGAGATGGCCGGCGCGCTCTTTCGCCCCCTTACCTGCGCCGACAACACCTATGCCTTTCAAATGTCAGATCCCAAGCTGTTGGCGGAGTGGTCTTCTAGCCTTCCTGCCGACGTGGAGGCACTGCCGGCGGAACGCATCGAATCCGCTTGGGACAACCTGCTGGCGACCGCGCGCGCTCGTCGCGACGGGCGCGCCCTCGTTGCGCACGAACTCAATCGTTCCGCCGCGTTGGGATACCGGGGTCTGCGGGAGGAAGCCCGCGATGTGTGGATGCGCTGCGAATCTGATCATGGCTCGGGACGATTTGGAGGTCTTGTCCGGCAGTCCCGGCAAAGCCTTACCTATCGACCGTCCGACAAGGAAGACGGAATATGGATCGAGATCACCTTATGAACACCACCCCGTTCACTTCCGAAGTGAACTGGAGCCGCGCGCGCGTGCTTGTTACGGGTGGAACCGGCAGCTTCGGTAAGGCGTTCGTGCGCTCGCTGCTTGAGCGCGCCCCCGAGATGGAACGCCTCGTCATCTTCAGTCGTGACGAACTCAAGCAGTTTGAGATGGAGCAGATTTTCCCGCTTCGGCGCCATCCCGGCATCCGCTATTTCATCGGTGATGTCCGCGACCGGAACCGGTTGCGTCGCGCCCTGCAGGGGATTGACATCGTGGTGCATGCCGCGGCCCTCAAGCAGGTGCCCGCCGCCGAATACAATCCGATGGAGTTCATCCACACCAACATCCTCGGCGCGGAGAATCTCATTGAGGCCTGCATGGATGCCGGAGTCCGGCGCGTCGTGGCGTTATCCACGGACAAAGCCGCGGCTCCGATCAATTTGTACGGCGCCACCAAATTGTGCAGCGATAAATTATTCGTGGCCGCCAACAACTACTCGGGCATGGACCGGCTTCGCTTTTCCGTCGTGCGCTACGGAAACGTGATGGGCTCGCGCGGTTCCGTCATTCCCTTTTTTCTGGCCAGGGTCCGGGATGGCTTGCTGCCGATTACCGACCCCGCGATGACCCGCTTCAATATTTCCCTGCAGGAGGGCGTGGATATGGTGCGCTGGGCCATCGAGCATGCGCTCGGCGGCGAAATTTTTGTTCCGAAAATTCCGTCCTATCGGATTCTCGATGTGGCGGAGGCGATTGGCCCCTCCTGCCGCAAGGAGATCGTCGGAATCCGCCCGGGTGAAAAAATTCACGAAGAAATGATCACCGCCAGCGATAGTTTCAATACAGTGGATCTCGGCCCATATTATGCGATCCTTTCATCAAGTGGCGCGATGGATCGCGATGCGTATGCGGAGAAGCGAAACGTGCGGGCAGTCCCCGCGGGTTTTGCCTACAATTCGGGGACCAACCCGGACTTCCTTACAGTGGAACAATTGCGCGAATTGATTCGAATTCACGTGGATGCCGCATTCACGCCTGTATGACTGACGCCGGCAGCCAGCGTGCGATGATCCCCTACGGTCGCCAGACCATTGAAGTGGATGATGTGGAGGCGGTGAGCGCCGCACTCCAGTCGGATTTCCTCACCCAAGGTCCGTCCGTCGATGCGTTCGAGCGGGCGTTCGCGGCGCGCGTCGGCGCTGCGCATGCTGTCGCGGTCAATTCGGGCACCGCCGCGCTGCATGCGAGTATGGCGGCATTGGGCTTCGGTCCGGGCGACGAGGTTATTGTGCCGCCGATTACCTTCACGGCCACCGTCAACTGTGCGCTGTTTGTCGGGGCCACTCCGGTATTCGCCGACACCACCCCGGACGGCCATATTGATCCCCGTCAGATCGAGTCGAAGATCACGGCGAAAACGAAGGCTGTGATTGCAGTCGATTATGCCGGCTGGCCTTGTGACTACGAGCGAATCCTGGCGCTTTGCGACCGGCACGGCTTGGTGTTGATTTGCGATGCCTGCCATGCGCTCGGTGCGACGTGGAATGGCATGCCGATTGGCTCCATCGGACGTCTCAATTGCTTCAGCTTCCACCCGGTCAAGCATATCGCCACCGGCGAGGGCGGGATGATCACCACGGACGATCCTTTGCTTGCGGAGAAAATGCGGATGTTTCGCACGCACGGGATCACAAAAGACGCCGCTCGATTCAAGGGGTTGGACTCGGATGGCGCCGTGTTATCCCCGATTTCGGACCTTGGACCGTGGCACTACGAAATGCAGGCGCTCGGTTTCAATTACCGAATGCCCGATCTGAACGCGGCGTTGGGGATCAGCCAATTAAGGAAACTGGATCGCTTTATCGCGCGACGCCGTGCAATCGCCCGCCGTTACAGCGAGGCCCTCGCCGGTATACCGCATGTGGAATTGCCGGTCTCGGATGTGCAGGTTCGCGGGTGTGCACCATATGCCGCCGTCCACGCCTTCCATCTGTTTCCGCTGCTCATCGATTTTCGCGCGCTGGGCAAATCCCGGACATTGGTCATGGAGGAACTCCGCGCGCGCGGGGTGGGTGCACAGGTCCACTACATCCCGGTTTGTCTGCAACCCTATTATCGCGAACGGTTCGGTTTCGTTCCCGGTCAATTTCCCGCAGCGGAATCATTTTTTGCGCGGGAGCTATCGATCCCCATGTTCCCGACATTGCGTGATGACGAAGTGGAGCGTGTCATTCGGGCACTGGTTGAAATCCTGGCTGGGGCGGGTGCTTGATCGAAATATGACGACGGTTTGCATTATACCAGCGCGTGGCGGCAGCAAGCGAATTCCGCGGAAGAACATACGTTCATTCGCGGGCATCCCGATGATCGCGCACTCCATCCGGGCGGCACTTGCGTCCGGGATCTTCGACCGCATTCTCGTGAGCACGGACGATGAGGCCATCGCGTGCGTTGCCCGGGACGCCGGCGCGGAGACGCCTTTCATGCGACCGCCTGAACTCGCTGATGACCACGCCGGGACGGACGCCGTCCTGGTGCATGCTTTGCGCTGGTTGATCGGATCGGGGTGCAGTCCCGAGTCCGCCTGCTGCCTATATGCGACCGCCCCATTCGTCCGGGCGGAAGATCTTGTGCGCGGCCGCGACGTATTGCGATTGAGCGGTGCGTGTACGGCCTTTACGGTGACGAGATTCCCGTCGCCCCTTTTTCGCGCATTAAAAATAAATCCGGACGGCCGCCTCGCTATGTTTTGGCCTGAACATCGTACGACGCGCTCCCAAGACCTGCCCGAGGCGTGGCACGATGCCGGGCAATTCTATTGGCTCTCCGTGGCCCGCTATCTTTCCGCCCCACGCCTCTTTTCTGATGACTCCGCGCCGATTTCGATGCCGCGAATCCGCGTCCAGGACATCGATACGCCCGAAGACTGGGAGACTGCGGAACAATTGTATGCCGTGCTGCAGCAGGGCCGTGTGCCATGAAAGATGCGATCCGGTTCGAGTCTGGCTTCACGCTGCCCGGTGGCCGCCGGATTGGCGTGGGGGCCCCGTGCTTTGTAATTGCCGAGCTGTCCGGCAATCATAACGGCAGCTTGGAGCGGGCCTTGGACCTGGTGCGCGCCGCAAAATCCGCCGGCGCGGATGCCGTAAAGCTCCAGACGTACACCGCGGATACCCTGACCATTGACTGCGATCAGCCATGGTTCCGCATCTCCGGCGATAACGCATGGAAGGGGCGGACGCTTTATGACCTGTACCAGGAAGCCTCGACGCCTTGGGATTGGCACGAAGCTTTGTTTGCCGAGGCCCGGGCGTTGAACCTCGAAGTGTTTTCCACGCCCTTTGATATAACGGCTGTCGACTTTCTGGAGAAACTGGGCGCGAACCTCCATAAAATCGCCTCCTTCGAGATTGTCGATCTGGAGTTGGTCCAGCGCGTGGCGCGGACCGGGAAGCCGGTGATCATGTCGACCGGCATGGCCTCGGAATCTGAAATCCAAGAAGCCGTGGAAGCTTTCTGGGCCACCGGCAATCATCAGTTGATCCTGTTGAAGTGTACGAGCGCTTACCCCTCGCCGCCAGCCGGGATGAATATTCGCGCCATCCCAGTTCTGTCGGCACGCTTTGGGGTGCCGGCCGGTCTTTCGGATCATTGTCTTACGGAACAAGCGGCGGTTGCGGCGGTGGCCTTGGGCGCCTGCGTGGTTGAAAAGCATATCACCCTGGCCCGGTCCGATGGCGGGCCAGACGCATCGTTCTCGCTTGAGCCGGAAGAGTTCCGGCGCACGGTGGAGTTATTGCGCGAAACAGAGCAGGTGCTCGGCTCGGGCGTTCTGGGCGCGGGTGTGGCGGAATCCAGCAACGTTGTATTTCGGCGCTCCATATTTGCCGTGCGCGACATCGCGGTGGGTGAGGTGTTGACGCGGGACAACATTCGGGTCATCCGACCTGGACATGGGCTGGCCCCGAAGCATATCGGTGCTGTCCTGGGAAGACGGGCGGCCCAGGTCATTGCACGGGGCACGCCCCTCGGTTGGGCGTTGCTGGAGGGGGGGGCACGTGGCTAACGTGGAGCTCGTTTCGCTGGCGGAAGAGCACACGGAGCTGATTCTGCGTTGGCGCTCGGACCCCGTGGTGGCCCGCGAGTTGTTCAGCCCCCGGGCTCCGACGCGCGCGGAACATCTGGCATGGCTGAAGACCCTCGGCGAGACGCGCGTAGAGTTTGTGGTGATGACCCATCCGGAGCGTCAGCCCATCGGCACCATTGGTCTCAGCCAGATTGACCGTTATCACCGCACGGCAGAGTATGGAATCCTGCTCGGCGAGCCTGCCTATCGCGGGCGAGGATTTGCCCGGGCGGCCAGCGAGGCTGTGCTCAATCTCGCGTTTGGGACCATGGCCCTCCACCGGGTTGGATTGCGCGTGTTTGCGGACAATGGTCCCGCTCTTCGTCTGTACGAACGGATCGGGTTCCGGCATGAGGGTGTCCTTCGCGAGCAACTGCGCGGTGAACACGGCTATCGCGATGTCGTCATAATGAGTCTTTTGGAGTCGGAATGGCCGCGCCCAGCATCTCACTTGTAACGACCGCAAATGCCGCCATCGGTACCGGGCATTTGCGGCGTTGTCTGGCGCTGGCGGATGCCTTGCGGCAGGCTGGTTCAACGCTCCGTTTTTTTGTGGTTGAGGGCGATCCAGCCCTTTGCGACTGGGTGCGACCCTATGCGGACGCCATGGCCATCAGCCGGGATCTGACCTTGCCGTCCGCGCTGGCCCAAGCGGGCGTCGACCCGCTGGTCGTGGTGGATTCCTATGCGGTTCGGGCCGATCAAACGCAGCGCTTGCTGAATGGAAACACGCGTGTACTGGTTATGGACGATCTGGTGGATCGACCCTTACCCGCGACCTGGCTTCTGAATAGCTGCGTGGCCGATGCGGAGCGCTATGCCGGGTTGACTCATGCGACCTTGCTGATGGGACCGCGCTATGCCTTGTTGCGCGCGCAATTTCGCAACCTGCCCCGTCGAAGTCCCTCGGGTCCGGTGCGGCGCGTGCTGTTGACCTTCGGTGGATCGGATGTGCTTCGGCTGGCCGACCGCGTGGTAAACCTCTTCGCTTCGTTCGCAGGTCCCCTCGAGATTCGTCTGGTGGCAGGTCGCCTGGCCGGAACAGGCGCCCTCCACGCGGGTCCGCACCGGATAGACGTGTTGCATGATGTTGCCCACATGGCCGATCTCATGACTTGGGCCGATCTGGCCGTGGCCACGGCTGGCCAGACCATTTTCGAGCTTGCCGCGACAGGTTGCCCGGCGATCTGTCTGCAAGTGGCCGACAACCAGCGCTATACGGGTGAGCTGTGCCGCCGCATTGGATCAGCGGAAATCCGCGACGCGCGGCGCGTGACGGATCGTGAATTAGTGGAGCTCATCCGCAATCTGCTGAACGATCCCATCCGCCGCGCCGCCATGAGCCGCGCCGGCCAGGCCGCCGTGGATGGATTGGGCGCGATGCGTGTTTCGGATGTTTTGCTGGAGGCGGCCTGAAATGTCCGTGGAAGCACTGGTCTACCGTTTGCTTGCGCCCCATGATCTGCGACTGGATCGCGAATCGTTATCCTCACCCGGTCCGGGTATGATTCAAGCACGCACTTTGTATACAGTCCTATCACCGGGAACAGAATTGGCCGCCTGGCGTGGCGATCCGCCGTTGCGTCCGGGTTTGGCGTATCCGCGCCTGGTAGGCTATTGCAGTGTTGCCGAAATCGAGGCGGTGGGGGATGGCGTCGCCGCTTGTGCTGGTCAGCGCATTTTGACTTTCCAGTCTCACCGCAGCGCGTTTGTTTGCCCGGCCGCGGAGATTCTCGCTGTGTTGCCGGTAGGTATCGACCCATGCGAAGCGGCCGCCACCTATTTGTTTCATCTTGGCTACAGCACCCTCGTGCGGGGGTCAGTGCTCGCAGGCAGCCGTGTCGCCGTGGTGGGAATGGGCTGCCTGGGCCTCGCCTCTGTTGCCATGGCCCACCGGGCCGGTGCGGTCGTGGATGGTTATTCCGATGTAGTTGCGCGTGAGGCTTCCGCGATGCGATGCGGCGCGACGCATGTGATCCGCAAACAGGCCGTTGATTCCGTCGAAGGCGCATATGATGTGGTGATCAACACTTCAAGCGGATGGGAGGATTGGTTCCTGTCACTGCGTCTCGCGCGCAAGGGTGGAACCGTATGCGTGCTGGGATTCCCCGGTCGCACGGAGGGAAAACCAGCGACGAATCCACTCGACTCCCGCTGGTTCTATGACAAGCAGTTGGCGCTCATCGCATGCGGGCAACTTGCGGAATCCGATGTGCCTCCATGGGAGAACCGGTTCACGGTCAAACGCAACTGCGCCTATCTGCTCGATCAACTGGCGCGCGGCGCGTTACCGGCAGGCGAATTGATCACCCGCCGCGTCGCGTTTGACCAGCTCGAAGGCATATACCGCGCACTCGAAGCGCGGGAACCTGATCTTGTGTCGGCGGCTTTGGAGTGGTCCGCGTGTTGAAGGGCGTGGTCATCGGCTGCGGGCGTATCGGCGCGCGCACATCCCCTGATCTTCGCGCAAAGTTGCCCCCCGGCTGGATGCCCCTCAATCACGCGGAAGCGATGCGTGCCGCCGGGATCGAACTCTCCGCGCTGTGTGATGTTGATCCCGTTCGTCTTCACGCGGCGTCGATCGAGCATGGCGTGGCCGCCAGTTACACCGATTACGCGCTACTCCTACGTGAGCTTCGGCCGGATATCACCGGCATTGCGACCCGCACGGAAGGTCGGACGGTGATCCTGCGCGCCGCCGCCGTGGCCGGTGTACGCGGCGCGCATGTGGAAAAACCGTTTTCCCGGACACTGGCGGATACGCGCGATGCGTTGGCCGTGACCCGCGCGGCGGGGATGCGATTGACCTACGGGACAACGCGTCGCTTCATGGATGTCTATCGAACCGCGCGCGCCTTGGTGCAATCGGGTGAAATCGGACGCCTTCGCGAAATCCATGTAGCGCAGGGTCTCGCACCGTTGTTTTGGACCCAGGCCCACGCTGCTGATCTGCTGGTATTTTTTTCAGGCGGCGCGGCCATTGAGGATGTTGTAGCGCGTTGCCGGTGGTCGGGTCCCGTCTCCGAGGATTTGGTGGATGATGACCCCCTGATCGAGTTCGCCGCGATCCGTTTTGCCGGGGGGCTACTTGGCATTATTTCTCCCGCCGACGGCTATACGACCACGCTGCATGGCGAGAAGGGTTCGATCTCTGTAACCGGGGATGGCGGCGCATTGGAAATTCGCAGGGGTGGAGACGCGCTATATTGGAATCCACCGGAGATTCGTGCTCCCGCGCCTTTCATGAGCGGAACACAACGCGCCTTTGTCGAGTTGGCCGCCGCGCTGGAAGCGGGCGGACCGTCCCCGATGGAGCCCGCGGAGATTGAATTGGGACAGGTCCTGCTGTTTGCGATTGCCACTTCCGCCATTCGGAATGGCGTGCCAGTCAGGCCGGAGGATCTCAATCCCGCCCTGACAATCACCGGCAGAAGCGGAGCGCTCTACGCATGAATCGAGTCGGAATCATTGACTATGGTATGGGCAACCTGACCTCCGTTCGAAATGCCGTCGCCGCGCTCGGTCAGTCGGTCGTTATCTTGAATGATCCCGCTGAAATGGCGCAGGTGACCCATCTCATTTTGCCCGGTGTCGGCGCATTTGGCGACGGCATGGCCAATCTCCGGCGCGCGGGATGGATTCCACGCATGGAGGAAATGATCTTTGAACGAAGCGTGCCTTTTCTCGGGATTTGCCTGGGCCTCCAATTGCTGGCCACGCATGGCAGCGAACATGGCGACTTTGCGGGATTGAACTGGATAGAAGGGGATGTGATCCGGTTTCCGGATCACGCGGAGGCGCCCCGGGTTCCGCACATCGGCTGGAATGATGTCGAGCCCGTCCACCGGGATGCGAGTTATCGCCAGGGCTTCGAGCGGCCCGGCGTATTTTACTTCGTTCACAGCTATCATTTCGTCCCGCGAGATCCCTCGGTTGTCGATGGGTGGTGCGACTACGGGATTCGTTTCGCCGCCAGTGTGCGCCTTCGCAACATATGGGCCGTGCAATATCATCCGGAAAAGAGCCAAAAACCCGGTTTGCAGGTGCTTCGAAACTTTTTGACCGGATAGTTCCAGAAATGCTTCGCCATCGTCTCATCCCGGTTCTGCTGCTCAAGAATGGCCTGCTTGTCCGCAGCGAGCTGTTTGAAATTCACCAGATCATTGGCAACCCGCTCTACGAAGTGCAGCGCTTCAATGAATGGAATGTGGACGAATTGATCTACCTGGACATGACCCGCGAAGGGGAATACGACCTGCGTCGGGAGGACCACAAGACGCGCGGATTGAGCGAACCGCTGCAAATTCTGGAAGAGGTCAGCAAGACCTGCTTTATGCCGCTCACTTGGGGCGGTCGGATTCGCTCCGTGGACGACATGCGCGCGCGCATCAGCCGCGGGGCGGATAAAATTACACTCAATACCGGCGCCGTGGAGCACTCGGAATTGATCACCGAGGGCGCCCGCGTCTTTGGAAGCCAGGCAATCGTATTGAGCATGGATGTGCGGACGCACCCTGACGGACGCCGGGAGGTCTTTACGCATGGCGGTCGGCACGCAACGGGCTTGGATCCCATGGCGTGGGCGCGCGAGGGCGAACGCCGGGGCGCGGGGGAGATCCTGCTGCAGAGCATCAATCGGGACGGCACTGGCGAAGGGTACGATGTGGACCTCATTCGCGATGTCGCCCATGCGGTGCGGATTCCCATCATCGCCTGCAGCGGGGTGGGGCGTTTTGAAGACTACGCGGCCGGTATCAAGGCGGGCGCCGCCGCCGCCGCCGCCGCCAACATCTGGCATTTCAAGGAATTGACCGACCGGCAGGGCAAGCGCGCGCTGGCGCGCGCGGGCATAGCCGTGCGAATGTAACAGGAGAAAACGTATGCAATGGTGCAGTAAATGCGTGTACCCCGTGGTCACTGCGACGCCAACTTCATTTGACGAAAGCGGGATGTGCTCCGGGTGTCGCGTGGCGGCCCAGCGGGATCGGATCGACTGGAAGCGGCGCGGCGAGATGCTCCACGAACTGATCGCCGATTACCGGAGCTCGTCAAATTATGACATCCTGATCCCGGTTTCCGGCGGCAAGGACAGCTATTGGCAGACGCACGTGGCCACGAAACTTCTCGGCCTCAAAGTCCTGCTCGTCACCTACCACGGCAACAACTACCTGCCGGAGGGTGAGTACAACCTGCAGCGGATGCGCGAGGTGTTTGACGCCGATCACATCATCATCCGCCCGAGCGTGGACACGCTGGTCAAGATGAACCGCCTCGGGTTCCGCCTGCAGGGCGATATGAATTGGCATAATCATTGCGGGATATTCACCACGCCGATCCAGCTGGCGGTCCGCTACAAGGTCCCCCTGATGATGTGGGGCGAGCATGGGTTCATGGATCTGGGCGGGATGTACTCCTATAACGATTTTGTCGAATTTACGGCGAAATTTCGCCTCGAACACGGCCAGCGCGGCTACGACTGGCACGACTTTACGGATGAGGGTTTGGATAAGCTCAACCGCCCCGAGCTGAAGGAGGGACTGACCGCCAAGGACCTGTTGTGGGCGCAGTACCCGTCCGATGAGGAAATCGACGCGATCGGTGTTCGCGGCATATACCTCAGCAATTTCATGCGCTGGGAAGCCAACGAGCATGGCCCCCTGATGGAGAAGCTGTATGGCTGGCACCGCGCGCAACAACCGTTCGAACGCACGTACCGCACCATGTCGAATCTCGACGACATGCATGAGAACGGAATCCACGACTACCTGAAGTTCGTAAAATTGGGGTATGGCCGCGGGTCCGACCACTCATGCAAGGACATTCGGGGCGGCTTGATGAGTCGGGAACAGGGAGTCGAAATGGTGCGGAAATATGACCACGTCAAGCCGCGGCGCGACCTTGACCGTTGGCTGGCATACGTCAATATGAGCGAGGCTGAATTTGACGCGACATGCGATACCTTCCGCGATCCGCGCGTGTGGCGAATTGAGGCGGGGCAGTGGGTGAAGGACAACATTTGGGGCGGATCTTCGGGCTACGGGCCCGTGGCCAATCCGGCCGTGCTGGAAAAGTTCAGAGCGCTCGGAAAGGTGGCCTGATATGTCGCTCAAGGAAAATGACATCCGGCCCCGCGATTTGATGGCGGGGTTGTTCGAGGAGGTGGAGGCGGACCGCGCCTGGCTTGCGGCTCGCGCGGGCGAATTCGAGCGCGCGGTTTGCCCGGCCTGTGGCGCGGCGGGCCATCCTTCGTTTGAGAAGAAAGACTTTCACTACGATCGCTGTCCGGCCTGCCGGACCGCGTTTATGAATCCGCGGCCTCCGGAAAGCCTTTTGCATGCATTCTACGCCCAGTCGCGAACGTATGCCTATTGGAACCGCCACATTTTTCCCGCCAGTGAGGCGGCCCGTCGCGAGCGCATCTTTGCCCCGCGCGCGGAACGCGTCCTGGGATTCTGTTCGCGATACGGCATCAAAACCGGAAGTCTGCTCGAAATCGGCGCGGGGTTCGGGACGTTTTGCGAGGAAATCGCCTCCCGCCGCGTGTTCGAACGCGTCGTCGCACTCGAAATGACGCCCGACCTGGCGCAAACCTGCCGCGGTCGGGGCTTGGAAGTGGTCGAGCAACCGGTCGAAAAGCTGGACTGGGCCGCCCACTCGGTGGATGTCATGGCCGCATTTGAAACTCTTGAACACCTGCACAGCCCGCGCGCCTTCCTCGCCTCCTGCAAACGATTTCTCGCGCCGGGCGGCTTGCTCGTTCTCACGTGTCCGAGCATCGATGGCTTCGACGTGATCACGCTTGGCCCGGCCTCGGACACCGTGGATCACGAGCATCTCAATTATTTCAATCCTGCGTCCATCCGCCTGCTCGCGGAGTCCTGTGGATTCCGCGTGCTTGAAGTGTTGACTCCGGGGCAGTTGGACGCGGACATCGTTCGCAACAAGGTGGCCGGGGGCGCGTTTTCGCTCGATGGTCAGCCCTGGCTTCATCATATCCTGTTCGAAAGGTGGGAAGACCTCGGACCGAAGTTCCAAACGTTCCTTTCGGAAAACCAGTTGTCCACGCACATGTGGATGGTCGCGACAATCACCTCGTGAGACGGACAGATTGTGCAACCTTGGGCGGTGTCAGAAGCTTGATTGCCGGATGAGCTTTGCCTCGGTAATATTTATTGCGGACATACACCAGTGGACGCGATGGCTCTCGACGCACCCCGGCAAGCACGTCCGCGTGGCCTCATATGACTCCGCCGTCTTGAAGCAAGCAAGCGCTTCAACATCGGAAACGAGATGTCTTTGGCGATCCTTGCCGACCTCGGGTGCCCGCCGAAACGAGCAGATCGCGGAAGTCATCGCAAATGAGATCGTCGGCATTCTGGATGATTCTCCCCTCCCTTGGGCTGTTACGCTTGGCTGCTTTTTGCGCGACGATTTGTTGCACCCGTTTCGCTACGCGATGAACAGTCACGATATGGCGCTTGGGTTCCTGCATGAAGAGCCACCGGAATACGTCCAAGTGTTCTCGGAAATGAGGGATGGATTCGTTTGGGATCCCCCTGCACCGCCTCCGGATTTGTTCAACGCCGCATGTGCGGAGGCAGCGCGAAGTTGCGGTTTCACCCCGACAAGCGTATCACCGCCGGAAATATGCCGATTTAGGGGCGAAAATATCGATTCGAAGATCAATGGCGAATACAGCAATCGCGTTTCTCTTGGGTTGCCTGCCGACCGATTGCTTTTTCTTGAATGGTACGACCAACGTGAAGCTGCGGGCTTGCTGGCCCGAGAGAACATTCCGGAACGATCTATCCTCGTCGCCGCTTCGACGGAAGGCCGTGCCAATCCCTTCTTTCACACGTATGCGCGGAGATACCTACCGTTCGCTCGAAAAGACGGGATGGATTCGCTGCGAGTGGAAGTTTCGGAACGGTGTGCGCGTATGGAGCGCATCCTGCTGGCTTCTCATCCCGTCTGGAGCGGGGACGCGCGTCGCATCATGATCTCCACGATAAAGCATCGCCTGGAAGCGATGGTCAACGCCCATGCATTTGGAACGTGGATTGCACGTGCCGCGCAACCACGATATGCCCTGTTCGGAAACGATTTGCAGGGATCACGCCGCGCTCTCGCCGAGGGGCTTCGAGATGCGGGGGTACCGCTCGTTGTCATCAATCATTCCGGCGTGATACACGAACGTTGGCGTGACCTGTATCGGCGCAAAAAGGGGCCCGTGCTGGTGTGGGGCCGGCGCGAAGCGGCGCTTGTCGATCCGGAGGACTTGCCCGGTGGCGTGGCCGCACCGGTGGGATGCATGCGCGCGGACATCGACGCCTTGCGGTCCGCACCGGTGGAAACGCCCCCGGACGAATTCAAAACGCGCGTGGTCTGTCTCACCAATTTGATATATCACCCCATGCTGGTCCTCGGTGACCACGCCGCTTATGAGGCGCAATGCACAGCGCTGGCCGAATTGGCGCGCCGGCGCACCGATATCGATTGGGTCATCAAGCCCCATCCCCGATATGATCATCACGCCCAGTATGAGAATGCCGTTGCGCTCTCCGGCGGCGCGCTGACCCTCGAGCGGCGCCCGCTGAAGGATGCGCTGGCCGGCGCGACGGTGGTCGTATCGTTTGGTGCGCCGACCACCGCCGTACTCGAGGCGTTGATTGGACGACGGCCGTTGTTGATTTTCGAATCGGCATTATTTCCTGAATGGCGGGGCGCACTGGCGACCTGCGGCCGGACGGTTTCCGATAGCGCGGAGTTGGAGACGGCGATAGACGCCATGTGTGGTGACCCGGCCCTCCGTGAGCAACTCATCCAAAAGGGACAAACGGGCCTGGCCGAGTGGATTTCCGCGTTTGGCGACGAGGCCGCGGGTAACGCCGCGCGTGTCCTGGAGTCCGTGGCCCGGCCCGCTCAACTCCCGCACGAAGCGAATGGCGATGCATGGCTGTTGCGGGTGGTGGTGGATTTGACGGCGGTTTTGGATGGAACTCTCGCGGCTGACGCCTGGCGGGTGGCGGCACGCTCCCACGCCAGGCGCGGGTCCGCAAGGCTGCAGTGGAGCGGTGCGGTGAACCCCATCAACGTGGGGTGGTCCCTGTGCCGTTATGTGATTCACGAAGCCAGCCCGCGCCAACGGGTTTCCACGCGCAGCCTGGTGTGGTCGATACGACGCCTCCTGCCTCGCGGCACACGGTTGGGACCGGGACTGCTTCGCGTGTATCTCCTGCTGGCGGACCAGGTCGATCGTGCGCAGGGTCGGACGAGCCCATGGACGTCGCGTTGCCTGCGCTTGCTCGATCCGCGCCGGCGTGTGAAACTCCCGGTTGGGGTGGAAATATAGATGAAAACATGGATTCCGGCCGTCCTGGCATGCGCGATGTCAGCAAGTACCATTTGTGCTGAAGATGATTTGGCGCGTGGCCTTGTCGCCTATTACACATTTGACGGCGACGAACCTGCGTTCGATGCCGGACCCGCTGCGCGGCACGGCACATCCGTCGGAGTGGAGTTGCAGCCTGGCATCTCCGGCCGGGCCGCGCGATTTGGAGAGGGCATCGGCATTACCATCGATGCCTTCCGCACCGTCGCTTGGGGTGACACGTGGTCGATCAGTTTCTGGTTTCAGCGCCAGGGCGGATTCAACAGTTACGCTCCGCTTCTTAACACCGGTTATGTGGATCCAAGCACATGGGACATCCAGGTGGGGCGAGAGCAGGGTGGGTCCACCCTCTATGCATCCGTGGCTACGGTCAGGCATCGGGCCGGCGCCGATTTTGGCCCTGTCGCGGTGACCCCACGCCGTTGGCATCATGTCTGCCTCATCTACAATCGGGGCGCGATCGAGCTGGTTGTGAATGGGAGTGTGGTTCGTTCGCGGCTCGCGGACCACGGCGCCGTGATCCATCGGCAGTTGCCACTACAGATCGGGGTGGGACTATGGAACAACACGCCCGTCCATTTCATCGGGTTGATCGATGAGGTGCGCATTTATGACCGCGCGTTGATCGGCGCGGAGATCAATCGTCTCGGAGCCGAAATGCTGGAATCCTCCGAGGTGCCTGTTTCAGAACGCCCGGAAATGGCTCGCTTGGCGGCGGGCTATCAGCTCTATCCACCCACTGTGGCATCCGCTGTAGCGGAGGTCATTGGCGCGCATTCCGGTCCTGCGCCGACCACACCCGTCGCCAGTCCGCCGCCTGCGTCTTCGCCACCGCCGTCCGGCGGGCGCATTGGAGAGCAGGGGACGAAGTCCGTTTGGTGGACCGACCTTGCGAAGGAGCCGGTCCCCGAGGATTTGGCCGACGGTGAACTCGCGCGGACGTGGCTGCGACTTTGGCGCGAGGGACAGAAGCAGGTTGTGATCGACGATCTCGAGCGTCGCTCCCGCCAGACTCCTTGATGTCGGCCCCATCGGCTCCCCGCTGAGACGAAGCCATTTCCCTGTCGCGCGGGTTTATTTGAAAGGAACAACATGAAGATATTCAACTATGCGAAACAGAATGGCTGTGCGTGGACCTGGCTCTATGCCCGGCGCGCCCTCTGGAGCCGACTCCGGCGGCTGGCCGGCGCCCACATTAATGCGCTTGAAGAGCGTCTACTCACCATCGAGCTACAGAAGGGGCTAACTGGGCTCGAAACCGTCGGGGCTCTTGGCTTTACCGCGGCCTACAATCGCGGTTTTTACGACCGATACGATTGGCAGCAAGGCGGCGAGGAGTGGACGGACGATGTGGCGCGCTACAAATCCCAGGACCCCGAGCAATGGAAGCAGAACCTGTTGGAGCATGTGCTCGTTCCGCAGATCCCGGAGGGCTGCGCCGTGCTGGAAATCGGGCCCGGCGCGGGACGCTGGTCCGAACCGCTGCGTGCGCGCGCGTCCAGCGTACATCTGGCTGACATTTCTCCTGTCTGCATTGAGCAATGCCGCCAGCGATTTGGCGCCGACCCCGGCTTCGCGTTTCATTTGATTCGCGACGGCAAATTGGACTTCCTGCCGGATGCCTCCATGGATCGCGTTTGGTCGTATGACGTGTTTGTTCATATTAACCCGCGTGAAACCGAACAATACATCGCGGAGTTTCATCGTGTCCTCAAGCCGGGCGGCCGTGCGATCATCCACCATTCCGGTCTTTATGATGAAGTTGAGCGCCCGCGACTTCGCCGCGCGGGCCGGGCTCCGATGACGGCGGAACTGTTCGCCCTGCTTGCGCGCCGTCATGGGTTTGACGTGCTGGAGCAGAGTGACGCTTATGTTCATCACCCCGGGGACGTCGTGACGATTCTCCAACGCTGATGCGCATTGCCGTCATTTCCAGCCGCCATACACGCGGCGGCGCCGCGTCGGCCGCCGACCGGTTATGCCGCGGTTTCCGTTTGCGCGGCCATGCGCTGCGGCGATTCGTCGAACGCCTGGAAGGTCCCGCGGATGGCGCGGTTCCCTTCACAACGCCCGGCCGATTGGGGAATGCGTTCAATCATGTGTGCGCCGCGGTGGGCGTCTCGCCGCCTGCCGCATGGCATCGTCATCGGAGCGCGCGTAATGTGCTGCGGCTTCTCCAACAGTATCAGCCGGATGTGATCAACCTGCACGGGTTTAATCAGTGGGCGCAGCCGGGTCTGCCGTGGACCATCGCGGCTGATCTTGCTCATCTCGCGCCGGTCGTCTGGACGGCGCACGATTGCTGGCCCCTGAATGGAGTTGTGGATTACCCGGGTGAGGAACTGGGCATTCCCGACCCTCCGCGCGATTCAGCCGCCCTGAACCGCCTGGCCGCGTGCGGTGCCCGCCTTGCCATCGCCGGACCCTCCCGATGGATGGCGGACAAAGCGAGGGCCGCGTTTGACGGGCGAATTTTCAGCGTTGCCCTGCCCAACGGCGTCGACACCTCGGTGTTCCGTCCGATGCCGGTTTCCGCCGCACGGGAGGTCCTCGGACTTCCGTCCTCGGGTTCCGTGGTGCTGGCTGTTGCGGAGCGACTCGATTCGCATCGTAAAGGATTGGACCTGCTGCGCGCGACGCGAGCCCACCTGCCGGAATCCGTCTGTTTCGCCTGGGTGGGCGAAGGTTTCGCGAACCCGCTGGACTGGGGCGGGCGCCTGCTGGGCGCTTTGCAGGATGAGCGAGTGATGCGGGCTGCCTATGCCGCCGCGGATGTGGTGGTGGTGCCGAGTCGTCTCGATAATTTGCCCAATATCTTGTTGGAGTCGCTCGCCTGCGGAACGCCATGTGTCGGATTCGCCGTGGGTGGAATTCCGGATGTCATCCGTCCCGGTGAATCCGGATACTTGGCGCGGCCCTTTGATCCGCTGGACCTTGCAGAACAAATCAAGCGTCTGCTCGATTTGTCGCCCGGGGATTCCCGCGCATTACGGGTGCGCTGCCGTGAGATTGCGGAAACCGAGTACACTCTTGAGGCTGCGGCGGATCACTATCTTGCGCTGTTCCAGCGCATGCAAATGGGCGGCATTTTATGAGTAGAATTCTCATTTTTCTGGGGCGATATATCCAAGCCGTTGCGGCGCATTTCGTGCTGATCATCGTCGGTTGCTTGCCTCGCTACCGTGCCGCCCTGTATGAATCGGCCTATCAACTGGGTTGGCGGTCGCGTCCGCCAAAACCGCCTGGAGAGCCGCCCCTTACGGTGCCCGCCGTGGATGCCGCAGCCCTGATCGGTCGCGAGGTCTCGCTTCGCCTTGTTGAGCCGGACAGTGCGGATGGAAACGTCACCGGTTATGAATTGCTCGTGATCAGCGCGCTGGCCTCGAAGCACGGGCGGACGGCTTGTTTCGAGATCGGGACGTTCGACGGGCGGACGGCTTTGAACCTTGCGGCGAACACACCGCCGGACTGCCATGTCTTTACGCTGGACCTCCCATCCTCCGAGTTGGGGCGGACGGGCCTCGCAATTGCCCACGGCGACGAAACTTTCATCAACAAGCCCACCTCCGGGGCTCGGTTCCACGCTACGCCTTATGCAGCCAGGATCACCCAGTTGCTGGGGGACTCCGCCTCCTTCGATTACACGCCCTATTGGGGAAAAATGGATCTGGTTTTCGTGGACGGCTCCCATTCGTACGAGTATGTGAAGGCCGACACAGAAACCGCGCGCAAACTGCTCAAACCCGAAGGAGGCATCATTCTCTGGCACGACTACGGCTCGCCCTATTGGAAGGATCTCACGCGCGCCCTCAATGAACTGCAATATGAACGGGGCGAATTCGCCAGCATGCGTCACATCCGTGGCACTACTGTCGTAGGCTGGGTGAAGCAAGGCTGAACCGGGGACGCTGCTCTTCTATTCACAAGAGTGGTTCTCTAAAGTTCTGACTTGATCAAGCAGGTGCGGATGTTGTCGGTGGGTCTGTTGATGGCCCAGCAGAGAGCCTTATCGATACGGGCGATGAGTGCGTCGCAGTCCTTGGCCACGAAATCGGTGAACCACTCGGCCTTGATCAGGAGCCACAACCGCTCAATCGGGTTGAGGTCTGGTGAATACGCAGGCAGATACACCGGCTCGAATCGACCCCATCGGAGCCGGGCCGCTTTGTGCCAGGAGGCGCTGTCCAGCACGAGCAGCTGGCGCGGACGCGAAAGGGGCAGCGTCCGGTTGGCCTCATCCAGGAACGCCTGAAAGACGTCGGTGTCTGAATGTGAAAACTCGCAGAGGAACGCTTCCCCCGTTCTCGGGCAAACCATGCCGGTTACGTTCATCCGCAGATGGTCACCGTTCTTGGCAACCCGTCCGGTTTTGCCCACCTTGATCCATCGCCGGCGCGGGCGCGGATCGCCCTCGATGCCTGTTTCGTCGCCAAACCAAAGCTCCACCTCGGGGTCTTGTGTAAGCGCTTGAAGTTTAAGACAAAACGATTTTCGTAAATCTTCGTCCTGCCGGTCCGGCCAGGGCTGGGGCACCTTCAGTCGAAAGCCCTGATCATGCAAAAACCGCATGACCATTGAGTAGGCGACGGACAGGTTGAGTTGATCCCGCAAATACAGGCTGCCCATGTCATCAACGGATTCTGGGTGCACCTGAAGCTGAAGGAGGATTGCTGAAGTGCGACGCTTGCGCGACATCTTGGAGGGAATTCTTCTTGCTCGACTGGCACCGAACATGCCGAGCGCAAGACGGGCCGTCTTGGCCGAGTGCGGATTGCGGCCCTTCCGGAACGCTTGGTGGGTCCCTCTACAGTTCGAGCGTCCATGGATGCTCTGGCGTAATGTATGGCTGCTTGAGTCCTCGCCGGAACCTCGCTGCGGTACTCCGGAATTGCCTGAACAGGCGCGGGTGGCGATTTACACGCCGGGCCATGTGGGTGACGTGTTGCACGTAGTGCCGCTCGTGCGGGCGCTGCGCTCGGCGAGGCCGGCGGCAGACATTGTCTGGGTGGTGGGACCTTGGTGCTATGTGTTGGCCCGTCGCTATCCGTTTGCGAGCCGGGTTGAGGTGTTCTCCCCGGCGTGGTTTCAGTATCGGCGTGGTGGAGTAGGGGACTCCTTGTTTACCCAGCGATCTTGGGGTCGCGCCTTATCCGCCGTGGATCTTTTTGTGTCCACATCCCACGCAGACCTCTCGACCCTGTTTGTGGGGCGTTGTTTTCAGCCCCTGCACTGGATCGGGCGCCCGCCATCGTTTCCACTTTATCCGGTGGCGGGCCGCGAGGACCTCATCATCTCGCGAAAAGACGTGTATGAAGCGGAAGATCATCTTCAGCTGCTCACACCACTGGGATTGCAGGGCGGCGATAGCTCCCTGACTTATCGTGTTGCCGAGGACGAGCGGGTGGCTGCTCAACGTATTCTGGCCGCCGCTGGAATTGCTTCTGGGGCACCCTATGCTGTTATCGCTCCAGGTGCTGGTTGGGCCGGTAAACAGTGGCCGACCGAACGGTGGGCCAACGTGGGTGATAAACTGAACCTTATGGGGTGTGCTGTTGTGCTGGTGGGAACAGCTTCGGAACGCATCATTTGCGCAAGCATCGGACGCTCCATGCGTGCGCAAAGCACCAATATAGCTGGCAGCACCGGCTTGGCCGAACTTGCTGGTGTTCTGGAAGGGGCTCGGATCTGGCTCGGTAGTGATAGCGGAAGCATGCATATTGCCGCAGCCTTGGGCACCCCAACCGTTTCGTTATTCGGTCCAACAAATCCCCAAAAATGGGCACCAAGGGGCGCTGCTCATGTGGCATTGCGAGCGGTAGAGGGGTGTCCCTCCTGCATCCCCTGGCACCCGCGCGCCCGCTGCGTAGACGGGGGGCGCTGTATGTTGGCCATCGGGGTACAAGAGGTCTGCGATGCAGCCCAATTTCTCCTGCTCAATGGACGTGATGCGCGACGATGATCTTCAACTCCATCGATTTTGTCCTGTTCCTGCTCGTGGTGTTCCCGCTCTACCTCGCGCTGCCGCGCCGCGGGCAGAACGCGATGCTGCTGGTCGCGAGCTATTTCTTCTACGGCTACTGGGACTGGCGCTTCCTTTTCCTCCTGGCCTTCTCCACGGTGGTGGATTACGCGGTTGCCCTCGGCATGGAGCGGGCCCGGTCGCCGCGCGCGCGGACGTGGCTGGTGGGCACCAGCATGGTGGTCAACCTCGGCCTGCTCGGCTTCTTCAAGTACTTCAATTTCTTCATCGGTAGCGCGGAGGAGATGCTCGCCGCAATGGGGCTTCCGGTGGAGCGCCTTTACCTACAGATCGTGCTGCCCGTCGGCATTTCCTTCTACACCTTCCAGACGATGAGCTACACGCTCGACGTTTATCGGCGGCAGATGGCGGCGCGCCGCGATTTTCTCGATTTCGCGCTTTTCGTGTCGTTCTTTCCGCAACTCGTCGCCGGACCGATCGAACGCGCCGCGCACCTCCTTCCGCAGATGGAGCGGCCGCGCCGCGTGACCTGGGCCGGGCTGCAGGAGGGGGCGTGGCTTTTCACCTGGGGCCTCTTCAAGAAGGCGGTGATCGCGGACAACCTGGCGATGCTGGTCGATCGCGTGTTCGCGCCCGGCGCGGACCTGAACGTGTTCAGCGTCCTGCTGGGGCTCTACGCGTTCGCGTTCCAAATCTACGGCGATTTCTCGGGATACAGCGACATGGCGCGCGGGCTGTGCCGGGCTATGGGCTTCGATCTCATGGTGAATTTCAACAACCCGTATTTTGCGCTGAATCCCAGCGATTTCTGGCGGCGCTGGCATATCAGCCTGTCCTCTTGGCTGCGCGACTACCTCTACATTCCGTTGGGCGGAAACCGGCTCGGGCCGCGCCGCACCTATGTGAACCTCCTCCTCACGATGCTTCTCGGCGGCCTCTGGCACGGGGCCGCCTGGACGTTCGTCCTGTGGGGCGCGTTCCACGGCGCGCTGCTGATCGGGCATCGCCTGCTCGGCGGGGGCGACGCCCGTGTTCCGGCCGCGCTGCCGTCGCGCCTCCTCCGGCGCATCGTGATGTTCCACCTCATCTGCGTGAGCTGGCTGTTCTTTCGCGCCCGGTCCATGGAGCAGATTGGGGAGATGCTGTGTGGACTGGCGCGGTGGCCGTCCGCGCCTGCGCCGGAGCTCGCCAATGGATTTGTTTTCCTGCTCCTTCTCTGCGCGCCGTTGTGGGTGGTGCAGGTGGTGCAGGAGCGCTCGGGCGACCTGCTTGCGCCGATTCGCTGGTCGTTCGTGCCCCGCACGACGCTCTACCTGGTCATCGGCCTCGCGCTGCTGGCCCTCGGACACACCGGCGGCCAGGCCTTCATCTACTTTCAATTCTGATGAACACGCCCTTTCATCCTGAACTGGAGCGAAACGGACTGGACCGGTTCGGTTGGCTGCTGCCGCTCGCCGGCCTGTGCGCGGGCGCCGCGCTGGCCTCGCGCGGGTGGTGCTGGATTGCGCTGGATGCGGATCTGCGCGCGCCGTGGTGGAGTGCGAAGACCGCACTGGGCGGGTTGGCCGGGGCGCTGGCCGGCGGCGGGCTCTGGGCCGTGTGGCGGTTGACGCTGGGAGCGACGTGTCGCGGCGGCTGTGTTGCATCGAAAGCCCCCTTGGCCCTGATTGCCGCGGCGCTGCTGCTGGGGGCCGTGGATTACGGATTCGGTCGGCCAGCCCTGCAAAATCCCTTCTGGCTGTCCGTCCGCGCGCGCCTGCGGCCGGGGACGGCGGACTACTTCATCCGCGAGCTCGCCACCTGGCGCCTGGATGTCCTGAACGCGCGCGACGAACGGCCCGGCTTGCTCGTGGCGGGGTCCAGCCAGTTGCTGCACGGGCTTGATCTGCCGGAACTGCAGCGCGGTCTGCCGGAACGCCAGGTGCTGCGCAGGTCGCTGGCGGGGCTGGATCCGCTAAAAGTCTGCGGCGCGCTGGGCTATCTCACCGCACGGCCGGGCGACCTGTTGCTGCTGTACGTCGGTGAGATGGACATCGGGAGCAATCTGGCCCTACAGTCCGACTGGATCCGGCCGCTCGCTCGAGGGCCGGGCGTCCTGGCCTCGCGGCGCGCGCTGGGGCCGTATGCGTGGACGTACAGGCGTCAACTGGTGGACCTCGGCATGGCCTCGGTCTTCGAGAGCTGGCGGGACCGGGATTACATCCGGCACGGGTTGCAGCATGTCCTCGGTGCGGACGCCGCGGCGCCGGGCCGGTCGCAGCTCGACGCGATTCAGGCGCAGCGGGAGGGGTATGCCGTGGCGGGGCCGGATCATCCGTTTCACGAGGTGCACTACCGGGCGCTGGACGAGGCGATCCGTTTCATGCGCGCGCGTGGCGGGGGCGTTGTGGTTTTCGAGGGGCAGGTGAATCCCTCGGTGCACACGCCCGCGTCGATCGAGCTGGCAGGGAGGGTTCGCGCGCGTCTGGCGGCGTGGTCCGCGCGCGGCGATTTTCTTTATGTCCCCCTGGCAAAGCAGGGGCTGGCGCTGGGTCCTTCGGACTGGGCCGATGGAACCCACCTGAGCGTGTCAGGGCGCGCGAAGTTTACGGAGATGGTTACGAAGGTGTTGCGGGAATCCGAATGACTGCCGGGCTCTCCATCAGTGCCCGCCCGATGTGTCGCCCGGTTTCACATCCCGCTCTGGCATGCTGCCACTGGCCGCGGCGCTGGGTGCACATTGCCCACTATTTCTGGAGAGAATTCGCGGGCACGCGGTATCCCGCGTGGATCCGGCTTCATGGCGCCCCGCGAGCCTTGGCACAGCGCGGTGCGGGCCGTCGATGAATGTCCGAGCTGTATCCCGTGGCATTCACATGCGCGATGCACCGAAGAAGGTCGCTTTATGTGGTAGATCGAGGTTGCGGCCGTGCGGCACGCCGCTGTAATCATATTGGAGACCGGATAATGAGTACGAAAACACCTTACGACGGCGCTTTCTACGCCTCGTTTGAGGAAACATCCCTCCACTCAGCGCGGGTACTGGTACCGCTGGTCATGGACTTGGTGAAGGCGCAGAGCGTGGCGGACGTCGGCTGCGGGCTCGGGGTGTGGCTGTCGGTCTTCCGGGAATTCGGGGCCAGTTCGGTCATGGGATTCGACGGCGACTATGTCGACCGCGCGCGGCTTCGCATTCCGCCGGAGTGCTTTCGTCCCACGGAGCTCGCCAAAGCGCAGTTCGTTGGCACGACCTTTGATCTTGCTGTTTCGCTTGAGGTCGCCGAACACCTGCCGCCGGAATCCTCGACCCACTTCGTTTCTTTTCTCACATCACTCGCGCCGGTCCTCCTGTTTTCTGCCGCCATTCCGGAACAGCCCGGCACGGCCCACATCAACCCGCGATGGCACTCCTTCTGGCATGCGGAATTCCGCGCAAAGGGATATCGAGTGTACGACCCGTTCCGGCCGACGCTCTGGCACAACGAGCGTGTCTCACTTCACTATCGCCAGAACGTCTTTCTATACGCGAAGGAAGAGTGGCTTGACCGTGATCCGCGCGCAGCGAAGATCAAGGTCCTGCCGGAGGCGAATTGCCTTACGCTGATCGATCAGGGCGTGCTGGAGGCGAATCTTGCGCTGCGCGCAACGCTGCGACGCCTTCCGAGCCTCGTATCCCGGGCGATTCTTCGACGATGATGGCGTACGAGACCCTCTGTTACCTGTTTCATCACCCGAGCCTCTCGGCGCGATCCGGCATGGCGCCGCTCGCCACGGAAATGGGCGCCCGGACCCTGTACTACGATGTCGTCTGGGAACGGTTGCAGCGGAGAAGCTGGAGACTCGGCCAAGCCGTGCGGAAATGCGGGCAGCAATGGTCGGGAAGCGAGTGGTTCGCGCCGCTGCCGTGGTTCGATGAGATGCGGTTGGTCCGCGCGCTTCCGCGTGATCGCCCTTCGATTGCGCATTATGTATTCGCCGATTTCACGCCACCGGTCCAGATCGATCTAATTCACCGGCGTGGCGCAAGAATCGTTGCGACCTTCCATGTCAGCTCGCGCCGCGCGCCGACGGTCCTCGGCAGGGTGCGGAGACTTTCGGACCTCGACGCTGTGACGCTGGTATCAGAATCACAACGGGAATGGTTCCTGGAGAGGGGAGTCTCGCCGGAGTGCCTGCACGTGTTCCTGCACGGGGTCGTGTCGGGCTACTTCCGTCCTCCGACCTCGCGAGCCCCAGGAAAGGTGCTCCGGATGTTGATCGTCGGCAAGACCGAACGGGACCACGCGTTCGCCGCGCAGGTCCTGTCCCGGCTTCCGCACGGCGTCGCGGAGCTGCGGGTGATGACGGCCCCCGACCAGCGCCGAAACTATGACGGCGCGCGTAATGTGACGCTGTTGCCGCGGCTGGATGACGCCGGTCTTCTCTCGGAGTACCAGCAGGCGGATCTGCTGTTCATGCCGATGCTCGACTGCACGGCGAACAACGCCGTCCTCGAATCCATGGCCTGCGGAACGCCGGTGATGGTCAATCGAATCGGCGGCGTTCCGGAGTATGTGGATCCTGGCTGCAACATCGTCATGCCGGACAAGAATGCCGACGCGTGGATCGATCGCCTGCGGGCGCTCGCGGCGGAACGCGACGTGCTGGAACGGATGCGGCCCGCTGTGCGCGCCTGGGCCGAACAGTTCGATTGGGCGCGGATGGCCGAGCCGTATCGCCGGCTCTTCGACGAACTGGTCGTTGCATGAAGATCACCGAACAGGTTGTCCTCTGGCTGGCCATTGCGACTTGCCTCGCGCTTCGCCTTTCCCACCTCGGCGGGCCCCTTGACGAGCCGATGTGGCGGCAGACGGATACCGCGTACATGGCGGTCCGGATGATGAACGAGTCGCCGCCGGACCTTTTACGGCCCAAGGCGCCGTACCGCGGGACCAATGACGTGAAGGCGGCGGAATTCCCGATCTATCCCGCGCTCGCCTCGCTGGCCTATAAGCTGGCTGGTCGCGAGTGTCTGCCGGCCGCGCGATTAATCACGCTGCTCTTTTTCGCGGGGTCCGCATGGCTGTTGTTTCTCTCGGTTCGCATCATGGCGGGGGCGCGTGTGGCGGCCTGGTCAACCGTCTTGTACACCGCGGCCCCGCTCGGAATTGCTTACTCGCGCATGGTCCACCCGGACTTCGCGATCATTTTCTTCAGCCATTTGTTCTTGTTCGGGTTGCTGCGCTTCGTCCAGTCGGGCGGGGTGGGGTGGTGGAGCGTTGGTGTGATCGGCGGCGTCGCGGCCTTCTTGATGAAGGCGCCGTATTGTTTCTATCTGGGTCTGTTGCCGGGATGGTGGTGGCTTGTGGATCGGGAAAAACGGACGTTTGGCCGTTTCATCGGGCTGGCGACGGTTCTGATTCTTCCGCTGCTGTCGGCGCTCTGGTTCAACCAGCACCGCATCGCGTTGGAGGCGCCGTTTGAGGAGTCGCTGGTGTATCCAATGAAGTGGACCGCGGAAAGCAGCGCGGGATACTTTTTCGGCCAACTTGCGGATCGATTGAATCCCGCCGGCTGGCGCCTGATCGCCAAACGCGTTTTCTGGCTGATCCTGACACCGGCCGGGCTTGCGCTTGCGCTTGTGGGTCTCGTGCCGTGGCATAAGAGGAATGCGGATTTTCCGGGCTCGGGATACGCGATGATGTGGGTCTGGGGCGGGGGGGTGTTGATGTATGTCCTGGTAATTTTCCCCATGGTTACCGGCGGGCATGAGTATTATTCGATTCCCCTGATCGCGCCCGCGTCGGTTGTCGCGGCGTTGGGCGTGGTGCGTGTGCTTGAATGGTGTGAACGGCGGTGGCCCAGGGCGTCCGTATGCGCCGTGGCGGTGCTGCTGATTCTTCTCGCTGCAGGCGCGCGTGAGGGCCTGGCGCGAGGACCCTATCTGACGAAGGGTCCATATTTCACGGTGGACTGGCAACGCCTCGCGGCGGGGCACGGCATTCGCGAGCATACGCCGTCCGAAGCCCTGGTGCTTTCGGTCACCCACGGCCGCGGCACCGGGTGGAGCGATCCTCGAATTCTCTATACGGCGGATCGAAGGGGCTGGGCCATCGAGGCGCGGCAGCTGACGGAACTGAACCTGGCGCAATTCATTAATGCCGGCGCGTCGATTGCCGCCGTGTTGGTGACGCCCGAAGCGGAAGGGCGCGAGGATGAACTTGGTCCCCTGGCCGGAAAAGCACACGATGTTGTGCCGCTTCAACGCAATGGCGCGGGGCTTGGTTCGTTGCGCCTGTATTCGTTGATGGCTGAACCCGGGGTCGTGCCGTGATGCCGTCGCCCACGGCCAGCGTCATTGTCGGCACGTACAACTGCGCCGCGTTTCTGCCCGGGCTGTGGGCCTGCCTCGATGCGCAAACCTTCCGCGACTTTGAAATCGTCGTGGTGGACGATGCGTCCACGGATGGCGAAACGATTCGTGCGTTGGAGGCCATGGGGGATCGCATCCGGCTGATCCGCCGGGAGCGAAATTCCGCGACATGCGAATTGCCGCGCTATCAAGGCGTCAAAGCGGCCAGGACGGATCTCTGCGCATTCCTTGACGCCGACGACCGCTGGGACCCGGCGTTCCTCGAAACCACGGTCAGCTACATGCAGGCCCACCCGGAGGTCGCGCTGGTCCACACCTACGCACGGGTGATTGACGGACAGGATCGCGTGCAGCGCATTCGCCACGAGGGGAATGTGCCGGTGGGTGATCGCGTGGCGCGCCAGTTGCTCGAGCACTGCTTCATCACGATCAGCGCCGTGGTCGCCCGCCGCACGTCCTGGCTGGAAGCCCTCGCGGAATCCGAAATCACGGATTTCGGCATGGACCAGGATTTCTTCCTCGCGATTGCGACGCGCCGTCCTATCGGATTCATTCCGGAGGCGCTGGCGTCGTATCGTCGCTCCGAGGCGAGTGTGAGCGTGAAGAAGTGGAAGCGCGCGCCGCGCAATGTGAACACGCTCGAACGAATCCTGCGCAAGGGGATGTACGCGGGGCTCGCGACGGATGCTGAAATGAAAGCGATTCTGCGCGGCGCGTATCGCGAGAACGCCGAATTCTGGCGGAATGCGGTCGAGCCGCGCCGTGCCCTCTGGTTCTGCGCACAGGGCCTGCGCCGGTTTCCGATCGATGCTCCCCTTTGGATTTCCACGCTAAAATCCCTGATACGCCTCCCCACCGACCACCGGGCACCGGTCATCGGTCACTGACTCAGGTTCATTCCCCATGTGCGGCATCGCCGGAATTGTCGATTTTGGAAAGCCCATTGAACCCGGGTTGCTCGGATCCATGCTGGATCTGATCATCCATCGCGGACCGGACGATGAAGGGCGCTATGTGAACGGACCCTATGCGATGGGCATGCGTCGGTTGAGCATCATTGATCTCGGCGGTGGCCATCAGCCGATCAGCAATGAGGACGAATCGGTTTGGGTGGTCTTTAACGGCGAGATATACAATTACGTCGAACTCCGCGGCGAGCTTGAGTCGCGCGGCCATGTATTCAGGACGAACACGGACACGGAATGCCTCGTCCATCTGTACGAGCAGTATGGCGACGCGTTTCCGGAAAAGCTGAACGGCATGTTTGGTTTCGCGGTGTGGGATGTGCGCCGAGATCGCGTGTTGCTGGCGCGCGATCACCTCGGGATCAAGCCGCTCTACTGGCACTTCAAGGATGGCCGCCTCGTCTTCGGTTCCGAATTGCGCTGCCTGCTCGCGGGAGGGGTTCAGCCGGCGTTGGATCGCGATGCCATCGCGGCCTACCTGCACCTTGGCTACATTCCCCGTTCGTCCGCGCCGATCCGCGGCGTTTCGAAATTGCAGCCCGGCCATGTGCTGCTTTGGGATCGGAACGGCTCGCCGCGCGCATCCGCTTACTGGCGGTTGGCGGACGCGTACGCGCGCGTGCGCGACATTCCGCTGGAGGAGGCGGCCACGGAGGCGCGGGAACTTTTGCAGGACGCCGTGCGGCTCCAGTTGCGCAGCGATGTGCCATTGGGCACGTTTCTTTCCGGTGGCATCGATTCCAGCGCCGTGACCGCGCTCGCGGCGCGGCAGTTGCCGCACGTCGACACCTTCGGGATGGGGTTTTCCGACCACTACTACGACGAGACGGAATTTGCCCGGATGGTGGCGAAGCACTGCGGTACGCGGCACCATGAGCAGCATGCGGACCCGGCTAACCTGTTGACGCATCTCGATCTGCTGGCCTGGCACCTTGACGAACCCAATTCGGACCCCGCTCTCCTGCCGAGTTACTTGATCTGTCGATCCGCGCGTCAGCATGTGAAGGTGGCGTTGTCCGGAAACGGCGGCGACGAGGTCTTCGCGGGATATCCACGCCACGTTGATCCGCCTCCGAATGAAAGCCGCGCGGACCGATTCCGCCGTTGGATGCCCGCGTCGGTGCGCCGCGCCTTGGCCACGTTGCTGGGTGCGCATGGGGAGAGCCGGTTGCGGCGGCTGCTTGCGGACAATGATCTGGTTGGCATGGGTTACTGGGTCGAACAAGCCCGCCTGCCGGTGGCCGAGGCCGTGGTGCCGTGGGCGTGTCGGCACTTCTCCACATTGGACTGGATTCAAGGCGTGTTTGGCGAGGTGCCCGGCGCGGATTGGGTAAACCGCCGCCTCTACTACGACTCGACGAGTTACATGCCGGACCAGATTCTCAACATGGTGGATCGGGCCAGCATGGCGGTTTCGCTCGAGGTGCGCGTACCGCTGCTCGACGTGCGGCTGGTGGAGCTGATGGCTGGCGTTGCGGGCTCGACGAAGATTGAGGGAGGCGGATCGGGCAAGGCGGTATTGAAGCGCGCGATGCGCGATCTTCTGCCGGACGAAATCTTCACGCGCCGCAAACTGGGCTTCGGACTGCCGATGGTCAATTGGATCGGGTCCGGTCCCGTCCGCGAAGTGCTGGATCGACTACCGTCCGGTCGCGCCGCCGCCGCCGGTCTGCTGGACGGTGCAGCCCTGCGCCCATGGATCGCGCGGCCCCAAGCCCTGAAGGATCACTGGCCCTTCTTCTGGAATCTCGTGATGCTGGAGTTGTGGCTCGGCCAGCTCGGTCGTCCGCGTCCAACCTCCGTGGATGCGTGAGGGGCCCCGCGCTTGAAATCATGCGGAACCGGGATTAGCTTGGAGCCATGGATAAAGTCGTACGCGAGCCCTCGGAGCAGTGGGATGACGTGCCCGCCAAGGTCGTGGGCCGGCGCAGGAAGCCGGTGTTGAACCTCGAGTCGGGCGAAGCTTTTTTTCGTTTGGGCCGCGAGTTGGGCGAGGGCAAGGTCGGGCGCAAGCGTGGCGTTGTACGGTACCGAACGCACGCGGAGGCGAATGCATGGTAGAAGAAAACGCAGATGGAGCGCCAACGTCCCGGCCCCCAACGCTCGACGACCTGTTGCTGATCTGTCGCAATTTGAATGATCAGGGAGCAAGCTACGTCGTGATCGGCGGCTTTGCTATGTTTGAGCATGGCTTGGCGCGTCTGACAGATGACATTGATCTGCTCATCGAAAACAGCCCGGCAAACGTCGCACGTGTAAAGAAGGCGCTCGAATGCCTTCCGGACCGGGCCAGTCGCGATGTCCTCGATACCGATGTCGTGGAGTATACGGTCGTGCGCGTGAACGATGAGGTCACGGTTGACCTGATGGGTTCCGCGTGCGGCATCGATTTTGGGCAGGCGGTTGCACTCGTGGATTGGCGGGACATTCGCGGTGTGCGCATTCCCTTCGCCTCGCCCGCGCTGTTGTGGAAGACGAAGCAGACCTATCGGCAAAAAGACGCGCTGGACCGCTCCTTCTTGAGGAAGTGGTTCACGGACCGCGGGCAGAATCCGCCAGCCTGCGCCTGATAATGCCCGGCAGTTGCGCGGCGAGCCGGAGTCGACGGTTAAGGTGGCGGGCGAGCGGGCTTAGGGTGCCAGGCAGGTTCACGGCGCGGATGTCTTCGAGCAGGCTGGACCGGTCGAGCCATTCCTGTTGCACGAAGAAGGCATAATGCAGGGCAATTTGCGAACAGTCCAGAATGTGCGTCTGGCCGTTCTTTTCGACCCAGTCGCACCAGCCGGGCTCGTCCGTGCGTGGAATGCCGCCCATTCGCTCCACGTGCCGGTAGTCATAGGCGATGCAGCCAATGCTGAATGGGCGGGAAAAGGGGAGGTAGCGGGGGTGCCGGGATGCCGCGACAATGGAGCGGTGGCGGGCATTGGCGGCCTCGAGATCAAGAAAGGCGCGGGTCGCCCATTCCGCGACATCCGGGTCGCGCCATGTCAGCCCCGCGCGCTCCGGCGAGGGGTCCTCGCCGAAGCGGGAACGATGTTCCGCGAGCAGGTCCGGATAAAAAAGCGAACACAGCGCATGCAGCCCCATCGCGTTGTTGGGCAGCAACGGTGTAATCAAGGCAAGCTGGTTGAGGTGCCGGTGCGCTTCGTAGGCTTCGACCATGCGATGCGCCCAGCCGTTCGGGACGAACACATCCTCGTCGACTTTCATGTAGAGTGCGCCCGGGTATTTGTTGATGCATTCGTTCTGCATCTGGGAAATGCCGTCGGGCCGCGTGCCGGGCCCGATGATTTTGTCGAATGCCGTCTCGGGGTGCGCGCGAATAAAGGCATCAACAAACCGCATGTGCGCGTCGCGCACGCCGTTGAGCAGGAAGACCACACGATCGAAAACGGGCAGGGAACCGCTTTCCACGAGCATGTCCAGCGTAAGGCGGGCGCAATCGCGCCGCGCGTTCGTGAGTACCATGAGAATCTTTTTCATGTCGGGGGGCGAGAGTAGGTCATTGACCCGCGCGAGGCAAAACGTATTCTGGAGCACACCATGTTGATCGTCGTCACAGGCGCGCAAGGATTTCTGGGACGCCATGTCGTGCGCCGATTGGCCGCGGACGGGCACGCGTTGCTCGCCGTGGACCGGCGTCCCGTGGTGCTGGCCCAGGCGGTGCCCAATGTGCATTATCATGTTTCCGACCTGTCGGATCCCGCGACGTTGATTCCGCCGGAATGTGAGCCGGTCGGTCCGTTCACCCTGATCCATCTCGCGTGGGATTTGCGTCAGCGCGAAACGTCGTACCGTGTCCAGTCCGGGCAGGTCACCGCGCTGGCCGGGTTGCTCGATGCGTGGCGTGGAAACGGCCTGTCGCATGTGATCGCTCCCGGGTCCGCCCAGGAATTTGGCGCGCGCGGCGGCGTGATCAATGAGGACACCCTGCCCGAGGAACCCCTTTCACCCTATGGATGGGCCAAGCGGGCGACGTTCCAAATGGCGAGCTCGTGGTCGCAGCAGAATGGCGTGGGGTTGCTCTGGCTGCGTCCGTTCATCATTTATGGTTTGGGCCAAGCGGGCAGCATGCTGGTGCCGTATGCAATCCGACAGGCCCAAGAGGGCGCGCGCGCGGAATTTTCGGACGGCCTGCAAGTGCGTGACTTCGTTTATGTGGATGACGTGGTGGAGGCGATTCGCCTGGGCGTCCGGAAACCGGTTTCCGGCGTCGTCGCGCTTAACCTGGGGAGCCGCGACCCGGTCCGTGCCCGCGATCTGTTGCGGGCGATCGCGGATCATTTCCGAGCCGGGGATCATTTTATCTTCGGCGCCCGTCCACGTCGTGCGTCGGAACCGGATGAGCAAATTGCCGATTGCACGCGCGCCATGGAGGTCCTGGGCTGGTCGCCAAAGGTAGGCTGGCGGGAAGGCATCCGGCGTGTGTGCGAGGAAGCCGCATCGCCCTGAACGCTGTCTGCGGCCTGAAGGGTCGCATCAAGTGAACGCATGAAGCCCCCCCCGATCATTCTTGGCGCCGGTCTCGCCGGTCTGGGCGCTGCCGCCGAACTGCCTGGCGCCGTGGTGTACGAGGCCAGGGATCATCCCGGTGGACATGTCTGGTCGCACCGGCAACACGGCGTTTGTTTCGATGAGGGCGCCCACATCTGCCACGCACGAAGCCCGGATTGGCGGGCGCAGCTCAGCGGGCACGCGGGACGCGTGGTGGACATTCCGCAGAGTCGGGTCGCGAACTGGTGGCATGGCCTCTGGTTGACCTATCCCGTGCAAAATCATCTGCGCGATCTGCCGCCCGACCTGCGGATTCGCGCCCTGTCCGATCTTGTTTCGGCGCAGGTGGAATTTCGTGGTCGTGCGCCCGCCAACTATGGCGAATGGGTGCGCTTTCAATACGGCGAATTTCTCGCTGAGCGCTTCTATCGCGAATACACGGACAAATACTGGCGCACGCCGATGGAAGCGATGGATACGGATTGGCTGTCCGGGCGACTGCTGCCCGCCCACGTCTCCCGAATCGTGCATGGCGCAATCGCGCCGCTGGATGAAAAGCAGTCTGTATTCTCCAGCTTTCTTTATCCCGAGCAGGGTGGGTTTTATGCGTTTTTCAAGCCGTTCACAGCCGGGCTGGATATCCGCACGGGCGCCCGGCTCGTCGCGTTGGACGCGCGTGCCCGGACCCTCCGGTTCGCGGATGGCCGCGAAGCGGACTTCGGTCGGTTGATCAGCACCATCCCCTTGCCGGAACTGGCGTCCGTGACCCGCGATCTGCCGGATGGACTGTTGCGCCACGCACGACTGTTGCGCCACACGCGTATGCTCGTCGTCAATGTCCTCATTGCCCGCCCGGCCCTTTCTCCCTGGCATTGGTTCTACATCTATGATCCGGACATTGATGTGGCGCGTGTGAAGGTGATGAGCAACATCACGGCCGCCGGTTGCCCGGTTGGGACGACCGTGTTGCAGGCTGAAATTTTCCGGCGCGATGACGAGGCGATCGATGCGTCGGGATTGTCGCGGGTCGCGGTGCGGGACCTCGGTCGGCTGCTTGGATTTGACCCGGATCGCGATGTGACCGGCGTCGGGACGATTGAAGTGTCGCACGCCTATCCAATTCCCCTGTTGGGTCGAGCTGGAGCGGTCGCGGCCCTTGCCCAATGGTATGCTGACCACGGCGTGACCCTCGCCGGGCTCTACGGCCGCTGGAAATACATGTGGTCCGATGAGGCGTATCAAGCCGGTCGCGCCGCGGCCCGCGCGCTTACCGCTTCCCCGCGTTAACGACGTGGGGGGAGGCGAGCGTGATTTCGGGCTCGTCGAGCACGATGCGGTTCGCGGCTTCGACGCCCTGCATGATCGAATGATCCATGTTCGCCGCCTCGTATTTCCATCCCCCGAACCGGCCCCGGCTGTAAATGTGCAGCGACTCGAGCTCGGGCAACACATCTGCGAGGATGGCATCCCGGTCGAGCGTGGGGATCGGATAACCAAATTCCGCGCGCATTAAGTACAGGTGCGTGTCCGCCGGATTCACCTCGACGAGGCCGATCTCGCGCAAGCCCGCGAGTGTGGGCGCTACGAGATCCTCGGTGCGCGTGGCATCGCCGGCCGGTCGGGAAATCTCACACAGGAACGAACAGTACCGATCTGGATCGGGTGTGTGGGCCGGCGAAAAAATCGAAAAGGGCGTGACGCGGTAGAACGGACACGCCTCCTCGGGCGTGTAGATCCACGTCTTGTCCTGCAGCGCTTCCGGAATTCGAAACGGCGGCGCGACGCCGACCACGTGAACGGTGGTATGCCGCAATCCGGCGGCGCGCCGGTGGAGGTCGTCACTGCCCGTCATACGCGTGAGGTTGACAAGGGGCATCGTCGAAATGAGATGATCATACGCGAAGGTCGAGCCGTCCATGAATGTGGCCAACCGACGCTTGACATCGAGGCCCGTCACCCGAGTCGAGAGGCGGATGCGGTCCGCGGGCAGGCGCGCGGCCAAGGCGTTCCAAATGGCGCCCGTACCGCCGGTCTTGGGAAACTGGAAGGTGGAATTCGGCCCCCACGATACGTCATCTCGAGCCTCGGCAATATTCTTCACAACGCGGTCAAAGTCGGTCGCGGGCACGCGGTCGCCAAGCCAGTGCGCGTTCATTTCCGAGGGATCAACCGTCCAGATTTTCCGGTTGTAGGGCAGCATGAAGTGCTTCGCGATGCCCGCGCCGGCGGTGGCCATGATCCAATCCCGGAAATTACGGATGGCCGGTTTGTCTTTTCCTCGCAACGCGGAAAGACCCTCCACGCACTCCTTCCGGGCCGCGTCGGGCAAATGGCGCACATTGTATTGGAAGGGATACGGAATCCAGGCGCCGTATTCCCGAACCCACGAGCGGCGCAGGTGATGGTAGAACCCGTCCGGCAGGATCTGATCCATCAGGCGGTCCACGTAGTGGTAGTGCGAGTGAGCAACATGGACGGCCAAATCCCACGTGAATCCCCTGTCGTCATAGAACGATGTTGCCAGCCCCCCGACGTAGGGCAGGGCATCGACGACGAGGAATGAGGGATGGCCCAGCTCGTGAAGTCGATGCGCCGCACCCAGCCCGGTCGGGCCGGCCCCAATGATGAGTATGCGTGGGGCGGGCGAATTCATGACTGCACGGTCCGTTTCATCGGGCGAGGTTATGGGGATGCGCCGCGTTCAGGACAAGCCGAAAGGTTGCCGCGTCATCGGTTCGGAACCCGGTCCATACACATGGTCGAGCCCGAAGGCATGCAGGGTTTCCAGCGCGGCGTCGATCTCGCTCCGGGTGATGTTCATTTCGCGCATCAGAAAATCAGCGTCCACAAGGCGTACGGTGTCGCGATTGCTCGTGGCGGAACGAATTTCCGAGACCGAGAATACACGATCATCCTCCGGTACGCCGATGCTTTGCAGCAGGGCCGGTATGGTCTCACGCGGGCGCAGCACCAGGTCTTCGTAGAAGACCGTGTGCACATCGTCCGGCGCGAGATGGCGGAAGGGGATCGCATGTTCGACGCACCAGATCAGCACCTGTTGCACCAGCGCGCCCTCCGCTCGCTCGAATCGGTCCACATGGCGATCCAGGAGGTCTTCGCGAAGGGCCGGCTGCTGGAACAGGAAGCCCTTCATGGACGGGAACCAATTCCAGCCCTTGCGCAGGCGGGATGAGGCCACCGCGAACGGGTGGCGCACGAGGAATACCGCGGGGACGAAAGGGAAAGTGGCGATCATCCATTTCAGCAGAAGGTTGGCGCGGACAAACTTTGCCAGACGACGCGTGCAAAGCCATCGCTCGTTGAGGTGATCCAGATGTGGATCGCGAACGCGTCCGGAAAAAATGCGATCCATCAACGCGCGCATTTCCGGCGCCGGGTCGCCGGGCCGGATGTAGACGCGGTGGTTGAGCCCCTTCGTATACGCCATATCCGGGCGAAGGGGTTCGAAAAGCAGCCGAAAATCGCGGCTGTGGTTGATGAGGTTCGCGACCCATGTGGTCCCGCTTCGCTCGCAACCGGCGAGCGCGATCGCGCGGCGGGGATCATGATTCAATTCAATGAACCATTCCGTCGTCAGTTTTGTTTTGAATCGTTGCCACATGATATGCGTCCATGGATCGCGCTATGGGATCTGCCACGAACCGGCAGTATCTCCGTCTGCCCTGCGGGGCTAAAGAAAAAAACATGACTGTATCCTTCCTCATGCCGGACATGAACGGACCGGTGCTCGGGCCGGTTACTGTTCTCGCGCGTCATTTGCAGGGGGCATTTGACGTTCAGATCGTGGGTCCGGATCTGGGCCACGGCGTATGCCCAATGTATCGCGGCGCCTTTCCCTACACCGTGATCCCGTGTCCGCGCCTCTATCGCTATCCCAATTACTGGTGGGAACGCGGTCGTTTGGAGCGCGCCGTGACCGGCGACCTGATCATTCCCGTCAAGGCGGTGGGAGACACCATCCCCCTGGCGCTCCGCTTAAAAAAAGCGAGGGGAGCCGCCGTCGTGCCGTATCTGGATGAATGGGATGGCGCCTTGCTGGCGCGTCTATCGCCGCTTGAGCGATTCGTGCGCCGCATCCGGCACGCGCATCATCCACTTGAAGACGTATATTATCCCCGGGTCGAGCGGCTCATCCCGCGATGTGACTCGGTCATTTCCACCAGTCGGTTTCTCCAGCGTCGTTTTGGTGGTGAAATCATTCCCATGGGCGTTGATTGCGAATTTTTTCAGCCGTGTTCGCCGGAAGAATCTCGCGCGCTCAAGCGTGAGCTGGGTCTTGCGGACAAGCGGCTGATCGTATTCGGAGGCGTCGTGCGTCCGCACAAAGGCATCGAACTGATCCCGCGGGCCGTGGCGCGGGCGGGCTTGTCGGACGCGCGCTTCCTGATCGTCGGGCCGGTGAACGAGCACGTGCGGGCATTACAGGAGGATCCGGAACTGGCGCCATGGATCGTGACCGCAGGACCGCAACCGCGTAATCAGATGCCGCGGTTTTTATCACTTGCGGATTTGATCGTCCTCCCCCTTCAGGATACCCTGCTCGCGCAATCCCAGGTGCCTTGCAAAATATACGAAGCCATGGCCATGGCGCGACCCATCCTGGCTTCGGACGTCTCCGATATGTCGGAAATTCTTGCCGGTTGCGGCTGGGTTGCTCCGGCGGGCGACGTTCGCGCGCTGGCGGACACCATGGGGGCGATTTTTGCCGATCCCGCCGAGGCCCGACGGCGCGGCGAGGCCGCGCGTGCGCGCTGTCTCGCGCAATATTCCTCCGAGATCGCCCGCGGCCTTTTGATCGACCTGGTCAACCTTGTTCTCAAGGAAACCCGGTCATGAAGTCCAAGCCGCTGCGCATCCTGTTCATCAATCGAATGGCGGCCATGGTGCGCGGCGGTGGCGAGACGTTTGATCTCGAGATGGCGCGTCACCTTGCCGCGCTCGGTTGCGAGGTGACGCTGCTCACCGGCATACCGCTCATGGGCCGCGCGCGGCTGGGACCGGCGGACTGGTGGCCAGGTTGCGGGATTGCCAGTTCTCATGAAATTGAAAATTGGCCATTGAAAATTGGCAATGCACACATTCGCACCCCGTATCTCGGCTGGTTCCCGTGGGATAAAACACCCGGCGGCTGGCGCATCCGCGTCGCGGATTTCAAACTGTTTGAACGTTCAGCCGCGCGCTGGGCGTACCACCGCCGCGTGCGATTCGATGTGATACAGATTTGCGAGCTTCCCTTCTTCCTCGATTACTACAAGGGGCGTGAATCCCGCGTCCCCGTCTGCATGCGACTGACGGCGCCTGATTTTTATGATCCCCGCGGGGCGCTCCAACGCGCGAATGCCGTCATCGCCAGCGGCACCACGATGAAAAAAGTGCGCGCCGGCCTGCGTCCCGATTGCCACAACATCCCGAACGGCGTTGATATCGCACTCTTTCGGCCCCATGCCACGGATTTTCGCGCACAGCGGGGCTGGCCGGCGGATGACGTGGTGATCGTCTCGGTGGCGAGATTCCAAACCGTTAAGAATCACCCGATGTTGATCGACGCCTTCCGGCGCGTGCTGGCGAGCGAGCCGAAGGCGCGGCTGGTCCTGGCGGGCAGCGGGCCGTTGGAGGGCGATATCCGGGCCCGTTGCGCGATGGCGAACGTGGCCGATCGGGTGACCTTCCTCGGCGAGTTGCCCTTCGAATGCGTGGCGGATCTGTACGCGGCATCCGACATCGCGGTGGTGTCGAGCGATTACGAATCCTTTTCGTTTGTGGCCCTGGAAGCCATGGCGACCGGTTTGCCGATGGTTGTTACGGCAACGGAATGGGTGCCCGGACTCATTGGCCGCACGGATAAGCAAGCTGAAGATCAAAACCCGCTGACTGGAATCACGGAAGCCCCCGGGGGCATCGTGGCGCCCATCGGTGATGGCGCCGCTTTCGCCGATGCCCTGCTGCGGTTGGTCCGTGACCCGGATCGGCGTCGCCGGATGGGGGGGTGGAATCGGAATCGGGTCGAACGCGATTTCGGGTGGTCCGCCAGCGCGGAAAAATTGCTGGCGCTTTATAGGCGATTATCCGCATCGTAGTTTCCATGCATCCCACCCTTTCAGCCTGGCTGAGCGCCCGTCTCGTGGACCGTGCACAGGGCCATCGCGCGCGGGTTCTGGAGGGCTATCACCGTCGAGTCGCGTCGGATTATCTTTCCGCGGAGGTGCGGGCGGAACGCCAGGCGGAGGCGTTGGCGACCCTCCTGCGACACGCCGGCACGCGTGTGCCGCGCTTCCGCCAGTTGATGGCGGACGGACCTGTGCCCGCGCCCGGGAATGCACGCGATTGGCTGGAGCGTCTGCCCCCCATGAACCGGGCCGACATCCAGTCCGATCCCGCTTCGTTTATCTCGGACAGGTGCTCGGGGACGGTGGATGACCATACCGGTGGATCCACCGGCACTCCATTGACCTTCAAGGTGGATCGGCCAACGCAGCAGGCGAGGGAATCGTCCTTGATGTGGGGCAATCATCTGGCCGGCTGGCGTCCCGGGCAGCGCATCGCGATGCTGTGGGGGTCCGACCGCGATACGAAGGCGGCGTTTCACGACTGGCGGCTAAACCTGCGTTGGTGGCTTGATAATATGCGCTGGTATAACGCGTTTCGGATGGGCGACGCCGAGATGGCGGCGTTCCACAAGGCCATGACGCGCTTCAAGCCTCATCTCCTCGTCGCATATGCCGGTTCACTTGACGTTTATGCGCGCTTCGTGGAGTCCATTCCGCATCGCGAATCCCTCCAGGCATCGGCGCGGTCGGAATCCCGGCTCGCGTATCCCCTTGGGGCGCTCGTCAGCTCGGCGGAGGTGCTCGCCCCGCCCGTCCGGGAACGCGTCGAGCGCGTTTTTGGAAAACCCCTCTTCGATCGGTACGGGAATCGTGAGGCAGGCGCCATCGCCGCCGAATGCGACGCGCATCGTGGATTGCATGTGAACGAACACGATTTCCTGGTGGAGATTGACAGCCCGCGGCCCCTGGATGTGCCGGGTCCGCTGCGCATCACGTATTTCGCCAATTTCGCCATGCCCCTGATCCGCTATGAAACCGGTGATTTGGCGGTGTGGTCCGACGGGCCCTGCGCCTGTGGTCGCTCCACGAGGAGGTTGGCCCGCATCGTGGGTCGCCAATCGGACACCATCCGAACCGCCTCCGGAAAACGCATACACGGCGAGTTCTTCACCCACGTCCTCTATGGGGTGGCGGGCATTCGTGAGTTCCAGTTTGTCCAGGAAACGGCCACGGTCTACCGGTTGCGCCTTGTGGGAACGGCGGAACGCCGCCAGGAAGATGTCTGGCGCTCGAAAATCATGGCGATGTTGGACGAGGGGGACCAGTTGCATCTGGACTATGTTGAAGCGATTCCCGCGCTGTCGTCCGGCAAGCGGCGGTTCACCCTTTCGCTGGTCGATGCGCTGCGCAACACCGGCTGATCCGCAACGTCATGGTCTTCAATTCCTACACCTTCGTCCTCTTTCTTCTGGCGCTGCTCTTCCTGCATCGCCTTCCGTTGTCCTGGGCCACCCGCAAATTCAATTTGTTGCTGGCCAGCTATCTGTTTTACGCCGCGTGGAACCCGCCCTTTGTACTTCTGCTCGTATTTTCCACCCTGCTGGATTGGTCCGTTGCCCACGCGCTCGTGCGGACCGTGCGCCCGCGAATGCGCCGGGCGCTGGTGGGGCTGAGCCTGCTGGGCAACCTTGGTGTATTGGCCTTCTTTAAATACGGCTCGTTCCTTGCGGAAAATACCGTGGCATTGCTGGGGTGGATGGGACGGCATGCGTCCTATGAATGGCCCGACATCGTCCTGCCAGTCGGGATATCCTTTTACACCTTCCAGACCCTCTCCTATACCCTCGATGTGTATCGTGGCCGCCTGAAACCGGGCCGATCCTTCCTCGATTTCGCGCTTTATGTGACGTTCTTCCCGCAGCTTGTTGCAGGGCCCATCGTGCGAGCGACGGAGTTTCTTCCGCAAGCCGAGTCGGAGCGCCCGCCCGCCCGCGCCCAGACGGGTTGGGGATTGTGCCTGATCCTGCTCGGCCTGTTTCAGAAGGTCGTGCTGGCCGACGGCATTTTCGCTCCGGTGGTGGAGGATGTGTATGACTCCGGCGCCGCGCTCGGAACGTTCGCGGCGTGGACGGGCACCCTGGCCTTTGCCGGCCAGATTTTCTGCGATTTCGCAGGCTATTCCACCTGTGCGATTGGGACGGCGCTCTGTCTGGGGTTTCACCTCAATACCAATTTCCATTTTCCATACGCCGCCGCCGGATTTTCCGACTTCTGGCGCCGCTGGCACATTTCTCTTTCCACTTGGTTGCGCGATTATCTCTACATTCCGTTGGGGGGGAATCGCAACGGGACATGGCGGACCTATCGTAATTTGTTGGTAACGATGCTGCTTGGCGGCCTTTGGCATGGCGCTTCGTGGACCTTCGTCGCGTGGGGGGCGTTGCACGGCATCCTGTTGTCCCTCGAACGCGTATTGCAGCCGCTGATCCGGCGCATCACCCCCGCGTTGCGAGGCGCCGGCCTCCCGATGGCCATGCTCGGGACCTTCGCCGCCATCTGCTATACGTGGGTCTTTTTTCGCGCCCGCACGTTCCCGCAGGCGTATGGCATCCTGTGCGCCATGTCCGGCTTCGCATGTGGCGACGCGAATCCGGCCGGCGCATTGAAGAGTCTGGCGGTATGGCTCGTCATGGGAATCATGCTTGCGATTCATATGGCCATGCGCGCGCGCGAGCTGGAGTCCGTGGTTGCGCGTGCGCCGCGCTGGCTGCTGGTGCTGCTGTTGGCGATCCTGTGCGCGTCGCTCGCGCTGGCGCCTGGAGAAGATCGTGCCTTCATCTACTTCCAATTTTGAGCGTCCCATTCCCGGCCATTCATGGATGGTGTTGCTGGGCGCGGCCGCATGCCTGGCCGCGTTGTTGCTGGCCGCCGTGGAGGTCGGGCTGCGCATGCGCGGGTATGGCCCCACGGTGGTTGATGATCGCGATCTGTGGGCGCTGCAACACCATGCGCTTGCTCGCAATCGTCATGCGATCGCGGTGCTGGGCAATTCACAGGCGCAGGTCGGACTTTCACCCGCGGTGCTGGCGCGCCGGTTTCCCGGCGCGGATGTCCGCATGCTGGCGCTTGAGGGGAGCAGCCCGGTTCCCGTGTTGTTCGATCTCGCGAATGACCCTGCATTCGTTGGATCCGTGATCTGCACCATCGGGGCGTTCGATGTCCTGCCGCTGCAATTCGAGGAACAAGCCTCGATGGTGCGGTACTCACGCCGGGAGTTCAGTTGGGACGATGCCTGGAACCGCAGGATCGCGACCTGGTTGCAGGCTCGCGCGGCCCTCAAGGATCCCTATGCGAACCCGCGCCGGCTTATCCAGGAACGACTCGCGACCGGTCGCCTGCCTGGTCCGCGCCCCGTGTTGACGAAGGCCGATCGTTCGCGTGAAGTGGATCACCGCATGGTTCCACTGGCGAGCCGGACGCGATCGCAACTGGACGGCTTCCGCGCCCTCGCGGCGCGCGCCGCCGGAGTTTCACGCGAGGAATGGCATGCATACGCCCGGGCGCTGGCCGGCGCCGCGCGGGCCATTGAATCGCGCGGCGGCGCGGTGGTGTTTATCCGGCTTCCGCTGTCCGGTGAATCCTGGGCCATCGAAGAGCGCGCGTGGCCGAAATCGGAAACGTGGGATGCCTGGGTCCATGCCGCCGGGATCACGGCCTCGCATTTCGTCGATGAGTCCCGATGGGCGTCCTTCCACCTTCCGGACCTGGTGCATATCGATCGGGTCGATATACAGGCGTTTTCCGACACGATCGCGGCCGTGGTGGCTTCCGCGCATCCACATTTTGCGAGGGGGTATCGAGCCCCCGGGGAACGCGCCGATGAATGAATATCGCTGGATTGACCAAAAACGCTGGGTGCGCCGAACGCTATCCCGCCTGCGCATGCGTCGACTCGACACGCACACGTTGCCGGGGTGCGCCGATGAAGTCCGTTTGTTCACCGTGATGCGCAATGAGATGCTCCGGCTACCCGCCTTCTTTGCGTACTATCGTGACATCGGGGTTCGGCGCTTTTTCATCGTGGATAATGCGTCCGACGACGGGACGACCGCCTTTCTTCTGACGCAACCGGATGCCCACGTTTGGAGCACGAGTGAGACCTACACACGCCAGGAAGCCTGGGTGGATGTGATGCTGCGGCGATTCGGTCGCGATGGCTGGAGCGTCGTGATTGATGTGGATGAATTGCTCGTGTGGCCGGGACAGGGGACGGTTTCCCTGTCCGCCCTGTTGGCCGGGTTCGACGCGCAGGGGGCGGATGCGATGCATGCCCTGCTGCTCGATATGTATCCCCAGGGCCCCCTTCGGGATGCGACCTACACGGCGGGCGATCCGTTTCTGCCGGCCGCGCCCTGGTTCGATCCCGATTCCCACGACGTCATCGACTATCCCTATCGACGCTGCGTAACGGAGTTCCCGAAACGTTTTGTCGGCGGTATGCGCGAGCGCGTTTTCGGCCTGAAGGACGTTTGCCTGAGCAAATTTCCGCTCATCCGCTATCGGCCCGGGATGTTCCTGCGGCAGGGGACGCATGCTGTCGAGGGCGCGCACATCGCCCGCACGCGCGGCTGCATCCTGCATTTCAAATACCTGGGCGACTTCGGTCCGCGGGTCCAATACGAGGCCGTCCGCGGCGAGCATTGGAATGGAGCCGTGCAATACAAGGCCTATGCGCAGAAGGTCGGCGTTGATCCCGGCCTGGCATTCCATGGGCCGCATTCCGTCCGCTTTGAGAATCCGGCGCAATTGGTGCACCTGGGCTTGATGGCCGGCTGAACGATTATTTTCGCGCCACCACGATGTAAAACGTGGCCATCCCGGTGAACGACCGCTTTCGCATGCCGAACAGGCGTCCGGTCAGGTTGTTCAGCATGATGAAGGGCGACCAAAGCGCGCGCAAGCCGTGGTGCCGTTCCTGCAGGTCGCGATAGAAAATATTCTGGACCTGCAAATAGTTCGTTAACCAGCCGCCTGCCTGTTCGACCCGGACCTTGCTGAATGCCGAAAAAATCACGTCGAAGCCGTGAGGGGTCCATCTCCAGTAATCGTGTGGAGATCCATGAATGGGAAAAATGAACGGCACCCCGACCAGGGCGAGCCCGCCCGGCTTCAGAATGCGGTGCATTTCCGTGATGGCCTCGCGCCACCCGCGCACATGTTCCAGGACCGAATTGGAAAATATGACATCGGCGTGCGCATCGGGAAACGGCAGCTTTTCCGCGGGCGCGGTGACTTGGACGGCGGGACCGGTTTTTAGGTCGACGCCGATGTATTCCCGTGCATACGGCGCGAAAAGCTGCTTCCACGGTGCGCGCCCGCATCCCACATCAATAATCAGGGCACTCTCATCCGCCGGCAACTCGCGAGCCAGCAGTTCTTCGATCAGACGACGTGCGGTTACGAGCCCGATGTGATCAAACTTCCGCCAGCGTGGATGGGTGTATGGGTTTCGATCTCTCATGGCCCGCGCTTTCGCGTCACGAAGAGTCTTTGAACGTTTTGGTGGTTGTTCCATTCAGGCCGCCCAACTATGCATTCGCGGATAACGCATTGAGGCACTGTTTCGAGGTCGTTGAAACGGGCGTCGCTCAAGACGACACCCCCGCCGGGTCGAACGCAGGATGTGGTGCTCATGCGGGGCTAGTATAGCGCGGGTTTGGGTTGGCGCAACGCCGCAGGTGGAATCAATCACGCGCGGCTTTATCCTCTGCTATCAACGCCCTGATTCGACTGGCCGAGTGCCTCGGGATTGTGCGGCTCCTGCTACAGCGAAAACCTGCCAACGCTTCGCGCAAGCCCTCTCGAAAGGTTGATTCCGCCTGTTGTTCCTTCGCCTCATTGCGAAGGTAGAGCGCTTGGCGAAGAGCCCGGGCAGGCCCCTCCGGCCAGGGAAACACCTCCAATGGCATCCAGATCATGTTGCGCACATGCATGGCGAATTGACGCCCCTGCCGCGCTTTGGGTGTAAAAGAATGGATCACGCGAACAGCGGGGTCGTAGGATACGCGATAGCCCGCCCCAATGACCTGGTAGGCATAGTACTGGTCTTCGGCGCCATAGGGCGAATAGTGTTCGGGGAAGCCGCCGACGCGGTCAAAGAGTGCGCGGCGGGTCGCGAAGGAACAGCCGTCGACCCGAATCGTGTCGAAGCGACGCGTGCGCCAGGTCACGGAGGATCGGGCGAAGGGCCACATCAGATGGCCGTCAGGACGGACCACCTCGTAGGAAATGGCGCCCAGGTCAGGTTCGGCGTCGAAGCGCCCGGCGGTATGGCGCAACGCTCCGGGGGTCTCCAAGGTCGCGTCACTGTCGAGCGACAACACGATTTCGCCGCGCGCCGCGCGGAAGGCCCGGTTGCGCCCGCCGGCGACTCCGTAATTCGCGTCGCCCCACAGCAGGCGCACCCGCTCATCGCGGCCAAACGTCGCTTCCAATCGCGCTCGGGAATCGTCCGAGGATGAATTGTCCCACACCAGCACTTCAAAATCCGCATGGTCCTGCCGCAGGGTGGAGGTCACCGCCGCGATGGTGTCGTCCGCCCGGTTCCAGTTGAGAATGATCACGCTTATGCGCATGCGGACACCGTAGCGGATGTGGCATCCTGCTGCCAATCTTCCGCTCTCGCCAAAAATCGCTGCTCTGGTGTACGTTGGAACCGTGATTGCAAGGCCTGTCATATGTGGCGGTGTCGCGGTGATCCTGCTGGGCGTTGCCGGATGCGGCGAATCGAAGGACAATTGGTATGAATACTCCAGTGGAGTCGATCAGCGCGAACGTTCCTATGTCGACCAGCAGATGCAGCACGGCATGTCGGAACTTGAAGCAAAGCGTGCTTTCAGCCGGCAGTACTCAATTGAGCGGACACAAGGCGTAACCGATCCAACGGCAGGGCGCGTTGTGGAATTCGAGCCAAAGTAGGCGGGGGCGTCGCGGATTCGTTTTATGCTGGAACTCCCAATCCACCCGAGCGCGCGCGGAGCCGCTTGAGCGCATCCTTCGTCATAAAACGAGCCGTGCGGGAGGCGCGGCGCTGCGTGTTCAGCCGCTTCTATCTGGATCCTGTTCACGACGAGAATCGTGCGGTGCTCCTCGTGGGCGGCGGGCGGACGGGAACCACCTGGGTGGCTGAGGTCCTTAATCATCGCCATCCGTATCGATTAATCTTTGAACCCTTTCACACGCGCATTCGCAAGTATCTGCGAAGCGATGCACGGTTTGATCTGTTTCTCGATCCAGATGCTGAATTCCCATCCGAACAGGCCGTTGCCCGGAGGGTATTTCAAGGCAGAATTCGGGCGCCGCAGGTGGATGCGCATAACCGGCGTTTTTGGGCCACGCGACGGCTTATCAAAGATGTATCGTGTTCGTTCAGTCTGCCTTGGATGCGCCGCGCGTTTCCCGAACTTTCGATCGTGCTGCTCGTGCGCCATCCGCTGGCCACCGCGCGCTCCCGCATGCAGGCTGGATGGAAGGATTGGCTCGACCAAACGCTCGCGCAGGAGGAGTTGCGGGAACTGTTGCCGTCGGAGTTCCAGGCGCCCGGCTACGATGCCGGTTTTCCGCTTTTGCGGCATCTCACCCAGTGCTGCATCGAACTCTACATCCCGTTGAGCCTGCTTGGCCCGGGCCAACTCCATGTGTGCAGTTATGAGCAATGCGTGATGAATCCTGCAGTCGCTTTCTCCGAACTTTTTGACTACCTGGGCCAGCCCTACAGCCCGGCTGTGCTCGAGGCAACAAAGGGGTGGTCGCTAACCACGAACAAGGCGCGGGCGGTGGGTCCCCGCGTGGAGGCGGAACTGGTCGATCCTTCCCTGGGCGAAGCCCCCGCATCCGCCCTCGAAATTCTCCGGTTGTTCAAAATCGATCGCCTGTACAGGGACGATGGCTCACCCCGCGCTTGGGGTGATGCGGCGCTTCGCGTTTTCCAAGCCGTCGATTCGGTCGGTTAGCGAGCGTGCAAATGTTCAAACGGACAACAATTCAGCTCCTATCGATGTCGGGAATCGTATGCGCCGCCAGGTACTTGCGCCGGAAATCTTTGGTCGTTGTCACCTACCACGGGGTGGAATCTGGCGAACAGCCGGTCGTCAATCTGGACCGGCTGCAAACGGACCCCAGAATATTCACGCGCCAGATTGAGACGCTTGCGCGACACTATCGAGTGGTGGACCTGGGTGATGCGGTGAGCGAATTCCGCGCGACAGGATGCTGGCCCACCCGGGGCCTGGCCATCACGTTCGACGACGGGTATCGCAATAATCTTGAAGTGGCGGCGCCGATCCTTCGCTCGATTGGCGTTCCCGCGACATTTTTTGTTACGGGGGCATTTGTTGAGGGGCGTGCTGCGCCATGGTGGTATGACGTGCGCCAGCGCCTCGCGGCACGACGTGGCCGGGAAACCATCGTCAGCGAGGTGATCCGCCTGGAGGCGGAATGGCGTCCGCTCCCGGCAGCCGAGCGGGCACGACGCATGACGGAGTATTTCGGTGAATGCCCCTTCATGGAGGCCCCTTACCCCTTCATGGATACGGATGACTTGCGTAAACTGATGGCCATGGGTTTCGATGTTCAACCGCATGGCGATGGGCATATCTCTTATGCGGGGGAATCGACCGATGTGGTGCTGGCTGATATTCGAGCCGCTCTGCGCTTTCATCGCACGCTGGGTGGACGCGGTGCGTGGGGAATAGCATATCCGTATGGGCACGTACCGCGCGATCGCGCGACCGTGGAAGGGTTGCTGGCGCACGAGGGGCTGCTGGCCGCGTTCACGAACGGGACCGGGTGGAATATACCCCATTGCGACCCTTGGCTGCTCCGGCGCTGGGATCTACACGGCGGTTATTCCCCCGCCGCCGCGGTCTGTCGTGTCGCTGGACTGACCCGGCGGTGAACCGCATGCCGGATTGATCCAGGCGGAGATTTAGTTCACGATCCCGGGCCGGTTTATCCCCATGATTTTTTGCAGTTACGAATTCCTGTTCTTCTTTCTCCCGCTGGTTCTGCTGGGCTACTACGTGCTGTTCGCGCGAGCCGGCCGGACGATATTTTTGACCGTCGCGAGTTATTTGTTTTACGGCTGGTGGGACTATCGGTTCTGCGGGCTGCTGTTGTTGTCATCGATCATCGACTACGGGTGTGGGCTCCGCATCGCCGCCGCGCCGTCCCGGCGCACGGCCCGCCGCTGGCTGGTCCTGTCGATGGCCAGCAACCTGTCGATGCTTGGATTCTTCAAATATTTCGACCTCGGCGCGGCCACGATCAATCGACTCGCCGCCGGGTTCGGCGCTGATGCCGCGCTGATTCCATTGCTCCACCTCGTTCTGCCGGTGGGCATCTCCTTCTACACCTTTCAAACCATGAGTTACTCGATTGATCTCTATCAGGGCCGCGCGAAACCGGCGCGCGACTGGTGGACCTTCGCGTGCTATGTCGCGCTGTTTCCGCAGCTCGTCGCGGGGCCGATTGTCCGTTACCACGAATTGGCGGCCCAACTGGGCGCGCGGAGCCACACGATCGACAAGACCTCGCGCGGCGCGGCGCTTTTTGTGCTGGGTCTGGCCAAGAAAGTGCTGGTCGCCGACCTCGTCGCGCCACTGGTGAGCGCCGCCTTTGGACCAGCCGCGCCGGGGTTGCTCGATGCCTGGGCGGGCGTCCTGGCCTATGCCATGCAGATCTATTTCGATTTCAGCGGCTATTCCGACATGGCCGTCGGACTGGGATTGTTGTTCGGATTCCGCTTCCCGATCAATTTCAATTCGCCCTACAAAGCGGCCAGCATTACGGAGTTCTGGCGGCGCTGGCACATTTCGCTGTCAAACTGGCTGCGCGACTATCTCTACATCCCGCTCGGTGGCAACCAGCGCGGGTCGGGTCGAACCTACCTGAACCTCTTCCTCGTGATGCTGCTGGGTGGACTCTGGCATGGATCGAATTGGACCTTTGTTCTTTGGGGGGGGTACCACGGGTTGCTGCTGGCTTGGGAACGAATACGGCGTGGCAAGGAAGCAGCGCCGGGGTGGTCGGCGCGCATTCGCACCTTTGTGTTGGTGTGCATGGGGTGGGTCGTGTTCCGTTCGGCGGATGTGGGGCAGGCGTGGGATGTCTGGCGGGGGCTCTTCGGGATGAATGGGTGGGGAAGCCTTGCCGGCTGGGAGGGTCCGCTACCCACGGGGGCTGCATTGGCGGCACTTCTCGGCGCGATGGCGCTCGCTTTCGGTGCGCCCAATTCATGGTCGCTGTTGAAGCCCGGCGAGGAGACGGCCCCCTCCGTTTGGGGAACCACCTGGCCGGCGATTGGCATGCGCGGGGCGCTTTGCCTGCTGCTCCTGCTGGCATCGGTGGCCGGCATTTTGGTCAACACCAGCTCGCCATTCCTGTATTTCCAATTCTGATATGATTGCCCGCCCTCCTTCGGAAACCGTGAAACGCTGGTTGCCCCTCGCGCTGCTTGCGGTCGTTTGGCTCGGGCTCGGCACGCTGGATTGGGTCATGCGTCTGCACTGGTTCCAGTGGCACCGCGGGTTTATTGCGCGGCCCGCGAAACCGCATTTCATGGGTGACCGGGTCCCGCTCTCGACGCAAGTGGTGAGCGCCGTCAGCGGTGGCGACCTTTCCCGGCTGATCGGCATTTCAGCCGTACAGTCGCAGTACGCCCACCCGCGACCGGGGTCCTATGCCTTGGTCTCGGACGAATTCGGGTTCCTGAACCAGCCGCCCACGATGGATCGTGCATACCCGGTTGTCCTGACCGGGGACAGTTTCCTGCTCCAGGGGGCAGGCATGGAGAACCTTCCCGGCGCGCGCGTGGAACGACTCCTTGAAGTCCCTGTGTATACGATTGCCTATGCGGGTCGGGGGCCCGCGTACGCCATGACCCGGGCGCTGGATCATCCGAATTTTCGCGAACGGCATCCCCGGGTGCTTGTCTGGTGTGTTCCCGAGCGCGACGCAACGGCGCATATTTTCGACAGCGCGGCTTTTGATGTGATGTCGTTTGTCTACCGCGCTGACGCCGCCGAACACCTGCGCGCCCGCCGCGACGGACGCAGGATCCTGTGGCGCAATCTCGCCCCGGACAGGCTGCGCGCGAGCTTGCCGAACACCTCCATTCTAGCCCAGTTCATGCGTCGGGCATGGACACACGTCGCCTATGCGCTATGGGGTCGCATCTCGGCCGATGTGCTTATCGCCACCGCGCCGGTTGGCGACTCGACGCTGTTGTTTTACAAGCAAAACGAACTTGCGCTGCGCTGGCCGCCCGCAATTCGGAACGTCGCGGGCTCCGTGCGCGCCGCCCGGCACATGAATGAGGATTATTTTCGACCGAGGGGGATTCACTGGGTCATCGCGCTAATCCCGGAAAAGGAACAGGTGTATCGGGAGGTCCTGCCCGGGGCGCTGTTGCCCGAATCGGCCTTGCTTGAACTGGAAGCCGGTTTGCGTGAAGCAAATGTCCCCGTGGTGAATTTGCTGCATTCGTTTCGCGCGGCGGCCCTGTCCGGACAGCTGATATTTTGGCCCGATGACACCCACTGGAACGATGCCGGCATGGAAATCGCCGCGAGGACCCTTGCGGATGAGCTGCGCCCGATCCTTGCAGATCCGGGACGAAAGGACTGATGGGCGGCTCGACTCACCAGCCCCCGGTGTTGCATCTGGTCTGGAATCTGATCCGGGGCGGAACCGAGGGGCAGTGTGCGCGCACGGCCATGCAGCTGGCGGGCGCGGGGTGGCCGCAGCGCGTGGGGGTCTCCCGGCGCGAGGGCTATTTCCTGGGGGCGGTTGAGCATGCGTGCGGGCCCGTGCATGAAATGCGCATTCACGCGATGCTGCGTCCCGGCACGGTCTTGGAGATCCATCGCCTCGTTCGCTTCATTCGGGCCGAACACATCGCGTTGGTCCATGCGTGGGACGCAGATGCCGCGATATTTGGCGCGCTCGCGGCGAACTGGGCGGGCATCCCCTTGATCACCAGCCGACGCGACCTGGGGGAAATATATGGGCCGAGGAAGCTCCTCCTCATGCGCTGGGCGGATCGCCGTGCCCACGCCGTCGTGGTCAATGCCCGGGCAATTGCCCGTTCCGCGGCCTGCCGCGGGGTGGCCGCCGAACGCATTCACGTCATCCCCAATATTCTGGACGCCGTGGAGTTCGACCAGCGCGCGAGCACGCCGCATGCATCGCTTCCGGAATTGGGGCCGGGCCGATGGATCGCGATGGTCGCCCGACTGGATCCCGAAAAGGACGTTCAGACGTTGCTGCGCGCCGTGCCCCTGGTCGTGCGGCAGGTTCCCGAGTCCCGATTCCTGATCGTCGGGGACGGCCGCGAGCGCACATCGCTGGAGCAACTGGCCGCGCGATTGGGGATTTTAGCGCAGGTGCGTTTTGCCGGCGAATATAATGAAATCCCGGCGCTGTTGAAGCGCTGTGCGGCCGGCGTGTTGGTGCCCAACCGAAACGAGGGCCTTTCCAATACAATCCTGGAGTATATGGCGGCCGGTCTGCCGGTTGTGGCGACGGAGTGCGGTGGCAACCGTGAATTGGTGGAGGATGGGCGCAACGGGTTTGTCGTGCCCGCGGGTGATGCGGACGCCGTGGCCGATCGATTGGTCCGGTTGTTGCGGGATCCCCAGCGAAGCCATGAAATGGGAGCCTCCGGCCGCGCCCTCATCGCGGCGCACCACCAGCCGGACGCGATTGCGGCACGGTTTGCCGCGCTCTATCGATCCATTCTCAGCCGCTAGCGTCCCGTTCCCGCTGCGGGTGTCTTCCAACTCGGTTTGGTTGGGTGCAATCCGACCAGGTCAATGGTCCGCGCAAGTCCATATGCGGCGTAGAGGACGCAGAGCGCGGGGAAGTGGCGGGCCGTGCGGCCACGGAGACTGAGCAGGGCGGCAGGGCCGGCGATCAGCGTGAGCCAGGGGAGGGTCCCGGTAACCAGTGACCAGTGTTCAGTAATCAGTGAGCCGATGAGGCCGAGCAGGGCGAAGGCGAGGGTGGCGGCGTAGAGCGCGGTGAAGCGGGGCGCATTGCCGCCTACACGGCCGCCACTCAGGCGGGCGATGTGCGTGTAGCTCTTTCGGTTCGCATGCCAGAGTTGCTGCTTGAACCATGCGTTCAACGTTGCCGGCTCGCCGCGATGCGCCACATGCAGCGCGGGAATACCCAGCACTGGAATCCCGGCCTGATCCGCGCGAAATGCGAAGTCCGTATCCTCCCCGGTGGTCAGCTCTTCGTTGAAGCCGCCCAGTTGCTCGGCGACAGCACGGTGCAGGAGCATGTTCCTCGTGGTCACAAGGCGAAAGCCCTCGCGTTCGACCACGGGCCGCCCGTGCCGCTCGGATCGGGTCGGATTTTTCTGCTCCCAATGAAAGCGCCACGCGGACTGCACCCAGGTCATGGGGCGGGGCGGCTCGGCCGGCCAGCCCAGGATGGCCGCCGGTTCGCGTTCCAGAAAATACGCCGCCTGCTCGAGCCAATCCACGGCCGGTTCACAATCGCCATCGAGGAACGCGATCCAATCCCCATCCGCCGCGCGCAGCCCTGCGTTCCGGCATGCCGGGATGCTGGCCCCGGGAAGAATTTCGATTTTTGAGAAGCCCGCCGCCCGCGCCGCATCGACGGTGCCGTCCCGGCTTCCCCCGTCGACGAGGATGCTTTCCACCTCAATGAATGCCGGGCGGGCCAGCCGGTCGATCGCCGCCTGGAGGTCGCCTACATGGCGTACTTCATTGAATGTGACCGCAATGATGGATAGCCTGTGGGGCATTCGCGTAAAGTGGCGGATGACGGGCGCGGAAGGAAAGCGCAATTTGCGCGTGGCTGTCACGTTGACCGATGAATGTTGTGTTCCTCATGCAGGATGTGCCCCGGCTCTACGGCGCGGAGCGCGTCACCGTGGAATTGGCGATGGCCCTGGGCCGGCGGGTGCCGGTTCGGTTTTGTTTGATCGGCGAACAACGGCTCGGCGGGCAGCCGGGCGCGCTACACGAGGCCGTGCATCGAAGCGGCTTGCCGGTTGAGCGCTTTCCGGTGACCGGCCGATTTTCCTGGCCGCTCGTACGCGCCGTGCGGCAGCGGCTGGCGTCCTGTTCCTCGCCCATCCTGCACACCGTGGGCTACAAAGCGCATCTGCATGCCCTCGCCGCGGCGCACGGCGTGGCGCCCACGGTGACGACGATCCACGGATGGCTGGTCCGACCCGAATGGAAGGAGCGGTTCTATGAGTGGCTCGAAGTGCGCGCGCTTCGCCTCGACCGCGCCGTCGTGTGCCTCACGTCGTTTTATGAGCGGCGCTTGCTGGATGCGGGCGTGCGGCGATCGCGGTTGCACCGAATTCCCACAGGGCTCGCGCCGGAGCAGTTGCCCGACCTTGGGCGCGCGCGCACCCCGCCGGAGGGAACCTTCACCGTCGCGTTGGTGGGTCGGTTGAGCTGGGAAAAGAACCATGACCTGGTGCTGCGCGCCGCTGTGCGGCTGCGCGAAAAGGGCATCCCCCTGCGGATTATTCTGGCGGGCGAGGGGCCGGAACGGACGGCGATCGAGTCGCGTGTCCGGTCGTTGGACCTGGCGGATACCGTGCGGTTCGACGGCTATGTCGCCATGGCGGACTTGCTGCCCGGCGTTCACGCCGTGGTGTTGTGTTCTCGCATTGAAAACCTGCCGCTCAGTTTGCTGGAGGCGATGGCGTGGGCGCGACCCGTGGTGGCCACCGCAGTCGGCGGCGTGCCGGATGTGGTGCAGGACGGGGAGACCGGTTGGCTCGTGCCGGACAACGATGACGCGGTCTTTGCCGAACGACTTGCGCAGCTCGCCTCCGATCCGTCCGCGGCGCGGCGAATGGGGCTCGCAGGTCGTGAGCGGGTGGAGCGGGAATTCCTGATCGAACGCGGTGTGACGCGGCACCTGGAATTGTATAGCATGCTTCGCCCGGCATCCCCATGAATACCATCCGTCATCTCGTGCAGCGCCTGACGGCTCATGCGATCCGGGCATTTGCGGTGGTGGTGCTCGTCCTGGTGCTTTGCTTTCCGGCCTATAAAAATTTGCTCATTGTATATGGCCCGATGCTGGTGGTGCTGTGGGTGGGAGCGTTGCTGCATCGCCGCCTGCGGAACGGATGGAATCCGATGCTTGGCTGGCCTCGCATTCAATTTCTCCTGCTCGCGTTTATCGGGCCTGCCGTGCTACAGGCGGGGTTGTTGCTTTGGTTGCGTCCCGAACCGATGTTTGATGGGCGGTTCGTTTATGAGGAAGCGCTGCTCCTGACGCAGACCGGGCGCATGCCGCCGCTGACGTATTATCCGCCCGCCCAAACTTGGTGGTATGCCGGGTGGTTCGCCGTATGGGGCGCACACCCGTTGGTGGCGCAATTTTCGCATGTCCCCCTGCATGCGGTCGTGACCGCCCTGACGTATGGGCTGGCGGCACGTGTGGCGCCCGGCCGCGCGCGACTCGTCGCCGTTGCGGTGGCGTGGTATCCGAGCTTCGTCGGCTATGTGCTGACCACACCGTATTATCATTATCTCTACACGGCGATGGTGGTGGCGACGACATGGGCCTGGCTTGCCGCGCTGGACCGGCCGCGCGTCGCGCTGGGCGCGGGGCTCGCCTCGGGCCTTGGCGCGCTGACCAAGGCGACGCAACTCATCGCCCCCGCGCAAGCCCTTCTCTTCTGGCTCGTCTGCCCAAGCCCCTCGCATCCCGCATCCCGCATCCCGCATCTCGCATCCCGCATCCTCCTCTTCCTACTCGGCATGGCCCTCGTCATCACCCCATGGACCATTCGCAACTGGCGTGTTTTCGATGATTTCGTTCCGGTCTGCACCTCGGGCGGGCTGGTGCTGTGGAGCGCGAACAATCCTGAATCCAACGGGCTCTACAGCGGCCTGCCGGACAAGGCGGCGATCGAAACACCCGCCGACATGCTCGCCCACAGCCGGAACGCGTCCGCCGCCGCGAAACAATTTATCCTGGAGAACCCCGCGCGGTTCATTCAACTGGCGGGCATCAAACTGATGCACACCTGGGGCGGCGAGGCGACGTTCGCAGAATTAATCAATCGGCGCGGGCAGCCGATGGGTCGCCCCGAGGATCTGTTCAGCCTGCTGTTCTACGCGGGGTGGGTGCTGGTGGCCGCCCTCTGGGCGGCCGCGTCGATTGCGGCCTGGCGTGCGCGCCTCGCCTTGTCGCCGCTGGAATGTGCCGTGGCGTTGATCGTGCTGTCAAACGCGGCGGTCTACATGGTCTTCGAAGGCGGCGACCGGCATCACCTGCCGTTTGTGCCGCTGGTGATCCTGCTGGCGTGCATGCCCGGGGTGCGCCGTTCGAGTCAAGGCGCGGGGTGAGCCCGCAGTCGCATGTCGCGATTGTGAACGATCATTTCCGCCAACAAGCCCATCAGGAACACCTGAACGCCGGAAACCATCAGCATGACCGACATGTTGCCGACGGCGCCGAGATGGTGGAAATCGATGCCGATGCCTTTGATCGCGCCTACACCGAACAGCAGCAGGGCGACGGGACCGAACACCTTCATCGGCGTGAACAACATGCCGAGCCGCAGCACCAGGGCGAAGAATCGGATGGTATCACGAATCGGATGGATGGAGGAGCTGCCGACCCGCTTGTAGTAGTCGATCCGGTGCGAGAGCACGCGTAATCCAGCCATATGCGCCCCCATGGTCAGCGTGGAGGTGAAGCTGAACTGTCGGGGCAAAAGTCCCCAAAGGCCATAGCACAGGTCGCGCCGGAAAACGCGCATGCCGGTGTTCAGGTCCGCGATATGTACGCCGGCCATGTAGCTCGCAAACCGGTTGAGCAGCATTTTGGGAAAACGACGCAGGTGGGGAATTTCCTTGATGTCTCCGGTGCGCTCGCCCAGCACCATGTCCGCGTCCGCCATGCGATCCACCATGGCGGGCAACTCCGCGACGGGATACGTTCCGTCGGCGTCAGCGATGGCGATCCATTCGGCCGTCCCGCGTCGGATGCCTGATTTTAGCGCGGATCCATACCCCGAGTTCCGCGCGTGACGGACCAGGACCAAGCCGGGTTGATCCTGCAATTGATCTAGTTGATACGAAGGATCCGATCCGTCATCCACGACGATCAAGGTTGTGTCTGGACGACCTTCGAAGGACTTGAGGATTGCCGAGATCGTATCCCTCACGGTTTCGAAGGGTTCATTGAAGACCGGGACGACGATGTCGATGGGCGGAGGCTTGGATGTCATGGTGATGGATTTTCGCGGTCGGGCGAGAGCGTCAGGATGTCCACGCCGTTTTCGAAGCTGTGCCGCACCGTAAGGGCTGGCAGGTTGCCCGCCGTCAACCCTTCGAGAAGCAGGTCCCTGCGTCTACCCGCCCGTGCCTGGCTGGAGAGTGTATCGCGGATGATGACCGGCTGGCAATCGGGTTTCTGCGACTGGAGGTACGAAAGGAGCTGCGCGGATGTTTCGAACTGTTGCAGATGGCGCGCGGGGTGAGCGCTGATCAGTTCGACCAGGGGTGCTTTAGACGCCAATACCGGGGTGCCCTCCGGCGTCTGGTTCGCGATCCAGAGGGAAGCTTCCACGAGCGCCGCCAGTTGCGGTTCCCCTGCGGCGATATAGCGCTCCGGAGCCCAGGGCGGCAGCCCGCGGAACGCGACGATGTTCCGCCAGTTTTTGACCGCGGGAAGCGCGGTGGTCGAAATGAACCACAGCAGCAGGAAACCGGCGGCGGCGCGCGCGCAGCCCGTGCGAACGGCCGCTCGCAAGGGCAGCCTGGCTGCAATGGCCTGGCCGCCTGCCAGTGAGAGTAAAAGCAGGGCGGGCACCAACGGCAGGAAGTAGCGCCCCAGCATGTTGAGTGTGGTGCAGATCACGCCGGCGTAAGCGGCGAGGGCCAACCAGGAGGGGCGCAGCTTGTCGCGACACGCGGCGTACACTCCAACCAGTGCGAGGGCCATCCACACCACCGTCAACGGTGTGTCAAGGGCGGCGAGGCCGGCGCGCGCAAGAACGCCATCCGCTCCGAGGAGCTTCGGGATCGCGATCGTGGAAAGACGGGGAAAAAATGCACCAGCATGGTGAAGTGCGCGCATCCAAACCGCCGTGGACGTGTCGTATTCCAGTGCGTAATACTCGGTTCCCCCGCCGATGAAGCGGGCCGCCGCGGCGCCGCCCAGTTGGCTGTAAACCGCGTAAAGCAGCGTCGTGGCGGATGCCACCAGCACCCAGGGCATGCCCGGTCGAACGGAACGGGAGCGCAACATGCGAAGGACGCCATGGAGGCCGCATCCAACGGAAAGCGCGAGGCCCACGGGCCGCGTGAAGATCGCTCCAGTCATCAGCGCCGCGAGCAGCCACCAGTCGCGGCGTCGCGCCGCGTTCGCACACCGGTCCATTCGCGCTAGGGCCGTCCAGAAAAGCGCGCAAAATAGCGCCTCGGTTGCCAGGATGGATCCGGTTACCGCGATATGCTGGTTGAGCGCCGTGAGCGCGGCAACCGTGGCCGCCAGGGAGAGGGAAAATCCGCCGCCCCTCGACCAGGCGAGGACGGCGATGGCGCCAGCGGCGAGGAAAGCGAGGCCGAGCGACTTGAGCAGAAATAGATGGAAAGCTGACACCTGGAGCAACTCACCGCCGAAATCCATGCCGGTAAGGCTGGTCGCGAGGGCCAGCGTGGCGGGATAAACCGGCGGATACCGCCAGCCCGATAGCCCCGCCCAATCACCGGCAAGAATGGCCTTGGCCATCAGGATGTAGTCGAGTCCGTCGCCAACGGCTTGAAGGCGATGCACGAACAGCGCGATGCCGACCCCGGCGGCGAGCAGGGCCACCCCCACTCTGAATCGCCGTGCGGCTGGCGAATCCGTTTCATGGGGAGACGAACGGGGGGTCGACCGCGGGAATACCCAGAAATGGAACATCAGGAATTTGTATGCGGCGTTCAACGCGAGAGCGCCCGACATGAGGAACCATCGCGGCGCTCCCGGCAGCAGATGAAACGCCAGTGAGGAGAGCGTGAACTCGATGACATACGCGCTGAGGACCACCGCGACGTAGCGCGGCATGGATTCGTGCCACTTCCTGTCGCTGCGGAAAATAACGCGCTGGCTGAATATGAACGTAAAAACGTACACGCAGGCCAGTGAGGTCCCGAGGGCCCCCGGTTCTTTCCAGCCCAGGCCGTCGCGCAGGGCATAGAACAGCGCGATTCGCCCGCTGATGCTCATCAGCGCGCTGACGCCGAACCAGAAAAGTCGCGATGCGATGGTTTGGTGCGGCATGGGCTTAACGGAAGAATTCAGTTCCCGAGCAGGCCTCGAATGTGGCCCCCGGCAGGGGGCGATGCTTCGCGAGGTGCGCGGCATCTTTATAGAACAGGGTGAGGATCTGGTCCACCGGCTTGCGGGGAGGAAGGCCCGTCCGCTGCCACGCGCGCGCACCGGCGAGGAGCAGCGGTAGTGGGAGTGGAAGGGGCATGCGTCCGCGCGTGAATCCTGCCTCCAGGTGGCGCATGAAGGCATTGAACGGCAGGGGATCCGTGAAGACCCGGTACGCGCCTGGCGGCGGCGGGGCGTCCAGCAACCGGGTCATCGCCGGCAGGAAGTCATCCATGCGGATCGGGTATACGGGCACGGAACCCAGGGTGGTGCGGAAGGCAAATGGCAGTTTTTGCACCAACGATCGCAGCATTTTGTATGGCCCGGCGGGGGGATCGCGCTCGACGACAAGTCCTACGGATAGGAGCGAACCGCCCAGGTTGCGCACCAGTTGTTCCATCGCGAATTTTATCCGGCCATATGAGCTGCGGGCTTGGGAACTCGCGCTGACGGACGAGAGGAACCAGAAGGCGCCGGGGTCGGGCAACGCTGCGGTGAGTTGGCGGATCATTGCGGTGTTTCGGGCCAACAGCGCCTGCTCGTCGCCGCCCGTGCGCGCCCAGGCGAGATGAAGGAGGACGCCGGTCGATTGCAGGATTTCACCAAGGGCGGGCGTCTGTGCGGCAAGATCCATCTGGACCCATCGGATCCACGGGGGTAAGTGCTCCGGCCTCATGCTGCGCGGGGAGGCGATGGCGACGATCGGCCGCTCCCTTCCGGCGGCGAGGCGTTCAAGCAGTCGGAGGCCGATGTAGGATCCGGCGCCGGTCAGCGCGATGCCCTCCGTCATGGCGAGCGCCCCCCGAGCGCTTCCGCGGCCGTTCGCCAGGCGTTCGCCATGATGGTGAATGTGAGGGAAACAGCCGGCAGGTTGGGGAACACGGTCGAATCGCACAGGTGGATGCCGGGCGCGATTCCACCGTCCGCGGCGACCGGCAGTGGACCCCGATTTCCATACGGCATGGTACAGGCGTAGTGGGAGTTGGCCTTTTGAAGGACAGGCGGCAGGGCGGGTATGTGGAAGCCTTCCCTGTTCAGCGCGGTGCGCAATTCCGCGAGGATTTGCCGCGCCAACGGGATGTCGGCGTTGGCGGCATAGCGCAGGCGCAGGCGATCATGTTCAAGTTGCACGCGGTAGGCCTGCGAATGGACTCCATCCAGGTAGAGTCGCCCCCAAGCCAGTCGCCGCCGGGACCAGCGCAGCATCGGGCGCGCAAGGGGCCAGAGCATGGGAGGCAAATTGAAGCGCCACATATAGTCGAAATTGGCGTAGACCAGTGCTTGCGCATAGCGGACGGACGCCGCCTTCGGCGCCAGCGAGAGAATCAAGTTGTTGAGCGCCACATACTCATTCGGGCCGGCCGGCGTGCGACCAGCGTACAGGATTGGAAACACAAACACGGCATTGTCCGCCATGAGGGACGATTCGGGCAAATGCCAGGAGCGAAGCAGGATTTCCGTCGTATTGGGACAACCAGCGGCGAGCAGAACCAGATCGAACGGCTGCGGTGACTCCTCCCGGCCATCAGCGTTACGAAGCGTGATGCGCCTCGTTTTGGGATCTATGCGGTGAACGCGGCCGCGGACAAGGCGAATGCGTCCGCCAGCGATCAAGGCCTCGAAGGGTTCCCTGGTGCTGAAAATCGTTCCTTGAAAACAACCGGCAAGACATTCCCCGCACACGCTGCAGGTTCGCGGCGCCCCGGGACGCGTTTCCATCGCGACACGATTGACACCGGCCCTGATTTGCCAGGTTCGGCCCGTCCCTGAGGTGTTCACGACGTGTTCAAGTCGTTGCATTAACGGCGGGAGCGGGATCGGGGGGCGGCTGAGGAAAGAGTCGGGAAAATATGAATCGAGTGGGCCGGATGAGCCCGATATGCCCAGGATGCCCGCGGTTTTGGCGTAAAAGGGCTGCAGGCGGGCGTAATCGACGGGCCAATCCGCGAGTTCGGGTGGCCCAAACGGCAGGCAGGTGGCGCCCCAGAAGTTGCTCAGACCCCCGAGATTGCGGCTCGCAAAGACGCGTGGTACGCCGTCGACATCAAATTTCGGCAATGTGGCGGCGAAATGCGTCTTGGGCGGAGGAAACTTTCTTTTCTGCTTGCGCCAGATGTCCGCGTACAGCGCGTCGTAGAATTCCTCGATTGCGCTGCGGGACTGTGGATTGATCGCCGGAGGGGATGCGAGGGGTTCCGCCGGATCGAACAGGGTGATGTCGGCGTCAGGAGCCGATTCCAACGTTCCAAGCGCGGCTCCAAGTCCTGCAGGCCCCGAGCCGACGATGGCAACACGAACAGGATGGGTGTGGACCGTGTGGGGCATGGCGTTGCGCAAATCAATGGGTCGCACAGTGCCGTGACCCGGGGGATTTCGTCAAGTATCTAGGCCCTCGCACAGCGAGGCGATCGCCGTCAGTTTGGCGCGCGCGTGCTCGTTGGCGGACGCGCGCTCGCGCATCGCCGATACCGCAGCCATGGCGACTGTTGTGCGCGCCTCCTGATCTCGCCAGGCAAGTTCAATCGCCTCGGTCAACCCGTTGACGTCCAGCGGCTCGACCAGCCAGCCTGTTCGCCCGTGCTCCACATGATCCAAGGTACCCGGATTGCGTGTTGCGATCACCGGCTTGCCCATGGACATGGCCTCCATCAGCACGACCTGTCCGGTTGCGCGCTCCGCGGGAAGCAGGGGCAACACGAGTAGTCTGCACTTGCGCAGCATTTCGAGATAGCGCGTGCGCGACACTTCACGATAAACCTCAAAGCCGGGATAGATATCCGGTTCAACCGGATCATCCTTGCCGCATATGACGATCCATGGGTGATGAAGTTTTGTTGCCGCCGCCACGAGCGTGGGATAGTCCCGCAACGTTCTTCCTGCCGTCAGGATATATCCGTCATCGGCGACCTCCTGGAAGGGGACCGAAATCGTGCTGTTGAGCGGAACGTAGCGCACGCGCGAGGCGGGAATCTGGTACCTGCGTGCAATGGCGTCCACCTCGGCTGAGCTGTTGGCGAGTAGTCCAATGGCTCGACTCGCGAGCGCACAATAGCACGCGGTCTTGAACCTCCAGCGCCACCCGGGTTGTGGCGCGTCAATGAAGACCTCGCACATGATTTGTTTGGCGGGTCGTCCGGTAAGCAGGCACAGCAAGCCGTAGGCCATCGACTCGCGTACGCCCATGGTGACGACTGCGTCGTAGCGCGGAGCCTTGAGCCAGAGGACCAGTGCCTCCCTCCACCACGGTATGAACGCGGGATCGCGCCGCGCGGAGAGATCGTAGATGGAGTCCACGGCCCGCATCCAGCTTTCGCTTTGCCAGAAGGCCATGTTCGTGAGGATCCGAAGTTCCGACATGTGTGAAGAATCCAAAATTGCGGCGGGCGGGGCAAGCGGTTAGCTTGTGCGGGTGAAAAGGCCCCGACTAACCATTGCGTTGCCCACGTACGGTCGTGAAGCCATCCTGGTGGAAACGCTGCGACAGGTTCTATCACTGCGTCAGCCGGATGACGAGGTGTTGGTGGTGGATCAAACGCTGCGACATGATCCGGCCACCCGGGAGCACCTCGAACGCTGGCATGCGGCGGGTGAAATCCGATGGGTACCTCAGCAGCCCCCATCCCTGACGGGCGCGCGGAATCGCGCGCTGGTGGAGGCCCGGGGCGACGTTGTGTTATTCCTTGATGATGACGTTGTGCTTCCGTCGACGTTGTTCGCCGAACACATCCGGCTGTATACGGATTCGTCCGTGGCCGCCGTGACGGGGCAGGTCTGGAATTGCCTCGACGCCGCGCGACCGCCGCCGCTGGATCATCCGGAGTCCGGAACGAGACCGCATTCCTCCGAAACGCGCCTTTGTGACGCGCGAAACATCAGCGGGGGAAATCATAGCGTTCGACGCGGCGCCGCGCTTGGCGTTGGCGGTTACGACCCGGCATTCATCGGATCGGCATTGGGTGAGGATCTGGATTTTTCCCAACGCCTGCTTCTGGCGGGGCACCGCATTGTCTACAATCCAGATGCCTGGATTATTCATCTCGGCGTTCGCAGCGGAGGCTGCGCCGTCGGCAGGGGAAGTCCGTGGCCCGAATGGCACTACTCGTCAGGACTTTTGTTGCAGGCGTTCCGCCACGGCGGCCGACAGGGCAATTTCATGATGGTTTTCTGGATGGCGTTGCGAAACGGTCCGCTGCGAAGAGAGGTGGCCATGAACCCGTTGCGCTGGCCCGTTGCATGGAGTGGATTCGTCCGCGGGATGTTCCATGCCGCCCGTCACAGGCGATTTCAACGCCCGGCATCCTTGAACCTTCGAACGGGGGATTGACGCCGCCGCCATGATCCACGCGCTTTTCTGGTTGTCCGTCGCCGGCCTTTTTTACATTTATGCGGGCTATCCGCTCTGGATGCTGATGCGCATGCGTATTGCGACGCGCGCGATTAAAAAATCGCCCTGCCCTGTGTCCGTCAGCGTGTTGATTTCGGTCCATGGGGAGGCCGCTCAACTGGAGCGGAAGTTGAAGAGTCTCCTGGATGCGGAGGGGGCCGATCGGATTCGCGAGATACTGGTGGGGTCGGATGGTTCGCCGGATGATGTCAGGGGCGCTGTCGAACGGGTTGGGGATCCGCGCATTCACCTGCTGGCCTTCCCCGTTCGGCGTGGCAAGCCCAGTGTATTAAATGATCTGATGGCGCGAGCCACCGGGGACGTGGTTGTGTTCACGGATGCGCGCCAGCCGATCGCGCGAGGCGCGTTGGGCGCGCTTTTGGAGAATTTCGCCGATCCGGAAGTCGGCGTGGTCTCCGGGGAGCTGGTGTTCATGGAGGGCGAATCGCGCAACCCGGCCGCGCATGGGATCGGGGCCTACTGGCGATACGAAAAAGCGATTCGCAAGGCGGAAAGTGCGGTTGGATCCGTGCCCGGGGCAACCGGGGCGCTCTATGCCGTTCGCAGATCCCTGCTGGATCCCATTCCTCCGCAGACCATACTGGACGATGTTGCTATTCCGCTGAATGCGATAAGGCAGGGGGCGCGATGTGTTTTTGAGGGGCGAGCCGAGGTGTATGACGCACCGTCCGCCGATGCCAGGCGGGAGGCCATCCGAAAACGGCGCACGATTGCCGGCAACGTGCAGTTGATCCTTCTCTGGCCCGGCTTGCTGCTGCCGTGGCGCAATCCTGTTTGGTTTGAATTCGTTTCGCACAAACTCGCGCGCTTGGCGTCGCCGCTGCTTCTGCTTGTGCTGCTATATTCGACCGTATGGCTGCGTGGAGAGCGGCTGTATGGAACCATTCTTCTGGCGCAAGGGGCATTTGGATTTCTCGCCCTGTTGGGGTGGTTGTTGGGGCGGGTGGGGGTACGTGTCGGGGCACTCGGCATCCCGATGATGTTTATCGCGCTGAACCTCAGCACGCTGGCAGCCCTGTATGATGCCATTTCCGGTCGCTTTGTCGTCCAGTGGCGGAGGCCGACATAGTCCCCGCGCACAATTGCTGCAATTCCAACAGCCGCATGGAGTTATTTCCGGCACATTCCGATATACGCGCCTGTTCGGATTCGGTATGCTAATGGGGTACGCACTTAAGCAGAGGTACGGCTTGCACGTTTCATATAGGCGTTTTATTCGAAGTTGGGTTGGCATTGTGCTCAAACTTTGCCTGCTCGGCGTGTTTTTTTGGGCGGCCGCAGCGCACGCGGTGGTCTATTTCGTCAACGACTTGTCCACAAGTGGTGATGTGTACACTACAGCCGTGGGAAGCGATGCCAGCAGCGGTCTCTCGAACTCCGCGCCCAAATTGACGCTCACGAATCTGCTGGCGACCTACACGCTGGTGCCGGGCGATGTGGTGTATATCGATACGGGCATCTATTCCAACTATACAGTGACCATCTCCAGTACGGGTACACTGGCCAGTCCCGTTCTCTTCCAGGGGAGCACGAATTGGGCCGTGGGCGGGACGCGGTTTATCCGCAACAACACGGGCGAATCCGTGTTTGAGGTGCTGGGTTCGCGCAATGTGTTGGCGGATATTCGCGCCGCGCGCGGTGCGCGCGGCTTTTTCGTTACGGGGGCGGAAAACCAGTTCCTGGGCGCCTATGCCTATAGCAACAACCTGCACGGCTTCGCCTTCCAGAATTGCCGAAGCAATGTGGTGCGTCACTCGGTGGCTTCGTGGAATGTGCAGGCGGGTGTGTGGCAACAGGGGAATTCCTCATTTTTCAATTTTATCGAACATTCCGTGATGTGGGAAAATCGCTTCGGGGTGCTCGCCAACGGGGCCAGCGGTAATGGATTGCTGGTGATCAGCAATTCCATCATTTCGATCACGGGATCCGCGAGTCGCGCCTACAGCATGAACTCCGGCGCCTTGATTCGCGGCAACTTCAATGGCATTTGCCGCCGCGAAGGCGCCGTCGTGATGGGCGAACAAACCACAGGCGAGGGCTTCACGGCCTATCACTTGTCGGATTGGCAGGCGGCGTACACCCAGGAGCTGAACAGCCTCTGTGCCCCGGCGCTTTTTGCCAACCCGAGCGCCCTTGATTTTTATCAACGCAGCCTTGTCGGGCGATATGTGCCCGCTGCGGGAACGTTTACCAATGATGCGGATCACTCGGCCTTCATCGACGCGGGAGATCCGTCCGCGGTTTTCACCAACGAACCCGCACCTAATGGGGGCCGGATCAATGTGGGCGCATTCGGCGGCACGCGCTTCGCAAGCATGAGCCGGACCTCCGCCTGGCTGCAGGTGGCGACGTATAACGACGGCGGCACATTGGTTGCCACGGGCCAATTGTATTGGCTGCATGGCGCTTTCCCCACCGGCGCTTTGGTGGAGCTGCATTATTCTCCCGACAACGGTGCTGAATGGCTGCCGATCGCAACCAATGTTGCCGTTACCAATACCCCATTTGTTTGGGTGGCCACGAACGCACAATCCAGCCTGCAGACCCGCTGGCGCGTGCGGTCCCAGACGGACCCGCTGGTTTTATCAACCAATTCGCTCTATTTCGCCTTGCGCAGTAGCCAGACGTCCGCTTTTTCGGCCTATGTCAACGATGCCTCGGTCACGGGCGATGTGTACTCCACCGCCGTAGGATCCGCGCTGAACTCGGGACTTTCCAACTCCGCGCCGGCCGCAAGCATCCAACAGCTATTGGACTCTTTTGTTTTTGGCCCCGGCGACTCGATTTATGTGGATACCGGCACATATACGGGTTCGCAATCCGCCGTCACCATTACAACAGCCGATCAGGGCTCCGTTGGGCGGTTGTTCCGTATCATCGGTAGCACAAATGCCGCTGCGGGAGGGACCCAGCTCGTGCGGGAAGGCCCGTTGACCGACGGCATTTCCATCGCGGCGAATGATGTGGAGTTGGCGCGTCTCCGAATTCGCAACGCGCGATATGGCGTCCTGTTTGGCGCTGGCCAGCGCAATCTGATGCGGGAAGTCCTGGTGGTCAATTCCATCAACGGGTTTCGAGGTGTGAGCACCTCAATCAGCAATCACTTTTGGGGCTGCGTCGTGGTCAGCAATTCCATTGGCCTGTCCTCGTTCGGGTTGAATAATTTCTGGACGCACGGGGTGATGTGGTCAAATGGCATCGCTTTTGATTCGGGGAGTGCCAACACCTACAGCGTCAGCAATAGCGTCATTGCCTTCGGAACGGCTTTCTCCGGGGCGGGCGGCGTGCCCGTGCGCGGCGAGCACAACATATTCTGGGGCATCTCCACCTATGGTCCGTCGCTCAACACCTTGATTGATTTGCAGAAAGCACAGAGCGGATGGTGGCGGAGCACTGTGGCGAATCCCTTGTTCGCGAATCCCGCCGGATTGGATTTTCATCCATTGAGTGTCGAGGGACGTTTCGATCCCGTCGCGGGGGCCTATACCACCAATGACGGGACGACCTCGATCCTCGTGGACTTTGGCGACCCGTTTTCCACCGCGTTTACGAATGAACCATCGCCCAATGGCGGGCGGGTGAATGCAGGCGCCCATGGCGGAACAGCGGAGGCCAGCAAATCCCCGACGAACGCCCGGCTGGTTGCGCTCACAGTCAACGATGGCGGTATTTTTTCGGTCGGCGACAGCGTCTACTGGAATGCGCTCAATGTGCCGAGCGGGGCGACCGTACGCATCGAATATTCGGGCGACGCGGGCGTATCGTGGTCTTCCGTTGTAACGAACGTGGACGCCATGGCTGGCGTTTATGTGTGGACGGATACAAATTTCCCGTCCTCCCTGTCCTCGCGTTGGCGCGTGGTGCTTGAATCCAATCCTTCGGTTTCTTCGGCGAACAGCACGAACTTCAACTTCCGCAACGGGCCCTACTACTACTACATCAATGACGACAGCACGGCCGGCGATATCTACACCACCGCGGTGGGTAATGATCTTAATGGCGGAAGCACGCCGGCTACGCCCAAGCGAACACTCACCAATCTCATCGCGACCATCGATCTGGAGCCGGGGGATGTTGTTTACATCGATACCGGCTTGTATCGCAATTCCGGCATTCCTCAGATTGGTGTGCCGGATTCGGGTTCCACCACGAATCCCGTCATTCTGCAGTTCAGCACCAACCACGCTGCAGGCGGATCCGTATTGGATCGAATTGCGCCGGGTCTCGCGTCACATGGCATACATTTCCTGCCGGGTGCTGCCTTCATTGAGGTGCGTAATGTGGTGATTACCAACGCTTTTTCGGGCATCCGTGTGGATTCGGCCACCGGCATCGTGATCCGAGGCGCCACGATACATGGCATGCGTGATTCAGGGGTGCGGCTGTTCGCCGCGGTGTCGTCGGTGGTTGACCGGGTGGCGGCTTACAACAATGCGTCGAACGGCATCCATCTCTCCAATGCCTCCGATCTGCGGGTCAGTCGATCTGTTCTTTGGGGGAATCGCTCCGCGCAAGCCCGGGTTGAAAACGGTTGGATGTCGGTGACCAATTCGGCTTTTATCACAATGCTCCCGGCTGCGCCGATCTACCGCGTGTCGGCCACGACGAATGTTTTCGCGAACCACAACGCATATTTTGCGCAGTCCAATTCATCCATGGCGGAAATCGCGTCAATTCCTGAAGGACTTGATTCGCTTTCCGCATGGCAGTTCTGGACCGGTCAGGATGCGCGAAGCCGGGATGGCGATCCGTTGTTCGCTGATCCCGCGGCTGGCGATTTTCATTTGCGTACCCAGACACCCGCAGGCCGATTTGATCCCGCCACGGGTCTGTGGGTCAGCGATGCGGAAACCTCGCCCTTGATCGATGTTGGCGATCCGGCGTCCGCATTCGCACTGGAGCCGGAAGAAAATGGTGATCGAATCAATATCGGCCTGCACGGGAATACGCCATTCGCGAGTCGGGGCCGCACCCAGCCCTGGTTGCAGGCCGCTTCGTTGCGCGAAGGCGGCTGGGTGAAGGGCACGACCACGCTGCATTGGGTTTCCGGCAACATCGCGTCGAATTCCCTGGTTCGCATCGATTTCTCACCTGATGGTGGACAGCAGTGGAGCGTGATCTCGACGGGAACGCCCGTGCTGGCGGAGACCTATGCTTGGAACACAACGGCCACGAACAATACGCCCGCCGGGCTCTGGCGGGTGACCAGCCTGGCGGAAACCAATGTCAGCGATCAGACGACCAATTTCTTTGCGATTCGAAATGGCACGCTGGCGATTTATCTCAACGATGCGGCCCTGGAGAACGATGTCTATTCGAGTGGTCCGGGCGCGGCGACCAACTGGATCGCGAGCGCGGCGAGACCGCTCAACTCGCTGGCGCTGGCCTTCCGGGTCTATGACTTGGAGCCCGGAGATGTGGTGTATGTCGACGCGGGCGTCTATCTGGAGGGTGAACCGGTTGACATCAGTCGGCGGGATAGCGGGTTGACGAACAATCCCGTGTGGGTGCTGGGACCGACGAATGGCGCGTTGGCGCGCCACGATCGCCAGTCGACCGCTTCGGGATCCATCGGGCTTCAACTCTCCGATGCCCGTGGCATCGTCATGTCCAACCTGTTGTTTTATGGCGCTTCCGTCGGGGTTCAGGTCAGCGCTTCCTCCGATCTGACGCTGGGCATTCATGCCGCGAACAACGCATCCAATGGCTTTTTTGTGGTGAATACGACCAATGCGAATCTTCGTCGTATGGCGTCTTCCGGCAATGCCGGGAGGGGATTGATTTCCGCCACGAACAGCCTGCTCGTGCTGGATCACGCCGTGCTGTGGTCGAATGCCGCCGGCGCTGTCCAGTTCCGTGCCGGCGAACTGCACGTGAGCAACAGCATCCTGCACGCGTTCGGCGCAGGCCGCTATGTGTACGAGATTCAAAGCACATCGGATGTATTGCGGGCCGATCACAATAATGTATTGGTCGAGGGTCAGGCGCAGGTTGCGCTCCGCGCGGGACTGGCGCTTCGCTTCCTCTCCAACATCCGGCAGTCGCTCGGCTTGGAGCGATTCTCACTGAGCCATCCGCCGCAGTTTGCGAACCCCGCCCAGCAGGACTTTTCCCTGAAAAGTGATATGGGACGCTACTCGCCCGGCGGCATCCTGGTGACGGACCTGGTCACCTCCGTGCTCATCGATGCGGGTGATCCGGCCCGTGCTTTCGCGCTGGAAACCGAGCCCAATGGTGCCCGCATTAACATTGGGCTGCACGGAGGCACTGCGTTCGCCAGTCGGTCCCGGACCAATGCGTGGTTGCTTGCCGTTACGCAAAATGACGGCGGCGTCATGCGGGGAACGAACAGCATCTACTGGATCGCGGGTGGTGCCGCGACCGGACACCTCGTCACGCTCCAGTTTTCCGGTGATGGAGGCGCCAATTGGACGAACATCGCGGAGAACATTCCTGCATCAAGTGGAATCTTTACCAACTGGGACACGACCCTTCACGAATCCACCCTGCTGGGCCAATGGCGCGTAGTGAGTCAGGTCGAAACCAATATTTTCGACGCCACGGATGCCCTCTTCACGCTGAACAATGGTTCGTTGACGTATTACGTCAATGATGCGAGCACGGACGACGATGTTTATACAACGGCGCCGGGTTCTTCTGTGAACGACGGCGCACTTCCGGGTTCTCCGGCCGCATCCATACAGCAGATTCTGGATCGGTATAGCCTCAACCCTGGAGACCGAATACTCGTGGATACGGGGAACTACCTGCTCTCATCGCCGGTGTCCATCGACGGGGCCGTGGCAGGGACGCTTACCAACATGATTATCATCCAGGGCAGCACCAACGAAGCGGCCGGGGGGACGCTGTTTGATCGGCAGGGCGGCACAACGGCAATGGAACTGGTGGATGGCGCGAGCCAAATCATGCTCCGGCATCTGCGCTTCAGGAACGCACGCCAAAGTGTGTTGATGCGTGGTGTGACGAATTGCGTGTTGGAGTGGGTGGATATTCGGGAACCCGCGCGGTTTGCGACGGATGTGGTTGGTTTTGAACTCGTTCGCGCAACGGGCGCCGTCTTTCGGTATTGCGCCGTGGCGGGCTTCACGAATGCGACGGGAGCCGGGGCGGGGCTGCGCGCGAGTCAGTCCGGCACCATTGTCTGGCAGCAGGGCGTCATGTGGTCAAACGTCGCGGCGATGGAGCTCAATCTTACCCATGCGAACGTTTCGAATTCAATCTTTGCCGTCTTCAGGGCGGGCAGCTATGCCTATGTGGCCGGCCAGGCTTCCGTTGTCACGGGCAATTATAACAACTACTTCCTTCGCGAAGGCGCCTGGCTGGCCCGGGAGACCGAGTACTATGAGTTTCCGACGGTATCCGCTCCGCGATATTACGAAACGCTCGCCGAGTGGACGCGTCAAACCGGCCGGGATAGCCGCAGTTTGAGCCATGATCCACTGTTTGCCGATGCGGCGAACGGAGATTTCAGGTTGCGGAGCCAGGGGGGACGTTTCCTGCCCGGGGGCGGAACGACATTCGATGACGCGACTTCGCCGCTGATTGACGCGGGCCCCCCATCAGCGGACTTTTCCCTGGAGCCTCTGCCAAATGGTCAACGGATGAATCTGGGCCGCTACGGCAACACAGCGCAGGCAAGTATGAGCCCAACAAATGCCCGTTTTACCGCGATTGCGCTCAACGATGGCGGGCTTGCCATCGGAACCAACGTCCTGCTGACCTGGCTTGCCGGCGGCGCGGCGACGAGCCATCTCGTGCGAGTGGACATTTCGTACGACGATGCGTTTGCCTGGATCGGCTTGGCCTCCAATATCCCGGCGGCGCAGGGGCAGGTTTCGTGGAATACGACCGCGTGGCTCACGCAACCCTTTGTGCGATGGCGTGTGCAGAGCCAGTCAAACTCCAACATCGTGGATGTGAATGATCGCTGGTTCCAGATTCACAATAGCAATCGCGTTTACTATGTAAACGATGGGAATTTGACCGGGGATGTCCATACGACCGGCGTCGGATATGAGTTTAACAGCGGGCTCCAACCCGGCTTGCCGAAATCGTCGCTGAAGGAGCTTCTGGATGCGTATGATCTGGAGCCCGGAGATACGGTGTATGTCGATACGGGGATATACACCCAAGCGGTCCATCTCGTGATCGCGCAGTCTGATGGTGGATCCGTCACGAATCCCGTCAGGATTTTCGGCAGTACGAATGTGCTACAGGGGGGCTCACGTTTCATCGGTGCGGGCATGCGATTTGATGGCGTGCGCCATATGGAGGTTCGTGATCTCGCCCTGGAGATTACCGGCCCGATGCGTGACGTTGGCCTGCAGACGCGTTCGAGCAGCAACCTGCTGATCTCCGGTGTCGCGATAAATGGTTCGCCAGGGCATGGCGTAGAAGTGCGTCAGTCCGCCGATGTGCGCATTGAGAACAGCAGCATTCAGGGATCCGTAACCAATGGGCTGTTTGACAACGGGTCCATTTGGACGGTTTGGCGCTCGGGCGTGATCTGGTCAAATCCTGTCGGTGTTCGCTCCGATTCCCGGAAAGCGCAACCGTTGTTGGTATTCAACAGTGTGCTGGGCGCGCTGGATTCCAACCAGATTGCATTTGTTGCTAGCAGCAACCTGATCTCGGATTATAATGCGATTTTCGTGACGAATGGTGCGCAGGTCGGCAATGAATTCGTGCCCGGTCGTCAATTGCCGCTGTTGTACTTTTCAGTTGGACAATGGTCGGTCTCCACCGAACGAGATCGGCGATCCCTTGCAGTGGAGCCGCGCTTCGCGAATCCGGGTGTGGATTTCCACCTGCGCAGCACGGCGGGCCGTTACAATCCCACGACTGGACTGTTCGATGTGGATGGAGTCAGTTCCCTGCTGATCGACGCGGGGGACCCGGTCGAGGCGTATGCGAACGAACCAGACCCGAATGGCCAACGGCTCAACATCGGACGATATGGGAATACCTTCCAGGCGAGCAAGTCGCCCTCGAATCCGGTGTTGCTGGCGTCGTCCATGCGGGATGGCGGCATTATTGGCGCGACGCAGTTGCTTTACTGGGTAGCGCGCGGGGACGCCACTGGCGATTTTGTCCGCATTGATTACTCGGCGGACGGCGGACTTACGTGGACGAACATCGCAACGAATCTCGCCGCGTCCTCGGGAGGGTACGAATGGATTACGACATCGTTTCCTTCCACGGTGCTCGGGAAATGGCGCGTGGTGTCGGAGTCGAATCCCGCCGTCGCGGACACGAACCTGGTCCCGTTCGCCGTGCGAAACGGCCCCGTCTTGTTCTATGTCAATGATGCCGGTCTTTCAGGCGATGTCTACACGCTGGCGCCGGGCGCCACGACCAATCTCGGCATCAGCCCCATTTCTCCGCTCCATTCAATCTCGGCCATTATCGAACGTTACGACCTGGAGCCGGGTGATGTGGTGTACGTTGATACAGGCGTGTATTCCAACTCGGTGTCCATTGCCATCGGCCAGAACGATTCAGGCACCGCGGATGGTATGGGTGCGGTAATTTTGCAGGGCAGTACGAATGAGGCGGCCGGCGGCACGCGAATTGTCGCGCTCACGGTCCAGCCGGCCTTTGACTTCTTTGACGCCCGGCATCTTTCCCTCCGCGACATGCGCGTTGAGGCGGCTTCGGGCCCGGGTATCCGCATCCGTAAATCAGAGCAGATTTCATTGCATCGCATGCACGTTCGCGGGGGTACGATCGCCTTTGAGATTCAGGAATCCACCGCGATTTCCGGTCTGCGTTCAATCGCGCAGGATTATGCGGCATCGGGTATTTCGGCCAATCTGTCGACGGGTCTTCGGTGGGATTCCGGCGTATTTTGGTCCTCGGGCACGTCCGCCGTCAACCTCGTGAATTCAAGCCTCGCGGTGTCCAACTCCATTCTCTCGGGGTGGGGAGAAAATCGCTTCCTGTATCGCTACGATTTCAACAGCAGCATACTCTCGGAGTACAACGGATTTTGGATGACCAATGGGGCCATGCTGGCCCAGCGAACGCTTCAAGCTCCACTCGTTTATCCGATGGTGTGGGAAACACTTTCGCGTTGGGCGCGCGACACGGGCAACGACCGATTCAGCCTCTTTGGCGATCCCCGTTTCCACGACCCGACGAACGGCGCGTTCTACCTGCGCAGCGAGGCGGGTCGCTACGACCCCGCGCTTTCCGGTTATACAAATGATGTGGAAACCTCTCCGTTTATCGATGCCGGCGCGCCGTTCCTATCTGCAGCCGCTGAATCGACTCCGAATGGCGGACGAATAAATCTGGGGCCGCATGGAGGAACGGCGCGATCCAGCCGAACACCAACGAACGCAACGCTGCTCACCGTGAGTTTGAACGATGGCGGTCGTGCGGAAGGCAGTGCCTGGCCTCTCTATTGGCTGGCACGCGGGGATGCCACCGGCCACACTGTACGAATTGAGTATTCAATCAACACGGGGGCGACCTGGTCCGTCATCCAGACCGCGTTGCCCGCGCGAGTATCCGCGCCGGCTTTTTGGAACACGACCTCCGTCCTTTCCTCCGCGCTCGGCTTGTGGCGTGTGGTGAGCGAAGTGGATCCGGATGTATCCGCCACGAACCATATGCGCTTTGCACTCCGCAATCAGGCGCTTTCATTCTATGTGAACGATGGCGGAACCGAGGGCGACATGTACACCACTGTGGCGGGCAGCGCGATCTTTAGCGGCGTTACGCCGGATGCGCCCCGCGCTTCCCTGCAGTCCATTCTGGATGACTACGACCTTGAACCGGGCGACTCCGTATACCTGGACACCGGCATCTATGCCATCAGTGGAAGCCCGATCCGATGGACCCGGTATGATGCGTGGAACACCATGTCGAACCTCGCGCCCTTAACGGCGGGCGGGACGAGCGTGGCGCTTCGCGGCAGCACCAACCTGCTCGCGGGTGGCTCGGTCCTGTTGGGAATCGATGTGCCGATCGTGATGTCTGTTACTCAGTCTCTGGCCCTGTCGGTTTCAGACGTGACAATCCGGCACCAATTCCCGACGGACCGCCTGGGCCTCGAAATTAATGATTCGCCCTACCTGCGCCTCCAGCGCGTGCGGGTGCTGAATGGGAAGGATGGTATTCAGATCAATCGATCATCCAACATCCGTATGAGCAACAGTCTCGTGAGAAGCCAATCGAATGTTGGTGTCGGCACACTTCAATCGACAGACGTCCGATGGAACAACGGCGTTGTCTGGTCGAACAAGGTCGGCTTTTTCCAGAACGACAGTGACACGGGAACGTTGCTGGTGGAGAACACGGCCATCGGGTCCGTATTTACAGGCGCCTTTGCGTTCGTGCGCGTTAAGGGGACGCTTCAGTCCGACTATAACAACATCTTCCGCACCAATGGCGGATTCGCCGCAGGTCTGGTTCAGAGTGGCGTGTTGGGCGGTGGGACCACCCGCTATGAAACCGTCACGGCTTGGTATAATGCGTCCGGGAGCGATGGGCGTTCCTTGTCCTCAAATCCGCGTTTTGCCGGACCGGATGATTACCACCTGCAGAGTCCCGTCGGCCGTTTTGTGCCAGGCACGGGGTACGTCAGTGGCGTTGACGCCGAGTTCTCCCCGATGATTGATGCCGGTCGCCCCTCCTCGCCTTTTACCTTGGAGCCCGAACCCAATGGCGATCGCGTAAACATAGGTCTGTTTGGCAATTCCGCTGAAGCCAGTTTGTCATCATCCAATGGGAAATTGACCACGATCACGTTCAATGACGGCGGTTCAGGGGACGGGACCATTGAATTGCGATGGAACGCCAGTGGGTCAGCAACGGGTGAATTGGTGACGATCCAATTTTCGAGCAACGGCGGTGCGACGTGGACCAACATCGCTGCTAACGTGCCTGGCAGCGCCGGCACATACCTGTGGAACAGCGTGCCCTTCGGCCGTGCTGCGGCGGGACTTTGGCGCGTGTACAGTCAGAGCGACACGAATGTGCTGGATGTAACGGACGCGTTTTTCGCGCTGCGCAATCCGATCGATGGCAGTCCATTCGCCTCGATTCCGTATTACGTCAACGATGCATTCACCGAAGGCGATGTGTATTGCACGGTTCCGGGAAATGACGAGTTCAGCGGCTTTCTCCCCTCAACGCCCAAAGCATCGTTGCAGGCTCTGCTTGATGCGGTCGATTTGGAGCCAGGCGATATCGTCTATGTGGATACCGGCACCTACAATCTGTCCGCGACTGTGCGTATTGGTGATTTGGATGCGGGGTTGCCGACCAATCGCGTGGTGATCCAGGGCAGCACCAATGCACTTGCGGGAGGAACGGTTTTTAATCGGCAAACGGGTTCTGGCACCGCAATCGAGTTGTTTGAAACCGTGGGTATCGAATTGCGCGATTTCCGCATTGTTAACGCGGGAATCGGCGTCGCGCTGCGAAAAGCGGATTATTGCGTGCTGGAGCGCATCACAAGCGAACTGCACACGCAGACTGCCTTTCTATCTGACGAGGCGGGGACCAACTTTTTCCGCTATTGTGTCGCGGCCTCTTCATCCAATGGCCTTGTTACTTCAAAAGGATGGATGGATTGGCGGCAGGGCACAATTTGGGCCGCTCAGAATCCGGTTGTACTGGATACGGCCGGATCACTCATCATGCAGAACAGTTTTGTTCCGGCTGCCGGACCGACTCGCCGCATTTTCAGGGTATCGGAGCAGGGCGGTAGCGTGTTGGCCGACTACAACGCTTACCGCAGGACTGAAGGTGCGCTGATGTACGAACGAACCAGGGCGGTGGGTGGAAACGAAGTCTTCGCCCGGCTCTGGGACTGGCAGCGTTCCACGGGACAGGATCTGCGAAGCCTGACGCATGATCCCGCCATGGTCAATCCCACGGGCGGAGACTATCAATTACGGAGCGATACCGGACGTTACCTGCAAAATGGAAGCTATACGAATGATCCCGGTGTGTTTTCTCCGCTCATTGATACGGGAAACCCGTCTGCGATTTGGACCAACGAACCCTCGCCCAACGGCCAGCGCGCCAACATTGGCAATTTAGGTAATAGCCCAATGGCCAGCATGAGTCCGACCAATCCCTGGTTGCTGGCTCTGAGTTTCAATGACGGTGGTACGATTGGTGGAACGGTTGCCGTTTACTGGGCGGCTGGCGCAATGCCAACGGGCGCATTGGTCCGCCTCGAACAGGCGCTCGATGGAGTGGACTTCACAACATTCGCAAGCAATTTGCCCGCTCAGGCGGGGTCTCATCCGTGGGATGTTTCAGCGTTGCCTCCCACATCGCTGGCTCGTTGGCGCGTCGTATGCGAGAACTGTACTGCGTCCGATATGAATGATTCGCCAATCAGTATAAAGAATGGCGTGTTGGTTATTTATGTGAATGACCAGGATACCACGGGGGACATTTACACCACCATACCGGGAAGCCCAACCAATACAGGATTGTCCGCCGGGTCACCCCTTCATGATCCAGATTGGGCGGTTCAAAAATTCCCGATTGGGCCTGATGACATCATTTATATCGATACCGGCGTCTATGCGTTGACCAATCCGGCGGGCATCGCGCTCGGCCTGGTCGGTGCCAACCTTTCCCAGGGTGAAAGTAATTTCCCCATTCGTATCCAGGGCAGCACCAATCGACTCGCCGGGGGAACCCTGCTGGTGGGTGCGCCGGGTACCAATTCGTATGGCCTTACCCTGCTGGAAACCAAATATGTGGATCTGGATCACATCCGCATCACGGGTGCACGGAGCGGCCTCTATATTGAGCGGGCAATTGATATCAACCTTTCCAATGTGGAAACGTTTGGTCATTCCGGGCATGGCCTGCATGTCGTTCGCTCAGCTCCGGTAAGGTCTATGCACGTGGCCGCTTGGAGTAATCAATTGTTCGGGGCAGCCGTTGAGTCGGATGCCGAACTGGACTTCATCAATAGTATTGCGTGGGGAAATCAGTCTGGCGGCTTCTCGCTGATTCAAAACGGACGGCTCAACGCACGGAATTCCATTCTACATGCCGGCGTAACCAATACATTCATCGTGAGGTCCTCGGGAACGCCATTGGGCAATTTCGGCGATTACAATATCCTGTGGCGCACGAATGGCGCGCAACTCGCCCGGGATGTTCAACGAGGACTGACCATGCGTTCGTTGAGCGCTATACAATTCCTTACCGCCGGCAACTTCAATAGCGCGGTGCTCGATCCATCGCTGAATAATCCCGCCGGGGGTGATTTCACGCTGCGCAGCGAAGCGGGTCGATTTGATTTCGTCATGGAATCCTTTGTGGGCGACGCCGACACCTCCTGGGCGATTGATGCCGGTGACCCCCTGGCAGACTTTGCGCGTGAGAGCGCACCGAATGGCGGACGGCTCAACGTCGGCTGGTTTGGAAACACGGAGTGGGCAAGTCGCTCGATCACGGGCTTTGCCAATCGAGCCATTCGAATCATCAGTTATGATGATGGTGGCCAGATGAGCCAGCCGGGCGAGTTGCGCTGGTATGCGCGTGGGTACTCCTCCACGGATCTCGTCGAACTCGCGTTCTCACCAAACAATGGGTTGGATTGGATGATGATCGCCAGCAATGTGCAGGCGGTTTCCGGCGCCTATTTTTGGTCGCCGGAACCAACAAACTCGACGCCTGAGGCGTTGTGGCGCGTCACGGATCAGTTGGATGCCAGCCGATCGGGAACCAACCAGGTGCCCTTCGCCCTGCGTCTGGAACCCATCACCTTTTACGTGAATGATGCATCGACGGCTGGTGACCTCTATACCAGTGCGATCGGCAGTCCGACGAATAATGCGCTGACACCGACCTCCCCCATGGACTCCATAAGCGGGGTCCTGGAGCGGTATGATTTGGAAGCGCGCGACCAAATTCTGGTCGATACCGGATACTATGTGCTGACCAACGCCATCTCCATTCGTCTGGACGATAGCGGCACGAATCATGCGCCCATTTCCATTGTGGGGAGCACCAACACGGTGGGTGGCGGCACGGTGTTGGATCGGGCAAGTTCGAACCTGGGGTCGCTGACGTTGAATGATGAGGCATTCGACCTGCTCGGTGCCGAGCACATTCACATCAGCCACCTGACCATACAGAACGCGAATGTGGGACTCTTTGTGGATAAAACAAGGGGATTGGTCGTAAGCAATGTGGTGATTCAACAGGGCGGCCGGGCAGGCATTGAATTCAAGGAAGGCTCGTCAAATTCCCTTCGACGTGTCTTGGTCCGGGACATGATCGGTTCAGGCATCGGCGTTGATGGCACTGTGTATATGGACAGCAGTGTAATCTGGTCGAATGGCGGCAGTGCCGTGATCGTCAATTCCGGTTCACTGCTGATGTCGAATACCGTGCTCCATGCGACCGGAACCAATATTGCGTATCGGGTCGGAGCCCTGGGTGAAATCAAAGCGAATTATAACAACGTGCACCTTGTCAGCGGAGCGCGCGTCGCCCAAAAAGAATCGCTGGTTTTCGATGAGTTATTGCAGTGGACCGTTTTTTCAGATCAGGACCGTCACAGCCTTTCCGTGGATCCCCTGTTTTATGACCCGGCCGGCGGTGATTTCCATCCATTGAGCCCGGCCGGGCGCTATCTCCCCTCGAGCAATGAATTCGTGCAGTCGGATGCGCTCTACTCCTACCTTGTCGATACCGGGGCGACCAATCATCCGTTCAGCGCGGAGCCAGCGCCGAATGGCGGACGTAGAAACATCGGTCTGCACGGAAACACCGCGGAGGCGTCCATGGGGCGAACCAACGCCTGGCTGCTCGCGCTAACGGGCAATTCCGGCGGGCGTGTGGGCGGGACCTTCTGGTTGGCATGGGCATGGGGCATGATGGAGCCGACCAATGGTGTAAATCTGGAGTTTTCGTACGACGCGGGCACCAATTGGGTGACCATTGCGACGAACCGGGCCGTAAGCTCGGGCGAATATCTTTGGAACAGTGCCGACGAATCGCTGGCGGTTTCGCCCATCGCGCGTTGGCGAATTTATCTGACGTCCGATACCAACGTGTTGGATCGGACGGATTCCACGTTTGCCCTCAATGGTCCTTTTGGATTCTATGTAAATGATAATGATACCGCATGCGATATGTTCACCACGGCGCCTGGTTCCACCAACAATTTGGGCATATTCCCAAACCAACCCATGGCGAGCCTGCGCCAGGCGCTGGACACATGGGATCTTGAAGGCGGCGACACGGTTTATGTGGACACGGGCTATTATGCGTCCGGGTCGAACGACCTTATCGTGATCGGTGCATCAGACGCCGGAAAACCCGGCGACTTGGTGAGAATCATCGGCAGCACGAATTGTCTGGGTGCGCGCATTGTCTGGACGGATGCGACGCCCGCGGCGTTCATCGCGGAGATTGAGGGGTCGAACTTTGATATCAGCGGCCTTTCATTTGAGCGCGCCGGCGTGCGATTCAGTGGCACCAATGCGCAGTTTCGTCATCTGGCGTTTAGCAATACCGTTGCTGAACTGGGTGGCGCGGATGTCGTGGTCTCGAACCTCAACATGATTGGCGGCGTTGTCCGCACAACGGGGCGAAATCACAATCTTGCTCGTGTAACGGTCCGGGGCGGATTGCTTGAACTGAACGGAAGCGACATCACTCTGCGCAACTCGCTGGCTTATGGCACGCAAACTGTTTCCGCCGTGATTGGCGGAACAAATATCGTCCTGAACAACAATACATTTGTTTCACAGCGCACCGCCCTGGTGTTGGATGGCGGCGACGCATCCCTGACTCTCCGAAACAATACTATTGTGGCCGATGGAACAGCCAGCGAGGCCTTTATCATCCTGAGACTGCGGGGGGCGCTGAACTCCGATTACAACAACCTCGTGGCCCGGAGCGGCGCATGGTTCGGCAATGCGGATGGAAATTGGGAGAAGTTGCTGTATTGGCAGCGAGCATCCGGCCAGGATCTCAACAGTATATCGACGGACCCCTTGTTCGCGGATGAGTCTGGTTTTGATTTCCATCCTCGCTCCACCGGAGGGCGGTGGACGCCATCGGGTTTCGAGACGGATGTGGTGCATGCCATGACCATTGACCTCGGCAATCCGTCATCGCCATTTTCCATGGAGACGGCGCCCAACGGCTCGCGGATCAATATCGGCGCCTATGGCAATACGGAACAGGCGGGTCGCAGCAGGCTTGGGCCGTGGCTGTTTGCCATGACCTTGAACGATGGGGGTGTGGTGAAATCAAACCAGGTCATCCGGTGGGCATCCGGGAACTTGCCGGACGGCGCAACGGTTTCCATTACATATTCACCTGATAATGGCTCCACCTGGACGACGGTGGCCGCCGGGGTCACGGCAGCGATGGGCCAATACAACTGGGATACGACGCTGGTTCCATCGAGTTTGAATGCCTTGTGGGCGGTGGTCCTTGACGATGATACCAATGTAGTGGATGTGGTGGACACGACGTTCGCGGTGCGGAATGTCCCGCTTTCATTCTTCGTCAATGATTCCAGCACCAGTGGAGTCGTATACACCACCATTGCCGGAAACCCGACGAATAACGGGCTTACACCGGCCACGCCCATGCGTTGGATTTCGGATGTTCTATCCCGCTATGACACCGAGGCCGGTGACGTCATCTATGTGGACACCGGTGTGTATAACCTCACGCAGAACGTCGTCGTGATCTGGTCGCGTGGTGGTGACCCTACGAATGGGCCGTTGTGGATATGGGGCAGCACCAACTTTGCGGCGGGTGGGTCAGTCCTTTCCCGTGGATCCTTCGCCGCTGGAGCCGCGGCTCTTGATATCAAGGCCTCGCATGTCCGGGTGCGCAACTTGACGATTCGTGAATCCCTGAACGGCGTATTGCTTGATTCCAATCGCAACGTGGTGGTCGAGCGGATGAATATCGTAAGCAACCGGGTCGGCGTTCACGCCAGCCGCGCGACGGAACCGGTCATTCGGAACAACACCTTCCGTCATAATACAACCAGCGCGGTTTTCCTTGTGAATTCGTCGAGCAACATCGTTGAGAACAACACCTTCCATGACAACGTGCCGGTCGCGATCCTGCTCTCGGCCTCGCTGCCAAACGTCCTCCAGAACAATATTTTCAGCCTCGGAGTTACCGGGATCACGGCGTATGCCGGCGTGTTGGACCAGACGTTTGTTGACTATAACGTCTATTATTTCAGGACATCCGCCGTGGCCATCGCGGGCGCCCAAAACAACATGCTGCAATGGCAATTAACGACCGCGCGCGATTATCGCAGCGTGGTGACCAATCCGGCGTTCGCGAATCTGGATGCCGGCGATTTCCATATCCGGTCGACCCTCGGGCGTTGGGTGGATGGTTACGGTTTCACCAATGACCTGATCGATTCGTGGGCCATCGATCGCGGAGCGACGAATTCCGTCTATGTCCAGGAGCCGGAACCGAACGGCGCCCGCATAAATATCGGCGCATACGGAAACACGGAGTACGCAAGCAAGGGTCTGGCGTCGACCCAGTCCCTCGTGGAGACGCGAATCCTGAACGAGACGACACTCATCAACGAGACCAATTCGACCTGGCCGTTGATTTGGAGCACCATCAATGTGCCCACGGCTGAACTCTTCCGGGTGGAGTTCTCGGGCGACGGCGGTTCGACATGGTATATTCTTTCGAATAACGTGCCTGCCTACCAGGAATTCATTGTTTGGCAGGCCTCTCCCTTCTTTAATACGTACAAGGGTCTGTGGCGCGTGGTGGGTGTTGACAATACCAACTTCTGGGATGTCAACGACGCGCAGTTCCAGTTGTTCTTCGGAACCTTCCGCGTGAGCCAGGTCTTTGCGGATATAAACACCAATGGAATTGTCTTCCGCGGCGCCTGGGCGGAGCACTATCAAGTTCAATGGGCAACGAACGTCACGGGGAATGACTATGTCTGGTGGAACGCCGTGAATGGTGCGGGACCCCTCGAAAAAGCCAGCTTCCTGTCCACGAACGGGGGCGACTTCATCTATCGCGATGTCGAGAGTACGAACCAGAAATTCCGACTCTACCGGGTGCTTCGCCAGGATATGGAGCCCTGAGATTGGGTCATGCGACCAGGTGTAGCCTCCAGGCGCGCCTCACGTGTTGCCGGTCCGGCTTGGCCTGCTGTTCTTCAAACCGGTGCGGGAAGACCCGGGTTGCCCGGATCGCTGGACCCGGTGGTGTTTTCGTGCGGTTTCAGAACAACTGCATCACGCGGTAGAATCGTGACGTGGCGGCTGAATTGGTGTCGTTTATCGAGGCAACCGCGGAATGTGCCGTGATAATTGATCCGATGTCTGTCCAGGATGGCTCCGACATATTCGCACTGGACTGAACCCGGTACAGGTACCCCGAAACCGCGGTCCACTGCATCGTGACGGTTGGCGCGCCGCCTGAGACCGAGGTAAATGCGCTGGTCACCGCCACGATTTCGTCATTCAGGATCGTTACCGTTGCGATGGCGGAGTTAATGGTTGCATTGGTGGGGTTCTGAAGGCGCACTTCGAATGTTTCATCGGACTCCGTCGTCGTATCGCCCAGCACCACCACGCGTACGATCTGGGTTTGTATCCCGGCGGGAAAAGACAACACGCCGTTCGTCGCGAGGTAGTCGGACCCCGCCGTGGCTGTGCCGTTGGAGGTGGAAAAATGCACGGTTACGGGCAGTGCACCGGTGGTCGACAGCGTGACGAGAACCTGAGCGGTTACCGCGCCTGAATTTCCCTCCAAAATGCTGGTTGACCCGATGGAAAGCGCGGGAAAGTCGCAGTTGTTGGGTGCCCCAGGCGAGGGGACCATGGCGATAAAATCGCTCGCAGAGGAATCGTTGTTGTCCACGCCATCCGGACAGCGCCCGATGGCGAACCCGTATGGCGCGGTGCTATTCGGGTTTGTTTCCGGTATTCCGGGGCCGATGTGTGCCCACTCGCCTCCACCCCCAGTGAAGTTGACCGCATCGATGATTGTCAGCGGGTCGATGGGAGCCGTCGTGTCTGTCCCGTCCGCCAGCAGAACGTTATCGCCGCCGCTGAAGAGGCCAAGGTCGGCTGTGCCCGCGACCAGAGACAAGTTCGGCACCAGGGGGTTATCCGTGTCCGACGGACCGGCATAACATTCCCAATCCGCCCCGGCCGTTGCGTTGGTCGCGTCCACCGCGATCAGGACAAAGGCACCCGGCGCGACGGGCAGGGTGGTTCCGCCCGGGAAACCGGGAAATTGGAATACCCCCTCGATTCCTGACCCACCTTCATCCGTCAGGATCTTGCCGTCCAGATAGGCCGTGTTTGTTCCGCTGTTGAGCAATTCAACATACTGGTTGCCGCCTTGGGGGAGGACATTGTAGAAGACCTCGTTGATGACCAGCTGGCCGGCGAATACGCGAGTTCCCGCGGCGAGGAGTGCGATGCCCGCGCCCAGCACTGCCCGTATGTGCAACCTCATTTGAGCACTCTACGTGCGAGACTTTCGCTCGTAAAGCGCATACGGATATTGCCCGCGCTCATCCGCCTGATAGAGTAGACAACCCAGGAGAGGAACCATGATCAAGGCGGTCATACTTTGCGGCGGGCAGGGAACGCGTATTCGCGATGTGTCGGAGGCGGTTCCGAAGCCCATGCTGCCCATTGGCGGGAAGCCCATCCTCTGGCACATCATGAAGCTGTATGCCCATCACGGCATCCGGGACTTCGTATTGTGCCTGGGCTACAAGGGTTGGTCCATCAAGGAATTCTTTCTCAACTATCGTGCGGTGACGGCTGACATCACGATTGAGCTGGGCCAGGCGGGCGCTGTCGAAATTCACGGCGCGCTGCCGGAGGAGGGGTGGCGGATCACCCTGGCCGAAACCGGTGAGTCGGCCCAAACCGGAGCGCGGATATGGAATGCGCGCAGGTACCTGGAGGATGCGGATCGGTTTTGCATGACATACGGGGATGGCGTGGCGGACCTGGATGTGGCCGCGTTGCTCAAGGCCCATGCGGCCTCGGGTTGCACCGGCATGTTGAGCGGCGTTCGTCCGGCCGGCCGCTTCGGGGAAATCGACTGCGATGCCGGGAAGGTCCGTCATTTCCATGAAAAACCGAATACGACCGGCGGCACCATTAATGGTGGGTTCATGGTGTTCAACACCTCGGATGCGTTGCGCTATTTCCGGGGCGGGGATGATTTGAATCTTGAGCAGGAGGTGCTCCCGAAGCTGGTGGCAGATGGACAACTGGCGGTCTACCAGCATGAGGGTTTTTGGCAGTGCATGGATACGCTGCGCGAATTCAACATGCTCAATGAATTGTGGGCGAAGGGCCAGGCGCCTTGGAAGGTCTGGTAAGGATCGCACGCATGGACTCGCTGCTTGATCGTCTTGCCCCGCTGCGCGGCATACACGTATTGGTCACCGGGCACACGGGCTTCAAGGGGTCCTGGCTCGTCCTGTGGCTGCGCGAACTGGGAGCCTCCGTCACCGGGATCGCCCTTGATCCGCCGACCTCACCCTCGCTGTTCGCCGATGCCCGCTGTGGGGAGGGCATCGCAGACCACCGCCTGGACATTCGTGATGCGACGGCGCTGCGGGATCTGCTGCGCGAGGCGCGTCCCGATGTCGTGATGCACCTCGCCGCCCAGCCCCTGGTGCGCGCGTCCTACTCCCAGTCCCGTGAGACGTTCGACATCAATGTCATGGGCACGGTCCATGTGCTGGAGGCGGCGCGCGACGTGGATTCGGTACGGGCCCTGGTGCACGTCGGCACGGACAAGGTGTACGAGAATATGGAAACCTTGCGCGGCTACCGCGAAACCGATCCGCTGGGTGGGCACGATCCCTACAGCGCCTCCAAGGCTGCCGCGGAAATCGCCTTCCAATCCTATGCGCGCAGCTTCTATTCCGTGCATGGGCGTCCGCTGGCCGCCTCGGGCCGCGCCGGCAACGTGATTGGCGGGGGCGACTGGGCTCGCGACCGGATAGTGCCGGATGCCATGCGCGCGCTGGCGGAGGGGCGTCCCATTCCTGTGCGAAATCCCGCCTCGACGCGCCCCTGGCAACATGTCCTCGAGGCGTTGTCCGGCTACCTCATCCTCGCCGCTGATCTCCTGGCCGGCAGGACCTCCGCCTGCGGCTCGTGGAACTTCGGGCCGCCGGAAAGCAACGTAAAGCGCGTGGATGAACTGGTCCCCGCGCTCGTCGCCGGGTGGGGGGCGGGCTCCTGGACCCACACCCCGGAGCCCGGCGCGGTGCATGAAGCCAAACTTTTGACGCTCTCCTGCGCGAAGGCGGCCCGAGAACTGGGCTGGATGCCCCGCTGGAATTTCGCCGAAACGACACGGCGTGTCGCGGGCTGGTACCGCTCCTGCAGCGATGGGGCGGATGCCCGTGCGCAATGCCTGCGCGATATTCACGACTATCAACATGGCTGAACCCCGCCATCCCGTCATCGAGGAGGATATGGGCCGTGTTCTCGCGTCGCCGGTTCCGTGGGAAGCGTTGCGCGACGCGCGCGTTCTCGTCAGCGGCGCCTACGGGTTCGTCGTCGCCTATGTCGTGGAGGCCATCCTGTACGCGAATGAGCGGCTCGGACTGAACGCGAAGGTCACGGGCCTCGTCCGCAATCCAGAGAAAGCTTGGCGTCGTTTCCCGGCCTATCGCGGGCGTCCGGACCTGAAATTTCTGTTCCAGGACGTTTGTGCGCCCATCCCGGAACACATTGCCGCCGATTTCGTCATCCACGGCGCCAGTTGGGCGAGCCCCAAATACTACGGCAGCCAGCCCGTCGGCTCGCTGATGCCCAATGTGATGGGCACCTTTCAACTCCTGGAGCTTGCCCGCCGCTGCCGGTCTCGCGGATTCCTGTTTTTCAGCAGCGCGGAAATGTACGGAAAGGTGCCGCCCGATTTGATTCCCACTCCCGAAACCTTCGCGGGGCTCGTGCAGCCGACGGAGGTGCGCTCGTGCTATGCCGAGAGCAAACGCATGGGCGAGACCATGTGCGTCGCGTGGCACAAGGAACACGGGGTGCCTTCCACGATGGCGCGAATTTTCCATACCTATGGGCCGGGCATGGCGCTGGACGACGGGCGTGTCTTCGCCGACTTCACGCGCGATATTCTGGAGGGACGCAACATTCGGATGATGAGCGATGGCGCGCACCGGAGGACATTCTGCTACCTGTCCGACGCTTCCGCCGCATTGTTGATGATCTTGTTGAAGGGCGCCCCGGCTACGGCCTATAACATGGGCAACGACGACGCGGAGGTCAGCATCGCGGAACTCGCGGAGATCATGGTCGGGTTGTTCCCCGAACGCGGGCTGCGTGTGGAGCGGGTGGGGGACACGCATCCGACGGGCTACCTGCGAACCGCAGTGGACCGCGCGTGTCCCGATACGCGGCGCCTTCGCGGACTCGGGTGGACTCCGCATATTGGCGTCGCGGAAGGATTTCGGCGTACGGTTTTGAGCTATGAGTGAACCCCCTGAACGACTGCACGCGGACATCGCCGGCTACGCGTATGCAATTCGCGAGCATGCCCTCCGCATGGTCGCGCGCGCGGATGCCTCGCACATCGGCGGCGCCCTGTCGATGGCCGATCTCCTTGCCGTGCTCTACCATCACGTCCTTCGCGTGCAGCCCGCCGATCCGACCTGGCCGGAGCGCGATCGCTTTATCTTGAGCAAGGGACATTGTTGCTCGGGCCTTTACGCCGCCCTGGCCTTGAAAGGATTTTTCTCCGTCAAGGAACTGGACACCTACGGCGACTCCGAATCGCGTCTGATGAACCACGTCAGTCATGCCGTGCCCGGTGTGGAGTGGTCCACCGGCTCGCTGGGGCACGGCCTGGGGCTCGCCTGTGGCCAGGCGCTCGCGGCGAAGCGAAAAAAACAGACCTGGCGCACCTTTTGTGTGTTGAGCGATGGCGAGCTGGACGAGGGCTCCACGTGGGAGGCCGTGCTTTTCGCGGGACACCACCGGCTCTCGAACCTCTGGGCCATCGTGGATGCCAACAAGATCCAGTCGCTCGGCGACACGCGGGAGGTCCTCGATCTGGGGTCCATACGCGCGAAATTTGAAGCCTTCGGCTGGGAAGCCGTGGATGCGGATGGGCACAACCTGCCCGGGCTGCTTGCTGCGTTTGAACGCGCGTGGAGCGACCGCCCGCGCTGCATCGTCGCGCATACCGTGAAAGGCCGTGGCGTCGCATTCATGGAAAACAAACTGGAGTGGCACTACCGGGCGCCGAAGACGCCTGAATTGTTGGAACGTGCCCTGGCCGAACTCGCCGCCGCCTATCCCTCCTGAATCACGAATCCATGCGCAATACCTTTATCGAGCACTTGATACGAAAGGCGGAGTTGGACGACCGGGTCTTCCTGATCGTCGGCGACCTCGGCTTTTCCGTCGTTGAGCCCTATGTCGCGCGGTTCCCGGATCGCTATTTAAATGCCGGTGTGGCGGAACAGAATATGACGTCCGTCGCGGCGGGACTCGCGCGGGAGGGGTATCGTCCGTTCACCTACAGCATCGGAAATTTCTCCACCGTTCGCTGTCTTGAGCAGATTCGTAACGACGTGTGCTATCACAAACTGCCGGTCTGCGTGGTCGCGGTCGGCGGCGGCTACATGTACGGCCCGCTTGGCCCCACGCACCATGCGACGGAGGATATCGCGATCCTGCGCACATTGCCCGGCATGCGGGTATTTGTTCCGTTTGGCAAGGCCTCCACCTGCATGGCGGTGGACGAAATTCTCGCGGAGGACCAGCCCGCCTATCTGCGGCTGGGGCGCGCGGATGTTGAGCGGGAACCCGCGGACAATGGCGTGACTGCGATCGTCACCGCGCCCGGCAACCGGCGCGCCATCCTGTCGGTCGGTCAACTGGCTCGCGATGTATTGGAGCGGGGGCGGGCCGAGGCGCGGGACGTGTATGCCTGGTGCCGGATCAAACCCCTGCCGGAAGCCTCGCTGCGGGAACTGGTGACCCGCTATGAGGAAATCCTGGTGGTCGAGGATCACCAGCGCGAGGGCGGTGCATTTTCCGCATTTTCGGAATTCACCAGTTCGCTAAAAAGTGAGAGCATTCGCGGTCGTTTCTCGCCCCATGTCTGCAAGGAAACCGAACAGCGCAAGCGCATGATTCAACTCCAACCATGAATACCGTGGAAACCAGCGCCCCGCGCCGCTTGATCAGCATCACGATGCCCGCCCGCAACGAGGAGGGCAACCTGCCGCGCGCCTATGACGAGGTGACGGCGGTCATGGCGCGGTTGCCCCAGTATGACTACGAGGTGATCGTTATTGATAATGCGAGCGTGGACCGGACTCTGGAGATCGCGCGGGGATTCTGCGGGAAGGATGCCCGGTGGAAATATGTGCGGTTCAGCCGGAATTTTGGCGGCGAGACGTCGCTGACCGTCGGCCTGCGCCTGGCGAAAGGCGACGCCGTCATCAATTTGTTCTCGGATTTACAGGATCCGACGGATCGCATCCCCGACTTCATCGCGAAGTGGGAGGAAGGGTTCGACGTGGTGTCCGGGATCCTGCAGGACCGCCAGGACAGCAGCGCCTTGCGGGGCATCGCCGCGCGCATGGCCTACCGTTTGATACGCGCCAGTTCGGATATCGACATCCCTGAAAACGCGACGGATTTCCGACTGGTCAGCCGCCGGGTGGTCGATGCCTTTAATCGGCTCAATGAACGCCAGCGCTACGTGCGCGGATTGATGCATTGGGTGGGATTCACAAAATGTGAAATTCCCTATAATCGCCGCCCGCGCCAGTGGGGTCGCAGCAAGGCGCCTTTCTGGTGGTGTTTTCAGTTCGCGCTGAACGCAATCACGAGTTTTTCAACCAAACCGCTCAAGCTCTTCATGGTGTTTGGGTCGGCCGTTTTGCTGGGGTCGATTCTGCTTTCCCTGTATTACGCGGCGACGCGAATTTTAAATATCGATGATCCACCGCGTGGAATTCCGACGATCCTCGTTCTCCTTTTGCTCAACCTCGGCGTGGTTTCCCTTGGGATTGGACTGCTGGGCGAGTATATGGGGCATATTTACACCGAGGTTAAGCGGCGCCCCCTCTTCGTGATCTCCGACGCCGCGAACCTGGATCCCGAGCAGATTGAAAAAGCAGAAAAAAACACTCTTTGAGGCATGGGCATGGCCGTTCCGCTATTGGATTTGAGGGCGCAGTACGAAACGCTGCGCGACGAATTGAACGAGGTATTGCTGCGGGTCGCCGAGTCCCAGCAATTCATCCTCGGGCCTGAAGTCGAGGCGTTGGAACGGGAAGTCGCCGGCTATTCACAGTGCCGCCACGGCGTGGGGGTTTCTTCCGGGACCGACGCGCTATTGATGGCCCTGATGGCGTTGGATGTCGGCCCGGGTGATGAAGTGGTCACGACGCCCTTCACGTTTTTTGCCACGGCTGGGTGTATTGTCCGGCTTGGGGCGCGCCCTGTTTTCGTGGACATCGATCCACTCGCGTTCAATATCGATGTTTCAAAAATAGAGGCCGCCATCACGCCGCGTACCAAGGCGATCATGCCGGTTCATCTGTATGGCCAGATGGTGGAGATGGATGCGTTGATGCAGGTTGCCCAACGGCACAATCTCGCCGTCGTGGAAGACGCCGCGCAGGCGATCGGCGCTGAATACAAAGGTCGTCGTGCCGGCAGCATCGGAACCATGGGTTGTTTCAGTTTCTTCCCCTCTAAAAATCTCGGCGGCTTTGGCGATGGCGGCATGGTGGTCACGAATGACGACCAATTGGCGGAAAAACTCCGACTGCTGCGAAACCACGGCATGCAGCCCAAATACTATTACCAGCTTGTCGGGGGCAATTTCCGCCTTGATGCGATTCAGGCCGCGGTGCTGCGCGTCAAATTGAAGCACTTGGATGCATGGAGTGATGCGCGCCGCCGCAATGCGCTCCATTATCGCGAGCTTTTTCAACAGGCGGGACTTGCTTCAATGGCTGCGACGGATAAAGGCCCCCCTCCTGCGGCACCTGCGGATGTTCCGGCCCATCAAGTGGAACTGCCGCATGAGTTGCCCAATCGGCGGCACATCTACAATCAGTTCATGATTCGCCTGAAGAATCGTGATGACGTGGCGTGCGTACTGCGCGAACGCGGTATCGGACACGAAGTTTACTACCCGGTTCCCTTGCATCTCCAGGCGTGCTTCGCTTCATTGGGATATCACGCCGACAATTTCCCGGTCACGGAGCGCGCCGCGCGTGAGGTGCTGGCCCTGCCGATCTATCCGGAGCTGACTGCAAGCTCGCGTGAATCCGTTGTGGCGGCAATCCGTGGCGCGATCCTTCAATCGTCCGAGCGAACGTAATGGACCTGGCGCTCCCAAAGGAGTCCGACGGGAAATCGCGCGAACGTTGGGCCATCCGCGGATTGCTCGGCGCCACGCTGCTTCTGCAATTGGGTTTCTTTTTGCGGCACGTGGATTCGCCCGTCCTCTATCGGGACGAGGCCAATGACGTCTTCACGGCCCGGTCGTCGTGGGGTGATCTGCTCCGTCATTTTATCTCCGATTGGGATCCCTATGTGTGGATTCTTGCGCTCAAGGGGTGGACGGCCATTTGGGGGACATCCGAACTTGCCGCGCGCAGCATCTGTTGGGCGAGCATGTCGTGTTCGGTTCTGCTTTTCTTCTCGGTGTGCAGGCGTTGGACCCGCGACCCTCTAATCGCGGCCTCCGCCTCCGTACTCTTGGGATTGGGCACGCCCATGATGATGACGAGCATTGGGTATGCGCGCCCCTACGCATTGAGTTTGTTGTGCAGTGTGTGGATGCTGGATCGGTGTCTCGCATTTCGGGAGGGGCCGACGGTCAGGCGGTACATCCTGTTTGCCGTAGCCGCGCTGGCGTTCGGGAACATCCAACCGGTCAACTATGGTATGGCCGCGGGATTATGTGTGTTGATCCTGTGGGAACGTTTCTCCGCGCCGCGAACCTCGCGTGCATGGTGGAGATCGGCCGCGCTGCTGTTGCTCATCCTCGGCGCCGCGGCCTCGCCGAGTTTGCTTCAGAGCCTGCGATTTGGCAGCGTGGATACGGGCTTGTCCGCCGTCGACCCCCAGCAGCTCGGAGTGCGCTTTTTCGCCGCGTTGTCGTGGAAATGGCTGGGTTCCGTCTGTGCGGCTGTTCCCGGGGTGATTACAACCGCATTCGACGATCATCCCGCCGGATTCTTTCAAGGATTGCGGGCCGGCCAGGGGCGTTGGATCGGGGTATTGGTCGCCGCGATATGGATGGGCGTCATCTGGCGGTATGCCCGGCGCATGCGCTCCGCCGGACAGTGCCAGCACCTGGTCCTTGCCGCGATATTGGTGGCGGCCCCGCTGCTCATACTTGGAATTGGCAGCCTGCGTGTTGACCGGCTCACTTCGCCCATTCGGGCGTATGCCGCATACGGTCCCGGATTGTGCCTGTTGCTGGTCTTGCTGGTTCGTCCCTGGCGAATCCTTGTTTGGGCGCTGCCGGTCCTGACGTTAAGCCGCATGGCTGCCGTGCTGTTGTTTCTCCAGGATGCATCCATCGCTCACCGAAGTGATGCGAAGGCCGCGACGGCGTGGATGGATGATGTGCGCGCATCGGATCTCGTGCTGCTCGCGAATCCCGCGATCGGGCCTACGTTCCACTACTACTACCGGGGCCCATCGACCGAGCAGGTCCTGCCGTACGATGGGCCCGTCCTCTACTGGCATGACATGCAGTTGTGGCGGGATCTACATGACCCGGGCATGGAGGACAGGGTTTCTGCAAAGGTGTTGGAAGCTTCGCGCAAAGGGGAGCGCGTCTGGTTCCTATGGGGCGGTACGCCGCTGGGTGAAGATCCGCTGCGCTGGCATCCCTACTATGCGCCGCGCGCGTTTATGGCGGCCCGGCGCGTGCTGGACGAGCGGTTTGTGAAGGTGCGGTCAGCGGATTTTACGAAGACCATGGAACCCTTTCATGTCGCGCTTTACGAACCGCTGGAAGGATCGGCTCCATGAACCAGTCCGGTGAAGGCCGATTTGCGCATGAGCGGGAACACGGCCGTTTTCTAGCCAGTGAAGGTGCGGAGAACGTCTGGGGGTGGGGCAGCCCCGCGGGTCAGGTCCGATCTCGCCGCCGGGCGCATTTGATTTCGGAAGGCGCCCGCCTCGGGCCCGGCGCGAATGTACTCGAGGTCGGGTGTGGAACCGGACTGTTCACTGAAATATTTGCCGCCACCGGTGCGGCCATCATGGCCGTCGATATTTCGGAGGAATTGCTGGAACTGGCGCGGCGTCGCGGTTTGCCGCCCCATCAGGTCCGTTTTATTGCAAAGCCATTTGAAGAGTGCGAGGTGGATGGCCCCTTTCACGCGGTGTTGGGCAGTTCCATCCTGCATCATTTGAACATGGAGCAGAGTCTTCCCAAGTTGTTTCGCCTGCTAAAACCCGGCGGCTGGTTTAGTTTCGCGGAGCCGAACATGCTCAATCCCCAGATCGCGCTCCAAAAAAACATTCCATGGCTCAAGGCCCGGCTCGGCGACTCTCCTGACGAAACGGCGTTTATCCGGTGGCGTTTGGCGTCGGAGTTGAGGCGACACGGCTTCGACGAGGTAACCATCACTCCGTTTGACTGGCTCCATCCCGCAATTCCAGCGCCGCTGATCGGGACGGTTTCCGCCATCGGGCGCCTGTTTGAATGTCTCCCTTTGATCAGGGAAATTTCCGGCAGTCTCCTGATCGTGGCGCGGAGGCCGCTTTGAAGACCCTTGTCCAGCGTTGGAATTCGTCGCCCGTTTGGGCCGCCCGCTGGAAGGTCAAAGGCTTTTCCGTATTTGCGCCGACCCTGGATCGCTCGCTCTATCTCGCACTGCACAAATTCGGTCTGGCGGGGAGTGGGGAGGCGCGTTTGTTGGAGCGACTGGTTTCGCGAGGAGATCGTGTGCTCGACATCGGCGCGAACGTCGGACTGTACACGGCGCTGCTCTCGCGTTGCGTGGGCCCCGCGGGGAGCGTATTGGCTTTCGAACCCATGCCGGTTCTGGCCGATGCCGTACAGCGATTGGTGGCATGGAACAACCTCGGCAATGTGTCGCTGTTCCCTTTTGCGTTGGGGGACGCGGACGGAGTCGTACAGATGTCGACCCAGGCGTTCAACTCGGGCGACAATCGAATCGGCCCCTCAGGCAATGTTGCCGTTCCCGTCCGGCGCGGTGATGAGTTGATTGAGTGCCCGGCGGTGGAGTTTGTTAAAATTGATGTCCAGGGGTACGAGTTGCGGGCGTTGCGCGGCTTGACCGGTTTGTTGCGTAGATCTCCGCGCGCGCGGATCTTTTTTGAATACTGGCCCCGCGGCATGCAACTGGCGGGCGATGATCCCGCCGAACTGCCGGTGTTTCTGGACGGGCTGGGGTTCCGTTTGATGTACATCAATCAGGAGCTTGGCCTTGAGGGTATTCCTTGGTCCGAAATTGACCGGCGCCTTGTTCGCCGCCCATGGGGGAGCAGCCAGAACTTCATCGCGGAACGCGGCGTTTGAGATTCAGGCGAAGCGGAGCTTTTGCAGCGCGGCCCAGCACATGCGCGCCATGACCGCGGCATTCTTGAATCGCTTGGTCATCTTGGTTTCGCCGTACACGCGTTCGACGTAGTGGACGGGCAGGTCGATGATTTTGAGGTTGAGCTTGGCCGCGCCAAAAATCAGCTCGTAGTCACCCCATCGATCGGTCACGCCCCACGAGCCGCGCAGGGGTTTCATGCGCTCGTAGTCCCTTTTCCAGAGCACCTTGGTTCCGCAGAGCGTATCCTTGATGCGCTGGCCGAGCAGGTAGGAGAAGGCGAGGCTGAACATCTTGTTGCCGAGCACGTTCAGCGGCTTCATCGCGTCTTCGGCCATGGGGTAGATCATCCGCGAACCGTTGATGAACTCGCCGCGTCCACTGGCAATCGCGTCGAAGAAGTAGGGGAGTTCCTCGGGGATGGTGGTCAGATCCGCGTCGAGGATCATCAGGATGTCGCCTTGCGCGGCGTCGAAACCGGCCCAGACGTTGAAGCTCTTGCTGATGCCGGGGCCGGCGACCAGCTTGATGTCCTTGTCGGGGTATTTCCGCTGCATTTCCCGGACCTTCTCCGCCGTTCCATCCGTGGACTTGTCGTCGCAGAAAATAATTTCCGTGTGCCGGCCCATCCGGGGGATGCGTTCCGCCGCGTCCTGCACATTGCCCGCTTCGTTTTTGCAGGGGATGATGACGGAGACGCTGAACGCGTTGAGGTCGGGGTTCAGGTGCACCGGCCGCGCGACAAGGCTCTTCACGTAACACCCCTTGTGAAAGGGCGGGATGCGCGCGAGGACCCGATTGAACAGCCAGGAGACGCCGGGGATGTTGATCGGAAGCAAGAGGGCCTGATTTTCCTTCACGCGCTCGAAGCCCGTGAGCGCCAGGAGATTTTCCACATCGGACGGGCTGAACCAGTTCAGCGCCGGTTGCCGGCTTTTCAGCCCGAGGCGTTCCGCGAGCTTGAAGACCGGCTGCCACAAATAATTGGTCCACACCACGACGAGGCGGGAATCCGGCCGCATGGCCGCCCGGCAGCGTTGCAGGGTCGCCTCGACATCAACAATATCGCCCACGGCGTTGGCAAGCAGAACGTAGTCGAAGCTTTCGTCGACCTCGAACGCATGCGGGTCGGCCTCCCGGAATTCCAGTTCCGGGTGGTTGCGACGGGCGATGTCCAGATGCCCGGGACTCGCGTGCAGGCCGAGTCCTCGCGCGGGCTGCACGGCGGCCAGCAGGTGGCCGATATCGCAATGCACCTGCAGGACGCGGCGTCCGGGTTCCACGATGAATCGGAGGAGCCGTTTCAGATTGGCGTAGTAATAACGCGCTTTGTGCACGTCGCGTTCACGCGTGGGCAACTGCGCCTTGTACACGCTGGACACGAATTCCTGGCGTTCACGCAGCGCGGGCGGCAGGCCTTTTCCGCTGGTGGCCATCACCCGGCTCCCCGCCACGCCGCCTGGTTGTAGTCCCGTGCTTCCTGGAGGATTTGCCTGATGTTTCGCACGAGTTTCCAGCCGGGGTAGTGCGCCTGGAATTTACCCACGTCGCTGATCCACCAGATGTGGTCGCCGATGCGATTTGTTTCCACATAGGTGGTCTTCATCGGTTTGCCGGTGAGTTCTTCGCACAGCCGGATGGCTTCCAGCATTGAGCAGTTGCTGAACCGGCCGCCGCCGATGTTGTACACCTCGGCGACCCGGGGCGTTTTGAAGAAATGCACGAAGGCATCAACGAGGTCCGCGCAATGGATGTTGTCGCGCACCTGCTTGCCGTTGTAGCCGAAGATTCGATACTCGCGCCCGGTGACGGCGCATTTCATGAGGTAGGCGAGGAAGCCGTGCAGTTCGGCGCCCGCGTGCTGGGGCCCCGTCAGGCAGCCGCCCCGGAAAACCCCCGTCTTCATCCCGAAATACCGGCCGTATTCCTGAACGAGCACGTCGGCCGCGACCTTGGAGGCGCCGAACAAGGAATGCTTGGTCTGGTCGATCGACATGGATTCGTCGATCCCCCTGGCGTGGTACGGATGCGTGGCGTCAATTTCCCAGCGCGTTTCCAGCTCGACGAGGGGAAGCCGATTCGGCGTGTCGCCGTAGACCTTGTTCGTGGATGTGAAAATAAAAACGGCATCCGAACTGTGTTGGCGCGTGGCCTCCAGCAGGTGAAGGGTGCCGGTGGCATTGACACCGAAGTCGGTCAGCGGTTCCCGCGCCGCCCAGTCGTGGGAGGGTTGCGCGGCGGTGTGGATGACCAGGGCAATATCCCTGCCGTATCTGGCAAAAATGCGATCAATGGCGGCTTGATCCCGAATATCCGCTGCTTCGCTCGTGAACCGGGCGCATGAGGATTGCAGCTTTTCGGTGATGGAACGCGTCGACGATTCAGGGCCAAAGAAATAGCTCCGCATGTCGTTGTCGATGCCGACAACGTCAAGCCCCATGGCGTGGAAGGCCCGTACACTTTCGGAGCCGATGAGTCCGGATGACCCAGTGATGATGGCGACAGGCATAATGATAAAACAACCGGGCGATGATAGTGGGGGGATGCAGGGGTGGGAAGTTTTTTTCGGTTGAGCTTCATCCTATTTGCAGGTTTCGCACATCCGGTTGGAACCGCGTGTGTATGGATCTGGGGTCTACATCGGCTTCGTCCTTGTTCTCAGCGCGGCGGTCCTCGTCCTCGGTTGGTGGCTGGCGTAGACCGCGAGGGATGGTTCACGCCACTGCCCCTCACCCCGGCCCTCTCCCGGTGGGAGAGGGGGCGAGGACGACGACGAGGACGAGCAGGAGGACGAAGAAGACGGGAAGGAAGACTCACGCGGCCTGTTTCCGATTGACCCCCCCGCACCCTTGACCTAGCCTGCCAACGTTTTGCGCCTGTAGTCGCGCGCATGTCGCCGTTTTGTACAGTGCTGAACCGTTGCGAGGAACTGATGGCAAATACCGTGTTGGTCGGCGCCCAGTGGGGCGATGAAGGCAAGGGGAAGATCATTGACGTCCTGGCGGAGGAGGCCGACTGGGTGGTTCGCTATCAGGGCGGCAACAACGCCGGTCACACGGTTGAAATCGGTGACGAGCGCTACGTGCTTCACCTCATCCCCTCCGGCATCCTCCATGCGGGCAAACGCTGCATCATCGGCAACGGCGTCGTGGTGGATCCTCTGGCGCTGCTCAAGGAAATCGACGGCGTCGACGCGCGGGGCGTTGCCACGCAGGGCCGGCTTTTCATCAGTGATCGCGCGCACCTTGTCTTCCCGTACCACCGGTTGATCGACGAATACCGGGAACAGAAGCCGACGACGGGAGAAAAGATCGGGACGACGAAACGCGGCATCGGTCCCACCTATGGCGACAAGGCCGCCCGCACCGGCCTGCGCGCGGGCGACCTGTTGGAGCCGCACTTCGCGGATCTCCTGCGCCGCCGCGTCGAGACGAACAACAAGATCATCGCGACCTTCGGCGGGCCGCCTCTCCATGTTGAGGAGACGGTCGCCATCTATCAAACCGCGGCCAAACGACTCGCACCCTACGTCGCGGATACCATCCCGATGGTGCACCAGGCGATATCGCGCAAGGAGTCGATCCTGTTTGAGGGCGCGCAGGGCACGATGCTCGACATCGATTACGGCACGTACCCTTTTGTGACGTCCTCCAACGCGACCTCGGGCGGCGCGTGCACCGGCTGCGGCGTGCCCCCACATCGCGTGGATCGGGTGATCGGTGTCGTGAAGGCCTATTCGACACGGGTGGGCGAGGGGCCGTTCCCGACGGAGTTGCACGACGCGATGGGCGAGCATATCCGCAAGGTCGGCCATGAATTTGGGGCGACGACGGGCCGCCCGCGCCGCTGCGGCTGGTTCGACCTGGTCGTCGCGCGCTATTCCGCGATGGTCAACGGCATCGACGACTGGGCGGTGACCAAGCTCGACGTATTGGACGACGTTGACGAGATCAAGGTCTGCGTCGCCTACGAACACGAGGGCCGCCGCTACGAACATCTGCCGGCCAGCATCCGCGTGCTGGAGCAGTGCCGCCCGGTGTACGAGACTTTTCCCGGCTGGAAGGCTTCGACGAAGGAGGCTCGCACGCTCGCGGAATTGCCGGCGGCCTGCCAGTCCTACCTGCGCGCCCTGGCCCGCCTGACGGGAACCCCGATCAGCATGCTGTCCAACGGCCCGCGCCGGGAGAGTACGTTGCGATTGGACCGATCCGGAACCATGATTCAAGCATGAGCAACGAAGCGCCAGCGGTGCCTCGGCATGTCGCCATCATCATGGATGGCAATGGCCGATGGGCAAAAGCACAGGGCCTGCCTCGCATCCGCGGTCACCACGTGGGTGCAGAGTCGGTCCGTGCCATCCTGCTGGCGTGCCGAAAACTGGGCGTCAAGTACCTCACGCTCTATGCGTTCAGCTCCGAAAACTGGGTGCGTCCGCGCCCGGAAGTGACGGGCTTGATGAGTCTTTTGCGGAAGTTCCTTCGCGAGCAGGCGTTTGAGCTGCACGAGCACAAGGTCCGGCTCCGTGTGATTGGTCACATGTCGGACCTGCCGCTGCCGGTCCGCCGCGAACTCAACCGGGTGATCGACGAAACGGCGCATTACACGGAGGGCCATCTCGTCCTCGCGCTGAGCTACGGCGGCCGCCAGGAAATCACGGATGCCGTGAAACAGATTGCCGCGAAGGTGCAGCGCGGCGAACTCAACCCGCGCCGCATCACGCCCGACACAATCGCGGAACACCTTTATCTGCCGGATGTCCCGGACCCGGATTTCATGATCCGGACGAGCGGCGAGATGCGGATCAGCAATTTCCTGCTCTGGCAGTTGTCCTACGCGGAGCTCTATGTAACGCCGGTGATGTGGCCGGACTTCCGGGAACCGCAGTTCCGCGAAGCAATCGAGGTCTATCAGCACCGGCATCGCCGGTTCGGGGATATTAAATAGGTCGCCGCATGCTGCGCCATCGATTGAAAAGCGGTGTGCTGTTGGGCGGCGGCTTGCTGGCCGCCATCTTCTTTTTGCCGGCCTGGGGCGTGCTGCCCATCCTGTTGGTCTGCGTATTTCTCGCCTTGCATGAATTTTACGCGCTGCTCGATGCACGGGAACTTCCGCATTTCAAGGTCGTGGGCATCATTTGCGGCGTGACGCTCGTCGCCGCGACCTGGCTGGCCCATCATTTCGAATGCCCGCTGCGCGCGGAAGTCGAAAGTATCCTGCTGTTTTGTGTCCTTGCCGCGGTGTTGCTGCGCCAATTGATGCACACGAGTACGAACCGGCCGTGGGACACGATCGCGGGCACGCTGCTCGGCGTGCTGTATGTGGCTTTCCTGTTCAATTTTATCGTCAAGTTGCTGGTCGGGTGGGGCGACGAGACGGGGCGCATGCTGGTGCTGTTCCTCGTCGTCGTCGTCAAGTGCACGGATATCGGCGCCTATTTCACCGGATGCGCCATCGGTCGGCACAAACTGCTGCCCCGCGTCTCGCCCGCCAAAACCTGGGAGGGCGTGATCGGCGGCGTGGTCGTGGGCACGCTGGCGGGATGGGCGTTTTGGGCTTTCGCGATGCCGGCGGACATCGATTTCCTGGCGAGCCTGCCTGCCGTCCTCGGTGTTGGTGTTCTGCTGTCCGTGGCCGGCGTTCTGGGTGATTTGATTGAGTCGCTATTGAAACGCGCCGCCGGCGTAAAGGACTCGGGCAGCTTCATCCAGGGCATGGGCGGACTGCTTGATGTGCTGGATAGTCTGCTCTTTGCAGCGCCGGTGTTGTATATTGCGCTGCGCCTGCTCTAAACCGAATCGAATCCGAGGTTCTTCTCCATGCTCGAATCCATTTTCAACATCGCCTATGCCCTGGTGCTGGTGCTTTTCCTGTTCGGCCTGACGATTTTTGTCCATGAGCTGGGTCACTTCCTCGTCGCGCGCTGGTGTGGGTTGACGGTCGATGCGTTTTCCATCGGGTTTGGCCCCGCGATCTGGAAGCGCAAAATCAACGGCGTGGACTATAAAATCGGCATCCTGCCGTTTGGCGGCTACGTTGCGCTGCCGCAAATGGACCCCGCGACGGGGCGACCCGACAGTGAAGCCCGGCAGCGTTCCCTGCCCGCCGTCTCTCCCGGAAAGAAGATTCTCGTCGCGCTCGCGGGCGTCACCTGCAACATGATCCTCGCGTTCGTCATCGCCTACATCGTGTATTGGGGCGGGCAATCCTACGCGCCGCCGGAGGGCCGCGTGATCGTCGGTTACGTTGCGACGAATAGCCCGGCCTACGAAGCCGGCATCCGCATCGGCGACCAGATTGAATCCGTGGCGAATAAAGCCATTCGCACCTGGGACGATTTTATTCTTGAGGTCGGAGTTGCGAAGGAAAACCCGACCGTTCGCGTGCTGCATCGCGATGGCAACCAATCCGAGGTCGTTCTGCCGCGCATCGAATTCATGGGCGCCCACTTTATTCCCGGCCTGACGGCGCTGAATTATTGCTATGTCCTCGGCACGCGGCCCGGCTCCAGCGCGGAGGCCGCGGGGCTGCGGACGGGCGACCGAATCGTCGAACTCGACGGCATCGAACTGTTCAGCCGCGAACATCTGGTGCAGTTGGTCAATGAACGCGCCGGACAGACCATTCCCGCGCTCGTCGAGCGGGATGGCGGACGGGTCGAACTTATGGTCACGCCGGCGTACGACGCGGAGCTGAAGCGCGCGCTGATCGGTATCGAATTCGTGACGCTGGACGTGCGCAAGCCGGTGGAGCAGATCAAATCTCACGCGATGCTGGTCGTGCGCCTGCTGCAGAAACTCGTTACGCCCGCGGAGTCGAAGGGTGCGGCGAGCGCGGTCGGCGGCCCGGTTGCGATCCTTTCGATGTTCTGGATGTACGTGCAGGGCAGTTTCCTGATGGCGCTCTGGTTCACCTGTCTCATCAATGTGAACCTGGCGGTGCTGAACTTGCTGCCGATTCCCGTGCTGGATGGCGGACACATCATGCTTTCGTTGTGGGAGCTGATCACGCGTCGGCCGGCCAGCCACCGCGTCGTGAGCTTCATCTGGAATGTTTCGGCCATCCTGCTGATGTCCCTGTTCGCGCTGCTGACGTGGCGCGACGTGAACCGCTTCTTTATCAAGCGTCCCGCGGTCGAGGTCCTGGAACAGCCGGCGGCGACGAATGCGGTCGAAGCCGCCACCCCGTAGCCTCCCGGCGCCATGCCGAAAGCGCCGCCCATCGTGATTGTGCTGCCGCGCCGGCTGCTCATGGCGCTTGGGTTGCTGGCGTTGGTCTTGGTCGTCTGGCGCATCCAGCAGCCGCCGGTGGTGCTGGTGCAGCGACTTGATTCGCCGGACGGCGAACGCCGCGCGTTTTTACAGCGAACGAAATACGTGCGGGATCACCTGCGGGTCCGCGTTTCCGGCGGCGGCCCCTCGTTCATCGCCTACCTGTCGCCGCCCTACGACCATGACTTCCGCGTGGATCTGGGTGAGCGCCTGCGCTGGAACGAGGACGGTACGCAACTCATCTTGCGCATCAATGGTCGCGATGTCTGGCGCTACGACCGCGCGACGGGGCGGGGGAGGGACCTGGACCCGGACGATGCGTGGTAGGAACGGAAGACGGAAAACAGGAAGACGGAAAATCCGATCACCGACTACCGACTACTGAATACTGAACACTGCTTACTGACTACTGATTACTGAACACGGATTACTTCTTCCCCTGACTCTTCTGCAACTGCGTCGCGCCTTCGAGGTCGCCCAGTCCCGCGCGTTCGAGATCCGTCCACAGGGTGCCGGGTCCGGCGTGGAGAATGTTGATCTTCACATCGGGATTCAGGGCTTTGGCGAATTCCCAGAGGGCGAAGGCCTGCGGGTCGCGGAACGCCTTGGTTTTCAGTTCAAACCCTTTCGCTTTCTCGCCCTCCACCAATTGTACGATGGTGGCCGAGGCCTGGCCCAGCACACGCGTCCTGTCCGCGCGCACCTCGGCGGTGGACTTCTCGATTTCAGCGGCTTTCTTCAATGTCTCCGCCTGAATCTGCGCGACCTCACGTTCCTGGCCGGCGTTGATCTCTGCGCGTAATTTTTCCGTTTCCTGCGCGACCTGTTCGCGCCGCTGCTCGATCAGCGTGAGCTCGGTGTTCAGTTCCGCCTGTTTCCGGGCGGTATTCTGCTTCTCCTTGTTGGTCAGGTCCTGCTCAATGGCGACGCTGGCCTCCTGGATCGGCGAGAGAATCTGATTCGGAACGTTCACATGCCGGATCAAGGCGTTGTGAATAATGATCCGTTTGTCGCTCAACGCAGCGCGCAACACCTCCGTCAGCTCTGTCTGGAATTTCTCGCGGCCCTCGCCGACGATGAAATCCTTGGCGCGGTAGGCGGAGCCCTTCAGCCGCGAGACGGAGAGAATCTGCGGCATGATGATCTTGTCGACGACGGCGGGCAGGTCGCCGTAGGTGCGGTAGATCCACGCGATGTGCTCCGGCAGCAGTTCAAACTCGACGGTCATATCGAGGCTGATTTCGAAGCCGTCGCGCGAGGGGAACTCGACGAATTGGTTCAGGCTCAGCACCGCCTCGCCGCCCGTAATCGGCGCGGGCTTGGGCGCGCGACCCGGCGTGGCGCTGGGCGCCGCCTGTTGCGCGCGCGCGTAGTCCATCTCCCAATCGGCTGTTTTTACGGACATGCTGCTCGGGCGCTCGCGCGCCACGTAGTCCCGGCGTTTCTCCGCCTGTTCCGCCAGCGCGCGCTGGCTCAAGGCTTCCACCGCCGCGTTCTGCGAGGCGAGCGGGGCTTTCGTGATAACCGCGCCGCCAGTCTTGCCAAGCAACGAGACCTGGTTGACGCCGATTTCAAGCACGTCGACTTTCAACTCCTTCGGGTTAACGTAGTAAAGGCCCGGCTGCAAAATGTCGCTGCGCACGCCCTTCTGCTTCGGTCCCGCGAACGCGCCATCCGGGGGCTGCGTGCCGGAGAGACTGGTGATGACGCCGACATAGCCGATGGGGATGCTGATCGCGTCGACGATGTCCACGTTATAGCCGTAGGAGTTCAGGCGGTACTTCCCGGGACCGAGTACGCCGCGCCGAATGCCCTTCTGGCCTTCATCCGCGATGAAGACACCATCCGGCAGCTCCTCGCCGACCTTGGCGGTGACGATCCCGACCTTGCCGGCGGGAATGACCTGGGCGGGCATGATTTCCCACTCGTGGAAAACCGGGTTGCGGAAGTGGCGCCCCTCGCCGAGCGGCGCGGCCTGGATGCCCTGCTGGCCGGGTTCCGCGAGGAGTTGCCCGGGCGGCAGGGGTGTGCCGGTCTTGGCCGTCACGATCGCCATTTGGTCCGGACCAACGTAGAAGCGGCAGAAGAACCATAGCCACGCGCCCCACAACAGGGCGGCGAAGACGAACACGGGAACAAGGGCCAGAATCATTTTTTTCACGGCTGGCCTCCTTTCGAGGCGGGAAGGAATGATTTGAACAATTCGCCCAGGCCATCTTCCTTGTCATTGGAGAGGATGGAGCCGATGCGCGGTCCGATCTTCAGGTAGAGCGCATAGCGCGCGAGGTTGGCGCCGCCGGCGAAGGCGGCCACCTGGTTGGCGATCACCGCCGCCTGCGCCTCGTTATCCAGCTTGATGACGTCGCGTTCCGCGGTGGCGCGCGCGACCTGGGCCTGGGCCTGGAACGCGGCGGCGTCACGTTCGAGCCGGGCCACGTCAAGCTCGCGTTCCGCCGCGGTGACGCGGACGGCCTGGTCCTGCTGCGCGCGGATCACGGCGCGGATGCGCACGGTTTCCTGCTCGACCTTCTCCTTGTTTTGGACGGCGAGCATTTCCTGGCGCACCAGTTCCGCCTTCGATTTCGCCTGTTCGATCTGTTGCTCAAACATCCGCGCGTTTTGCACGGCCACCTCGCGTTCGCGGATGACGCTTGCGATCTGGTCCGGCGGCAGAATGTTGCGCACGAGGACCGACTTGACCGAGACGCCCCACGGCTCGCACTTGTCGCGCAGGTGGGAGTCGAGGTTGTTTTGGAATTGCTGGCGCGTCTCGCCGACGATGAAGTTGATCGCGGGCTGCTTGCTGCCTTCGATCCGACTGAACCCGCGCGCGCGCGGCAGGATGATCTTCTTGAGCACATCCTCCATGTCGCCGATCCGGTGCGTGAGCAGGGCGGCGCTGGAGCGCTCGATGCTGAATTCGATCGTGCCTTCCACATTGACCGTGAAGCCGTCCATCGTGAGGAAGCTGATCACGTCCTCGCCGCTGAGCTCGAAACGCTGGCTTTGCAGGTTCACCTCGACCACGTTCACGAGATAGGGGTTGAGGTAATACGTGCCGGGATCGAGCACTTCGTTGACGACGCCTTTGCGGCCCGTTTTGACGAGGAATTCGTTCCGCTCCGCCGCGGGAATCTCGTGATTGAGTATGTCCTCGCCGACCAGGGAGGTGATGACGCCCACGCTGCCGGGCCGGATCGAAATCGCGTCGAACAGCTCCACCTTGAACGCGTACGGATTGATGCGGTATTTGCCGGGCCGGAGCACATCCGCGACGATGCCCTTCGTGCCCTCCTGCGCCATGATCGCGCCGGCGGGCAGATCGTTGCCGTAGAGGCGGGTCTGGACGCCGAGCTTGCCGGCGGGGATGTCAGTGATCCGATGGAAGCGCCAGCCCCACGTGTAGGGATTTTTGAAGTAGCGTCCCTCCGGGAGCACTTCGAGCTGGATGCCTTTTTGCCCTTCTTCCGTCGCGAGGATTTGCGTGGGGAGCAGGTCGGTACCCGTCTTGCGGATCAGGATGGCGATCTGGTCCGGTCCCGGCTCGATGCGGCAGAAGAACCACCAGAAGACGATGGCGAACAGCATCGCGCCGAAGATGAAGATGCCGGCGGTGGCGCCCCGCGCGGCAGGCGGCAGTGCGCGCGGCGTGGTGCGGCGCGGTATCGGCGGTGGTGGTGGCGAGATGTTCATGGGTACCTCCGGAAACCAGGCACTTTACGATGGTCGTTGTACGGCGGCAATCTTGATCGGATTTCCTGCGGCATGCCGCCATCGGACTTGCACGGGCATTCGTTTTCGCGTAGGCGATGCCTGTGCACGGCGTCCCTTCATCATCCCCACTGCTTTCGGTCCGCGACCTGGTGATCCACTTCGGCGACCCGGCTCGTCCGGTCCGCGCGGTGGACGGCGTGTCGTTTGAGGTGGGGACGGGCGAGGTGGTGGCGTTGGTGGGCGAAAGCGGCTGCGGCAAGAGCGTCACGGCGATGGCGCTCGCGCGCCTGCTGCCCGAACCGGCCGCGCGGTATGTCGGCGGCTCGATCCAACTGCTCGGCCGGGACGTGCTGGCGGCTTCCGACTCCGCGCTGCGCGCGATGCGGGGCGCAGACATCGCGTACGTATTCCAGGAACCGGCCGCGGCGTTGAACCCCGTATTCACGATCGGCTTCCAAATCGGCGAAGTGCTGCGCGCGCACCGGCGCGGCATCGATGAGCAGGCGGAACTGGAACGGCTTTTGCGCGCGGTCGGGCTGGACGACGTTCAGCGCGTCGCGCGGGCGTATCCCCATGAATTAAGCGGCGGCATGCAGCAGCGCGCGGTCATCGCGATGGCGCTCGCGGGCGCCCCCCGGTTGCTGGTCGCCGACGAGCCAACGACGGCGCTCGATGTCACGGTGCAGGCGCAGGTGCTGGAGGTGTTGCAGGCGGTGCAGCGTGCCGAGGGCATGGGGATGCTGTTTATCACGCATAATCTTGGGTTGGTGAAGCGCATCGCGCACCGCGTGCTCGTGATGTACGCGGGGCAACTCGTGGAGGCGGGGCCGGTGACGGAGGTGTTGCGTGCCCCGCGGCATCCCTACACGAAGGCGCTGCTGCGCGCTGTTCCGCGCCTGCGGGGGCCTGTGGCGAAGCTGGAGGGCATCCCGGGCACGGTGCCCGCGGGATCGGCGTACCCGTCAGGCTGCCGGTTTCATCCCCGTTGCCCGCACGCGGAAGCGCGCTGTCGTGCGGAAGAGCCCGCGTGGGCCGAAGGGGACGGCGTGCGGTGTCACCTGTGGCGGAGCCTGTCGTGAAGATGGAATCTTTCATCGAGGTGGACGACCTGCACGTCGCGTTCCGGCGCGGCCGCATGCGCGTCGCGGCGCTGCAAGGGATTGGTCTTTCGATTGCGCGCGGGGAGGCGGTGGGGATCGTCGGCGAGAGCGGCAGCGGGAAGACGACGCTGGCGCGCGTGCTGTTGGGACTGGAGAAGCCGACCGCGGGCACGGCTTGTTTCGATGGAAAGCCGGTCGCGACCTGGTTGCGCGATTCGCGCGCGGCCTATCGGCGGCGCATCCAGATGGTCTTCCAGGACCCGTACGGTTCGCTCAATCCGCGCCTCACCATCGGATCCGCGCTGGCGGAGGTCCTGCGCGTGCATCGCTTGGTTTCCCGCGCGGAGGAGGCCGACGCGGTCGCGAGGCTGCTCGGCGCTGTCGGACTGGACCCCGGATACGCCAACCGCTACCCACATGAATTCAGCGGCGGCCAGCGGCAGCGGATCGGCATCGCGCGGGCACTGGCGACGAGGCCCGAAGTGCTTATCGCGGACGAACCGGTCTCGGCGCTGGATGTGTCCGTCCAGGCGCAGGTGCTCAACTTGCTGAAGGACCTGCAACGCGAGCGCGGGTTGACGCTGCTGCTGATCGCGCACGACCTTGCCGCGGTGCGCTACGTCTGCGACCGCGTGGTCGTCATGCATCGCGGATGCATCGTCGAGCAAGGTCTCGCCGACCAGGTCCTGCAGGCGCCGACGCACCCCTATACGCAATCCCTGCTCGCGGCGGTGCCGGAAATTTAACCGCTGATGCACGCCGATGGACGCGGATTGATCTGCGTGAATCCGCGTTCATCCGCGGTTTCTTAATTCCCGCAGCGCGTCGCGGGCGATCCAGCGGGCGGCGGGTGCGTCGAGGGCTTCGAGGTCGCGGGCGACGGCGATGGCGCGCGAGCGGAGCGCGGAATTGCGTTTGCCGATCTGGCGCAGCGCCCAGTTGACGGCTTTTTTCACGAAGTTGCGGTCGTCCGCGGCGCCGCGCCGGATCGCGTCGAAGCACGGCTCGAAGTCGGCGTCGGTCGCCTGCTTGTCGTGCACCGCGAGCGTGGCCATCAGGACGTAGCCCGCGCGCCGCACGAACTCGGGCTGACGACGGCTCCACTGCACGGCCTTGCTCCACGCGTGGGGCGTCCGATTGAAGAGATTGTTGCAGACCTGGTCGCAAATATCCCACGAATCGATTTCCCGTACCCACGCATCCATTTGCGACGCGGTCACCTTGGCCGGGTCGTCAACGAGCGAGGCCAGGATGCGTGCCTCGTGGACGCCGGTCGCCCAGAGCGCCAGCGCCAGCGCGTGGTCGCGCCGGTGCGCCCGCGCGAGACGGCGCAGGGCGGGGATGGGGACGCCGAGGGCGGACGAGGTGTCGATGCCGAACCGCGCCATGCCCGCGAGGTTCGACGGTTGGGCGAGGCGGCGCAGGTCGTTGAGGATGGAGGCGGTAAGGTTCAAATGACTTAATGACCAATGACCGAATGACGAATGACCGAATGACGAATGACCAATGATACAATGGCCAATGCCATTGGTCATTTATTCATTGGTCATTGGATCATTCTCGTCTACGGTACGCGCTCTTTTGCATGCATAAACCGGGCACATATGAAGTGTTGGCGGTTGACCCGAAGTCGCAGGCGCGACGCGGGCGGCTGCACACCGCGCACGGGGTGGTGGATACACCCGTCTTCATGCCCGTCGGCACGCAGGGCACTGTGAAGGCGATGTCCCCGGCGGAGCTGGACGGGATGGGGTGCCAGATTTTGCTGGGCAATACCTACCACCTCAACGACCGCCCCGGCATGGAGGTCATCGCGAATGCAGGCGGCCTGCACCGCTTCATGGGGTGGGACCGCGCAATCTTGACGGACAGCGGCGGGTTCCAGGTGTTTTCCCTCACGCGCCTGCGGAAAGTTTCCGACCGGGGGGTGGAATTCCGTTCGCATGTCGACGGGACGAAGCACTTCCTGGGGCCGGTGGAGGCGATGGCGATCCAACGCACGCTGGGGTCGGATATTGCGATGGTTTTCGACGAGTGTCCGCCGTATCCCTGCGAGCGGGAATACGCTTGCAAGGCGGTGGACCGGACCCTAACGTGGGCGGCTTCGTGTGCAAACCAGCCGCGGGCGGACGGGCAATTGGTGTTCGGAATCGTCCAAGGCGGTGTGTATCCCGAACTGCGCGAACGCTGTGCGCGCGAGCTCGTGGCGATGGGCTTTGACGGCTACGCCATCGGCGGCGTCAGCGTGGGCGAGCCCGGCGAACTCATCATACCCGGCGTGGAGATGGGCATCGCCGGACTGCCGGCGGAGAAGCCGCGCTACCTCATGGGGGTGGGCGGCCTCGGCCAGATGGTGGAGTCCATCGCGCGGGGTGTGGATATGTTCGATTGCGTGCTGCCCACGCGGGTGGCGCGCAACGGAACGGCGGTGACGCGGCGGGGTCGCTACTCGCTGCGCAACGCGGAGCACAAGCTGGCGTTGGAACCGGTCGAGGAGGGGTGCAGGTGCTATGCCTGCCGCCACTTCACCCGGTCCTACATCCGGCACTTGCTGAATGTGGATGAAATTTTGGGCGTGCGGTTGTTGACGATTCACAACCTGCACCGGCACCTGGAGTTGTTGACGGAAATACGCGAGGCCATCGCGGCGGGGACCTTCGCGCAACTGCGCGCGGAGTTCCAAGCCCTGGAGGCGGAACGGCCCGGTCGCGGGCCATGAGGAGTAGACGATGCTGACGACGATGTTGACGATCGCAATGGGGCCGCCGCCGGGCGCGGAAGGCCAACAGTCCCCCCTGTTCATGTTCGGCTGGCTGGGCATCATGCTGGTCCTCTTCTACATGATGCTGATCCGCCCCCAGCGCCGCCGCGAAAAAGAGCGGCAGGAAATGCTTTCCAAGGTCAAGTCGGGCGACCGCGTGCTCTTCGCCGGCGGCATGATCGGCGTAATCGCGAACGTCAAAGAGAAGACCTACGTCATCAAGGTGGCCGAAAAGACCAAGGTGGAGGTTGTCCGTGGCGCTGTGAGCCAGTTGCTCGACAAGGGCGAGCTGCCGGCTGACGTGGACCAGGACCTTTCAACCCCCGGCAAGTAATCGCGAACAGGAATTCCCATGGAAAAGCAGTCGATTTGGAAATGGTTGGTTCTGATCGGGCTCGCCGCCTGGTCCATCGCCGTCGTCTATCCGCCCTTCGACAAGAGAGATGAGGAGGGGCGGACGATCCGCAAAGGCAAGATCGTCCTCGGCCTCGATTTGCAGGGCGGCACCCGCTACGTGTTGCAGGTCGACTCGTCCGAACTGGACAGCGACGCCGCGCGCGACGCGCAGGCCCGCGCGATTGAGGTCATCCGCAACCGCGTCGACGCCATGGGCATGGCCGAGCCGGTGATCTACGCCGAGCCCGGCAACCGCATCATCGTCGAAATCCCCGGTCTCGCCACGGAAGACCGCGAACGCGCGCTCAAGAACATCCAGAGCGCGGCGTACCTCGAATTCCGCATGGTGCATCCGGAAAACGATTCGCTGGTGGACGATTTCCTGACCAAGGGCGTCGCGCCGGAAGGGTACCGCATCGTTCCCATTTCCAGTGCGGGCGGGCGCGAGGAGCGCCTGCTGCGCCGCGACCGCACCCGCGATCCCGCGGGCGTGACCGAGGCCGAAATCCGCAAGCGCGTCGCGGCGTTCAACGCGCCGGCAGGCTACGAACTGCTGCTCGAACGCGTTCGCCGCAACGACCAGGAATTCTTCCGCCCGGCCTATGTGCACCGCCGCGCGGAGCTGAAAGGCGAGAGCATCGCCAACGCGGGCATCGACTACGACATGGTTCAGCGCCCGGTGGTCACGATGCGCTTCGACAGCCGCGGCGGCAAGCGTTTCGCCAACCTGACCGCGGATTACGCGCCCGGCGGCGCAAAGAATCCCGGCAACCGCCCGCGCCAGCTCGGCATCGTCCTCGACGGCACCCTCTATTCCGCGCCCAACATCAATGAGCCGATTTATGGCGGGTCCGCCCAGATCGAAGGCAGTTTCACGTTGCGCGAGGCGCAGGATCTCGCGCTCGTCCTTCGCGCCGGTGCGTTGCCCGCCCCGGTGATGTTGCTCGAGGAGCGCACCGTCGACCCCACGCTCGGTCATGACTCGATCAGCTCCGGCAGCCGCGCAACGATCATCGGCGGCCTCGCGACGATGGCCTTCATGCTGCTCTACTACACCGTCGCGGGCGGCGTCGCGAATCTTGCGTTGCTGATGAACCTGCTCCTCTTCCCCGTCGGCCTCATCGTCACCGGCGGCTTCCTGAGCATCCTGGCGAACACGGGCAACGCCGGCAGCGCCGTAAGCCTGCCGACCCTGACGCTGCCCGGCATCGCCGGCATCGCGCTCACCATCGGTATGGCGGTGGACGCCAACGTCCTGATCTTTGAGCGCATGCGTGAGGAACAGCAGGCGGGCAAGCGTTTCAAATTCATGGTCGACGCGGGCTACAACAAGGCGTTCAGCGCCATCTTCGACGCCAACATCACGACGTTGATCACCGCGATCATCCTCTTCTGGCAGGGCACCGGCCCGGTCCGCGGCTACGCGGTCACCCTGAGCGCCGGTATCCTCGTCAGCATGTACACCGCGCTGATCGTCACTCGCATGTTGTTCAATCTACTGCTGCGCACGAATATCCAGCAGCTCAAGATGATGCAGTTGATCCGCGAGACGAAGATCGACTTCCTCCGCGTCAGCAAGCCGTTCATCGCGATTTCGATCATCGCCATCGTCGGCACCTGGGCGCTCTTCTTCCAGAAGGGCAGCGCGAACTTCGGCGTCGACTTCCTCGGCGGCGACTCGGTGACCTACCAGTTTGAATCCAAGGTCCCGGTCGAAGACCTGCGTTCGGCGCTGGACGGCGCCGGGGTGCGTGGCGCGGTCATCCAGTACCAGAAGGCCGCGGTGGTCGAAGGCGCGGACAACCAGCATGAGTACCTCGAAATCAAATCGCCGTTCGGCTCGGGCAAGCCGGCCTCGGAACTGGTGATTTCGCAATTCGCGGAGCAGAAGTTCCGCGTGATCAAGGAAGACAGCGTCGGGCCCCAAATCGGGCGCGAACTCCAGCGCAAGGCGATCATGGCGACACTGCTCGCGCTCGTCGCGTTGGTGATTTATGTGTCCGTCCGCTTCGAGTTTCCCTTCGCGGTCGGCGCCGTGGTCGCCGTATTCCACGACGTCCTGATCGCCGTCGGCATCTTCTGTCTCCTGGGCGGCACGCTGGACCTGACGATGGTCGCGGCGGTGCTCACGATCCTCGGCTATTCGGTCAACGATACGATCGTCATCTTCGACCGCATCCGTGAAAACATGAAGCTGCACCCGGGCAAGTCGTTCCGGGACGTGGCGAACCTGAGCTTGAACCAGACGCTCGCGCGCACCTTGCTCACGACGATCTCGACCCTGTTCGTGGTCGTTGCGCTGGTCCTGTTCGGCGGCGGCGCGATCTATGAGTTCTCGATGCTGCTGTTCATCGGCATGCTCGCGGGCGTCTACTCCACGATCTACATCGCCACACCGGTGGTGATGTTCTGGCACAAGAAGGACAAGGCCCCCGCGGCGGCCTGATCGGGCCGCCATGTCCGCCCCCGCGGAGAAGGTCTGGCAGCCGGTCCTTGCGGACGAGGCCGCCGCCCGCGCACTGGCGGATGCCACCGGGCAACCGCTCCCGGTCGCGCGCCTGTTATGGGCGCGCGGCTGCCGTGATGCCGGGGCGGTCGATCAGTTCCTGAATCCGCGCTTGAGCGTATTGGGCGACCCTTTCCTGCTCCCCGACCTGCGCCCGGCGGTCGAACGGGTTTGGCGCGCCATCGACGGCGGCGAGCGAATCGCCGTCTTTGGCGACTATGACGTCGATGGCATCACCAGCACGGCCCTGCTGACGCAGGTGCTGCGCAAGCTGGGTGGAATCGCCACACCGTTTCTCCCGCATCGCCTGGAAGAGGGATACGGACTGAGTCCCGAGGCTTTGCAGCGGTGCCTCGAATCGTGCAACCCCGCGCTGATCATCACCGTCGACTGCGGTACGGGCTCGGTAGAGGCGGTGGCGGAGGCCACGCGACGGGGCGTCGATGTGATTGTGACGGACCACCACCATCCCGGCGCGTTGTTGGCGCCCGCGCTGGCGCTGGTGAATCCCAAGTTGAGCCCGGACGAGTCCATCCACATGCTGGCCGGCGTTGGCGTCACCTTCAAGCTGTGCCACGGGCTCGCCAAGCACGGGCGCGAACTGGGCCGCGCGTCGGCCGCGCTCGATTTGCGGCCGCACCTCGACCTCGTCGCGTTGGGCACCATCGCGGACATCGTGCCGCTCGCGGGCGAAAACCGTATTCTTGCCCGGCACGGGTTGAACCAGCTCAACCAGACGACCAGCGAAGGCTTGCAGGCCTTGATTGAAGTCGCCGCGATTGAGGACCGGATCGACGCCTACGAAGTCGGCTTCCGGCTCGGTCCGCGCCTGAACGCGGCGGGCCGGCTCGGCGACGCACAGCGGGCGCTCGACCTCCTGCTCGGCGGGGAGGGTGTGGATGTCGATGCGCTGGCGAAAGAACTGGATCAATCCAACCGCGAGCGCCAGGAAATCGAGGCCGCCACCGTGCGGGACGCGCTGGGCGAACTGGAGGCGCGTTTTGACCCCGCGAACGATTTTGGCCTGGTGGTGGGCCGGTTGGGCTGGCATCCCGGCGTCGTCGGCATCGTGGCCTCGCGCCTGCTCCAGCGGTTTCATCGGCCCGTGGCCGTGATCGCGTTGAGCGAGGAGGGCGGGCGCGGGTCCTGCCGGAGCATCGAAGGATTCGACATGGTGGCCGGGCTCACGGCTTGCGCTGACGAGCTGGCGAAATACGGCGGTCACGCCATGGCGGCCGGCCTGGAACTCAAGCCCGGGCGTCTGGATGCCTTCGCGACGCGCTTCAACGAGACGGCGCGCGATTTGCTGGCCGGTCGCGACTTGCGGCCGGTCCAGCGGATTGACGCCTGGCTGGGTTTGGATGAAGTGGACGACGCGCTGGCCGACTCGCTCGATCGCATGCGCCCGTTTGGCGTGGGCAACGCGACCCCGGTGTGGGGCGCCCGCGGGGTTCGCATTGTGGGCGCGCCGCGTGTGGTCGGCAAGGGGCATCTCAAGCTCGTCCTTGCGAACGGCGCACGCCAAATCGAGGCGATGGGGTGGGGCATGGGCGAGCGGGGAGTGCCCGACGGCCCGATCGACGTCGCCTTCCAAATCAAGCGCGACCGCTTCCGCGGGCAGGAGCGGCTCGTCCTGCATCTCCAGGACTTCCGACCGGCTGAACGAGAAACTTAAACAATTTTCGCGGGATTGGACTTGCGGCGGGTTCCGGCCTGCACTACGTTCCCCCGCTTGTTTGAGGGAGATTGATCATGGCCAAGGTATGTGACATTTGCGGCAAGGGCTCGGTGACGGGCAATCGGATCATCCGGCACGGCTTGCCGAAGAAGAGCGGCGGCATCGGCTTGCATACGACGGGCGTAACGCGCCGCCGTTTCCAGCCCAATGTGCAACGCGTGCATGTCCGCGTCGGCGCGGCGTCCCGCACGATGCGCGTGTGCACCACCTGCATCAAGTCGAACAAGATCAAAAAGGCGTAGCCCCAACCCCAGAGGACGGACACGGGATGCTTGAAAACAACAAAATAGGCACCGCCGATCTCGTCATCGGGGACAAGAAATTCTCGTACCCCATCTACGAGGGTACCGAGGGTGAGCGCGCGCTGGACATTCGCAAGCTGCGCGGCGAAACCGGGCTGATCACCTATGATCCCGGTTTTGTAAACACCGGCTCCTGCGAGAGCACAATCACCTTTCTCGACGGCGAGAAGGGCATTCTCCGCTATCGCGGCTACAACATTGATGAACTCGCGGAGAACTGCGAATTCATCGAAGTCGCCTATCTGTTGATTCACGGCAAGTTGCCGACCCGCACCGAGCGCCAGCGTTACGCGCGCCTGCTGAACCGCAACTCGATGTTGCACGAGGACATGCAGGCGTTCTTCCGGAACTATCCCGACTCGGCCCACCCGATGGCGGTCTCCTCGGCCATGGCCGTTTCGTTGTCCAGCTTCTATCCGCAGTTGGAGGACATCGAGGAGGAGAAGAGCATCGCGGCCACGCGGCTGATCTCCAAGATCCGCACGATGGCGGCGTTCTCCTACAAAAAGTCGATCGGCGAGCCGTTCGTGTATCCGAGCAGCAAGCTGACCTACTGCGAAAACCTGCTCAACATGATGTTCGCCTCGCCGGTGGCCGACTACAAGATCGATCCCGTCCTCGTGAAGGCGATGAACCAGTTGCTGATCCTGCACGCGGACCACGAGCAGAACGCGTCCACCTCCGTGGTGCGCATGGTCGGCAGCACGGGCGCCAATCTCTACGCCTCGGTTTCCGCGGGCATTTGCGCGCTCTGGGGCCCGCTGCACGGCGGCGCGAACCAGGAAGTGATGGACATGCTGGAGGAGATCCAGCGCAACGGCGGCGACGTCGACAAGATGGTCGCGCGCGCGAAGGATCCGGAGGACAGCTTCCGTCTCTACGGCTTCGGTCACCGCGTCTACAAGAGTTACGACCCGCGCGCCAAGATCGCGAAGAAGGTCTGCACCGAGGTGCTGGGCAAGATGGGCATCAACGACCCGCTGCTCGACATCGCGATGAAGCTCGAGGAACGCGCGCTCAATGACGAGTATTTCGTGAAGCGCAAGCTCTACCCGAACGTCGATTTCTACACCGGCATCACCTACCGGGCGATGGGTTTCCCGACAAACATGTTTACCGTGCTGTTCGCGATCGGCCGCATGCCGGGCTGGATTTCGCAGTGGTACGAGCTGCACAACGACCCGAACCAGAAGATCGGCCGTCCGCGCCAGGCCTATTGCGGGCCGACGCAATTGAAGTTCGTGCCGATCGACGAGCGCACGTGACGGGATCGCGCATCCGCGCATGAACGAACCGACCTCCAAACCGGTACAGCGTCCGCAGCGGCTTGAATTGGAATTTCTCGAAGGCGTGCGCCGCCGCGTGCCCGGACACGAACCCGTATTGCAAGCGCTGGGCCATCTTTACACCCGCGTCGGGCGCTATCAGGACGGCCTGCAGGTCGACCTGGAATTGACGCGGCTCCAGCCGCGTGAATCGCAGAACTGGTACAACCTCGGTTGCAGCCAGGCGCTGGTCGGGCAGCGGACGGAAGCCCTGGCCTCGCTCACGCGCGCCGTTGAACTCGGCTACGCTGACGTTGAATGGATGCGCAAGGACGGCGACCTGGAGTCCCTGCGCGGCGACCCGGCTTTCGACGCGCTCTGCCAGCGCGCCGCCGCACATCCCCGCTGGGGCGCGGACTCCTGAGCGCCGGGTCACGAATCGCGAGACGCCTTTCCGAACCACGCCGCATGGCCCCGCCGCCCCTCCAGCATTGGTTGATGAAGTCCGAGCCGGACGTGTATTCGATCGACGATCTCGCGCGCGACGGACGCACTCCGTGGACCGGCGTTCGGAACTACCAGGCGCGAAATTTCATGCGCGACCGGATGCGGGTGGGGGATCTCGTATTCTTTTATCACTCGAGCACCGAGCCGCCGGGCATCGCCGGAATGGGGCGCGTGGCGGGCGGCGCCTATCCCGACCCCTCGCAATTTGACCCGAAGAGCGAGTATTTTGAGCCGCGCGCGACCCGCGACGCACCCGTGTGGATGCTGGTGGACATCGCGTTTGAGCGCAAATTTTCCCGCCTCATCCCGCTCGACGCCCTGCGCGCCGACCCGGCGCTCACCGGGCTGTTGGTGCTGAAGAAGGGCCAGCGTCTTTCCGTGCAGCCGGTGGAGGCGCGGCACGCGCGGCGGATCATTCATCTCGCGGGGCTCTCGTCCGCGCGCACCTGAACGTTGGACTGCCAGTCGCGCGTCAAACGTTGGTCTTTCGTTTTTTCTCAATCCTATCGCGCAGGTTTACGACAGCGTGTCCCGAACCCTGCTCCTTGCGGCGCAGGTATTCGGCCATGCGTCGTACGTCGTGCCCGTGACGGGCGGCATTTTCATCTTTTGCCTTCCAGACTTCCCGAATAATCAGATCATTCATATTTTTCACCCATTAATTCGAGCGGCGTACAGATTTCCGGACAAACATACCCGCGAATCGCGCTCACGCTGCGCATTAGCAGGATGAAGGATCGATTTCGAGTTCTATTCCACAGGACATTCCCCGGTTTTCGGTTTGAAAAATGCATAAGTCGTTCGCAAATCGTGTAGGACGAGATTCGACAACTGAAACGACCCCACCGGCCTTGCGCCGGTGGTGAAGGAGAGGGTTTTGGCTACCGGGCGGCAAACCCGGTTGGGCGCGACCCGGCGCCCGCGCGCACGCGCGGGCGAAAACGCGTGCGTTTTCGCATCCGCGGCGCGGATGCGCCGGATCGCGCAGGGTTGGACTCGTGTCCCGGTAGCCGGGGAACTTTTTCTCCATCCGCCTTCGCTGAGCTACGGCGAGACGCCGCCGGCGCAAGGCCGGTGGGGGCAATCAAAACCCGGGGAATGTCCTGCTATTCCGGTCATCAAAATCCGGCGTTTGAGCGCCGATAATCTTGTTGGCTGCGCGCGCGCCGGTCTGTTAAGGTGCGACGACTTTGCAGGAGGCTTGAACATGCTGCTGGACCGGATGTACCGCGCGTTTTTTATCTTGTTGGCCGGCGTCGTGCTCGCTTCCGGGCAGACGACCCTTCCCACGGGTGGCGCGGCGCCGCCGCAGGCCTCGTCGGAAATCGACATCTCCGCGGACAGTCTGGAATACCTGACCGAAAGCAAGGTGATCGTCGGCGCGGGCAACGTGGTGGTCCGGGATGGCGAAGACCTGTTGCAGGCCGACTACGTGACCGTGCAGCGCGAGACGCGGGACATCTATGCGCGCGGCAACGTCGTGCTGCGGCGCGGCGGTTCGCTGTGGCAGGGCGAGGAACTGCGCTACAACATGCGCACGCGCATGGGCGATTTCGGCGGATTCCAGGCGTATGAGGACCCGTTCTTCATCCGCGCGGAGGACTCGAAGCGCGTCACCACGAATGTGTACGAACTCAAGGGCGTGATGGTCTCGACGTGCGACGGCGAGACGCCGGATTTCTCGATCCGCGCCCGGCACGCGACGCTGACCGACGGCACGAAAATCCGCGCCCGCGGCGTCACGGTCAATCTCGGCGTCGTGCCGGTGCTCTGGCTGCCGCGCTGGCACCGCGACCTCGCGGGTGGGCCCAGCTACTGGCAATTCCAACCGGGTTACAGCTCGCGCAACGGCGTCTTCCTGCGCTCCGCCTACAGCTACCGACTGACCCCGGGCCTCAAGAGCACCACGGACCTCGACCTTTATTCGAAGAAGGGTGTTGGCGTGGGCCAGGCCTTCAGCTGGCAGTCGCGCACGAATCCGCTGCCGTACTCCGGGTCGATCCAGGGGTACTACATCGACGACCAGGAGCCGTTCCGCAATGAAACCGAGCGCGCGCGCGAGGAAGCGCTGGTGGACAATGAACGGTATCGCCTGAAATTGCGCCACAACCAATCGTTCTCCACGCGCGATTTTCTCATCTCCGAATTCAACTACGTGAGCGACCCGGAATTCCTGAAGGACTTCTTCCGCGAGGAACACCTCAACGGCGTCCAGCCCGAGAACCGCGCGACCCTGACGCACCTCGGCGATAACTTCGTCGCGGCGCTGCAGTTCAATGTGCGCCTGAACGATTTCTACGAGAACGTCAACCGCCTGCCGGAACTCACCTTGAAGGCGAACCGCCAGGAACTGGGCGATAGCGGGCTGTACTACGAGAGCGACAGCAGCGCGTCCTTCCTGGAGCGGGTCTTCCCCGAGGGGTCGGCGAATGAGGATTACGACGCGTTCCGCATCGACTCCAGGCATACCGTTTATTACCCGACGCGCCACTTCGGGTTCCTCAACGTCACGCCGCGCGCCGGCTACCGCGGCACGTACTATTCCGACACCTCGCAGAAGGAGACGGTCACCAACCAGGTCGTGAACACGGACACGAACGGCATCGTCACCGTGGATGACGAGATTGTCACCCTTACGCGCGATACCGGGGCCGACCTGCGCAATGTCTACGAACTCGGCTTCGAGACCTCCTTCAAGGCCTTCCGCACCTGGGATGACCTGATTGTGCTGGGCGAGGGCGACGGGTTGCGGCATGTCGCGGAACCGTTCATTCGTCACACCTACATTCCCGAACCGAACCTGCTGCCGGAAAACCTGCCGCAGTTTGACGCCGTCGACCAGGTGACGGATCAACACACGCTCCGCCTCGGCATGCGCAACAAATTGCAGACCCGTCGCGCCGGCACGCCGGTGGACCTGGTCAACGCGCTGGTCTATACCGACTACCGCATCGAGAAAAACGAGGGCCAGGAAGACTTCACGGATATTTTCTTCGACGTCGATCTGCGGCTGGCCCGCAGCCTGCCGGTTGATTTTGATGGCGCCTACGATCCCTATGAGAGCGAACTCTCGCGCTTCAGCTTGCAGGCCGCGTTGTTCACGGACGACATGAGCACGTTCAGCGTGGATTACAATTATGAGCGCGACAATTTCAACCAGGCCGGCGTGCAGGTGAAACTCTTCCCGAACGCGCGCTGGTCGTTCCTGACCTACGCCCGCTGGGACCTCGAAGGCGAGGGCCTCCAGGAACACTCCTACTTCGTCCAGCGCCGCGCGCGCTGCCTCGGGTATGGGGTTGGCTTCCGCCAGATCGTGAAGGACGAGGCCGAGGAGGAGGACGAGAATATCTTCTGGTTCCAACTCTGGCTGAACGCGTTCCCGGATGCCGCGCTGCAAGTCGGTGGCTGATGCAGGCCGAGCTCAAGCCCAGCAGATTTCTGGTCACCGGCGGCGCGGGCTTCATCGGCTCCAGCGTGGTGCGTCGGCTGCTGGCTGACGGGCATGCGGTCCGCATCCTCGACAATTTCGCCTCCGGCCGTCGTGAAAATCTCGCGGGGCTCGAATCGTGTGTGGAACTCGTTGAGGGCGACCTGCGTGAGGACCGCGATGTGCGGCGCGCCGTGGCGGGTGTGCGCTTCGTGCTGCATCTCGGTGCGCTGGGCTCGGTGTCGCGCTCGGTCGAGGACCCGCTGACGACGCACGAGGTGAACGCCACCGGCACGTTGCGCGTGCTTGTCGCGGCCCGCGATGCGGGCGTGGAGCGCGTGGTCTTTTCCTCCTCCTCGTCCGTCTACGGCAATACGCCCACGCTGCCGAAGCGCGAGTCGATGACGCCGCAACCGCTGTCGCCCTACGCGCTCTCGAAGTTGTCCGGCGAACACGATTGCCGCCTCTTCCACGAGTTGTACGGGCTCGGCGCCTTCGCGCTGCGCTACTTCAATGTGTTCGGTCCGCGCCAGAACCCGAAATCGCAATACGCGGCGGTCATTCCGTTGTTCGTCGACGCGCTGCGCGCCGGGCGGGCCCCGGTGATCCACGGCGACGGCGGGCAGACGCGCGACTTCACGTATGTGGACGACGTGGTGCAGGCGAATCTCTGCTGCTGCGCCGCGCCGATCGAAGCCGCGGGCGCGGCCTACAATGTCGCGTGGGGCAACCGTATTTCCATTCTCGAACTCGCGCAACGGATCGCCGGCCTGCTGGGCGTCGATATCGCGCCGGAACACGCGCCGACGCGCGCGGGCGATGTGCGCGATTCGCAGGCCGATTCAACCCTCGCGCATGAGCGGTTGGGCTGGCGGCCCGTGGTGCCGTTCGACGAGGGGCTTCGCCGTACGGTCGCCTGGTTCATGGAGCAGGGGGCGTGAGCGCACCGGAACTGGAGGCGCTCCTGGATTGCGCGCGTAACGCCGTGCAGCGCGCGGGCGCCCACGCGATGGCCAATCTGCATCGTCGCGCCGAGGCCGTCGCCCGAACGCAGCACGACGTGAAACTGGCGCTGGACCACGAATGCCAGCGCGTGATCGAAACCGCCATCCATGCCGTTTTCCCCGACCATCACATCCTGGGCGAGGAAGGCAGCAAGCCGGGGTCGACGGACGGCTATCTGTGGATCGTCGATCCGCTCGACGGCACGGTGAATTTCTCGCACGGCATTCCCTACTGGTGCCACTCCGTCGCGGTGCAGCGGGACGGTGAAACGGTCGCGGGCGCGGTGTTTGCGCCGCTCTATCGCGAACTCTACGCGGCCCACGCGGAGGGGCCCGCGACATGCAACGGGCAGCCGATTCAGGTTTCCGCCACGGCGACGCTCGCGCAGTCGCTGGTGCTGACGGGGCTGGAGAAAAATTTCGACCAGCACTCCGATTCCGTCGAGGTGGCCCGCGCCGTGGGCATGGCCGCCCAGAAAATGCGCCTGCTCGGCGCGGCTGCGCTCGACCTGTGCCAGCTCGCATGCGGGCGCGCGGATGGGTTCTACGAGTCGGGACTGTACATCTGGGATGTCGCGGCGGCCGACTTGATCTGCCGCCGTGCCGGCGCGCGGACGAAGATCATTGATCTGCACGGCGGGGCGAATACCAAGTTCCGCTACTTCGCCGCCAACGGACACATGTACGACGAACTGTTGACCCTGCTGGGCCGTTTCCCGGCATGGCTCGGCGGGGCTTGAACAGGAAATGACGAATGCCGAATAGCCGAATGACGAATGCATGATTCGTCATTCCCTCATTCGTCATTGTCTCCCGCGTTCGCCCGCACCGCGATGCGGAAGGTGGCGGAGGGGCGTTCGCGGGGGGTGATTTCCCAGACCTCCCAGGCGATGCGGTTCGTGGCGGGGCCGGTCGTGGCGAGTGTTGACGCGAAAGTCCAGGCGTCCGCGTGGCGGGCCGCGGTATTGCTGGCGCCGCCGGTGAGGTAATATTCGAGCATCCACTCGTCCGCGCGCAGCCGGGCTTGTTCCACCCAATCGAGATTTCGTTCCGCGCGCAGCGTGGTGCCGAGGGTTGATGCCGTGACGGAAATTAGGATCACGGCCAGCGCCAGCGCGATCAAAACCTCGACGAGGGTGAAGCCGTCCACTGTAGACGCGGGCGCTGACCGCGTCTCCTGCCGACACCCGACACCCGACACCTGAAACCTTCCCCCCGGCTTGCTCACAGCGCCGAACTGCTGATATCCGCGGCATCTTCCTCGCCGCCGGGTTCGCCGTCGCTGCCGTAGGAAAGGATTTCATAGGACTCGCCGCCGCGGCCGGGCGCGAGATAGACGAACGGCTGTCCCCACGGATCGAGCGGCACTCGGCTACCTTCGAGATAGCCGTCGCGCGGATAGTTGCGCGGCACCGGCTCGCGGTCGGGCACGCGCACCAGCGCTTCCAGACCCTGCTCCTGCGTCGGGAAGCGGCCCTGTTCCGTGCGGTACACGTTCAGCGCCGTCTGTAGCTGCTTGATCTGGAGTTTCGCCGCCGCCACCCGCGCCTCCGCCGGCTTGCGCACGAGACTGACGGTGACGACCCCCGCGAGGATGGTGATGATGGCAATGACGACGAGCAACTCGACGAGGGTGAATCCTTGTTTCATGCCGCTACCTTCAAACTTCGCGCGTTCGCCGTCAAGCGTGGCCCGCAAATTGACTTTGAAGCACAATCGGGGCTGCTAGGATGATCGCATGTCCACCCCCCCTGAGGACCATCATACGTCCAGAACCCCGAGCTCACGCCTAACCATACGGCACGACCAGTCCGTGGGCGGAGGAGCGCTTTGCCCGGCCTGCGGTGCGGAATATACCCCCCCCGTGCCGTGCTCGAAATGTGGTTACCCGCGGCTTCAACGTGCGGCTGGCTCCCGCCGTTCGGCTGGTGCGGCTGCTGCGCTCGCGGCGACAGGACATTATTTGCGCGTGGGGATCCGACTGCTGATTCTCGCCGCGCTGGCTTGGTGGCTTATGCAACCGGTGGATGGCGTGCCCCGTTTTCGCGCATTATGGGACCGGTACGTGGCTCCGAATCATGTCCCGGATGAGCCGGCTGTCGCCGTGAAGAACTGTGCGACCTGCCAGGGATACGGAACGGTGCAATGCACTGAATGCGGTGGACGCGGCTCCGTGCTGGTTACGGTGCTGGACCCCTGCAAACAGTGTGGTGGCACCGGGGTGTTCCAGAATCGAATGTCGAAACAGAAATCGCCGTGCCCCTTCTGCAACAAGAAGGGCAAGATCGCGCGCCAGGAATCGCAGTTGTGCAAGACGTGCGCAGGCTCAGGCCGGAGCCCTTGCGCCGTTTGCCAGGGCCAGGGCCAGCTCCCGTCCGGGGATGCGGCGCGCAAGTGATCGCGCCCCGGACAGCGTCGGACGAGCGGACGGAAAGCCTGCGCAAGCAGGTGGATGAATTTTTCCGGCCCGGTGGCCGCATGGAGCAGGCGGGCGCGGCCGAGGGCTTCCCGTTCGAGGTGCGCCCGCAGCAGCGGCAGATGGCGCTGGCGGTGGCGGACGCGATGGAGAACACCCGCCACCTCGCGGTCGAGGCGGGCACCGGTGTCGGGAAAAGTTTCGCCTACCTCGTGCCGCTGATCCTCGCCGCGAAACAGCGCGACGTGCAGGTCGTTGTGTCGACCTACACCATCGGTCTACAGGAACAGCTCATCCAGAAGGACATCCCGTTCCTGCAACGCCATCTCGGCGTGGACTTCAAGGCTGTGCTCGTGAAGGGGCGGGGGAACTACCTCTGCCTCCGGCGCCTCGCCCGCGCGGAACGCATGGGCGGCGATCTGCTGCGTCCCGGGCAGGATGCCGAACTGGAGCGCCTGCGCAAGTGGAGCCGGGAGACGACCGACGGCACGCTGCAGGAGTTGCAGGAACAGCCCTCGCATGAGGTCTGGAACGCCGTCAACGTCGAGCACGGCAATTGCATGGGGCACAAGTGTCCGGAATACGCGCCCTGTTTTCTCTTCAAGGCGCGCCGCGAAATCGCGACGGCGGACCTGCTGGTCGTGAACCATCACCTGTTTTTTTCCGACCTCGCGTTGCGTCGGCAGAAGGCGGCAATCCTGCCGGAGACCGCCATCGCGGTGATGGACGAGGCGCACATGATGGAGGCCGTCGCGAGCGACCACCTCGGCCTGCGCCTCTCGCAATACCAGTTCGAGCACTGGCTGCGCCGCCTCTACGTACCCGACGCGAACAAGGGCCTGCTCGCGCTGCTGAAGCACGGGGAGGGCGCCCATGCCGCGGTGCAGGTCTACGAGGAGGTGAACCGCTTCTTCGCCGACGTGCGGGACTGGGCCGGTTTTGGTCGCGAGAAGAAGCAGCAGGTCGCGCACGCGCCGATCCCCGTGGAGTCGGCGTTGCCGGCGATGATCAAGCGGCTCAATGGCTTCGTCCGGCTTGTCCACGATGACCAGAAGGACATGGATATTCGGGGCGAGCTCGCCGCGGCGCGCCGCCGGGGCGAGGAAATCCTGCTTTCGCTGGAGGCGTTCATGGAGCAAACCATGGGCGACAGCGTGTATTGGGTGGCCAGCGAGGGCCAGCGGCGGGTCCAGACGGTGCTCTATTCCGCGCCGATTGAAGTCGCCCCGCTGCTTAAGGACTCGTTGTTCACGTCGCTCGACTGTGTCGTGATGACCAGCGCCACGCTCGCGGTCGAGGGTCGGCTGGATTATTTCGTCCAGCGGGTCGGCGCGTCGGACTGCGACCTGGAGCAGGTTGGTTCGCCGTTTGATTACGTCCGCCAGATGAAGATCCTGATCCCGAAGGGCATGCCCGACCCGAACCAGGCAGAGCCCTACGCGGAGGCCACCGCGCGCGCCGTCCGGCACTTCGTCCGGCTCACCAAGGGGCGCGCGTTCGTCCTGTTCACCTCGGACCGGCTGATGAAAACCGTGGCCGAGCGCGTGCGTCGTGACTTCGTCGAGCAGGAATTCGAGCTGCTCGTGCAGGGCGAAGGCCTGCCGCGGACCGGCATGCTGGACCGGTTCAGGAAAGGCCGGCGCTGTGTCCTGTTCGGGTTGGACAGCTTCTGGATGGGGGTGGACGTGCGGGGCGAGGCCTTAAGCAACGTCATTATCACCAAATTGCCGTTCGCGGTTCCGGACGAGCCGGTGGTCAAGGCGCGCATGGACCGGATTGCGGAGCAGGGGGGCGACCCGTTCCGGGAATACAGCCTGCCCGAGGCGATTTTGAAGTTCCGCCAGGGGGTGGGGCGGCTGATCCGCTCCGCCACCGACGAGGGCATCGTTGTCATCCTCGACCCCCGGATCACCAGCAAATGGTACGGCCGCCAGTTCCTTGCCTCACTCCCCGAATGCCCGGTGGAGCGGGTGGAGGTGTGATGCACAATCCCGTTCAAGATCCGGCCCGGGCTGCACTTCTCCTACACTCGACTGCACCTGCTGGTGTTACTTATAGTCCCCGGATGCCGCGAGTACCTGTCATCATCCTGCTCTTTGCGGTGCTTTTCGGGTCTGCACGCGCGAGCCCCTTCACCAATGTGGCGACCTATCAGCATAATTTTGTCATTCAATCCCTGGACTGGTCGCCGACGAACAACCTGATTGCCGTGGGATCGGTATCGGGAGTCGGTCATGCGGAATATTTCACGCTGCGCTTTGTGCAGCCGACCAACCTCGTGCGCGTCAGCACGCAGAAATTGGCGGTGGCCGTTAACTCGGTTCGGTTTCACCCGACCTCGAACCTTGTCGCGGTCGGCACCGCGTTGAATGGGAGCACAGGCGAGGTGCGCTTTTTCACGCTGAACCCCACGAACGGCGCGATCATCCAATCCAACCGCGCGATCGAAGCCGGCGCTCCTGTCAAAGGTGTGGACTGGCGGGTGCTCGGCACGTCGAACTATCTCGCCATCGCGGTCAGCAACGGCGCCTATGATGTCGCCGTGTTTTCGTATGCGGCCACCACGCAGGTGCTTCATGCCACGAACAATCTGCCCCAGGCTGCGGACAGCCCCATGCGCGATACACTGGCATGGCGGCCCGGGAGCACCCAGTTGTTGGTCGGTTGTTACAGCATAAGCCTGAACGACCTGACGATGCTTGGGTTTTCGGGCGCCGCACTGGGGCAGACTTGGGCGCATCAACTGGCCCTAGAGCACGTGCGCGCCATTTCCTGGCATCCCTCCGGCGAGCGGTTCGCCGTCGGCATGTTCAATAATGGCGCAACCAACGAGCAAAACTTCCGCGTCTACACCGCCGGAACCGCGAATGCCTTCGGTCCCGTGACCAACGCCTATCTTGGCGAATATCGCGACGTGCGGGCCGTGGCGTGGGCGCCTTCCGGCGACCTTGTCGCCTATGCGCGGCATAACGTGAGCAATAATGTGCAACTGTTTCGCTATGATTCGACCAACCGGTCGTTGGAGCAAATCGGGGAATTTACGCACACCGCGCTGGCCACAGAAATCCATGCGATGCGTTGGTCGCGCGACGGCCGGCATCTGGCTCTTGGCGACAGCAACAGTAAAATCTCAGTCTACCGTATGCGCCAGGCGGATCTAAGCGTCTCGAAAACCGGCTTCCCGTCCGCCGTGAAGCCCGGGTCCAACCTGACGTATACGGTGGTCATCACGAACAAGGGGCCGGACACGGCGTTCGGCCTTGTGCTCACCGACACCCTTCCGACCAATGTGACGCCGCTCTCCGTCACCTCCGATGTGTTCTCCTGCATCACCAGCGGGCGCTATGTGACATGCACGAACGCGGAGCTGGCCGCCTTCACGTCGGCGTGGGTATCGATCCTCGTGCAGACGCAGAACCCGCTGGCAGCGGCGATTACGAACCGTGTCGAAATTGGCGCCATCACGCCTGATCCCGTGACGACCAACAATGTCGCGAACTGGATCGCGAAGCGCGACCTGGACGGGGATGGCGTCGCGGATGACGTCGATAACTGCCCGGCGGTGTACAACCCGGACCAGTTGAACTCCGATGGCGATGCCTTTGGCGATGCGTGTGACAATTGCCCGTTTGTCACCAATCCTTCGCAAAGTGACACGGATGGGGACGGGTGGGGCGACGCCTGCGACACGTGTCCCGGCTACACCAACATCACCAACTACGACGCCGACGGCGACGGACTTGGCGACGAATGCGACAATTGCCCCGGCGTGTACAACCCGGGGCAGGGGGATGCCGATGGGGATGGTGTGGGGGATGCCTGCGACGTTTGTCCCGCTGCGGTCAACACCGGCATGGATTCGGACGGGGACGGCATTGACGACGCCTGCGATGACGACATCGACGGGGATGGCATGCCCAACGCGTGGGAGGAGCTGCATGGGTTTGATAAATTCAACCCCTTGGACGCGCTGGACGACGACGACCTTGACGGATTCCTCAATTGGGAGGAGTACGTTTTCGGCACGGATCCGAATGATGACACCTCGTATTTCCGGTTCATCCCGTCGTCCACACCGCTGCCGGCGGTCAGTTACGTCTCTTCAACCGGGCGTCTGTATGACATTCTCGTGTCCACCGACCTTGTCGCGGGGGGGTGGAGCTACTGGAAGACCAATATGCCCGGCAGCAACGCGACCATGACCGTGATTGATACGAACGCCCACCCCATGCGGCATTATCACATCCGTGTTCGCGCGCCCTGATCCGGCCCGGAAGCGTCCACGAGGGGCGTCGGAGCGCCCACCGGCCGGGCGGCGTCCATTTGGCGGGGATTTTGCGGTTTGTTCGCGTCCAAATTTAATTTCGGAATTGCCTTGGGGTACTTTCTGCGCGTATACAGACGCTTTCACGCATCGTTGAAATGAGCTATTCCAAGATCTTCTTAATGGCGGGCCTTTGTGCGATTTGCCTGTCCATTTATCCGGCCCGGGGCGCCTCATCCGAAACGCCTGCGCGGCCGTCCGTTGAAACGCTGAAGAAGGAGCTCACCGCGGTTCGCGCGGACATCGATCAATCGCAAAAGTCGCTCGACCGCAAGGTAAAGGAGCTCCACGTGCGCAGGGAGCGGATCGAGTTCGAGGATCCGGAGATTGCCGCGCTTCGCGAAGCGTTGACGGCCCTCGAGCGCCAGGTGATTGCCAAGCGGGAAGAGTTGAAGGCGCGCGCGGCGTTGGTGCCCGAAATCAAGAAGATTGAGGATGAACGTCGCGAGGCGTTCCAGCGGCTTCGGCAATTGCGCGAGACGGAAGCGGCGATCCAACGGGAACTGGCGACTCGTGAACGCGAGTAGCGCGGCGCCAGGGATGGGGTGGCAGGACAATTTTCACCGGCGTGATGAGGTGTGACGTGAAACGACTACACATTCTGGGTTACACATTGGTTCTGGTCGCCATTGGCGCCTTCTGGACGTTTCGGTCCATCGGCAAACCGGGTACGGACGGCGCTTCCTCCTTCTCGATTGAGCGCTCGGGCGATGCCTATACGTTGAAGGCCGAGAACGCGCCGTTGTCGGAAATCCTCGCGGAATTGCGCAAACTGGCGGGCCTCGAACTCCATGCCGATCCGGCGATGGACGTGCGGATCACCGCCGATCTGGTGAACCAGCCGATCGAGAAAGTGCTCGCCGCCGTCAGCGGCAGCCGCGCGTTGGTCTACGAGCGGAGCGCGGACGACGACCTGCGGCTGATCCAGGCCCGGCTCACCAGCGAGCAGGCCCCGGTGAACGCGGAAGACGCGGCGCGGCCCGAGACCCAGCGCGAAGTCGCCGCGCGCCGGACATCCGCTGTGCCTGCCGCCTTGTTGACCAACAGCCGCCGCTCGCTCCATGAGTTGCGGCAGGACGAGGCGCCGGCCCTGTTGTTTTCCAGCGCGATTCTCGACACGCGTGCGCTCGTGGAGGAGGGGCGGGGACTGGACATTCCCGATGCGTTCCGCGCGCCGCCGGATGCCCCCGTGCAGATCGTGCAGTTTGACCGGCCCGTTTCGGCGGCGGACCGCGAGGCGATCGAGGCGCTCGGCGCCTCGGTCCATCATTATGTGCCGAATCGCGCCTATGCGGTCACGGCGACGTCCGAACAGTTCGCGGACATCCAGAACCTTGCCGGCGTCTATGTGATTGAGCCTTACCATCCGTACTTCAAGATGAGCGCGGTTGTGCGCGCGCGCCTGCTGGGGGATGCGCCCGTGGAGAACGCGTCCGAGCCGGCCCCGTTCAAGCTGGTGACGTTTAATGGCGCGGACGCGAAGGATTCGCTCGAGGCAGCGGGTGTTGACGTGAAGCGGGTCGAATCCGATGGCCGCCGTGAGGTCATCACGGTGGAAGCGAATGCCGAGCAGGTCATGCGGCTCCTGCGCTCGGATGACGTGCAGTGGATTGAGCCCTATACGCCGGCCGCGGTTATGAACGACCTGGGTAATCGCCGGATGCGCGTACCCAGTTTGAGGCAATTGCATCCCGAGCTGCGCGGCGACGGCATGGTCATCGCCGTGACCGATACGGGCGTTGATTTTAAGCACCAAACGTTCAGCGCGACGCAAGGGTTGCCCACCTCGACCAACGTCAACACCCGCATCGCGTATTACGAGTTCCGCGAGGGGCCGTTCACCGAGGGGTTGCCGGGCGACGTGGACGGCCATGGCACGCACGTCGCGGGCTCGATCCTCGGCAACGGCGCGTTGTCGCAGACGGTGATCGCCGCGCCGGGCTCCGATGGGCCGCCCTACGGGACCAACCAGTTCGCGGGCGTCGCGCCGCACGCGAAACTGGTCATGCTGGAGGACTTCAACAGCATCCCGCAGGATGAACAGGCGCGCATCAGCCACCAGCGGGGCGCCCGGATCTCCAACAACAGCTGGGGCTATCCGTTCTTCTTTGAATACGGGGCGGACAGCGCCCTGTGGGACGCGCTGGTTCGCGATGCTGATTCGACCGCGCCGGGCAACCAGGAATTGATCACCTTCTTCTCCGCGGGCAATGCGGGCGATGGCACGCCGGATGGCGTGGGCGCGACGGCCGGCACGGTGTCGATGCCCGGCAACGCCAAGAACGTCATCACCATGGGCGCGTTGGAACAGCCCCGCTATGCGAACAACATCATGGGCGTCTTCTTCGGCGACCAGCAATACTTCGCCGACCTGGAGACGGACTCCGACTGGCAGGTCGCGCGATACAGCAGTCGTGGCCCGGTTTCGGCAACGGATTTGCGTGTGAAGCCCGACCTGGTCGCGCCGGGCTCCTTCGTGCTGTCGGCGCAGTCGCATGAAACCTCGCCCGATGATTATACGCTCGATTTCAGCCGCACGGATTACCGCTTTGGCAACGTCGACACCGGCACGAACTACGCGTTCTTCAGCGGCACGTCCATGGCCTCGCCGCTCGGCGCGGGCGCGGCGGCCCTGGTGTACCAGCATCTGACCAACACGCTGGGCAATCCGCCGAGCGCGGCGCTGATGAAAGCCATCCTCGTCGCTGGCGCACGCACGGTGAACTCCCTCGTCTACAAGCGCCCGGTGTGGGACGACGATCTGGACATGGTAGACGACGGGTGGGGCCTCATCGATGTTTCACGCTCGATCGATGGCCCCCGCATCCGGGCCAGCGACGCGGTGATCCTGTTTGACCAATCGCAGACGCAGCCGCTGCAGACCGGCGAAACCTTCACCCAGCAAATCTCGATGGGACCCAATGACGGCGGTCTCCGCATTGTTCTCGCCTATACCGACCGGCCGGGAACGCCGGGCGCCGGCGTCCAGCTCGTGAACAACCTCGACCTCGTTGTCTTCGGTCCGAATGGCGCCATTTACCGGGGCAACCAGTTCGCCGAGGACGGCGTGCACGCCCGTCGTTTCACCGCGTCGGACTCGGTGCTGTACGACCAGTACAACAACGTGGAGGCCGTCACCATCCCCGCGGGCGGCGCCGGGACGTATTCGATCCGCGTGTTCGCCCGTCAAATTCCCGACGGCCCGCAGGACTACGCGATGGTGATTCAGAAGGGCATCGGCTACCAGGGCCGCACCGCCGGAAATTTCCCGTCCGTCGCGCTCGATACGAACGGCTACCCCGTGGTCGCGTATTCCCAGGATCCCACCACGGATGGCGCGTTTTCCAATCTCTCCCGCCAGATTTACGTGCGGCGCTGGGTCGGCCCCTACGGCGACATGGCGGAACTCGGCCGCTGGAAGCGGATTGAGGACCAGTGGTATGGCATCCGGGATTCCCTCGATTTTGGCGGGATCAGCAAGACCCTCGAGAATTCCGAATATCCCTCCATCGCGGTCCGGGGCGACAAGATCCTCGTCGCATGGGAGGAGTTCACCCAGGGCCAGTTCAGCGCGATTACGAACAACCGCATTTTCGCCCGCTACTTCAACGGGTCGGATTGGATTGAACTGGGCGGTTCGGCCTCGGGTTTCGGCGTGAGCAAAAACACGAACGGCTACCACGCGACGCGCCCCGCGGTGGGGATCATGGGCGACGGCTCGCCGGTGGTCGCCTGGCTGCAGGGCGGTTTGGCGCCAAACGTCACGCGTGTATTCGTCAGCCGGTGGGACGGCACGAACTGGGTTGGTCTCGCCGGTTCGCACACGAGCGGCGTGCCGACGGCGGCGGCCACGAAACTGGCCGAGGATCTTTCGATGGTGATCAACGGGGTGGGGAATCCGGTGCTCGCCTTCAAGGAGGCGTCGAATCCCGATGGCATTGTGGTGCTGCAGTGGACGGGCGCCGCCTGGGGCAACATCAGTCCCGCGGATTCCGCCCCATTTGTTGAAAAACCGCGCATCGCCGCGGGGCCGGGGGTCAACAATCTCGCGCTGGCGTGGGTGCAGACGTATGGCGCCGCGCCGGGCATTTTTCAGTCCTACCAGGTCTACGCCGCCCGCTACAACGGCGCGTGGTCGGCGGTTGGAGGTTCGCAAACATTCCCCGGCATCAGCGCGGCGACGAACCTGGTGGAGCGGCCGCTTTCCCTCGACGTCGGCGTCTCGTTCAACAACGCGATCACGGTGGTCTGGCAGGGCGGCACCAATGAAAACCAGCGCAGCATCCTGGCGCGCCGCTGGAACGTCGGGGCGACGAACTGGATCGACATCAGCGGCTCCGCGCGCATGCCGGGCATCACGAAGTATCTCGAAACCTACTCCACGCCGGATGTCGCGATTGATCCGGCGGGTCTGCCGGTCGTCGCCTTCGTCAACAGCGTGGCCCTGACCAACCAGCAGGAAGTGCAGACCTTCACGCTGATTGGCGACCGGCTGCCGCCGGTTTTCGCCGGCCTCCAGACCGCGTTGGGCGGGACCAATGGATCGGTGACGCTGGGCTGGCTGCCCGCGGTTGACGATACGTCCTCGAACATCATCTATCGGATCTTCCGCGGCACCCAGACGTTTGCCTGCGGCATCTCGCCGAGTTGTGATTCCGGCAACGTGTTCAGCAACCAGATCGCGACCATCACGAATCTGACCACGTTTGTCGTCACCGGCCTGACCGCCAACCTGACGTATTGCTTCGGTGTCCGCGCCGTGGATGAGAATGGCCTGGTCGAATCCAATACCGTCATTCGCTCCTCGGGACCGGTGACGGGCACGGGCGACAATGACGCGGATTGCCTGAACAACGCCCTGGAACTGGCCGCGGGCACAGAACCCTGCGCCCGCGACACCGACGGGGACGGGATGTGGGACGGTTGGGAGTGGACGTTCTCCACCAACAACCTGGCCAAGACCAATCCAATCTCCATCTTCAACACGAATGTCGTCTATCTGAGCCCGATCGACAACGGGATCGACAACATTCGGACCCTGACCCCGGGTGATGGCACGCCGGACAATCTTCCGGGCGCCGATCCGGACGGCGACGGCGCGTCCAACTACGAAGAGTTTCTCTGGTGGCTCAACAACGGCGCCAGTTGCGCGATCACAAACGTGGCGGTTCCCGCCGGCCCCAATCCGACCGCGTGGGATACCGACGGCGATGGCATGCCGGATGGATGGGAAATGCTCAACGGGCTCAATCCCATCGATCCTTCCGACGCGGCGGGCGATCTCGATCTCGACGGGCTCACCAATCTGCAGGAGTACCAGCTCGGGACGGACCCCCGCAATACGGACAGCGATGGCGATGGTTTGACGGATGGCGATGAAGTGAACATCCATGGCACGAATCCCGCGGTGGCGGATTCGGACGCGGACGGTTTGGATGACGGCTTCGAAGTGGCCCTCGGATCGGATCCGCGCCGGGCTGACAGCAACGGGAACTTCCTCGCGGATGGCGATGCGGTGCAGCTCGGTCTGAGTCCCATTGGCGTGGTACAGGCCTACAATGTGCTCTTCTACGAATCCTTCGAGGGCACGTCGTCAACCGCATCCGCCTGGACGAGCTATCCGTTGAGCGGGCCGGCCTTCTTCAACATGTGGCATGTTTCGGCGGTCGAACCGGCGCCGGACACCAATGCATTCGATATCGTGTTCTTCGGTGAACGCAGCACCAATCGCGCTTACCGCGCGGCCCGCGATGTGACGCCGTCTCCCGGGACGGACACCAACGCGACCTACAATATCGGGTCGCCCGTCGCGATGGCCTTGCAGGCGCCGACCCTGACGAATGGCGCGGTCGGGGTCTCCAACCTGTTTGTCGCGTGGACCGAATACTATGAAACGGAACCTGAATTCGACCAGATGGTCGTCCAGGCCCGCGCCCTGCCGAACACGAACTGGGTGAACATCAGCTCGGTGGCGTCCGGATTGAGCGGCGTCACGAATTTTGGCGTGACCAACGCCCGTGCGCGCTGGGTCAACCGCATCGCGGACGCCAGTGCGTTCGCCGGGAAATCGAATGTCCAGGTGCGCTTCCTCTTTAGCGTGCTCAACTCGCTCAACAATGATTACCGCGGCTGGTGGGTGGACGACGTCCGTGTTTATGAAGGAACGATCATTGAAGGCTGGGTGCGCGACATCAATGGCCGCGCCGTACAGGGCGCGACGGTGCGGGCGCTGGGTCGTGGTGGGATCACGAACCGGGTCAGCGGCCATCGCTTTGTGTTGCCGGGCAAGATTTTCGGCGAGGCGCTGACCGCCGCGGACGGCAGCTACCGGATTGCCGGCCTGCCGCAGGGCAATTTCTATGTCAAAGCCTCCGGGGAAGGCTATCGCGATGAGTTTTACGACGGCGTCCTGTTTACGAATGGATACGCGTTCGGTCACGGCTTCCGACCGGGCGTATTCGAGCGGGAATCGGTTTCGGCGCAAGGCGTCCTCGGATTGCTCAGCAGCGGCGCGCGCACGAACGCGCATTTTGAACTCGAGGCCGGACAAGGGCGTCCCCGCCTCGGTGTGGCGTTGGAGAACGCGGGCGGCCTGACGTATCCGGTCGCCGTTAACGGCCTGGCGCTCCAGGTGTGGAACGGCAGCACGAGCACCCCGGCCCTCGTGGATTACGTCACTTCGACGAACCCGTTCTTGGTTCCCAGCTTCCCCGATTGGCTGACGAATGCCGTAGCTCCCGCCTACATGGCGGACCTCGCGCCGGGCCTGCATTTGGTCTACGCCTCGACCAATCTGCCGTTCTTCCCGTTGTTGCCGGTGGACCTGCGGGAAGGGGAGAGCACCTTCCTCATCATTGAAACAAACCAGGCCTTTTCTCGCCTGTTCGTGACCGCCGAAACCGGGGGCGTGTTCAACGTGAAGGTGAACGGACGCCTGCTGACGAATCAGACGCCGGCCATCGTGGATGTACGGGCCGGCTTGCACGAAGTGACCCTTGTCAGCACCGGTTCGTCCGGGCGGATCGGCCGGAAACTGGTGCAGGCCCCGATCGGTGGACGGGCGCTCATTTCATTCAACGCGCTGGAGGTGGTCGGCGAAAACGGCGCGCTGAAACTGTCGGCCAAGGATCCGTTCGGCAATGCGATCACCTCGCTCACGGTCTTCGTCAATGGGGTCGCCGTTTCCACAAATGAACTGGTCGGGCAGACATTCGATGCGTCGTCCATCGTCATGACGGGGCTGCGTCCCGGTGTTCACGATCTGGCGATTCGAAAACCCGGTTATCGCGCTTCCGTGCGCCTGCCGGTGGACATTTTCTCCGGTGTCACGAGCGAGACGGTCGTGGTGATGTACGAAGCCGATCTCGATTTCGACCGGGTGGGGGATGCCATCGAAATTGAGTCGTACACCAATCGGTTCCTGTTCCATCGCAACGATGATCCGGACAACGATGGACTGACCAACCTGCAGGAATTCGATCTCTTCCGCCTGTCGGGCATCCGCTTGAACATCTTCAATGCCGACACGGATGGCGACGGGTTGTCCGATGGCAAAGAGCTCGGCTACGATGGGAATACGAATCGTTTGGCGCTTTCCACCCTCTACACCAACGCCATCCAATTCACCCCGGTCGTGCGCTCGCTCTTCGTCGGGCGCTACCTCGAAGGCATCAACAACTTCGGCAGCGGGACCGGCATTGTCGCGTCGATCAATGGGGACCGCTTCGTCGGCGACATTTACCACCCGGTTCCCGCGGTCCCGTCGATCGAGCCGGCGCTGACGCTTTTCACCAACATCGTGACATTCCCGCCGAAGCGCGCCGTTGATGTCAGTGGTCATCTGCCCGGGGCCGAAATCTTCGCGGATTCGATTCCGAACCGCGCGGACACCGACCGCGATGGCATGTGGGACGGATTTGAATACCTGTATCGAACCAATGCCGCGGCGCTCGACCTCCTGGACGCCAGCGATGCGGGCCTTGATCCGGATTTTGACGGACTCTCGAATCTCCAGGAGTTCCTCGGCTTGGATGCCCTCGCCAACACGAATGACTGGCTGAACCCCGGGAAAGCCGACACCGACGGCGACTTCATGCCGGACGGTTGGGAAGTCATCTATGGATTGAATCCGCTGGATCCGTCGGACGCCTTCCTCGACGCGGATGGGGATGGACTGCTCAACCTGCACGAGTTCCTGGTTGGCACCTCGCCCTTGCTCACCGATACGGACGCCGACTTCCTGCCGGATTATGAAGAGGTCATGGTGTACATGACCGATCCGCTGAATCCGGACACCGACGGCGACGGACTCCTCGATGGACGCGAGGTCTGGGACCGCGACATGGATGGCGTGCGCGACGGCGGGTTCTTCCCGAATTGGTACCCCGGCGCCGACATGGATGGCGATGGCTTCTGGGATGGCCCGACGGATTGGGACACCGACGGCGACGGCATGCCGGACGGCTTCGAGGTGCTCGACCGGAACGGCAACATCCGTCCGGAAGGCCAGCGCCTCAACCCGTCCGACCCGACGGACGCCGATGAAGACCCGGACGGTGACGGCCTCACGAATCTGCAGGAATACCGTGTCCGCGATGCCCTGTTCGGCAATCATCCGACGAGCTTCTCCGACTACAACTATGCCTGGAACAGCCATGTCCCGGTCGGCTGGCAGTTCCCGGCCCGGCCGTACTCGGTCAACTATCCGGTTTGGGATTATTCCACGGACCCGTTCAACGCGGATACCGATGGTGACGGCATGCCCGACGGATTCGAGGTCCTGTACGGCCTGCATCCCATGGATCCCGTCCCGACGTCGTACGAGAGCCAGTTGCTCCGCTTCTCGCCGCTCGGACCCAACGGCGATCTGGATCAGGATGGCCTGTGGAATGCGCTCGAATACAAGATCCGATTCGCCATCGACGGCAGCTTCACCACCAACAGCACGCTCGGCAGCAGCACGCACCCGTGGCGTGCGGATAGCGATGGCGACGGTTTGGTGGATGGCTTTGAACATCACGCACTCTTCGCGAATCCCACCTCGCAGGACACGGATGGCGACCGGTTGCCGGACGGCATGGGTGTAAGCAACAAGTGGGGCGAGGTGCAAACCGTGCGGCGCGCATCCTATGAGTTGGTGCCGTGCCCCGGCTGTAGTTGGCAGGATGCCTTTACCATGGCGGCCAGCATGGCGCATCCCGACAATCCGGCGGTGTTCGGTCAGTTGGCCGTCATCTCGGACATCCAGGAGATCAACACCGTCAACGGGCTCATCACCGGCGTGGAAACGAATATCGCGCTGGGCTTCTACGACCTGGTGGGCGCGGGCATCTACAGCACGGTCAGCGGCGAGCCGTTTGTGTTCCATAATTTCGCGACGAACGAACCCCAGGTCCTTCCGCTCCAAATCAACGTGGGCTACATGGGCGCGGATGGATTGTGGGGCGTCGCGCCCACCAGCGCCGTCATGGATCACTTCGTGGTCGAGTGGGCCTACGCTTCGCAAACGAACCACTATGACCAGGCGCTCAATGACCTCTGGGAACTTGTCTGGCCGACGGCTGACACGGCCAGTCGTCCGTATTGGCAGGTGGTCGAGATCGACCCGGCTTCACCCGTCCCGCCTCCGCGCTGGGGCGCGGCCATGGTCTATAATCCCGCGTTTGAGCGGAAAAACCGCCGCTTTGACGGCACGATTCCTGGCAGCCGCTATCACTATTCCGGCGTTACACTGCTTGATAACCGCAAGCTGATCGTCATCGGCGGCGTGGACGGCGTGGACCGCTACACGGACATCTGGGAGTTCAGCATTCGTTCCAACGAGTGGCGGCGCAGCGTGGAGTCCATGCTGACGCCCGCGAATGCATCGGTGGGCTTGCAGGGGTTCCACTCGGGCGTGAGCGACTTCGGCGCGGTGCTCCTCATGGGCTATCGAAATACGGGGGGCAGCTGCGGGTGCACCTTCTGGGACTGCAACGGGGAAGACTTCGGCGAGCCGAAGAATCGCCCGTGGAATTACGGGTTCGAGGATTCCAGCTACGACCACACCTATATCCTGGGCGGCTGGAACGACCAGAATGAGTACCTGTTGCCCGAACCGATGCGCACGGTGATGTACAAGTCCACCGACGATCCCGATCCCGTCCGCGAAATGAACAATGAGGACGAGGATGTCGACGCCTGGTCCGCGAAGGTGGGCATTATCATTGAACGCTACGAGACCAATGTGCTGGTTTCCACGATTGAGACCAACCGCACCATCGGATATGGCCGTCTGGCCAACAACAATGAGCAGGTGCCGGTCGGAAACTACTCGGATTCGTTCTCGACGGAAGAGAAGGACGGCGACGTGCTCACGGTTACGACGACCTTCCGCTCCAACTTCGTGGCGGGCGTGCGGTTCGAGAACTTCCCGTTTGTTCCGTCGTGCGACCAGATTGTCTATGCCGGCCTGCGGTTGGACGTCAGCCGAAAGCCGGATCCGACGACTGTCTTCACTGTTATTGCCGAATACGACACCGTCGTTCGGACCTCGCGCGATTACATCGAGGAAGTCATCAATAATGTTGTCTTGGTGCCCAACGACCATCCGTCCACCCGGCTGAATCGGCCGTTTAACTCCACGCCGTTGGATGCGTTCTTTGACAGTTACTACACGTATGACCTGTATGGTGTGGCGACACTTGATCCATCCTCCGATCTCCTGGAGATTGACGTTACGGCGATCGTGCAGGAACTGGTGGCGACCGGAAACTGGCAGGGCCGGTCAATCGGGTTCCTGCTGATGGAAACCAACGGGGTTGCGGATTATGCCCTGTTCCGTGAGGAAAATTCGCGCCTGGTCATCGAATATGCACCGGGCTACAAGCAGCCGCCGGATTGGCGTCTGGGCGCCACAGTCCAGACCGAGAATGGCGAAATCCCGAGCCGGCGCAAATCCTTCGGCATCGTGTATGACCATGGAGAAAACAAGCTGGTTCTCTTCGGCGGCATGGATGGCGCAACCGTATTCGGCGACACGTTTGAGGCCGGGCTGTTGACTGAAAATGACGATGGCACGTTGGGTGATCCGGGAGGAGATGCGGCCGGGCCGAGTTCCGTGGCTGGATTCGTGCGCTGGACCAAGGTGCCCACCGCATCCGCGCCTTCCCCGCGCTGGGGCCATTCCATGGCCTACGACGACCAATCCAGTCGAATCATTCTGTTTGGCGGATTCGATGCCCAGAACCGTCCGTTGAGCGACTTGTGGGAGTATGATACGGCCAACCAAACCTGGACGGAAATCACCGCGCTGCAGGACAGCCAGAAACCCAGCCCGCGCGGCGGGGCCATGATGGCATTCTACGGGGCGGAATTCTATAAACGCGGCGCCGGCGGCGACTATTCGTCGACCAAGCGCAGCCGGATCGTGTTGTTCGGCGGCACGGATGGCAAGAACTACTACAATGACACGTGGGTGCTCTATCGCGACTACGCGAACTTCATCCTCGACCAGACCACGGGGAACCGCTGGGCGTTGGTTGACCCGGGCGGTGAGCAGTCCATTGGTCCCAGCCCGCGCGCCTTCGGGTCCATGGTATATGCGCAGAACGGCGGTTACGTGCGCCCGGATCCCCTGGGCTTCGGACCATATGGGAAGTCGGAATCGGGCGGCAATGTCGCCGCGGGCGCTTCGGTGCTGCTGTTCGGTGGACGAACCGGCACGCTTCCCGCGGGTTCGGATACGGATCGTGATCTGGTGCCGGATGGCTTGGAACACGAGCTGGGAGGTCCCGCGGCGGGTCGCGATCCGCGCATCAACGCGCTGGTCAATCCCAACGGCGTGGAAACGGTGCCCTACAACCTCAAGCGCCTCGGCGCGTGGCCCGGCGCGATGAGCTGGCTGACCCGCTCGCATCTCGCCGACCTGGAGGTGCTCTCTTACGTGGAACGGGGCGAAGCGTGGCGGCGCAGGAATTTCACCTGGCAGGGCTGGCCGATCGAGACGTCCTTCACGAACGAATATTACGTGATCGGCGACGAGGCCCAAGTGCCCTTCGAGACGCCGGCCACGGATCGCGTGGTGTACGTCACCGGCATCGACGCCTTGTCCCCGGATTGGACCAACATGTGGTATCACCGATACCCACTGGGTCTGGGCGATCCGCGCGACAGCCGCAATGTCTGGCAGTTGGGCATTCCCATCCAGAATGCCTCCAACTCGAATGCGGCGCCGCCCTATGCCTACAGCGGGCGCTGGGTCTATGGCACCCGCTTGAACGGGTTCTATCCGAGCGCGGCGAAGATGGAGCTGTACAGCCCGATCTTCAACACGATCGTGCCGGATGCATCCACGCCGCACGTGGACAATGCGAACGCCTTCTTCCTCGTCTTCCACGAGTGGCTCGATCTCGCGGACAGCAATGATTTCGTCCGCGTTGATATCGTGCGCCCGTCCACGCCCGCGGACATCGCGACGCGTGTATCGGGGTTGGACCGCCCGACGATCACCGTGGTGCCCAACCGCAATGTGAGCGCGAACACCAAGGGCAAGTGGCGGCGGATGATTGTCCCGCTGAACAGCGTCGGCAACGACAGCAACCTCTATGTCCGGTTTACGCTGCAATCCGATACGAATGCCCTGACCGCGGGCGGTTGGTATATTGACGACATCGGGATCATGCAGGGCGCGCAGATCGATGGCTTCGTCGTCGCGGGCACGAACGTGGAGGTCTGCCTCATCGGTGAAAACTTCAACGATCACATTCAGGATTGCACCCTGAGCGAAACCAACGGTGCGTTCGGATTTGGATTCCTTCCGTTGGGCAACTACCAGGTTGTCGCGGGCGGCGTCACCAGCCCCGTCGTGGTCCTGAGTGGTTCCAGCTCGAACGTCGTCTTCATGGCGCCGGCGATTCCGGAGTTCACGGGGATCTCGATGAACTCGCCGCTGCTGATCCAGTGGGCGGCGACCAATGGCGCGGCGTATCGACTGGAGGCCACAACCAACCTGCTGACCGGGCCTTGGGACCACCTCTATTCGATCACCAGTGTCGGGGATACGACGCTCAGCTACACGGATTCGGTGCCGACGGCGGGCCGGATCTACCGGGTATCGATAACGAACGCACCTTGACGATTGGATGAGACTATGGCGTTGACCGCGCGTGCGGCTCTGCCGTAGTGTCGACATGAACTGCAACTGCGCCCTGCATAGGAGATCGGCATGAAGATGAAGAGGGTATTTCTGTTTTCCGCGCTGGCGGCCGTCGGATTGTTTGCCGGCGCCGGGTGTGATTGGTCCTCCAACAGCACCTCGCTGAACACCTCGCAAGGGGCGGGGATCAACATCAATTTCTCCGGCGTGTACAACGGCAACATCAATGGACGTGCCGTGGATCGTACGAGCGCAGGCACGATCTCCTCCCTCACGATCCGGCAGACCGGCAACCGGGTTGAAGTAATCGACAGCCAGGGCTCCCGTTATGAGGGTTCGGTCGGCTCGCCCGGTCTCGTGTCGAACGCGCGCGAAGATGGAACCTATCCCCCGGGCGCAGAATTGGTCCAGTCGCAGATCTCCTGGGCGGGCAAGGACGGAGTGGCCCAGAAGGATGTGGAATTCGTCGGAATCATTCACGCCATCTCGGTCGACGACGTGAAGTCGACCACGGAAACGAAGGTCATCTCAAACGGCTCCTCCAGCAATCAGACGACCACCGACCAGCAGGGCAAAACCCAAACCTTCACGACCAATAACGGCAAGAACACGACGATCACGGAAATCCTGACCGTCGGCGTTCCGGGCGATCCCTTCTATAGCCAGACGGTGACCACCACGGTCATCGACAACCAGACCGGCGCGGTGATCAGCCGCGAAACCACCACAACTGGGAACACCACCAAATCGAGCTCCAGCGAGGTAACGGTAGAAACCATCAACACCTACGCGATCACCGAGGCCAATGTGCAGTATCGCCTCGAAGGAACCTGGATTGAGAAGGACAGCCCGATCGTCTCACGCGTGGATGCGATTTCCCGCGGCACGTTCGGAATTATTACGATTACGACCCAAGGTAGCCAGGAGGGCGGAACCGGTGGTTCGGGTTCAACAGAATAAATTTGTTGCCGAGTTGTCATCGTGATGGATGCCACGACCCCAAGTTCAACGCTTGGGGTCGTGCGCTATTAAGAGCGGGTCAAGCGCTTTGATTGTTTCCGTGCTGAACAAGGAGCTCTGAAAAATGAATGCAGTGAGCGTGATTTTGGGCGGGGGGCAGGGGACGCGGTTGTTGCCGTTGACGATGGAACGGTCGAAGCCGGCCGTGCCGATCGCGGGGAAGTACCGGCTGATCGACATCCCGGTCAGCAACTGCATCAACAGCGGCATCCGCTCGATTTACCTGCTGACGCAGTTCAACAGCGAGTCGCTGCATCGCCACATTTCGCGCACCTACCGCTTTGACCAGTTCTCCCAAGGCTACGTGCGCATCCTGGCCGCGCAGCAGACGCCCAGTTCGGAAAAGTGGTTCCAAGGCACAGCCGACGCGGTCCGCCAAAGCTTCCGCTACTTCATCGAGGAAGAGCCGGACTATGTGATCATTCTCTCCGGCGACCAGCTCTATCGCATGGATTTCCGCGAAGTGATCCGCCAGCACGAAGCGAACGGTGCGGAGGTGACCATCTGCACCAAGCCCGTCCCGCGCGGCGAAGCGGGCGCCCTCGGCATCATGCAGGTGGATGCCAGGCAGCAAATCGTTAATTTCGTTGAGAAGCCGGGCAATACGCCCGCGCTCGATGCGCTTCGCTCGCCGGGCCACAAGGAGGAGCGATACCTCGCCAGCATGGGCATTTATGTCTTCAACCGCGAGGTGCTGCGCAAATTGTTGGAGACGGACCAGCCCGACTTCGGCAAACACATCATTCCGTCGGCGATCAAAACGAACAAGGTGTTCAGCTATATTTTCGACGGCTTCTGGCGGGATATCGGAACCCTGTATTCCTTCTGGGAAACCAATCTTTCCCTCACGGACCCGCTGCCGGAGTTCAACTTCTACGAGCCGAAGGCGCCGATCTACACCGACATGCGCTATCTGCCGCCGTCGAAGATCAATTGCTGCGACCTGAATCGCTGCCTGTTGTCCGAAGGCTGCATCATTTCCGGACACCGCATCCTGCACTCGATCGTCGGCATTCGCGCGGTCGTGGGCGACGGGACGGTGATCGAGCATTCCGTCATCATGGGCGCGGACTACTACGAACGGGAACCGGAGCCGGGCGAGGTCAAGCTCGGCATCGGGCGCGATTGCTACATCAAGAACGCGATCGTGGACAAGAACGCGCGCATCGGCGACGGCGCCTACATCTCGCCCGACGGCAAACCGAACGTAACGCATCCGCTCTATACGATCTGCGATGGCGTGATCGTCATCCCGAAAAACGCCGTGATCCCCGCCGGCTTCCGCGTCTGAAGAGGTCGCGCGGCACGCCCGTAGCTGACGGAACTTGCGCTCCCGCCGTCGCGCTTCGCGCTATTGCGGGCAGGGGGCGGGTTATAGTGCCGCGGACCGGCCCCTGCCGGCTTGTCCGGCAGGTGAAGAAGGTCGGGGGCTACCGATCCTGCAAATCCAGTCCGGCCCCTGCCGGTTCATCCGGCAGGTGAAGAAGTTCCCCTCCCATCGGGGCGAGCGCAGCCGGGCGTTGAATGACGTTATTCGGATGTGGATCGCTTCTGGGCGCGCACCAAATCGGACTGGCGCAGGGGCCGGGCATAGGCGGGATAATCCTCCGCGCGAGCGCCGGGCGGGATGAGCTTCCACCGCTTGTAGCTCCACACCCAGAATTCCGGGGTGCGCCGGATTTGCTCGCCGAGGATCTGCGCAATGCGGGTGGTGAGTATGCGCACGGCTTCGTCCTGGTCCCCGGGCAGGTCGGCGGTCGGCACGTGGACGAGCGGCGCGGTGGTGTAGCGTCCGTCCGGCGTGGGCAGCGAGAACCCCACGACCACCGGGGCGCCGGTGCGAAGGGCCAGCAGGGCCGCGGCGGTGGAGATCGGCGCGGGCAGGCCCAGGAAATCGACGAAGATCCCGCCATCGTACGGCTTCGTGTTCTGGTCGAGAACGAGGGCGATTTTGCGCCCTTCACGCAGGGTCTTCAACAAGGGGCGCACCGCGCCGCGCCGGGGCACGACTTCCTGCCCGGTGGTCTCGCGCAGCCCGCGGAAGAGTTCGTCCACCCGCCGATTCTTGAGCGTGGCCGCGACGCTGGCCAGCGGCTCACCGCTTCGATGGCTGACGGCCATCCCGAGAATCTCCCAGTTGCCGAGATGCGCCGTGACGCAGATCATCGGGCCGGGCGCGATGATGGCGTCGTAGCTGGGATCGAGTTCCATCAGCTCGCCAATCCGGCGCCGGGTGTCGCGTGCGAGCCAGAATACGTCGAGCATGGAGAGCGCGAAGGTCTGGAACGAATGGGCGAGGATGGCTCGCCGTTCAGCATCCGTCTTCCCGGGAAAGACCCGCTCGAGATTGGCGAGGGCGACCTGGCGGACGCGCGGCCCACCGAACCGCATGGCCAGCCGGCCGAGGATGTTCGCGACACGACGGAGCGCGGGACGGGATAGCCGCGGGATGATCGCCAGCCCGGCGCGGGCCAGGCCCACCTCCAGCCCGGCTCTGAATCGGCGGCGCGTCATGGGAAAAAGTGAGCCGGGAGGGACTCGAACCCTCGACCACAAGATTAAAAGTCTCGTGCTCTACCAACTGAGCTACCGGCCCATAAACAGCAAGTGGCGAACATAGAGCAGGACGAAGCGGATGTCAAAATTCGTATGCGTTCGTCCGGCAAATCCGGAATTCACCACGGAGCGCACGGAGACACGGAGGGAGCAGCGAATTTTTGACCAATTTCTCCCCCCAAAAATGGCTTCTTCGTGATCTCCGTGAACTCCCCTGTCCGCCGAAGGCTCGGCGAAGGTGGAAGCGAAGCGGGTGGTGAAAGGAAACGTCCTGGTCTGGAGATCGGGCCGCGAATGTGGTTTATTGGCGGCATGTCGTTCTACACATGGCGATTGAAGCTGGGGTTGCCGGTGGTCACTTTCTGGTTGCTGCTGGCGAATATCGGCGTCTACCTGCTCCAGATTCTCACCCATGCGTTCCAACTGCCGTGGGGGCCGTTCTTCGGGCTGAGCATGCCGGGCATTCTGCAGGGACGGATCTGGCAATTCGTGACGTATCAGTTCCTGCACGGCGGGCCGTTTCATCTGCTGCTGAACATGTTGATGCTCTATTTCCTTGGTTCGGAAGTGGAACGCAGCATCGGGCGCCGGCATTTCAGCGTGCTCTATCTGATTTCCGGCCTGCTGGGCGGGCTCGGCTGGCTGATGATTGATGCCTACGACGATATCTGCATCGGCGCATCGGCGGCGATCTTCGGCCTGCTCTCCGCCTTTGCGGTGCTCTATCCCCGCCGCGAGGTGACGGTGCTGGTGATGCTGGTGTTTCCGGTGACGCTGAAGGCGTGGGTGCTTGCCGTGCTGCTGGGCGCGGTCCAGATGCTGTTCGTCATGTCGCCGGGCGTGGGCGGAATCGCCTACTCCGCCCATCTCGCGGGCGCGGTGGCGGGATTCTTCTACACGGCGGCGGTGTTCCGTCCGGAATTGCTCCGCGATTTGGGTGGATATTTTTCGGCGCGCTGGCGCCGCAGCCGGCAGGCGCGAGCCGACCGTCGGGTTCAGGACGAAACGCTCGAGGTGGACCGTTTGCTTGAAAAAATCGCGCGCGAAGGAATCCACGCACTCACCCCCTCGGAGCGCAAGCGACTCGAAGCGGCGAGCCGCTCCCGCTCGCGGTGATGTGAATGTCTAACGCTCCCAACGTGCGCGGCTACAGGCACTGTAGACGCGGTCGCTGACCGCGCTCTTCCGCCGCGGGAATCACTTCCCCAGCGGCCAGGCCGCGAGATCCGTCCACAATTCCGTACCGCGATGGCCGCGCACGGCGAGGCCGGCGGTGATGGCGGTGGGCTTCCGCACCAACTGTTCCGCCATCGCCTTCTTTCCCGCGCCGGCGACAACGAACAGGATGCGTTGGACCCGGGCCAGCACGCCGGGCGTCGCGCTCACGCCGCGGAGGCCGTCGGGACGCTGCACGCCCACGGCGAGCTTTCCCTCGGCGCGCTTCAGATCATCCGGCGTGAACAGGGACGCCGTATGTCCGTCGGCGCCCAAACCGAGCAGGCCCAGTGGAACGACGCCGCCCGCCGCGAAGAAGGCTTTCAACTGCGTATCGAAATCCTGCACAGCGTCATCCAACGAATACTCGCCGCGTATGCGCAGTATCCTCGATTCTCCGATGCCCGCCCGCAGGAGCAGGGGGGCGATGTGTTTGAAGTTGCTTTGCGGGTGATCCGGGGGCACATGCCGGTCGTCGGAAAAGAGGATGCGGACGTTCGGGTCGATCGCGGGGTTCATGCCGGCGAGCAGCGCGTACGCGGCGAGCGGTGTGGAGCCGCCAGCCAGCATGATGCCGGTGGGCGCCGCATGGGGACCGGCCAGCGCGCCGGCGAGCGTCCGCGCCAGTTCGCTGGAGAGCGCCGCGTCGTCGGGAAAGCAGAGCGTGCGCATCATGACGCCGCGCGCGGGGGCAGGCTTCAGCTCCACCGGATCAACCCTTGAATTCGCCCACGAGGGCGGAAACGGTCGCCTTGGCGTCGCCGAACAACATGCGCGCGTTGTCCTTGAAGAACAGCGGGTTGTCGATGCCGGCAAAGCCGGACGCCATGCTGCGTTTGAGAATGATGACCGTCCGGGCCATGTCCACGTTGATGATGGGCATGCCGTAGATCGGGCTCGCCTTGTCCTCGCGCGCCGCGGGGTTCACGACATCGTTTGCGCCGATGACCATGGCGACATCCACGGTCTCCATGATCGGATTCACGTCCTGCGGTTCGACCAGTTGTTCGTACGGCACGTTTGCCTCGGCCAGCAGCACGTTCATGTGGCCGGGCATGCGGCCCGCGACGGGATGGATCGCATAGCGGACATCGCAGCCGTTCGCGATGAGCAGTTCGCCCATTTCGCGCACGGCGTGCTGCGCCTGCGCAACGGCCATGCCGTAGCCGGGCACGATGACGACCGAGCGCGCGGCCTCGAGCATGAGGTAGGTGTCCTCCGCGCTGATCGGCTTGGCTTCGCCCTTGTAGCCTTCGCTCTTCTTCGTCGTGGCCGCACCGAAGCCGCTGAACAGCACATTCGCCAGCGAGCGGTTCATGGCCTTGCACATGATCTGGGTGAGGATGATGCCGCTGGCGCCGACGAGGCAGCCCGCGACGATGAGCACGGTATTGTTGATCGCAAAACCGGCGGCGCAGGCGGCGAGACCGGAATAGCTGTTGAGCAGCGAGATGACCACGGGCATGTCGGCGCCGCCGATCGGGATCACCGCGAGCACGCCAAGCAGGAAGGAGAGCACGACCATCGCGACGAACGCCGGATAGGCCGCCGTCGGGTCGACGCTCACCCAGACCGCGCAGCCAACCGCGGCGAGCAGCAGCAGCGCATTTGCGATCTGTTGACCGCCGAAGAGGATTGGTTTCCCGGTGATTTTTTCCGCCAGTTTCGCGAACGCGATCATGCTGCCGGAGAACGTGATGCCGCCGATCAACACGGCGAGCGCCGTGGCGACCACCGTGAAGGTCGCGCTGTCGGGATGCCGGTGATATTCGGACCAGCCGACGAGCAGGCTGGCCAGACCGCCGAACCCGTTGAACAGTGCGACCATTTCCGGCATGGCCGTCATCTTGACCCGCTGCGCCGCGATGGCGCCGAACAGGGTGCCGACGACCGCGCCGACGATGATCCACTGGTAGGAAATGATGTCCCGGTGCAGCAGGGTGACGACGACCGCGAGCAGCATGCCCAGCGAGGAGATCAGGTTGCCGCGGCGCGCGGTGTCCGCCTTGCCCAGCATCTTCAGGCCGAAGATGAACAGGATGCAGGCGACGATGTAGCTGAATTGGATGAGGGTGTCGGCGTTCATCTTACTTGGCGCCTCCATCCTTCTTGCGGAACATGCCGAGCATGCGGTTGGTGACCAGGTAGCCGCCCACGACATTCACCGTGGCCAGTGCCATTGCGAGCGTGCCCAGGAGGGTCGTCTGCCAGTGCCCGTCATCCACGCCCGCCGCGATGATGGCGGCGACGATGGTGATGCCGGAGATGGCGTTCGACCCGGACATCAGCGGCGTGTGCAACTGGGAGGGAACCTTGGCGATCAGCTCGACGCCGAGGAAGATCGCCAGGACGAAAACAAACAGCAGGAGCATCATGACAATTATTCCTTCCCAATCAGCGGCTTGATCACCGGGTGCACGACTTCGCCGCCGTGCGTGACCAAACTGCCTTTGATGATTTCGTCGTCCATCCGCAGGTCGAACGTCTTGTTCGTTTTGTCCCAAAAGTGTTCGACGAAATTAACGAGGTTGCTGGAAAACATCTGGCTGGCATGCACCGGCACCCGGCCCGGGAGGTTGCCGAGGCCGATGATGCGGACGCCGTTGACTTCGACCTCCTGGTCGAGCACCGCGCCTTCAACGTTGCCGCCGGTTTCGATCGCGAGGTCGACGACGATGCTGCCCGGCTTCATGCCGGCGACCATTGCGGCGGTCAGAATGCGCGGGGCCGGGCGCCCGAAGACCTGGGCAGTCGTGATCACCACGTCGGCTCCGGCGCAATGGCGGGCCATCGCTTCGCGCTGCTTGGCGAGCTGCTCCTCCGTCAGCGCCTTCGCGTAGCCGTCCTTGGTCTGGCCGGTCTCGCCGAGGTCCACTTTGACGAATTTTGCGCCGAGCGACTTGACCTGTTCCTCCACGACGGCGCGCGTGTCGAACGCCTCCACGATCGCGCCCATGCGCTTGGCGGTGGCGATGGCTTGCAAGCCCGCGACGCCCGCGCCGATGATGAAGACGCGCGCCGGCGCAATGGTGCCCGCCGGGGTCGACATCATCGGGAAAATTTTGTCGAGCCGCTGGGCGGCCAGGACCACCGCGACGTAGCCCGCCAGATTCGCTTGGGAGCTCAGGACATCCATCTTTTGCGCGATGGTGGATCGCGGAATCAATTCGAGGCTGAACGCGCTGACTCCGGAAGCGGCGAGCGCCCGGACCAGGGCCTTCTCGTTGAAGGGGTCGAGATAGCTGACATGCAGCGCGCCTTTTTTGATCGACGGGAGATCCGCGGGATCCGGCTTCCGGAGGCGGAGCACGAGATCGGCCGCCGCGAGCGCCGCGGGCCGGTCCGGGAAGATTTGCGCGCCGACCTTGGTGTAGGCCTCATCGGCAAGCCCGATCGTGGCGCCGAGGCCCGATTCGATCTGCACGTTCGCGCCCAGCTTCACGAGTTTTTCTGCGGACGGCGGGATCAGGGGAATCCGTCGTTCACCGCTGGTGTTCTCACGCAATACGACAATGTTCATAATGTAGCCTTCGACGAATCTGCATGAAAACAGGAGGCCCCCAATCCTTCAAGTACTTTGCTCATAAGGTTTTCCCCGAAATGACTGCGGATGCCGATAGAAAACGCTTGTCAGGCATGGGGGTGGGGGGCTGACATATCCACATGGTTAATCGCTTTAGCGCCGGAGCTTTCTGTAGACGCCCACGGTGGGGGCGGGGGTCGGGTCGCGGAGCACAATCCGCGCCCAGCGGGCGCGGCTACAGGCGCTTGGTGGCGGTTGCGATCTGTGTGCTGACTTTCGTCGGATCGCTCCGCGCGGAGGAGTCGCCGGACGCGCGGTATGCCGCGTTGCTGTCCGCGCATGTGCGCGACGGGCTGGTGGACTACCGGGGCTTGGCGGCGAATCGCGAGGCATTGGACGCCTGTATCGCAGGCTACGCGGCTGTCACTGCGCGGGAGTTTGATGGTTGGACCGTGCCGGCGCGGCTGGCCTATCTGGTCAACGTCTACAACCTTGCGGTGCTCAAGATCGCGGTCGATGACTATCCGCTTTCGAGCATCCGCAAGGCTGGCGGCTGGTTCAGCGGTGATCCCTTTGACTGGCCGTCGGTTTCCCTGTTCGGCCATCGCATTTCCCTGAACATCCTGCTGCGGAACTATATTCGCCGCGACTATCGCGAGGCGGGCGTTCATCTGGCCCTGTGCCAGGGTGCGCGCGCCAGTCCGCCGCTGCGCGGGGAACCTTACCGGGGCGACCGCTTTTTTGACCAGATTGCGGACCAGGCCCGTGTTTTCCTCGCCAGCGCGCCGTACAACCGCATCGACACGGAACGGAAACGCATGCATCTTTCCCCCGTATTCAAGTGGTACGCGCCCGACTTCGTCCGGCAGTCGGGCAGCGTGGAAGCCTATGTGCGCGTGATCGTCCCGGTGGAGTGGGGTGTGCGCGATGTGCCGGGACGATTTTCGGTCCGCCATACGGATTTTGACTGGCGTTTGAACGACGCCGCCCCGCGAAAGAAATGAGTGCAACCCCTTCAACTGCTGTTTGCGAAGCCGCCGAGTCCGCGATTCCGGCGTTCCCGTCCATGCGTCTCGCGCACCCGGTGACGATCAACATTCTCGGCGCGTCCGGCGACCTGACGCAGCGCAAGCTGCTGCCGGCGCTGTTCGCGATGTATGTGCAGGGGTTGTTGCCCGCGCAATTCGCCGTCGTCGGATTCGCCCGACGCGAGTATGACGACGCGGCGTTTCGCGAGATCGCACAGGAGGCCATCCGAAAATTCAGCCGGCTGCCGGTGCGCGATGAGGTGTTGCGCAGCTTTTGCGACCATGTGTTCTATCACCGCGGCGACATCGAGCAATACGAGTCGTTCCGCGCGCTGCACACCCGCCTGTTCGACCGTCGCCAGTTCCCGCCGAATCACCTGCACTACCTGTCGATCCGGCCCGAACTCTTCTCGCCGGTCCTGGGCCATATGAAAGCCGCCGGTCTGGTGCATCCGCCGGACGGGGAGCACTGGACCCGCGTGGTCATCGAAAAACCCTTCGGCACGGATCTCGATTCGGCGCGCGCGCTGAATCGCGACGTCCTCCATCATCTGCACGAGACGCAGGTCTATCGCATCGATCATTTCCTCGGCAAGGAGACGGTCCAGAACATCCTCTCGTTCCGCTTCGCCAACGCGATCTTCGAGCCGCTCTTCCACAGCCAGTATGTCGACCACATCCAGATCACCGCCGCGGAAACGGTGGGGATGGAAGGCGGCCGCGGCGCCTACTACGACGCCAGCGGTGCGCTGCGCGACATGGTGCAGAATCACCTGCTCCAGTTGATGTGCCTCGTGACGATGGAAGCGCCCGCGAGCCTGACCGCTGACGCGCTGCGCAACGAGAAGGTGAAAGTTCTGCAATCCATTCGCCCGCTGAAGGCGGACGAATTGGAACGCGCCGTCGTGCGCGCACAATACACCGCCGGGCAGAACGGAGACCGCGCGGTCCCGGGCTATCGGGAGGAGGACCGCATTGCGCCGGACTCGCGCACGGAGACCTACCTCGCGATGCGGCTGTTCATTGACAACTGGCGCTGGGCCGGTGTCCCGGTGTATCTCCGGACCGGCAAGCGGCTGGCGCGCCGCGTGACGGAAATCGTCGTGCAATTCAAGAAACCGCCGCTCCAACTTTTCCAGACGGTGGAATGTGATGGCGACGTGTGCGACTTGAGCGGAGCGAGCCCGAACCAGTTGGTTTTCCGCATCCAGCCCGACGAGGGCATTTCCCTCCGTTTCGCCGCGAAGCGACCGGTCATGCAGGTGCAGGTTGAGAACGTCGCGATGGATTTTTCCTATTCCGAGACGTGGCAGCGTCAGTTGCCCGAGGCTTACGAGCGCCTGCTGCTCGATGTGCTGCGCGGCGATTCCACCCTGTTCACGCGGTCGGACGAGGTGGAGGCGGCGTGGCGAGTGGTGGATCCCGTTCTGAAGACCTGGCGGCAGCGCCCCGAATTTCCCATCGCGGAATATACCGCAGGCGGCTGGGGCCCGGCCGAGGCCGATCGGCTGCTCGTCGGATCGGATCAGGAGTGGCAGAATCGTTAGCGGCGCCCTCCTGTGATCGTCAATCCAGGTTGGAGGGCAGCAGGCCCTTGCTGCTCCCCCCAGCGTGGACGGCTACAGCGGATCAAACGCCTTTTTCAGCGCGAGGCAAAGCGGGCAGACCCAGCCTTCGGGGAGGTCCTGGAAACGCGTGCCGGGCGGCACGCCATGTTCGGGGTCGCCGATTTCCGGGTCATAGACGTAACCGCAGCAGGTGCAGACCCAGCTTTCGGCAATGGCGGCGGATTCGTCTGCTGTTGTCATAGGGGTTGAACCATAATATGTATGGAGCGCGGGTCAAGAAGTCGAAATCGGGATCGAAAGGCGAGGACACGAGAACGGGAAACATCTGCAATTGGCAATTCGAAATTGGCAATTGGAAATGGATTCAGATTTGGATTCGGATAGGGAATTCGATTGGGAGGCGAGATGAAAAAAAACGCGCAGATCATCACGGGGTTGGGCGAGGGCGAGGTGGCGGGGTACGCCTTCCTGCCGGGCGATCCGGGGCGGGTGCCGAAAATCAGCGAGGGCTGGGACGACCTTCAGGAAGTCTGCCGTGTTCGTGAATACGTCGTTCACACCGGCACGGTCCAGGGCGTGCGGATGACCGCCGCGTCGACGGGCATCGGCGGGCCCTCGCTCGCGATCCTCGTCGAGGAACTCGCGAAACTTGGCACGCACACGTTCATACGCGTCGGCAACAGCGGCGCAATCGCGGATCAAGTCGAGTTGGGCGACTACGTCATTTCGACCGGCGCGGTGCGCGACGAGGGCACCTCGCGCAGTTACGTCGGATTGGAATACCCGGCCGTCGCGGATTACCGGGTCGTGTCCGCGCTGGTGGACGCCGCGCGCGAATCAGGCGAACGCTGGCACGCCGGCCTGACGGTTTCCGTCGATGGATTCTATTCCCGCAACAAAGTCGTCGGCAAAGACGGCGCGATCCTCCCGATGTCATTCGGCGGCTACGAACAGCATGGGATGAACGACATTTGCGCGAATTGGAAGCGGGCCCGCGTGCTGAACGTCGAAATGGAGTCGGCCACTTTGTTCACGATGTGCAATCTGTTCGGTCTCCGCGCGGGCACGATTTGCACCGTCTCCGACCGCACGCCATGGACGGCGCCCGGGCAGGACGCCCTGTCGCTCGACAAAAACATCCGCGGCGCGATCCAGGTCGCAGTCCAGGCGGTGCTGAAGTTGGAGAAGCAGAATGAATAATCACGGAAAACGCGGAATTCACAGAACAGCGGTGCGATGAATCGCCCGTTTTTCCTCTCCGCGCCCTCCGTGTCTCCGTGGTAAAACTCCCCTTCCGATGAAACCCTATCTTGATCTCTTGCGCCGCGTTCGCCATGAGGGCGTCCGCAAGTCGGATCGGACGGGGACCGGCACGTTGAGCGTGTTCGGGCACCAGATGCGGTTCGACCTCGCGGCGGGGTTTCCGGCGGTCACGACGAAGAAACTACATTTCCGCTCCATCATCCACGAACTGCTCTGGTTCCTGAAAGGCGACACGAACGTCGCCTATCTCAAGGAGAACAAGGTCACGATTTGGGACGAGTGGGCGGACGCGAATGGCGACCTCGGCCCGGTGTACGGCGCGCAATGGCGCTCGTGGCGAACGGCGGATGGTCGGGTGGTGGACCAGATTGCCGACGTGGTGCGGCAGATCCGCGAGAACCCCGATTCCCGCCGCTTGATCGTGACCGCGTGGAACCCCGGCGAAATTGACCGCATGGCGCTCGCACCCTGCCACTGTTTGTTCCAGTTCTACGTGGCGAACGGCGCGCTCTCCTGCCAGCTGTACCAGCGCAGCGCGGATGTGTTCCTCGGCGTCCCGTTCAACATCGCCTCCTACGCGCTGCTCACCATGATGATGGCGCAGGTGACCGGATTGCGGCCGGGCGAGTTCGTGCACACGCTCGGCGACGCGCATCTTTACCTGAACCATCTGGAGCAGGCCGATCTCCAGCTTTCGCGTGAACCGTATCCCGCGCCCGTCATGCGCCTGAATCCGGACGTGAGGTCCATTTTCGATTTTCGTTTTGCGGACTTCACGCTCGAAAATTACCAGTGCCATCCCGCCATTGCGGCGCCCATCGCGGTCTGATCATGCGGATTTCCATCATCGTGGCCGTGGCGGAAAACAGCGTCATTGGGCTGGACGGACAATTGCCGTGGCGGTTGCCGAACGACCTTCGCCATTTTAAAGCCGTGACGATGGGCAAGCCCGTGGTGATGGGGCGGCGAACATGGGAATCGCTGGGGCGTCCATTGCCCGGCCGCCGCAATGTCGTTGTCTCCAGCCGCGCGGAGTTCCAACCCGAAGGCGCGGAGGTCGTCGTCTCGCTGTCGGCGGCCCTTGACCTGCTGGCCGGAGCGGAGGAGATCTTCATCATTGGCGGCGCCCGCTTGTATGCGGAGGCCTTTCCGCTGGCCCATCGCGTGTATCTGACGGAAGTGCATGCCGCTGTGCCGGGCGACACGTGCTGTCCGGCTTGGGACCGTTCCGCCTGGCGCGAAATCCATCGCGAGGAGCATGCCGCCGATGAGCGGCATGCCTTCTCTTTCGCGTTTGTGACGCTGGATCGGATCGGTTGAAAAGTCGCCGGTCCCGCTTTACCTTGCGCCTGAATCGCGTATGTTAACCCAATTCGGAGGAAAAACCATGAAACGTATGATTGTTGCACTTGCGGTCCTGTTGGCCGCTGGAGTCGTGTCGAGTTGGGCCGGCGGCGCGTGCTGCCCGGCGGGTGGCAAAGCCAAGGCCGAGAAACAGGTTTCCGCCTGCACATCCGCCCTGTCGGGCGTTGAGCTGACGGACGACCAGAAGGCTAAAATCGCGACCATCGAAGCGGCCTGCAAGGAAGCGGGCAGCACGGTGGACGCGTGCGCGAAGTCCAAGGATGAGATCCGTTCGGTTCTCACCGAGGAGCAGCGGGCGAAGTTCGACGCGAAGATGGATAAGAAAGCCGGCAAGAAGGATGCTTCCTGCGGCTGATTGATCCTCACACGATCACAAAAAAAGCGGCGGCCTCCGGGCCGCCGCTTTTTTGTGCTCATAAGTCTAGTGGTTGTCCCGTCCGGCGCCGACGGCGCGGCGCCCTCCAGCACACATGCTCCATTCTGTGGAGGGCGGCAGGCCCTTGCCGCCTACTCCGGTGAGCGACTAAACTATCGAGGCCAACGCTAGTTGTACACCAATGGATAGGATTCGGGGCAATTGAGCCCGTCCAACTCCAGATCTACGTCGAGATCGGGCCAGTGAAGGTGGTGTTGGTGAAGCTGTCGCACGTTCAAGACTTGGGCGATGGTTGCCGTCCTGAACCATGGATACGCTTCGTAGGACAGAAAGTACTCCGATCCTCGAACCAAAATCCAGAGGCCATGAGCAGAGATGTGGGTAACTTCAGGCGCTGAAGTGCTTGTGCCATGCTTTTGCGATTTCATTCTTTTTGCCCTCAATGACCCGGTGAATTTCCGCAAGCTGCTTCTGGGATAAACCCTGATTCACGGCTAATGCGACGATGGGATCGATCCAGAATTTGGCTTCACCATCCGGACAGTACACATGGACATGCATCCGCGTTTCTTCACGCGAGAAGAAGAAACGGTAGCCACGATACCGGAAGACCGTCGGACTCATGCTTTGAATCTAGCAGTTTCCCCCATACTTGCCAGTCATTGATCTTTGCGCGCCATACTTCGGCTGCCACGCAGGTAATCGCCACGCTACCATAGGCCGGCCAGGATGAGGAATGCGAGGATGGCCAGCATGAGGAGGGCGCCCCCAAGGCGAAAGCCGCGCTGGCGGGGGGAGGGGGCGGGAAATTCGTAGCCGCAGATCGGGCACCGGTTGTTGTTCGCCGCGACCTCCGTCGCGCACGAGGGGCATTCACGCGTCCCAAAATCGTGCTGGGGATTGATGGGCATTTCTGGTCGCGGGCTATGGCGTGGCGAGGACGTTGGATTCGCCCTCCGACTTGGCGATGACGACGGCGCCCGTGGCGTCGCCGAAGATGTTTACCGTGGTGCGGCACATGTCGAGGATGCGGTCGGTGGCGAGGATCAGGCCGATGCCTTCGGCGGGCAGGCCGATGTTTTGCAGAATGAGCACGATGGCGACGAGACTGGCGGCGGGGATGCCGGCGACGCCGATGGACGTGAGAATCGCGAGCGCGACGACGGTGAATTGCGTGGTGAACGTGAGTTCAAGGCCGTACGCCTGCGCAATGAAGAGGGCGGCGACGCATTCGTAGAGCGCGGTGCCGTCCATGTTCACCGTCGCGCCGAGCGGGACGACGAAGCTGCCGACGCGGTTGGAAACGCCCGCCCGTTTTTCAAGGCAATCCAACGAGACGGGCACGGTCGCGGTGGAGGAACTCGTGGAAAACGCGGTGAGCAGGGCGGGGGCCATGGCGCGGAAGTGACGCCAGGGTTTCACACGCGCGAGCAGGATGAGCAGCAGCGGCATGGTGATGAACATATGCGCGCCGAGCGCGAGGACGACGGTGGAGAAGAAGGCCGCGAGTGGACGCCAGGCGTCAAGGCCGGTGGTGGCGACGACACGGGCGACGAGGCCAAACACGCCCAGCGGGGCGAAGCGCAGGATCCAGTCGGTGAGGCGCATCATCACGTCGAAGGTCGATTGAATCAAACCGGTCAGTGTCCCACCCGAACCGCCAGGCAGGCGCGAGAGGAAGAAGCCGAAGAGCAGGGAAAAGACGATGAGGCCGAGCATGTCGCCTTCGGCGGCGGCCGCGATGGGGTTGGACGGCACCATGCGCAGCAGCACGTCGGCGAAATCCTGGCCCGTCCGCCCGGCGACTTTTTGTTGCACCTCCGCGGTGTCAGCGGAGAGACCAATGAGGTCGCGTGCGGGCTGGCCGTTGACGAGGCCTGGTTGGATGAGCTGGACGACCAGCAGTCCGGTCAGGACGGCGAGGGTGGTGGTGAGCATGTAGAAGCCGAGTGTTTTCGCGCCAAGCCTGCCGAAGTCGCGTCCACCGCCAATTTGCGCAATGCCGCTGATTACGGCGGTGACGACGAGCGGCACGGTGATCATGCGGAGCGCATTGAGGAAGAGCGTGCCGAGCATGCGGTACGCATTCAGCGCCCAGTCCACCGGCTCGCCGCTCAGGCCGCCGGTCGCCAGTCCCGCCGCGACCGCGGCGATCAGCGCGATGAGAATTTGCCAATGCAGGGGGAGATGGAGCAGGCGTTTGAGCATCCCGGAATTCTACAGGGCATTGCCAAAGGGACAACGATTGAATTTCGCGGACATTCCCCGGTTTTCCTTTGCCCCCTGCGGGCTTGCTTGTCTCGGCGCAGCCTTGCGGAGCCGGATCCCGCAGGAGCAAAAGTTCCCCGGCTACCGGGACAAGCGCCAACCAAGCGCGATCCGGCGCATCCGCATCGCGGACGCCGCGCTCCGCGCGGCGTTTTCCGTGCGCGGAGCGCCCGGACCACCCACA